>JBKQKP010000399.1:0-7425 GCA_052147435.1 Polyangiaceae bacterium | reverse complement strand
GGAGCCGGCAGTCCCAGCACTCCTTGCACGTAGTACAGCGTCTGCGACACGGGATACGGGTGTTGCGACGTATCGATCGCGTACTGCGGGTCGTACCCGAGCGACTGGAGCGACGGCGTGCGCGTCCGGATGATCGTCGGCTGGATCGTCGCGAAGATCTTCGTGAGGAGCGGCTCGAGGTCGCCGTGCGCGAGGAAGCTCGTCCACTCCTCTTCCCCGAGCGCCGCCTGCGCCGGGGCCGCGCCGTCCGTCCGGTGACGCCGGTAGAAGCGCTCCTCGTCCGGCTCGGCGAGGTTCATCACGCTGAGGGCCTGGCACATGCACCACGCCGGGTCCGCCTTCTTCGCCTCGGTGTAGAGGCGCCGAAGCAGCTTGTAGCTCTCGACCCTGTACGGGTTCTTCCGGAGCATCTGCGTCTGCGCGCGGACGGCCTTGTCGAGGTACTGCTTCACGTCGCTCGCGTAGAGCTCCGCGAGCCGCTCGGCGCGGGTCCTGTCCTCCGGGTCGAACGCCTGCGCCGCCTCGTACGCGTCGATGGCCATCTCCGGCTCGTCGAGGAACTTCTGGTAGAGGGCGCCGAGCTCGTCGAGCGTCTTCACGATGAGCGCCCGATCGCTCCCCCCCTTTGCCCGCTCGAGGCGCGCGTTCAGGAGCTTCTCGACCTGGTCGTGGTCCCCCTTCGTCTTCGTCAGCTCGATCGCCTCGTCGAGCGCCTTCACGAGCGAAGGATCGAACTCGAGGGCCCGCTCGTAGAACGCGAGCGCCTGGTCGGTCTCTCCGAGCTGCCGGCTCGAGACGATCGCCGCGGTGTGCATGTACTTCGCGCGCTGCTTCGGGTCCTCGACGAAGTCGGCGAGGCGCAGGACGACGTCGACGAGACGCGCCCAGTCCTTCTCCTCCGAATAGAGCTGCATCAGCTTCGTGAGGAGCTTGCGATCGTCGGGGCGCTCCTCGAGCGCCGCCACGTACGTCTTCGACGCGCGGGTCCGGTCTTCGAGCTTCCCGAGCTCGACGTCGCCGATCTCGAGGAGCAGATCGAAGCGCTCGTTCCCCGTCGCCACCTCGAGGCGCTTCTTCTTCGTCCGGACGACGTTCTCCCACTCGCCGCGCGCCTCGTAGAGCCACGCGAGCGACTGGAGCGCGAGCGCGCTCGACGGATCGAGATCGGCCGCGTCCTCGAGCGCCGCGAGCGCCGTATCGTGGTCCTCTGCCCGCCGCGCGCTCTCTCCGAGCCTATAGAGCAGGCTCGCCCGCTCGCTCGTTCCCAGCTCGTCGCCGATTCGATCCAGGAGGTCGCGGTGCAGAGCGATGGACCCGCGCGGGTCGCCATATTCGAACACGACGTGCGACACCCTGAGCATCGCCTCCGTGTCGTCGGGGGCGATCTTCTGCAGCGCATCGACCGCGACGATCATTCGCGGGTGATTCGCCGCGGGGGCCGGCCGGCTCGGCGGCGGCTTGTCCGCGACGTCGGTGGTCGACGACGACGGGTTGTTCGCCGTGTAGCTCCGCCCGAACGCCTCCATGAAGTTCACGAGCACGCGCACCGCATCCCCCTTGGGGAGCGACGTCACGCGCCCGAGGACCGGCTCGTAGTGACGCGAGGCCTCCAGGTACCGCTCGTGCTCGAAGGCGATGTCGCCGAGGACGACGAGCGCGTCGGCGTTCGTCGCGTCCAGGTCGATCGCGCGCTTGGCGGCCATCTCGGCCTTCGTGTCGTCCTTCATCTGCTCGCGGAAGATCCGCGCGAGCTCGCCGTGGAGGCGCCCCTTCGCGAGGTCCCCCTCCGCGGTCGCCAGCTGCTTCTCGATGAGCCCGACGACGCTCGTCGCGTCCCCCCGTACGGTCCACGCTTGACGGAGCGCGAGGGCCGCCGTCGCGTCCTTGGGGTTCGCTTCCAGCGCGGCCTGGTAGCGCTCGATCGCCCCGTCCTTATCTCCGCGCCCTTCGAGTAGGCGCGCCGCACGCAGCCACTGCTCCGCCTTCCCTTCCGGCGTCGTCGCCTTGGCGGCGAGCGCCTCGAGGGCCGTGATCGCCGCGTGCGCGTCGCCGGTCATCTCGCGCAGAAGCGCGAGCGCCTCGAGCGCCCCGGCGTGATCCGGCGAGAGCTCGAGCACCTGCTCGTACGCCCGCATCGCCCGCTCGGGCGAGCCGATCTGCTCGGCCAGCACCTTCGCGCGAGCCGCGAGGAGATCGATCCTCCGCGGCCCCTCGCCGACCACCTGCGCGTGACGCGCGAGGAGCTTGGCGACGTCGTCCCAGCGATCGAGCGCCCGGTAGTGACGCGCGAGCGACGTGAGCGCCGCGTCGTGCGACGGGTCGATCTGGAGAAGGCTCTCGTACGCGAACGCCGCGCTGTCGTGATCGAGGAACTCCTCGTCGTGTAGCGCCGCGATCCTCTCCCACAGCGTGATCTTCTGGCGGGGCGTCGCCGCGACGTCGACCTGCCGGTCGAGGTTGTCGAGCAGCTCCTTGTAGCGCCCGGTGCGGTTGAAGATCCGGTCCAGCCCCTTCAGCGCGATGAGGTTCGACGGGTCGATCGCGAGGACCGCGTCGTACCGCCGGGCCGCTTCCGGGAGATCGTTCTTCTGGTCCTCGAAGACCTCGGCGAGCTTCGCGAGCACCTCGACCCGCTCGGCCCCTCGGCGCGCTTCGGCGCGGCGCTCGAGGAGGCTCACGAGGGTGTCGTAGTCCCCCATCCGCTCCGCGAGGCGCGCGAGCGCGTCCCCCGCCTTCGGATGACCGGGATCGTCGGCGATGACGGCTGCATAGAGCTCGCGCGCACGGGAGAGGTCGTTCAGCTTGGTCTCGAACAGCTCCGCCGCCTCGGTCTTCCTGTCACGCCCCTTCGACGGGGTTACGGAGGCCTCCGCCATCGTGAGAAGCAGCGTGGCGAGCTCCGGCCACTGCTGCGCGCGCCGGTAGATCGACGCGAGCCCCTCGGACGCCGCTTCGTTCGCCGGATCGCTCGCGACGATCTGCTGGTACGCGAGGAGCGCCGTGTCGGCGCGCCCGAGCCGCTGGTCGTACCAGCGCCCCGCCCAGGCGAGCAGAGCGTTGCGCTCCGTCGCGGACAGCGCCTCGTTCTTCGACCCTTCGGCGATCGCGTCGAGGGTCTCCTTCCACCGCGCCGTGTTCGAGCCGGCGAGCCGCTCGATCTCGCGCGCGTAGTCCTCTTCGAGGGGCCTCTCGCAGAGCGCCCGCGCGAACGCCACCAGCGCCTGGTCCGCGTCGTCGAGCTCCGTCGCGCAGACGCGCCCGATCTCTGCGAGCGCGCGGGCCCGCTCCTCGCCGCTCCCCGCCCCCTCGCTCCGCTCGAGGAGCATCTCGACGATCGCCTCGAACTTCCCGAGCCCCCGCCGGACCTCCTCGAGCGCGCTCCACCCGATCTCGTCTTTCGAGTCCAACGCGACGAGCTTCTCGTAGACCTTCTCGGCCCGCTCCTTGTCCTTCGCACGGTTGTCGAAGATGCGGCCGGCGCGGAAGAGGAGCCCCTTGGCCACCTCGAGCCAGTCGTCGCCGAGCGAAGCCTGGCTCGCCTGATCGGCCGCCATCTCGAACGCCTCGGCCACGACCTGCGCGCTCGCCCCTTCGTCGATCGCGTTGTCGAGCGCCAGCTGCGCGTCGGTGTCCCCCGGCGCGGCGATGAGGGCATCGACGAGATCTTCCACCTTCTCGTCCGGGATGACCGCGGCCGCGCGCATCGCCGTAGACGCCCGCCCGAGTGACTCGAGCGGATCGAGCAGCGCCTGCGCGTCGCGCGGACGGAGCGCCGGGTCTTTCTGGAGCAGCTGGGCGACGAAGTCGTCGATGTCGCGCGTGACCCAGCCGCGCGGCGCCCGCTCGCTCGGGAACTCGGGCTCCTCGATGAGATGCGCGACGATGACGTCGGTGGGGTTCTCCGCCGCGAACGGGGGCTTGCCGACGAGGAGCTCGAACATCATCGTGCCGAAGGCGTAGACGTCGGAGCGAGCGTCCGCGGCCTTCCCCCTGGCGATCTCCGGAGCGAGCGTCTTGGGAGACACGAAGAGGCCGACGAAGCCCCCCTCCCCCGTTTGCCCCCCTTGCCCCCGGCCGGCGAGCACGCGCGGACGCAAGCGATCCGTCCCCGCGTCGACGAGAACGACGCGCGGCTCGGTCCCCCCTCCGTTTCCTCGCGCGATCACGACGTTCTCGAGCTTGACGTCCCCGTGCGCGAGCCCAGCCTTGTGCAGCGCCGCGAGCGGCTCGAGGACGCCGCGGAGGATCCCCTTCAGCTCGTTCACGTGCGACGGCCCGCTCTTGGCGAACCGCGCCGCGAGCGTCTGCCCCTCGATCCACTCGTAGGCGACCCACACGGTCCCGTCCGGGAGCTCCCCCGCTTCCATCTTTCGCGGGAGCCCGTCGTGCGTCATCCCGGCGACGACCCGGTTCACGGTGAGAAAGCGCTGCACGGCTCGCCGATCGCGCGTCGCCTCGTGCCGCAGGACCTTCAGCGTGCAGAGCCCGTCGTCACGCTGCGCCTGGTAAACGATCGCGTGGTCGCTCTCGCCTATCCTCCGCTCGATCGTGAACGGGCCGACCTTCTTCCCGGGGACGAGCTCTTCGCGCGCCAGGAGCGCGTGCAGGTCGCGAACGCGCGGGTCCACTTCGCGCCGCTCGAGGAGGATCACGTCGACGAGCGCGTCGATTCGATCGCCGTCGAAGCACCGCTCGGCGAGCGCGCGCGCGAAGCTCCCTTTCGCCGTCGCCCCACCTACCTCCTCGGGATCGAGGCCGAGGAGCCGTTCGCTCATCGACGTCATCTCTTCGAGGGTGAAGAGCCGCTCGAGCTCGCCGCGGAGAATGTCCAACGTCGCCTCAACCTGCGCGTTCATCGAGGAGTGCACCTTGTGCGCGGCAAGAACACGCGCGTTCGAATCGGTCACGACGGTCATCACGGGGCCCCTCGGTTTCCGGTGTGTCCGGAGCGGGGAACGCGAAGATAGCGAGGACCGCCATCGTCTGCACCGCGCGCGGGACAAAACGCTCTGGTGGACGGGAACCCGGGGGTTCTCGCTTCAGGTGGCCTGCGTCGCCAGTCCCCCTACCGTCTCGAAAAGACGCGCGTTTTCCGGGGTGGCTGTACCGCTCCGCACCGGTCGCCCCGCGAACCCACGCGCGACCCTCGCGAGCCGACCCGTCAGCCTTGCGAATCGACCCGTCAGCCTTGCGAATCGACCCGTCAGCCTCGCGGATCGACCCGTCAGCCTCGCGAATCGACCCGTCAGTCTCGCGAATCGACCCGTCAGGCCTGCGAGCCGACCCGTCAGGCTCGCGAACCGGCGCCCGACCCTGGCGAACGACCCCCCCAACCCGAGGGCCCCCCGCTGCCTAGTGCGCGTGCTCCCGGTCGATCCCCGGATGCGACGCCTCTCCCGGCTCGTGCCGCGGGTTGGCCGTCTCGTGCGTCCCGTCCCGCCCCGGGAAGCTCACGAGGAGCTCCTTTCCGTAGATGAACTGGTCGCGCGAGTCGTACGGCGCCGCGTGCCGCCCCGTGTCCATCCGGATGGCGTCGCAGGGGCACGCCTCGACGCAGTAGCCGCAGAAGATGCAGCGGAGCTCGTCGATCACGAACTTCACCGGAAAGCGCTCGTACCCGCGCCGCTTGTCCCCGGCCTCGTACTCGCCGGGCTCGATGAAGATGCACTGGGCCGGGCACGCCGTGGAGCAGCAGAGGCACGCCACGCACCGCGGGCTCCCGTCCTCGCGCTGCGTAAGACGATGGATCCCGCGGAAGCGCTCGGGGTACGGGCGCTTCTGCTCGGGGTACGAGATCGTCGTGATCCCCTCGTCGTAGCGTTCCAGCACGGGATCGGGGCGGTGACCGAGGACCATCTCCTTCGTGTTGTCGAAGAAGTGCTTCATCGACACCGCGACCCCCTTCATGACCTCCGGGATGTAGCTCTGGAGGTAGAGGTTGTGCTCGGGGTGCTCGGCGACGACCGCGTTCGGCGGGCTCGCGGGCTTCTTGGGGAAGGTGACGCTCATGGTTTCGCTTTCGCTTCCTAAGTCAGCTCACGTTTCAGGCGCTCAGGCCTGCATCGGCGTTTCCTTCGAACCGCCCAGCGCCTCGGCGAACTTCGCGGCCGTCCCGGCCAGGGTCTGGCGGTGCTTGCGCGGGGTCATCATCCCGACGACGACGAGGACAACGGCCGCGAGAATGGCCACCGCAACGACCGCCTGGGTCACCGACCCGACGACCTCGAGCCCCGACGACACCTGCGGCCCGAGCCGGTCGAGCGCCAGCCAGATGATCCCCGTCGCGAAGAGGTTCGCGAGCGACGCCGGGAGGAGCACCTTCCACCCCAGCTTCATCAGCTGGTCGTAGCGGAAGCGCGGGAGGCTCCAGCGCACGGTCGCCTGGAACCAGCAGACCGCGAGCGTCTTGCCGAAGAACGCGAGCACGCCGATGAGCTCGACCGCCCAGTGCGCCATCGGCGCCCGCGCGAGGACGGCGTCGCCGAAGGCGATCGAGAGGCCGTCGCGATGGATGAACGGCAGCTGCCACCCGCCGAGGAAGATCGTCACGAGCAGCATCGAGCTCGTGCACACCTCCATGTACTCGGCGAAGTAGAACATCCCGAACTTCATCCCGGAGTACTCGGTGAAGTACCCGCTCACGAGCTCGCTCTCCGCCTCCGGCAAGTCGAACGGGATTCGCTTGTTCTCGGCGACGGCGGCGGTGAAAAAGAGGAAGAACGCGACCGGCTGGACGAAGATCCCCCAGGCGTAGTCCCCCTGCCAGCGGACCATGTCGTCCAGGCGGATCGTCCCGTAGATCATCATCGCGCCGATGAGCGACAGCCCCATCGCGACCTCGTAGCTCACCATCTGGCTCGCGGCGCGGAGCGCTCCCATGAGGGAGAACTTGTTGTCGCTCGACCAGCCGGCGATCGCCGCGCCGACGATCCCCTGCCCTGCCAGCGCGAAGACGTACAGGAGCCCGACGTTGAGCGGAGCGACCATCATGTCGATCGCGTAGGGGCCCGTCGGGCTCGAGCCGCAGACGCCCCACCGCGGGATCGACGGCCAGAACCAGGCGCCATCCTTCGTGTGGCCGATGATGTCTGCCGTGCAGAGCGTGTCGCCGAACGGAATGACGGCGATGAGCGACAGGACCGGCACCATCGCGAGGATCGGCGCGAGGCTGAAGAGGAGCTTGTCCGCGTTCGGCGGCATGAAGTCCTCCTTGAAGAAGAACTTCACCCCGTCTGCCGCGGTGTGCAGGAGCCCCGCGACGCGCAGCTCGAACTTGCCGATCTTCAAGACGGCGCGGTTCGGGCCGATGCGGTCCTGAATCATCGAGCTCTGGCGGCGATCGACCCACGTGAGGAGCGCGGCGACGTTGAAGACGAAGCCGACGATCACGAGGATCTTCACCACCGCGAAGTCGACGAGCGCGAG
>JBKQKP010000398.1:0-9976 GCA_052147435.1 Polyangiaceae bacterium | reverse complement strand
CACCACCACCCGCTCCCTCCCCGAGCTCTCGGAAGAGCGCGAAGAGGAAGCGACGCATCGCCTCGGTGACCACGATGACGATCGGGCCGAACCCGAACTCGTTCATCTTCGCGATGTCAGCGAGGCTCTTGCTGTGAACGGTCTTGCGAGGCACTCCCACGAACGCCGAGAGGCCCCGGACCGTGACGGAGATCGCGTTGCGGAGATCGGCGCGACGGAGGAGGGCCTTGTCACCCTCGAACCCATCCAACCGCCGCGCAGCCAGCGTCGTGGCTGCGAGTGGTCGGATGGGCTCTCCGCCGGGGGCTTGGTCCGTAAGGCCAGAGACGATCTCGGCCCGCAGAACCTCTGCCTCAACGCGAAGGGCCCGGTCGATGGATCGCTCCATCCCGTTGGCAGCTCGGTTGAGGAGCTGCGCGGCCCTTCGCCATTCGCCGATCTTCGCGACGCCCATCCGCTCAGGCCGACTTCGGGTCGGGCTTCGAGGGGTCGGCCTTCGGGTCGGCCTTCAGCGCGGCCGAGAGCGCGTCGAGCACGCGGGCGACCGCGTCCACGATCGCCTGCGCGCTCAGGCGCCAGAAGCGCTCCACCCACTCGATAGAGGGCTCGGGCTTCGGATCGACCGGCGTCGTGCCGGGCGCACCGTTCGAACCGTCCGTGGATCCGGGGGCCGTCCCCGGATCCGTCCCCGTCGCCGTGCCCGACGACCCACCCGTCGACGTGGAGGGCGCCGAGCCCCCCGACGCCGCCGCCCCTCCGGTGCTACCCGTGGAGCCGGAGCCAGCGCCCGTGCCCCCGGTGGCTCCGGTGCCCCCCGTGCTGCCCGAGGGCCCCGAGCTCGCGCCCCCGCCCGTCGGTCCCGTCGCGCCCGCCCCGCCGGTCGATCCGGTGGGCGCCGGGCTCGGGGCTCCCGAGCTCCCGCCACCGCCCGACGTTCCGTTGGTATCCGCCATGTTCGTTCTCCTTCTCCAGCGGGAGCGCGCGTGGCTCCGGACCGCACCATGCGGACGCGGCTCGTGCGCGCTCCCCGAAGTCCTTTTCAGCGCCCCGTCACGGCGCGCCCCGCACGCTCGACGCGCGCGCTTCGAGCACGACGAGCAGCAGATTTCGGCGCGGCCTCAGGAGGCCGAAGCCGAAGCCGACCGGACGCGCCTCGGTCACGTAGAGGTCCGCCGTCTGAACGAGCTTCCCCTCGCGGTCGTAGAATCCCGTCATCCGGTCGCCCGGACCGATGAGCGCGCGGCCCGTCGCCGCATCGACGAGGCCGAGCGCCTCGAGATCCCGGAAGTGCAGGACGACCTGCACGTGTGACGTGGGTTGGTTCCCAGCGCCGATCATGTGGAGCGCCTCGAAGCTCTCGGGCTCCACCTGGCAAGGGACCTTCACGGCAGGCAGCTCGCGGCGCGTGAGCGTGCCCACCGCGTCGGGGGCGCCCGGGAGGACGCGCGCCTCCCGAAAGTCGGGATCGACGTCCGCGGACCCGGCGGTCATCGCGCTCGCATCGACGCGGACGAACTCCGCGGTGCACACGAAGAGCAGGCGACCGCGCATCACGCGGCTCCAAGGCCGAGCGGCCGGCGGTAGCGAGCGAGGATCTCATCCACTTCGGGCTCGCCCGTCAGTGAGGTCGAGGGGACGGGAGGCGCGAGCCGGTAGGATTGGTCGCGGGTCCTCTCCTCGATGAGTCGCGGCCGACGCCAGTTGTCCTCGCGGGCCTCGACGTTGGCGACGCCGGGGCTCGACAGGAGCGCGAGGAACATGGTCGCTCGCCGGATCGCGAGCGGCGTGCGGCCCTCTGCGGTGCCGTCGGGCTCCGTGTAGCCGAAGGTCCCTTCGACCTCGACGTTCCCCTGGCCTCGGGGGAACGCGTACCCGAAGCGAAGCGTGATGCGCGGCACGTCGAAGTCGGCCCGGATGGGCGCGCCGACGATCCACACGAGTTCGGGCGTCAGCGGGATGTCGAAGGCGGGCATCCAGAACCCGCCGCCGACGCGCACATGGGTGAGCGCGATCGGCGGGAACGGCAGCTCGATCGTCGGCGTGTCCCGGCCCGACAGGCGAACGATGTCCTTGCGCGGCTCGAAGAACCACCCGGTGAGCCGATCGATCGCGCGCGAAGCTTCCTCGAGCGCCGCCCCGAGGCGCGCGTCGCTCGCGGTGTCGTCACCGACGCCCTCGGCACGCAGATCGGCGATGCTCGCGTACGACGTCACCGCCGCGCCTCGCCCCGGCGTCCGCGCGGACGCGCCGTCGTCTCGTCCTCATCGACGACCCGCGCGCCGGGCAGATCGGCGGTGGTCACGACGCCGGCGACGCGCCGAGGCTCGACTACCGGAATCGCGTCGAGCGCAGTGCGGCGCGCGCCCGACAGCTCACGTTCGCGCTTCTCGAGCGCTGCGGCTTCCGCCTCGGTGCACACGTCGAAGGCAGGCGGCGAATACGGATCGAACTCCTTCTGCCGAACGTCCCGGAGGTAGTCGCCGACGGCCTTGGGAACGCGCTCCCAGCCGCGCGTCACCAGGAAGTGAATGCCGGCGTACACGTAGCGGCGAAGGACAAACTTCCGCCGCGGGTCGTACGGCTTGAGCCGGACGAGGATCGTCTCCATCGCGGTTCTCCCGCGCCACGGACCGGGCGCGCTCTCACCAGGAACAAAGGGGCCCGCGCCGCCGTGGCGGGGACAGGCCCAGCGCGATTAGGCGGCCTTGAGGTACGAGACGCGCACGGTCCCGAGCTCGACGGCCCACTTCACGTCGAACCGAAGGGTCGCGACCACGCGAAGAACGCCCGCCGAAACGTCGCGCCACGTTTCGATGCGAACCTTCCGCCAGATCCCCACCTGGAGGTTCTTCGGGTTCGCCAGGACGATCGTCGTCCGGTCCCGCGGAATGGGCACGACCAGCGGGGCTCCAGCGCCACCCGCGTCGGCGGGTGCGGGCGGTGGCGTGGTCGGCGCGGGCAGGTTCTCGGGGAACAGCGGGATCGATCGAATCGGGATCCCCGAGTACATGACCGGCACATCGGTCTCGAGCCACTTGTCGCCACCGATGGTCGCACGCTCGGCGAGCGTGTTCCGATAGCCGAGCTCCGTGTCGACGCTCGTGAAGAACGAGAGCGTCTTCTTCACCCGCAGGTACTCGCTTGGGAGCGCTCGCACGGTGTCGAAGAGAATGTCCTTGGTGAGGTTGCTTCCTCCGGCGTCGACGACGTGGCTCACGGTCTGCACGAGCACACCATCGAGCTGCGCGAGGAACGGATCGGGCGACTGGAGATCGCCCATGATGAGCACCTCCTCCATGTCGCGTCCGATCGCCTCGGTGATCAGCTCCATGATCGTCTGCCGGAGCTCGCCCCGCTCGACCGAGTCCTCGAGCGTCTCGTCGGAGAGATCGATCTCCGCCTTGAACAGGCGCGCATCCAGCTCGACGTACGAGAAGTCCGGCTTCACGCGATCCTGATCGGCGAGGCGCGTGCCCTCCTTGCCGGCGCGGAGCACGCGCTGGCCGAACTTGATCTTCGGCGTCTGCTGCCGGGGCGCCGCCATCGGAACGACGGTGGCCATCCCCATCAGCTCCGATTGCTTGATGAGCAGGCGCATGAACTTCTGCGCCTGCGCCGGCAGGAGATACCCGCCGCCATCCTGCAGGTCGCGGATCGCCATGTCCGCTTTCTCGAGAATCGTTCGGTTGCTCGTGAAGCCCATGGTCTTCTCCGGAGCGCGCCCACGTTGGGAGCGCGGTCAGTCGTCGTGAAACGAGACGGCCTTGTCGACGCTCGCGCGGTCGCGCGGGCGGTTCATGTCGATGGGCCAGCTCGCGTCCTCGGGTTCCGTCTTCGTCACGCGCTCGCCGGGCGGCTGGCTGTTCGGGACCCCCGCGCGCTTCTCGAGCGCGGACAGGCGCGCGGCCTGCGCCTTCACCGAGGCGTCGAGGGACTTCATCGACTGCGAGACTTCGGCGAGCGTGCCCGCCAGGTCCGGGGGCGCCTGCGTCTCCGCGGTGATCGTTGGTGCCGTCGCCGGAGTCTTCGACTCCGCCGAGAGAGCCTGCGTGTGGCTCTCGATAGTTGTCAGCATCTCCTGAATGGAGGAGACGAGGCCCGCGATGCTGGCTTCCCCGCCGGGCTCCTCGTCGTTGTCGGGCTCGATCCCCGCCGCGGACGAGATCGCATCGGCCGCGGCGCGAATGCCCTCGGCGACCGAAGCGAGTTGGCTGCCGTCCTCGGGCGAATCGCTCAGGATCTCGACCGCCTGGGTGAGACTGTCGAGCGCCGCGAGCGCGATGCTGAGGGGCGTCTCGTCGTCGTCCGGAGTCTCGTCGTCGGGCGCGCCGAGAGCGGGCGCCCCGTCCTCATCCTTCTCGGCCTTCTTCTTCGGCGGCTTCTTTCCCGGGGGCTTGCCGGAAGGCTCGTCCTCGGACGCGGGCGCGTCCCCGGGCTCCTCTTCCTGCTCTTCCTCCTCCTCTTCTTCGTCGGGGTCCTTTTTCGGAGGGAAGGCCTTGGAGGTCTTGCCGTCCTCGTCCTCCTCGTCCTCTTCCTCCTCGGGAGGATCCTTCGCCGCCGGGGGCTTCTTGCCCTTCTCGGTTTCGTCGTCGGGCTTCTTGGGAGGCTTCTTCGCCTTCGGCGGCGGCTTCCTGCCCGCCCCGCCTCCCGCCGTCGCGCCAACCGCGCCGGGTTTCGCCGGAGTCGTCTCCTCGGTCTTCTTCTTCGGCATCTCCGACTCCCTCTTCACGACGAGAAACCGCCGCTTGTTGGCTGCGCGATCGACCAGCGAGACTTCCTCGACGAGCATGTCGAGCAGGCGATGGACTCCCCCCTCGGAGGGCGCGGACGGCGCGCTCGCCTCCGCGGTCGCGGGCGGGTCGGCGGCATCGCTCACGCCGCCGCCCCGGACGGCGCGTCCGCGTCAGGCACGCGACGCGCCGAGCCCCCGATGGAGAACCCGGTGAGCTTGCCGTCCTTGACCTCGTCCCAGAGCGCGTCGGACAGCACGTGGACCCCGAGCAGCCACGTCCCCTGCTTGACGTGCGTGCCCGCAACCGTGAGGTCGGCCGGCGCGAGGTAGCTCTCGACGATCTTGACCGCGCCGTTCACGCGCATCTTGTGCATGAGCCCGACGTCCTGGAAGTCCTCCATGAACCGGTGCGCGGCCGTGCGGATCTCCGCGGCGGAGTAGATGTCCTTCTGGGCATCCACCTCCTCGGGCTCGAGGACGATGCCGAGGACGAACCGCTCGTCGTCGGGCGCGGTGCCTTTGATGAGCGGGATCGTCTTCATGAATACGCGCGCATCCGAGTGCGCAGCCGTCTCGCTCGCGGACTCGACTTGCTCCGCCCCCATCTCCCGGGTAGTGACGTCGTCGAGCACCGGCGCGGCGGGCGCCGGTTCCCGGTCCCCCCCCGGAATCACAACGGTCGTTCGCGCCGGTGTCTCCTCTTCCTCGACGAGCTCCCAGCCGTCGAGTGCCAGCTCCTCGAGCCGCTTCTTCGCGACGTCGTAGTTCGACACGACGAGCTGCGTGAGATACTTCGAACCGCCCACGCCGCGCATCGTGCGGATCGTGCGCGGCGTGCGGATCCGCTGAATCGGGTAGCCCTCGGCCTTGAGGAGCTTTGGGAGCTTGCCGCGCACTCCGTAGGTGATGAGGAACTTGCCGCCGAGTCCTTTGACCAGCTTGAAGAAGCGGTCCTCGTCGAAGCCCTTCTCGCCGACGGCGACGTTGTAGCCAGCGTAGGGAGGATCCAGGAAGTGGAGCGAGTCCTTCCCATCGAACTTACGAACGACGGGTTCGTAGTCGCCGTTGAAGACGTGTACGCCCTTGAGGCGCGGCGCGAACTTCGCCACGCGCCCCGGCGTCCCGGCCTCGATCCCCGCCTGCGAGGGGCTGAAGCTCTTGCCGCGAAGCTTCCCGTACGCGAAGTGCGACAGGTAGAGGAACCGATGAAGCTTGGCGACGTCGCTCGTCGGATTCTCGCCCTTGAGTCGCTTGAACGTCTCGGCGCTGCCCGTCCAGTCCATCTCCCGTAGCTTCGCGAGGTCGGCGTCGGAGAGCTTCTGCACGATTCGGTACGCTGAGGCGATCTCAGGGTCCGCGTCGTTGATCGCTTCGGTAGGAACCTGAGGCTTGGCGAAGAGAACGGCCCCGCTGCCTGCGAACGGCTCGGTGTACGCCTTGTGCACCGGCAGCATCGCGGCGAGGCGCTTGGCGAGGCGCTTCTTGCCCGCGGGCGAGCCCCACATCGTCTTCTCGACGAGATCGGGCGCGACCTCGGCGAGTAGCTCGCGCGCCTTCGCGACAGCGTGAACGAGCCGCTCATCCACGCGGGGTCCCCTCCACGGAGTCTTTTCCCCACTCCTTCGCCGTCCCGCCGTCGTTCAGGTCGCGCGGCCAGACGAACGCGTCGCCTCGGGCCTCCGCCCGGGCGAGCTCGGCGCCGAGCGCCTCGATCTCACGCGCGACGGCGAGGAGGTCGGCGGCCTTGGTGATCGACGCTAGGCGCCCTGAGATCGCCTCGATCTTCGCCTTGGCTCCGCTGGTCGTCTGGCTCACGGCGCGCTCCTCTCATCAGGAACAAACGCGGCGAGGTCCGGCGGGCGGGGACAGGCCCCCCTCCTTTTCGCACCCGGGCAGGAGCGTGCTGCACGAAGGGCCCCGGGCCCGGCTCGACCGGGAACCCATAGGTAGGTGTTCAGAATGGCGACCCGCCGCGACCGTGCGGGGTGTGCGCCCCCAAGATCCGACGCGAGTGCAGCGCGACGTCGGCCGACGGATCGCCGAGCTGCGTGAGAAGGCCGGTCTCACCCAGGACGAGCTCGCCGAGATCCTGGACCACTCGGTCAAGTACCAGCAGCGGCTCGAGCGAGGGGACGAGAACCTGTCGCTCGACAAGCTGACGAAGATCGCCAATGGCCTCGGCGCGCGCGTGATCGATCTTCACAAGAAGCCGCGGACGCGGCGGCCCAGGACGGCGGCGACAACGCGGCGCCGCCGGGCGGCTCCCAAGAAGGCTGGCTAGTACAGCGGCTCGCACTCCTCGGGCTCGGCGTACCACGCGCGTCCGCCGGCCGGGCTGCGCAGGCGCACGCCGCGCGCTCGGCTGAAGCCGACGACGAGCGCATGCTCGCCGTAGTGACGGACGATCTCGCCCGGGCTGAAAGTGGACCGGCGCGTAGTCGTCCGGGGAAAGGGAACCTGAAAGACATCGAACAAGCTCATCGTCGTTCTCCTCGTGGGACCAGCCGTTGCGGAACGTGTGCCTGGCGGCACGTGCGCGAAATCTCGTTGGCGTGGCGGGTGGCGCGGGATTCTTCGTCACGCGCTCAGACTGGAATCGCGCTCGGGAAGCCCGTCTCTCGGACGATTCCAAGGGGCACCTTGGCTTCACCGCTGCGATGAGGAATCCCGCTCTTCAGAAAACTGCGACCGTCACCGAGCGACAGAGGCCGTGGTACGGCGGGAACCCCCAGATGCCTTCGAGCTCCTCGTCGCCGACGCGCCCGCGAATGCGCGTCACGTCGTCGGGTGGGTAGCTGGCGACAGTCGTGCGCGCGCCGTCCCTCTCGACGTAGATGTGCATCTCCCCCGTCTCGGGGTCCCGCGCTTGGCGGCCCCACGGCAGCGCGGCCTTGATCTGCTCTGGGTCTTCGAGCGCGTCGATCGCATCGAAACGATCGAGCGCCGTGGCGACCGAGAACGTCTTCCCGTTCAGGAATCGGCAGAGGGGCGTTGTGTGCGCGTCCATCACCGCGAGGATCTGGTAGCGGTCGATCCCCGCCTCGGCGTAGGAGGAGATCTGCGCGTAAGAGCGCCCCGTCGCCATGAACGCGCCCGCGACGACTTCCCAATAGAAGGGCGACTTGCCCTGGATGATTGAACGAGCCATCTCCGCGAGCTCGCCGGCGATCTCCTCCCGCCCGAGCCCGCGTTCGAGGCCGCTCGCGACGACCTCGCGCGCGCGAGCGCTCATCCGGTCGGAGCGGCGCCCGAACTCGTCGCGGACGAAGTTCGTTTGCGTCCGAACGACATGCTCGACGACGCGCCGATCCACTGCGTTGAAGTCGACGCCGATCGCGAGTCCCTTGCGCTCACGCGCCACCAGCCGGACATCCTGAACGAGGCCGACAGCCGCGCGGCCCAGCGTTCCGCGTAGCCGTGCCGGGATGCGCGCCGTGATGTCCCGAGCCGCTTTCGCCGCTCGGTCGACGGCGCGCGCCTGTGCACGCGGCGTGAGCGCACTCCAGTCGAGCGCGAGCTCGCCAGCTGCCGCGCGAGAGGCTGCCTCCGCGTCCGGAGCGGCCCGCTCCCGGAGAAGCCCGGCGAGTCGTGCAATGGCCCTCTCGAAGCCGCGGGCGGTGCCGACGCCCGCGGCCTTCTCGATTCGGAGGCCGTACCCGCGCTCGAGGAGCAGCCCCGCCGAGTCGAGCGCGCTGGCAACGAGCGCCAGATCAGTGGGGGCGAACGGGACGCACATCGGGCCCTTCCTCCAGCGTGGCGTCGCCGCGCACGAGCCCGATGCGCACGAGGCACATCACGCACTGCACGGGCGCCGAGAACGAGACGAGCTCGCCGTCCTCCGCGATCCGAACGCCGTCTTGGCCCTGGATGATCGGCGTGACGAACCCGCAGCGCGGGCACGCCACGTAGTAGCCGATCACGCGCGCGCCTCGGAGCTGGGGCACGCGCCGCAGGTCGCCGCGCCGCATCTTGCACGGGCGCCGGTCGGTCACCGAGAGCTTCATCCGCCGCCCCGCACTACGAGCGGATAACGCGCGTGCGCCCTGACCTCGAGGCCGTGCTCCGTCGGGCGCATGAGGATGTCGTGGAAACTCATGCAGCGGTGGCAAGACGCGAAGACCAAGACCCCGTTTCGCCAGAGCGTGATCGAGTCCGCCAAGCTCCCCTTGGTGCGGCACACGCGGCACTCGATGACACCTCGGTCAGCATCGAGCTGCGCTTGCTTGACCCACGCGGCATTCCGCTCTGCTTCGTTCATGGCTTTCCCTTCGCAAACCAGCTTGCGAACTCCTCGGCGGGCACTGGAACGCGTTCGGCTTCCCCATCCTGGTAGCGGCGCGCGAGGGCGAGGCGCTCCTTCGCGAGGCGCTCCTCCTCCGCCTCGAGCTGCGCGCGCAAAGCGAGGAGCTTCTTCGCGTCGGCGAGGATCCCCTTGGGACCGTCTTTCAGATCCTCCACGCCGGTCTGGATGCCCGCGAGCGTCAGGGTGATCGGCCGCTTGGTCCAGTCGTCTTTGATCCGTCGGAACTCCCGGTTGAAGATGTCGTTCGCGAGCATCCGGCCTTCGTCGGGCACGAGCACGCCGACGCGAACGAGCTTCTCGACCATGTCGGTGAGCCGCTCCGGGTCCCGCGCGAGCGGCGTCTGCGATCGGAAGCGCCAGAAGCGAATCCCCAGGTCCGAGAGGAGCTTCCGGTTCAGGAAGAAGTCGAACTCGTCTCGCTCGGGCTGGAAGACCTGGTCCTCCGCGAACCGGAGCTGCGCGTCGGCGACGCTCCGGTTGAAGTCCTGCCCCTCGCCCCGAAGGAGGCGCGGCAGGCGGAACGAACCGCCCACCTTGTCGAGGTTCCGCTGGTCGTAGTTCTGGAAGAGCGCGTCCTGCTGCTGCGCTTCGGTGAGGGGGCGGAGCTCGATGCGGGCGCGCGCTTGATCGTTCGCCGGCGTATGTGCGCCGCCGCCATCGGCTTCGAGGATCAGGATCTTGTGGAAGTTCTTCTTCCCCTTCAGATGCTCCTCGATGAAGTTCTGGATGCGCGGAACCGACGCTTCCGAGAGCCGGCCCCCGGACACGAGGAGCGCCAGCGGCGGAACGCTCTTGTTCGAGAAGTAGAGGTAGTTGACCTCCTCGCTCTCCCTCGAACCGAGGACGCAGAGGAGCGTTCCGATCCACCGGGGCACGCCGTAGGGCGAGCGCGGCGAGTGGACGTTGAAGTGGATCATCTCCGTCGCGGGCGCGTCGTCGGG
>JBKQKP010000397.1:0-31735 GCA_052147435.1 Polyangiaceae bacterium | reverse complement strand
CCCGCCACCTCGCGCCGCTCTTCGCGACGCGCCAGCTCGAGCCGGTGATCGACAAGGTGCTGCCGTTCGCGCGGGCGGCGGAGGCGCACGCGTACATGGCGAGCAACGAGGGGTTCGGCAAGGTCGTGCTCGAGGTGGACTGAGACCCGACCGGCCGGGCGCGTGACCTCGTCGGGGTAGGGCATGACCGCGTCGGGGTCTCGTGTGACCCGACGCTTTTCGGACGTGACCCGACGCTTTTCGGGCGTGACCCCGAGCGGGTCTCGCGTGACCTCGTCGGGGTAAGGCGTGACCTCGTCTGGGTCTCGCGTGACCCGACGCTTTTCGGACGTGACCCGGCCCTTTTCAGCCGTGACCCGACGCTCTTCGGACGTGACCCCGACCGGGTCTCGCGTGACCTCGTCGGGGTCTCGCGTGACCCGACGCTTTTCAGCCCTGACCCGACGCTTTTCGGACGTGACCCGACGCTTTTCGGACGTGACCCGACGCTTTTCGGACGTGACCCCGAGCGGGTCTCGCGCGACCTCGTCGGGGTCTCGCGTGACCCGACGCTTTTCAGCCGTGACCCGACGCTTTTCGGGCGTGACCCGGGCGGGTGGGGCGCCGCCGCGTCCGGGTCAGTGATTCCTGGCGTGCTCCAAGCACAGCGTCCGCGCCTGCCCCCCCGTGGCCGCCTTGCACTTCTCGCACGAGCAAACCCGAATGTCCGCCCCGTCGCTCTCCCGCGCGCCGCAGATCGCGCACGCCCGCGACTCTTGCACGGCGCGCGGCGGAGGGACCGACGCCGCACGGCGCGCCGCCTGCTTCGCCTGAAGCCCGCCGCCGCGGATCGCCCGCCCGATGTCGCTCCAGAAGAAGAGGAGATAGTTCGACAGCGCCGCGATGATCGCCCCGCGGATGACCCAGTCCCCCAGCGCGAGCTCGTACAGGACGTACGCGAGCGACAGCCACCCGAGCCACTTCATCCGGATCGGCAGAATGAAGAACAGCAGGATCTCGTACTCCGGGAAGAGCGTCGCGAACGCGAAGAAGAGCGAGAGATTCAGGTACGTGTTCCCCTGCGCGCCGCCCGTGATGAGCGCCGCCGCGGTCGTCCCCGCCATCCCGAGGAAGTAGTAGATGTTCAGCTTGAACGCCCCCCACTCCGCCTCCAGGTTCGATCCGACCATCCACACCCAGTAGAGCGTGAAGAGGATCCACCAGAGCGTCATGTCCGGCGGGATGAACAGGTAGGTAACAAGGCGCCAGACCTGCCCCTGCGCGATCGCGCGCGGCGAGAGCGTGAGGAGCGAGAGGAACTCCGGGCGCGTGTACGCCAGGAGGAACACGATCCCCATCCCGCCGACGACGTACATCGGCAGATTCTCGATCGCGTAACGACCGAAGCGTCGATCGAGGCGTGCGAGGAGTCGGTCCATGCGGGCGCCCACGCGGGTAGCACGTGGAGCCCTACCTCGTCATCCTCCGCCCGGTTCCGTCAGCTGGCTCTCTTCAGTTCTGCGGCGCGCCGCACGCGACCCACGTCGCGATCTCCGTCGTTGCCGCGGCGGTGAGCGGGCCGCCGACGAGCGGCATCGAGGTGCCACACAAACCGGTCGTACCCGTCGCCTGCGTGTTGCAGACGAAGTTGGACTCCGCCGGCGCGGTCGAGCACGGGTTGATGTACGGGTTGTTGTTTCCGAGGAGCGAGGCGCTCGTGTAGTTGGCGAGCGACGCGTACACAGCGCTGGCCGAGCCCGTCATGACGGGCGGCTCCGTCGTGTGGCAGGGGGCCGCGGCGGAGCAACCCCACGCTCCTTGAATGGCGGGGTAGATCGTCGTCGACCAGCTGACCGTGCATGGCCCGCCGTCCACGATGGTCACTCCGCCGGTCTCGCATGCGAACGTCGTCACGGTCCCCCCGCTCCCGCTGCCTGACGAGCTCCCGCTTCCGCTCCCGCTCGACGACGCCGTCCCGCTGCTACTTCCGCTCGACGAGCTGGTCACCCCGGATGGCGGGTCAGGACTCTGGCTCCCGAGCGCCCCCGGCGGGCCGTAGGTCGGCACGTCCGGGGGCTCGGAGTCCGAGCAGGCCGCGGCGGTCCCGAACCCGAAGAGGAGAACGAAGAGACATCCAAGCGCGCCGCGTGAGCCCATGCCCATATTCTGCGAGCACGCCCCGTGCCCCTGCAAACGGTTCCGATGGTTCAGCCCGAGCGAAGCGACCGATCCGCGATGACCGGGCGGATCATGCTTCGCCGCGATCTTCGGGATTCAGGATGACGACCAGGGGTGGAGCATCCGCGATCCACCGCTCACCCTCATGGACCCAGCACTTTGGCGCGCACCTACATTCTCTCCCGAAGATTTTTCCGCTGGTTCGCGTCTGGGCGACGATGGCGCGAGCAATGCACTGCGTGGTGGGTGTCGGGCTCCCGGCAAGCAGAGCCGGACGAGCGCGACACAAGGGAAGCACGAGAGGAAGCGATGAAGGCGAGCAAGCTGGTAGCAATCAGGATCGCGTTGACGGCCGTGGCAGTGGTCGCAGCGTCTTTCGTCATCACGGGCTGCTCGCACGTCGCCCCGTACGAGCGCGGCACCCTCGCGCACCCCACGATGAGCCCGGACGACATGTCCTCCGGCGTCGATGAGCACGTCCGCGCGGTCTCCGAGGGGGCCACCGGCGGCTTCGGCGGCGGCGGCGGTGGCTGCGGCTGCAACTGAGTCCCAAGCGCGACGCTAGCTAGCTTCGGCTAGCAACTCGGGGGGAGCGGCGCGGAAAGACGTGACGGCGAGTCCGCGCGAAGCGCGGCTCGGTCAACACTAGGAAAAGCGAGCCCTCACGTCGATGCCGATGCCCGTCGCGCAAAACGAGCAAACGGCTCACGAATTCCGGTACCGTAACGGAGTGGGTCCTTGCCGGTGGCGGCCGTTCTTGGCCGCTTGTCTCGCGCTTGCCGTCTTACTTCTCGCCCCCCGCGCCGCGCAGGCGGCCGGCGAGGACGCCGCCGTTCGGCAGACGGTGAAGCAGATCCTCGACGAGGACTACGCGAACGCCGCGTTCGGCCCCGCCCAGACGAAGCTCAACGCCGCGCTCGACCGGTGCAAGAAGTGCAGCGGCGCGACCAAGGCGGAGGTCTACGTCGTGCTCGGGATGATCGCCTCGCAGGTCGGCAAGGCAGACGAGGCGCGGAACGATTTCGCGACCGCCCTCGGCGCCGACCCGAACGCGAAGCTCCCGGCGACCGGGACCACCCCGAACATCAAGAGCCAGTGGGCCGACGCCCTCCAGCTCGTGACGAACACCGCGCCGGCCAGCGAGAAGCCCACGGACGCCGCGCAGGAAGCCTCCCCCCCCTCCCCCGCCGCGGGCGCCGCCCCCGCTGCGCCCGCGCCAGCTGCCCCGACGCCGCAGGAGAACGCGGAAGTGGTGCAGGAGCACAAGCCCCCCCAGGAGGCAGGCGGCGGCGCGCGCAAGATCCCCGGCTGGGACAACGTCGAAGCCTTCCAGCAGGCGAGCGCCGGCCTCGCGGCGGACATGGCCGGGAAGCTCGATCAGTGCATCGAGTACGACAACGACTCGCTCAAGCTCGAGGAGCAGCCGAGGACGAGGCTGCACCTGTCGTCGTGCGAGCGCCGAGCGGGCAAGCTCATCGACGCCCTCCGCGACGCGCAGAAGGCGCTCGAGAGCGGCATCCAGAAGAAGGACATCGCCGTCATGAAGGCGGCGCGGACGCGCGTGCAGGACCTGCTGCTGCGCATCCCGCACGTGACGTTCGTGGCCCCCCCCGGCTGCAAAGACCTGCACGTCACGTTCGACGAGCGCGAAGTCCCCGACGACGCGCTCACGAAGAAGTTCAGCGTCGATCTCGGCGAGCATACGGTCCACGCCGAAGGGACGCTCAACGGCGGCGTCCCGCTGACGTTCGACCAGAAGTACACCGTGCACGAGGGGGAGCTCGTCACCATCAAGGTCGCCCTCTCGTCGCCGCCGAGCGAATACCTCACGCCGGGGCAGCTCCGCTGCATGCTCCAGGCGAAGTCGCCGGACGAGGTCGTGAAGTGCCTGCCGCAGAATAGGAAGAACCTCGTCGTGAAGGCGGGGCTCGACGTGGCCGGCTACGGCGACACGACGAACGTGTACGTGCTCACGCCGTCGGTGAACGGGTCGATCAGCTCCCCCACGGCGGGCTGGAACATCGGCGGCTCGTTCATCGTCGACATCGTGAGCGCTGCGTCGCCCGACATCGTGTCGGAGGCGTCGCTCGCGTACCACGAGCAGCGCTACGCCGGAGTGCTCACGGGGGGCTACAAGCCGGGGCTCTACGGCGTGCAAGCCACCGGCACGTTCTCGGACGAGCCCGACTACATCTCTATCGGCGGCGGCCTCGCCGTGACGGCCGACCTGAACGACAAGCTCACGACCCCGCGCGTCGCGGTGAATCATGACCACGATGAGATCGGCCGCGGCCCGAACAACTTCATCTCGACGCTCGAGACCACGGAGGTCGAGGCCGGGGTGACGATGGTCCTGAACGCGACGACGCTCCTCGTCGCGGGTGCGACGGGGCAGTTCGAGCGGGGCGATCAGTCGAAGCCGTACCGCTACGTTCCGATGTTCGACCCGAACGTGGCGCCGTTCATCCCGCCGGGCGCGTCGATCGATCTCGTCAACGAGTACCGCTCGAACGTCCGCCCGCTCGAGCAGCTCCCGACGTCGCGCGATCGGTACGCGCTCGGCCTCCGCCTCATCCACCGCTTCACGAGCACGACGCTCCGGATCGACGAGCGCATCTACGACGACTCGTGGCAGCTCAAGGCGACCACGACCGACCTTCGTTACATCGTGGACATGGGGAAGTACCTCCGCATCTGGCCGCACGGCCGGCTGAACGCGCAGACGGGGGCGAACTTCTACCAGCTCGCCTACAGCGCCATCGCCGACCCGCAGACGGGACAGGTCACGATCCCGCTCTACCGGACCGACGACCGCGAGCTCAGCCCTCTCATCACGCTGACCGGCGGTGGCGGCGCGCGCATTGCACTCGGAGCGCCCGAGGCCAAGACTCAGTGGGGGATCAACCTCTCCGCGGACGTCATGTACACGAAGTATTTCGACACGCTCTTCATCACGTTCCGCACCGCCGTCTACGGCGCGGTCGGCATCGACGCGGAGTTCGAGTGATGCGGCGCGCGCGCAATCTCACGCTCCCGGCCTCGGGACTCCTCGTCGCGGCGATCGCCACGGCCGTCGTGGTGCCGTCGTGCTCGGACCCGGTGCACGACCAGGAAGTGCAGGCGCTCGGCCCCGAGAACCCGCAGATCCCGCCGGGCGAGTACCACCGCGCCGGGCAGCCATGCACGGTCTGCCATGGTCCCGAGGGGCCGGCCGAGACGCAGTTCGCGATCGCGGGGACGATCTTCTGGAACCCCTACTCCCTCGGGTCCACCGGCTACAACAACGCGTACATCGCGATGGTCGATTCGAACGGCCAGCAATCGCCGCCAATCTATACGAACTGCGTCGGGAACTTCTGGGCCACGCCGGCGGCCTTCAACCCCGCGTTCCCAATCCTGGTGAACGTCTACCCGAGCGGGGCGACCTCCACGAGCGACGTCGTGACGATGTTCACCCAGATCAGCCGCGCCACGTCGTGCGCGGAGTGCCACGCCGATCCGTTGAACTACAACGCGGTCGGGCAGGTCTACGTCTACGCTACCACTCCCACGCCCCCAAACGGCCCGGCCCTTCAGCAGCAGACGAGCTGCCCCGCCGATCCGAACCTCGCTGACTACTCGACGGGAGGCCTGCCATGAGCGAACGCTTGAACCGCGCGCGACTCGCGGGGGCGACGGCGCTGTCGCTCCTGGTCGCCGGGATCGTCGTCGCCTGCGCGTCGACCCCCGACACGGGCGAAGTGACGAACATCTACACGTCGGCCGACGCGTTCGTCGACTTCGCGGGGGACCCTGGAACGCCGACGAACTCCGGGGTCGTGGGGTTCTTGTCGTTGAAGTGCGGGACGCTCGACTGCCACGGATCCATGGGCCGCTCGCTCCGGATCTTCTCGCAGTACGGCTTGCGCCTGGTCGACGAAGCGGGCGACGTCCCTGGGGGGAATCCGACGACCCCCGCGGAGATCTTCGCGGACTACATCTCCGCGATCAGCGTGCAGCCGGAGCTGACGAGCAAGGTGTTCTACGGCCTCGACGACCCGCACTCGCTGCTCATTCTCCGGAAGCCGCTCGGCCTCGAGCGGCACAAAGGGGGGCAGGTCCTGTCGAGCGGCGACAACGGCGATCTGTGCCTGACGTCGTGGTTCGAAGACGGGCTCGAATACCCCGACGGCGCGCCGCTCACGATCGACAACACGGCGTGCAACAACGCAGCGAAGCTCCCCTAGTCCCCGCCGCGAGACGCGCGTCGCTCCCCTCCGAGGCGAGCCCGTGACGCGAGGGCGCATTGCGTCACGCCAAAAATGTTCGCTCGAGACTGGATACGTGTTTCAGAAAGCCGTAGCGTCTCCGGCCATGGACATCGCGACTCAGATCCACGCGCTCGAGAAAGCCCTCGTCGAAATCCGCTTCTCGCTCGAGGACATGATGCCGACGCCGCGAGTGAACGACTACAAGGCCGCCGCGTCCTCGTACGCTCGGATGATCGACACGTGGCTCGAGAGTTCGCCGAGCGACGCGCAGCGCGACGCCGTCTTCGAGTGCGTGATGGATCTGCACTCCGAAGTGGTCGCCGTGAGCGGCGTCCGCGCCGTCGCGAATGCGTTCCTCGCGTTCGTCGAATCGACGGAAAAGAAGACCGGCACCGCGGGCTGATCGGCTCGCGCGACGCCTTCTCAGCGCACGACGTGAAGCGCTGCCCCCAGCGTTCCGCCGGAGATATGGCAGACCTTCAATCCGGCGAAGGTCCCCCCCGCCGCCCCCAGCGCCGCGACGAGCGCGATTGTGAATCCGCGCGCCTTGCCCGCGCGTGCGCGGCTACGTGACTGCCGCGTCGGCGAGACCTCGTCGATCGTCGGCTTGTCTTCGACCGGGAGCGGAAAGTCGAGCTTCACGGATACGTTGAGGAGCCCATCCACGTCGCTCGCCCGCTGAACCTCCGCCACCTCGATCTCCTTGAGCTCGACGATCACGCTCGGCAGGTCGTTCTCGGTCGTGACGACGCGCGCCGGGGGGGTGTGCGGAGGGACGCTCTTCGAAGCCGGGATCTCGGTCGTCTCCGCCTCGTCGTCGACCACGTCGTCCGACGAGGTCACGAGCGCGGGGCGCACGAGGAGGAAGGGGATCGAATCGGGCTGTGCGGAGGTAGGGAGCAAGTCGAACAGTCTCCTTAGGGTGCGAGCGGGGTCGCGGACAGACCCGCGTGACTTTACGGAGCAATGAGCGGGCCAGCGGGGCGGCTCCAGCGACCGTTGAAGGCCCTTCTGCGCGTGACTCCTCGTTTTCCCCGGGCTTCGCAGGGCTGGGGCGTAGCAGAGGGGGGAGACTTCCCGAGGACGTGGGGAACGGGGCCACCGCCCCCCGAAAGGACAATGCCAGCAAGGGCGGACGCAAACTGAGTCATCGATGCTCCGGAGGGGGGCAACTGCGCTGACCAGTCCTCACCCCTCACCGGACGTCGCGCCCGCGGGGGGAGGGCGACCGCGCTACCATCGGGCCTCTTGCCTCGTCACCCATGACCGACCGCTACGCCTATCCCAACGAGCTCGCGTCGTTCGTCCGTGACGCATGGCCCGCGGACGCCACGCCGCTCCCCGCCGGCCTCGAAGAGCTCCTCTCGAACGCCTACCAGGCGACGCTCCTCCGCGACGAGGAGCGGCAGGTCACGTTTCGCATCGTGGTCGCCCCTCCGGAGAGCTTTCCGCCCGGTGGAGGCCCGCCGCGCGGGATGCTCCGACTCGTCTTCGATCAGCCGCGCCCGTTCGACGCCGGTGAGCTCCGTCGCCTCTCACCCGCGGTGAAGTACGCCCGGTCGCTGATCGGCGTCGCGGCGAACGCGCAGGACGGCGGGTTCTCGATCTGGGGCATCGTGCACTCCGGGCCGCGCTGGCTCGAGCGCACGCAGGGGGGGCGCTCGCTCCCTCCGGAGATCCCCGGTGCGCCGCTCGTCGTGCGCGCGGCCGGACCTGGGCTCATCTCCGTAGCGCGAGGCGATCGGACGGTCGCCGAGCTGCGCGGAGGCGCAATCGCTCGCCCCGGGGTCGACGTCTTCGCGTCGCACTGGTTCCCCGCGCGCTTCGCGAAAGTGCGCGAGGAGCTCTTCTCGTTGCACCAGAACGCGCGGGCGAGCGCGCCGGACCCGTGGGGCGAGCTCGATCCCGACCTCGTGCGGGTCCTCTCCGTCCACATGGTCAAGCGCCTGATCGCAACCATGCGCGCGGGGCGCCACGGCGGAGCGCTCGTCCTCGTCCCCCCCGACTGCGACACGTCCCGTTACCTCCACCTGAAGTACGCGTTCAACGAGGAAGAGCCCCGCCGGCGCCACCGTACGCTCGTGCTCGCCGCCATGCGCGCCCTCGCCCGCCTCGCCGCGGCGGAGTCGCTCGGGAAACCCGCGGGCTGGAGAGACTACGCGAGCGAGACGCGCGACCCCTTCCCGGCGATCGACGAGGCGATCTTCGAGATCAGCCACATGCTCGCCAGCCTCGCCGACGTGGACGGCGCGGTGGTCCTGAGCACGCGCTGGGAGGTGCTGGGATTCTCCGCGGAGATCATCGGCGACCTCCCCGACGTGCCGCGCGTCGCGATCGCCCGCGACGTGGAGGCCACGAGGCGAACGTTCGAAGCGACCGACGGCGTGGGGACGCGCCATCGCTCGGCGTACCGTCTGTGCGCGGCGCTCCACGACGCGATCGCGATCGTGGTCTCCCAGGACGGCGCCGTGAGGTGGGTCGCGTGGAACGAGGGGGAGGTCACCTGCTGGGACCACGTGCCGACGGACGCGAGCGGGGATTAGAAGACTCCCCCTCAACTCTCCGCTTCCCATCTTCCGACCTTCCTGTGAATCAATCTCTCGGGTAGTTTTCCGCGCCGTGCGTCCAGCCGTCTCGCGGATCTTGGAAGCCGTGGACGCGCGATGGGCCGCCCCGCTCGGCTTCGCCGGAGCCTCGGCGCTCGGCCTCCTCGCCGCGCACGCCTCGAGCGCGCCCCTCGTCGCGTACCTCAACGCGCACGTCGCGCGCGCGAAGGCGCCCGGCGACATGATCGAGCGGACCGAGCCGACGGACGCTTTTCGCACGTACGCCTCCGCCATGGCGGTCGCGCTCGCGGTCGTCGTCGTCTTCGGTCTGCTCTACCTTCTCGCGCGCCGCGTTCCTCGGGGCCGACTCTGGCTCGGTCTCGCCACACCGCTCGCCGCCCTCGGGCTCGCCGCCGCGTACCACGCCGGCGCCATCGTGATCGCGCTCGCGTGGGTCGCGCTTTCCGCCATCGTCCTTCTTCCTTCGTCTGATCCGCCCGAGACTCCCGCCGCAGACGCGACCTCCGACATGGCGCTCCTCGCCTTCGTCCTCGGCGGGGAGGCCGTGTGCTTGACGTGGGGCGTCTGGCTCACGCAAGCGTCGGCCTCGCCCGCGCGGATGAAAACGTGGGTCGTCGGCACCGGCCTCGTGACCGTCGCCGCGCTCGCCGCATCGTTCGCGAACGCGCACCGTCCACTGTGGTCCCCCTTGCGGTCGGCGTGGGCGTTCGCGCCGCTGTGCCTGACCCCTCTCTTCGGCCTCGCACGGTCCCCCTCATGGGTGCCGCTCGTCGCGCTCGTGGCGCTTTGCTTCGCGCTCCGCTTTGCCCGCACACCGGCGCGCGCTCGCCTCCCCGAGCTTCCGCTCTCCGCCCTGGCGCTCGTAGCGACCTGGGGGTTGATGGCGATCCTCTACGTCCCGCTTCGCCTGCGAGACCTGCCGAACATCAACTTCGACGGTCACGAGGGGGGGCAGTACGCGTGGGTGAGCAGCGCGTTCCGCGGGAAGCTCCTGATGGCCGACTGCAGCACGATCTACGGACCGCTCCGCGAGTACGTCCTCGCCGCGTACATGCTGGTTTTCGGCAAGACCGGTCTCGCGATGCGCATCGCGCAGGTCTGGGTCAACGTGATCGGCCTCGCCGTCGTCCTCCCCGTGCTCTGGAAGATGGCCCGCGGCAGCCTCGCTCTCGCGGTGATGGGCGCGTACGCGGTGCTCGTCGGCACGCACGCCTTCGTCTTCCTCGACTACGCCCACAACTACTCGTTCGGGTGGGCCGACTTCGCGCGCACGTCGTTCCCCACGGCCCTCGCGTTCTCCGGCGTGGCCGCCGTGGGCCAGACTCGGCGCCGGTGGCTGCGCGTGCTCGTGGGGCTGCTCGCCGGCTTCGATATCTTCTACGTCCAGGAGCTGGGCCCGCTCGCGTGCGTGGCCCTCGTCGTCGGAGTCTTCGCCGCGGCTCCCCTCGCCACGGACAAGACGCCGGCGCCGGCGCTCCGGCGGAGAATGCTCGACGCGGCGGCAGCCTCTTTGGACTTCGGGTTTGGGGTGCTCGTCGCCTCCGCGCTCTTCCTCCTCCCCTACCTCGTCGCCGGGAAGCTTCGCCTGTTCGGCTCGACGATCTTCTTCACGGCGTCGGTCTTCAACGCCGGGTACGCGTCGCACCCGTTCCCGATCAAGGCAGAGCAGTTCTTCAGCGCGACGGCGCTCCACGAGCAGACCAAATACGGCGGCCTCCTCTTCGAGTACGTCCTTCCGCCGGCGATCTACCTGATGCAAGGGGGCTGCCTCGTCGCGAAGGCGTGCCGCGGCGCCTTCACGCGGCGCGACGCGCAGCTCACGTCGCTCCTCCTCTTCAGCATCGTGTCCTTCCGCGTGGCCATGGGCCGGACCGACAGCCTCCACCTGTTCGGCATCACCCTTCCGGCCGTGCTGCTCTTCGTGAGCCTCGCGGGCGATCTCTGCCACGGCGTCGCGACCGCGCTCTCGTCGACGAAACTCGAGCCCGGCCTCCACGTCCTCGTCGCGGCCGCCGGCATTTTCGCCGCGTCGGGCCTCACGGGAAACAAGACGGGCCTCGCGCTGAAGCTCGCCGCGCTACGCGCCGGGGACGAGAAGCCGTCCACGGGCGAGCCCTACGACTATCCGGAAATTCCGCGCGCGGGCGACATACGCCTTGCTCCAGAGACGATCGAGCTCGTCACTCTCCTTCGCCACAGCTCGTCCCCCGACGACGCCATCTTCTACCGCGGCAAGCACACGTTCGGCGGTGAGCTCTATTTCCTCGCGGACCGCCGGAATCCCACCCGCTTCGATCAGCCCCTCGAGATCTTCACCCGCACCCTGCAAGCCGAGATGCTGCGCGACCTCGAGCGCGACAAGCCGAAGCTCGTCATCACCGGCGACACGGGGTTCGAGAGCGCGGCGATGCGCGATTTCTTCGCGAAGGAGTTCCATCCGCTGAAGTCGCTCGCAGGGGTCACGGTCCTCGAGCGCAACGCGGTCGCGGGGTCTCCTTGATCGACCGCCTGCGCGACATCCTGCGGAGCCCGACACGACGCTGGCACGCGATCGCGCTCCTCGGGGTCGCGCTGGTGTTCGCGAACGCGCTGCGGATCGTCTTCGCGCCGTTCTTCGCCGACACGTCGCTCTACGGGTTTCGCGACTGGGACGCGCACTCGAGCTACCGCTACATCACGGTCGTCAGCCTCCTTCGCTACCACGAGTTTCCGTGGTGGCACCCGTTCCTGTGCGGAGGCTTCCCGGCGTGGGCTTACGCCGAAGGGGCGACGAACCTCGTCTCCCCATACCTGCCGCTGTACCTGATGCTCCCGGTCCAGCTGGCAGAGCGGCTCGAGGTCGTGCTCTCGACCCTTTGCGCGCTCGTCTTCACGTATCTCCTCGCGGGGCGCCTCACGAAGAGCGCTGCGCTGCGGGCGCTGGTCGCGGTCACCTACGCCGTCAACGGGCGGTGGGTGCTTCAGATCTCCGAAGGGCACACGTGGCACCTGCAGTACGCCTGGCTGCCGCTCGCGCTCTTCCTCTTCGACGTCTCGCTCGACGCCGGGAAGCTGAAGTGGGCCGTCTACGCGGGGATCGTCCTCGCGACGATCGCGTACATGGGGGGCATCTACCCGCTGCCGCACGCGGCGCTCGCGCTCGTTCTGTACGCGAGCGCGCTGTCGATCGGGCACAGATCGCTCCGCCCGATGGTGGCGCTCGCGATCACCGCCGTCACGGGGCTCGGCTTCGCGGCTCCGAAGCTCCTGCCGCTCGCCGATCTCATGAACCGCTTCCCGCGGAGGATCGACTCCCCGGAGGCGATCGGCCTGGGTCAGCTCCTCTCCGTCTTCACGGAGCCGACCGGGACGATCGTGAAAGACCCCCCCGTGACGATGCCGATGTACGGCTGGCACGAGTGGGGGATCTACGTGGGCGTCTGGGGGACGCTCGCCATGGTGCTCGCCATCCTCGGCCCTTCGGTGAGCGGCAAGGCGAACGCGCTCCGTGCGTCGGGGATCCTCTTCATCCTCCTCGGATGCGGCACGTTCCACCCTTACGCGCCGTGGACGCTCCTTCACGAGCTGCCGACGTTCTCCTCGCAGCACGTCCCCGCGCGCTTCCTGATGGCGGCGGTCCTCCTGCTGATGCTCGCCTTCGCCGGGCTCGCCGCCCGTCTCGTCGATAGCGCCGTGGCGCAGAGGGGATGGATCGACTCGCTCCTCCTGATCCCCGTCTTCGCTTTGGCCGCGAACATCGCGGCCGTCGGGCTTCGGTCGAGCAAGGAGGTGTTCTCTTTCAGGGGGCCCACGGTGCAGGCGAGCGCCGTCTTCCACCACGTCGAGGATCTCCCCTACAAGTACGATCCCGACTGGCGGCAGCGCGGTCGGCAGCAGCTCCTCGCGATGTACGCGAACACCGGCGTCATCCGCTGCTACGGAATCCCCAAGGAGCTCGTCCCCGGGGCCATCGCCGAAGGGACCCCGGGATACCGCGGAGAGGCGTACATCGTCACGCCCGGCGCGGGGACGACCGCCGGTACGGCGAATATCATCGAGTGGAGCCCGAACACCGCGAGGGTCGAGTACGAGGGGGCAGCCCCGGGATCCACTCTCGTCTACAACATGAACTACGACCCGAGCTGGCACGCCAACGGCGCCCCGGCCGTCGCGTACCGGAACGCGGTGGCCATCCCGCTCACGTCGAGCTCGGGCGAGGTCACGTTTCACTACTACCCGCGGACACTGGGCTGGGGGCTGCTCGCCGCCGTCCTCACGGCCCTCGTCGCGTTCAGGGGGGAGCGCCTCTTGAGCCTAGGCCGCGATCGACTCCGCCGACTCCGCCTCCGGCTGTAGCGCCGCGACGTCCCTCGGGGCGAGGAGCGCCGTCGTCACCGCGGCCGCGAGCGCCACCGCCGCGATCCCGGCGAAGCGCGCCGCGCCTGCCGCATCGCTCGCCCCGAACGCCGCCACCGCGACCGCCCCGCCGAGCATCCGGTTCGCGTAGACGGCGCTCGTGACGACGCCGCGCTGGTGCCAAGGTGCAGCGCTCTGCGACGCGACGAGCGACGTGCTCGCGGCGGGGCCCATCCCGACGCCGAGGATCGCGAGCGCGAAGTACGCCCACTTCACGGGGAGATCCTCCGCGGCGACGACGGCGAGCGAGAGCGCCCCGACGAGCGCGATCCCGAACCCCCCGGCCACGCTCGCGCGCATGCCGTGCCGCACGAGCACCCTCACCCCGAAGCTCGACCCGAAGGCCCACCCCGCGAGGAGCGGCACGAGCGCGGCGCCGGAGGCGATCGCGTCGAGGTGCGCGTGCGTCGTCATCCAGAGCGGGACGTACGCGGCGCACAGATAAAGCATCGCCCCCGTGAAGACCCCTCCGGCGAGCCCGGCTCGAACCACGTCGTTCGACAGGAGGCGCGCGGGGACGAGCTGGGGGACGGCGTGACGCTCGCGCACGACGAACGCGATCCCCGAGACCACGGCGAGCACGGCGAGCGGCGCACGCCACAGCAGCGGGAGCGCGTTCGGCTCGAGCACGATCAACGCCAGCGAACAGACGACCCCCGCGAAGACCGCGCTCCCGATCCCGGTGGGGCCCGTCGCCTGTCGTGGCGGGTCCCGATACGACGGCAAGAGCAGCGCGATCGCGACGGCGCCGACGGGAACGTTCACGAGGAACACCCACCTCCACGAGAGGTGAACCACGAGAAACCCTCCGATGACGGGCCCGACCACGTTGGCGATCCCCCAGGCGCTCGTGAACACCGCCTGGATCCGCGCTCGCTCTTCGAGCGTGTAGAGGTCTGCGCTCATCGTCATCGCGATCGGCTGGATGGCTCCCGCCCCGAGCCCTTGCACGACCCGGAACGCGACGAGCTCCCCGAACGACGACGACACGCCGCAGAGCGCCGACCCGAGGAGGAACAGGAGCATCCCGCCGATGAAGACGGGACGCCTACCGTAAGCGTCCGCGAGCTTCCCGCACGCAAGCACGCCGATCGTGGACGCGAGGAGGAACGCGGAGAAGACCCACGAGTACGCCTCCATTCCGCCGAGCTCGCGCGCGATCGTCGGCATCGCGCTCGTCACGACCGTTCCTTCGAACGCGGCTACGACGAGCCCGCACAGGATCGCCCCGGTGGCGACGATTCTGCGGAGATGAGAGGGCATGAGAAGAAACGTACGGCCCGCTTGCCATGCGCGCACGGTATGCTTCGGAATATCGACGATGCGTTTTGCGTATGCTGAGATGTCGCCATGGACAGCGACCAGCTCCGCGCCTTCGTCACCCTGGCCCGCGAAAAACGCTTCACGGTAGCGGCCAAGCGGCTCGCCACTTCGCAACCGACGCTGTCGCGGCGCGTGCAGCAGCTCGAACGTGAGCTCGACGCTCGGCTCGTGGTGCGCGGTCCGGGGGGAGTCGTCCTCACGGGGGCGGGGGCGCGTTTCCTCCCGCAGGCGGAGAACGCGCTCGCGTCGATCGACGCCGGAGTCGCGGCTCTCGGGGAGCTGGCGAGCGAGCCGAGCGGCCTCGTCGCGATCGGCGCCCAGCACACGATCGGCGCCTACGTGCTCCCCGCCGTCCTCGCCGCCTTCCACGAGCGCTACCCCGCCGTCCGCCTCCGGATGCTCGACGCGCTCCCCCCCGAGCTCGAAGAGCGCCTGGCCCGCGGAGACATCGATCTCGCGGTGCTGAACCTCCCGGTCCGCCGCCTGGACCTGACCGCGCAGAAGCTCTGGCAGGAGGACTACGTGCTCGCCGTCCCGCCGCACCACAGGCTCGCCGCGTCGCGCCGCGCCATCGCGCTCACCGAGGCGGCCGAGGAGCCGCTCGTCGTCATCCCCAACGTCCCGGCGACCGCCGCCCTCGAGGCCGCGTGCGCAGAGCGCGGGCGCGAGCCGAGGATCGTGGTCGAAGTGGGGAACCTCGAGACGGCGCGCCGGATGGTCGAGAGGGGGGTCGGCGTCGCGCTTCTCCCGCGGATCGTCGCCCAGTCGCACGCGCAGTCGGAGCGCAAAGGGCGCTTCGTGGCGGTGGAGATTGGGCGCGGCGGATTCAAACGCCAGGTGGCGCTCCTGCACCGGGGCGAGGCGTACCTGTCGGCCGCGGCGCGCGCCCTGCGGTCGATGATCGTCGAGAAGCTCGCGGTCCGCGCGCCGAGGAGCTAGACGCGCGGTCCCGCGACCAGACACCCATGACGGTCTAGCCGGCGCGTCGAGAGCTACGCACCGGCGCGCATGACGGAGCTTGCCGACATGGGTGACGGTTTTCACCGGCATTTCGGCTCTCGCTACCGGCAGGGTGACGGCCCGCGATGGACATTGGATTCACAGAATTGTCGGAACGTGACGGCAAGAGCCCCCCTCGTACCGACTCCCCTGTCGGTCTCTGTTGACGGCACGCCGGTTTCTAGGGCATTGGCCCTCCCCGAAATGCGAGCAGAAGCCCCTGCCACGTTTGCCGACGCCTTCGAGGCGGTCCGCAAGTCACTCCACCTCACGCAGCGACGGGTCGCAGAGCTCCACGGAGTGTCGCCTCGGACCGTCGAGCGCTGGGTGCTCCGCGAGACGACGCCGCCGCTGCACGAGCGCATCAAGCTCCTTCGCACGCTGCGCGACGCGCCTCTCCCCCTGCTCGAGACGCTCGCACGCGTGTCGGGGACGACGCTCGATGCGGCAGGGATCGCCCCTGCGCCGCACGCCTCGACGCCACCGCCGCCGACCTCACTCCTTCTGCACCAGAGCATCGGGGCGAGCGCGCAGCGGGTCATCGACGACGCGGTTCGCGAGCTCGCCGACGAGCTGGACCTGACCGCGAACACGATACGCCCCGGTCTGAGCCGCTTCTTGGGTGCGCTCGCCGGAGCGGGGGCGCCCGTCGATGCGGCAGCGCGAATGGTGCTCGGTCTGCCGCGGGGTTCCGCGCCTGGAAAGAGCGGCCGCAACGGTGCTTCGAACGGGGGGCCACGACCCCGAAACTGACACCCGTGTCAGTGGACTTTAGACCGAAAATTCTCGGACAAGGCTGCCCCGGGTTGACACCCGCGTCAGCTGAGAGGATGACCCAATCGCCGTGCCTGCCAGTTATTTCGACGTCGACGGGACGCTCGTACGAACGAACCTCCTGCACCCGACGCTCTTCTACCTCCTGAACCAGCAGACCCCGCTCCGGAGCCTCGGGAAGCTCGCGCGCGCGGCGTTCCGCGCGCCGCGCATGGCGGTCGCCGAGCTGCAGGACCGCAGGCTGTTCAACGAGCTGCTCTTCTCGTCGTACGAGGGGATGTCGCGCGACCGGCTTCTCCTCCTGGCGGACGAAGCGTTCGACACGGTCATCAAGCGCGCCCTGTACCCCAACGCGAAGGAGCTCGTGGCGCGCAGCCGCGCCCAGGGGCACGACGTCATCCTCGTCTCGGGAGCGCTCGATTTCTTGATGGAGCCGCTCGTGAAGCACCTCGGCGCCACGAGCTTCATCGCGAACCGCCTCGAGTTCTCCGGGGGGATCGCGACCGGGAAGCTCGTTCGCCCCGTCGTCGCGGGCCCCGAGAAAGCGAAGCTCCTGCGCGATCACGCGCGCTCGAACGGACACGACCTCGACGAGTGCTTCGCCTACTCCGACAGCTACTCCGACGTGCCGATGCTCTCGGTCGTCGGGCACCCGGCCGCCGTCAACCCCGACTATCGCCTCGCGCATCTCGCGGCCGCCCACGGCTGGCCGGTCCTGAATCTGGAGCGCCCGTCATGATGAATCGTTTCCTCGAGTCGCTCCGCTCGCAGTCGTCGCGCCCGCCGCCCGGCCCGCGAAGCCCGCTCGTCGTGACGCTCGACCGAAAGAGCGCGCCGCGGACGATCTTCTCGGGCGATCGCTTGATCGACGTCGACATGCCGGCCGGCACGCGCGCCGTGTATCCGCGTCCGCCGCTCGAGCCGCTGAAGGACGTCGACGCCGCGATCCGCTACGCGCTGAACCACCCCTACGGGACCGACCCGCTCCACGCGAAGCTCCGCCCCGGCATGAAGGTCGTCATCGCCGTAGACGACATCTCCCTCCCGCTCCCCCCGATGCGCGCCCCCGACGTTCGCGAGCGGGTCCTCACGATCGTCCTCGAGCTCCTCGCCGATCACGGCGTCGACGACGTCGAGATCATCATCGCCACCTCGCTCCATCGCCGCATGACGGGCCCCGAGGTCCGGCACATCGTCGGCTCCCGGATCTTCGACGCGTACTGGCCCAGCCGCCTCTACAACCACGACGCCGAAGACCCGAAGGGGATGAAAGAGGTCGGCACGACCGATCAGGGCGAGGTGGTGGAGCTCAATCGCAAGGCGGTCGAGAGCGATCTCGTCATCTACGTGAACCTCAACCTCGTGCCGATGGACGGCGGGCACAAGTCGGTCACCGTCGGCCTCTGCGGGTACAAGAGCCTCCGCTTCCACCACGAGCCGCACACGATGCGGCGGTGCCACAGCTACATGGATCCGTCGTCGAGCGAGCTGTCGACGCGCGTGAACCGGATGGGGCGCGTGACGAACAAGGCGCTCAACGTGTTCACGATCGAGACGACGATCAACAACCGGATGTTCGATCGCCCGCTCGAGTTCCTCCACAAGAACGAGGACGATCTCTCCGACGGCGAGAAGACCGCGCTCGGCGGGCTCCGCTTCACGCTCGACAAGCTGCCGCAGGGGGCGCGTCAGGCGATCTTCGATCGCGTGCCGTCACCGTACGGGGTCACTGGAGTCTTTGCGGGGGAGACCGAGGCAGTGCATGCCCACACGCTCGCGCGCTGCAACGACCAGTACATCGTGCCGGTCGAGGGGCAGGCCGACATCCTCGTCGCGGGGATCCCGTACATCAGCCCGTACAACGTCCACTCGTTCCTGAACCCGCTCCTCGTGCAGGTGATGGCGCAGGGGTACCTCTTCAATTGCTACCGGAACGCGCCGCTCGTGAAGAAGGGGGGGACGATGATCATCACCCACCCCTGCACCGATCAGTTCGACCGCGAGCACCACGCGCCGTACGTGGAGTTCTTCCACAACCTGCTCCCCGAGACGCGCGACGCCGTCGAGCTTCACCAGAAGTACGAGGCGAAGCTCGCGTCGAACCCGGCGTACATCCAGATGTACAGGACGGGGAACGCCTACCACCCGGCTCACCCGTTCTTCATGTGGTACTGGGGCGAGGCCGGGCGGCAGTGGCTCGGGAAGGTCATCGTCGTCGGTGCAGACAACGCGTACGTGCCGAAGCTCCTCGGATGGGAGACGGCGACGTCGATGAGCGAGGCGCTCGAGATGGCAAAGGGGAACACGCCCCACTCGAGCCCCGAGATCACGCTCCTCCACATGCCGCCGATCCTGATGGCCGACGTCAGCGGGGCGCCGCCCCCGCACGCCGAGACACCGAAGCTCGCGCAGGCGAACGGGAACGGCATCACGGCTGCGAACGGCCACGGATCGAACGGCCACCTCAAGACCGACAAGAACAGCGGGAGCTGACACATGACGGACTCGCTCGACGTCTCGTCGCTTCTCGCGGGCTCGCGTCTCCTCGTTTTGGGGGGGACCGGGTTCGTGGGCAAGGTGTTCTGGGCGATGCTGCTCGACCGGTATCCGGACGTCGGGCAGATCTTCCTGCTCGTCCGATCGGGCAACGGACGATCGAGCGAGGGGCGCTTCTGGTCGCAGATCGCGAAGAGCGAGCCGCTCGAGCCGCTGCGAAAGACGCACGGCGCCGGGTTCGAGGACTTCCTGCGCGAGAAGATCGTCGTCCTCGACGGCGACGTGGGCGAGCCGCTCTGCGGCATCGACGAGAGCGTCGTGCGCGAGCTGTCGGGGACGATCGACGCCGTGGTGAACGTGGCCGGCGTGGTGGACTTCAACCCGCCCCTCGACGAAGCGCTCGACGCGAACGCCCGCGGAACGATGCACGTCGTCGCCCTCACGAAGGCGCTCGGAAACGTTCCGCTGATGCACACGAGCACCTGCTACACGGCGGGGCGCCGCAAAGGCCCGATCGTCGAGACCGATCCGCTCGAGATCCCGTTCCCCCGCGCCGGCGAGCTCCCGCGCGAGATCTGGGACGCCGAGCGCGAGCTGGCGGAGTGCGCGGAGATCGTCCGCGAGGTGCAGCGTCGCGCCGACGATGCCTTCCGCCAGAGCGAGTTCGAGGAGGAAGCGAAGAAGCACCTCCGCGCCCGCGGCGAGCCGACCCAGGGCGACGCGCTCGATCGCGAGCGGACCAAGGTGCGCCGCAAGTTCGTGAGCGAGGCGCTCGTGGACGCCGGCGTCGAACGCGCGAACCACTGGGGCTGGCCCAACATCTACACGTACACGAAGAGCCTCGGCGAGCAGCTCATCGCCCGCTCCGGCGTCCCCTACACGCTCGTCCGCCCCGCGTGCTGCGAGAGCACCGTCGCGTTCCCGTTCGTCGGGTGGAACGAGGGGATCAGCACGTCGGCGCCGATCATCTACCTCATCATGAAGGGGCAGGTTCAGCTCCCGCTCGGCGAGGTCCCGCTCGATCTGATCCCCACCGACTACGTCTGCGCAGGGATGATCCTCGCGCTCGCCGAGCTCCTCGAGGGGCGGCAGAAGCCGGTCTACCAGCTCGCCGGGGCCGACGTGAACCCGTGCACCGTGGCGCGCTTCGGCGAGCTCACGGGCCTGTACAAGCGGAAGTACTACCAGCGCAAAGGGACCGGAAACCCGATCGTCGATTTCTTCCAGGCGCACATCGAGCCGGTCGCGATCAGCGAGCAGCGGTTCGATGCGTGGAGCTCTCCGGCGATGGGGAAGATCGGCCGCGAGATCGCGCGCGCCATGCGCAAGACCGCCCCCGCGCTGAAGCCGGCGGCGGACGCCATCGAAGGGGCGGCGAAGCGCGAAGAGAAAATCGCGGGGATCCTGAAGCTCTTCGCTCCGTTCACCGCGAAGCAGAACGGCCCGTTCTCGTGCGCCAACGTCCGCGCCGCGCACGCCCGCTTGAGCGACGCCGATCGCGCCAAGCTCCCATGGGCCCCCGAGTCGCTCGACTGGCCGACGTGGTTTCACACCGTCCACATGCCGGCGATGGAGAAGTACATCCTGCCGGAGATGGACAAGAAGCTCGCGCGCGAGACCAAGGGGCTCGAGGCGCACGAGACGCTCGTGTCGCTCCTCGAGGAGATGGCGGAGCGGCACGCTCACGCGCCGGCGCTCACGCGGCTCGAGAAGGAAGAGGCGTCGCGCGTCACCTACCTCGAGCTTCGCGCGCGCAGCCGCGCGGTCGCGGCGCGCCTCGCCGCGGCGGGGGTGAAGAAGGGCGATCGCGTCGTCCTCTCGGCGAAGAACCACCCCGACTGGGCGATCACGTACTTCGGGATTCTGCGGGCAGGGGCCGTCGCGGTGCCGCTCGATCCGGCGCTCGACGAGGAAGCTCGCACCAACCTCATCGCCGATTGCGCGGCCACGGCCGTGATCTCGGACTCCGGGGTCCCTCACTCCAACGCGTTCAACATCCGCACGATCACCCTGACCGACGATTCCCTCGTCCCTCCGTCGCTCGACATCGCCGGCGACGACGTCGCGAGCCTCCTCTACACGAGCGGAACGACCGGCAAGCCCAAGGGGGTCAAGCTCACGCACGCGAACTTCTCTGCGCTCATCGCGTCGCTCGCGCCGCTCTTCCCGCTCTCCGGGAAGGATCGCGTCCTCAGCGTCCTGCCGCTGCACCACACGTTCGAGTTCACGTGCGGTCTTCTCCTGCCGCTCTCGCGCGGGTCGCACGTGATGTACCTCGACGAGCTGAACGGGCACCGCCTCGCCGAGGGGCTCAACGCTGGGAAGATCACCGCGATGGTCGGCGTCCCGGCGCTCTGGCAACTCCTCGAGCGGCGCATCGTCAGCGAAATCGAGTCGCGCGGCGCGCTCGCGTCGACCTTGTTCCACGTTGGCGGCGAGCTCAATCGGATGCTCGGCGCGAAGCTCGGGATCGACGCGGGGCGGGTCCTGTTCGGCCCGGTGCACGCGGGGCTCGGAGGCGAGCTTCGCTGGCTGATCTCCGGCGGAGCCGCGCTCCCGAAAGAGACGCACGACCGGTTCGCCAAGATGGGACTGCCGCTCGCCGAGGGGTACGGCCTCACGGAGGCGGCGCCCGTCCTCACCGTTGCGAAGGCGTCCACCAAGGCGAAGGCAGGGAACGTTGGCAAGCCGATCCCCGGAGTCGAGCTGAAGATCGCGAGCCCCGACGCCGAAGGGGTCGGCGAGGTCATCGCGCGCGGACCGAACGTGATGGCCGGCTACACCGACGACGTCGCCACGGCTCGGGCGATCGACGGGCAGGGGTGGCTGCACACGGGTGACCTCGGCAAGCTCGACAAGCACGGGCGGCTGGTTCTCGTGTCGCGGATCAAGGACGTCGTCGTCGGTCCGACGGGAGAGAACGTCTATCCCGACGACGTCGAGCAGCGCATCGGCACCGTCCCGGGCGTCGCGGAGCTCGCGATCGTCGGGGTGGGGAGCGACTCGGGGGAGAAGGTGGCCTGCCTCGCGGTCCCCGAGAAGGACGACCTCGAGGAAGAACGCGGGACGCGAAACGATCGCGTACGCGCGGCGCTCCGCAGCGCGTTCGACAAGCTCCCCCCCGGACAGCGTCCGTCGATCATGCACCTGTCCGACCAGGCGCTCCCGCGAACGGCGACGCGCAAAGTGAAGCGCGACGAGGTTCGCGCGATCCTGACGCGCAAGATGGCAGCGACCGATCGCGCCGTCGGCGGCGGCGTCACGAGCGAGGTGAGGACCGCGATCGCAGCGATCACGGGCGTCACCGCGCTCGCCACCGAGACGACCCTCCAGGGGGATCTGTCGTTCGATTCGCTCCGCTTCGCCGAGCTCCTCGAGGCGCTCGAGGCGCGCGGACGGACCTTCGACCCGGCGGCCCTTCAAGCGTGCCTCACGGTGGGCGAGGTCGAGACGCTCGTCGGCCAGGAGCCCTCGCCGCGTGCGACTCCCGCACGAGCGCGCATCGAGAAGGGGGAACAGAGAGAGATCGTCCTCCCCCCGATGATGCAAGACATCGGCAAGCGCTTCGTCGGCAAGCTGCAGGACGCGTTCTACGACCAGGTCATGAAGACCCGCGTCGTCGGCCGCGCGTTCATCCCGCACAACCGCGCCACGATCGTCGTCGCCAACCACGCGAGCCACCTCGACATGGGGCTCGTCCGGCACGCGCTCGGCAAGTACGGCGAGGACATCGTGTCCCTGGCGGCGCAGGACTACTTCTTCGAAGGGGGCGGAGGGGTGAAGAAGGCATTCTTCGCGAACCTCACGAACCTCGTCGCGCTCGACCGGCAGGGGGGGCTGCGGGCAGCGCTCCGCCAGGCGAGCGAGGTCATCTCGAGCGGGAAGACCGTGCTCCTGTTCCCCGAGGGGACGCGGAGCACGACGGGGGAGATCGGCGAGTTCAAGCCGATGATGGGGCAGCTCGCGCTCGCCCACGGCGTCGACGTCCTCCCGGTGTTCCTCGCCGGGACGCACGCGGCGATGCCGAAGGGGTCCACGCTCCCGACGAAGCGTGACGTCGGGGCGCGCATCGGCCCGCCGCTCCGGATCGAAGACCTGCGACGGCTGACCGCGGGGATGTCGTCCGCCGACGCCGCGCGCGAGGTGGCGAAGCTCGCGCGCGCCGCCGTGGCCGCACTCCAGGCGGGGAAGGTGCTCGATCTCTCGGTCGCGACGGCCGGAAAGCCCGCGGAGGAGGAGAAGCACCCGCTCGTCACCCTCTTCGCGGAGCTCGAGGAGAAGTTCAACCCGGAGGCGGTCGATCGCCCCGTGAGCTACTATTTCACGCTCGGAAACGACGAGCTCGCGAAGTGGACGGTCAAGGTCGACGGCGAACGGTGCGAGGTCCGCCCCGGCAAGCCCGACGGAGGGCAGGCCGACTGCGTCCTCAAGACGAGCTCCGAGATCTTCACGAAGATCGTCCGCGAGTCGTATGTGCCGGGGCCGAGCGATTTCCTCTCGGGCGCGATCAAGTCGAACGACGTATCCCTGCTCCTAACCTTCCAGAAGATCTTCCAGCTCGAGTCATGAAGCGCGTTCTCGTCACGGGGGCCACGGGGTTCGTCGGCGCACACGTCGTGCGGGCGCTACGTGCGCGCGACGTGCAGGTGGTTGCGTTGTTCCGCGGGGATGCGCGCGCGATCGAGGGCACGGGGGTCGAGGTGAAGAAGGGGGACGTGCTCGACGGCGAGCGCGTGCGCGACGCGGCCTCGGGGTGCGACGGCGCGATCCACTGCGCCGGGAAGGTGTCGCGCGACGCGGCGGACGCCGAGACGCTGCGCCGGCTACACGTGGCGGGGACCCGCTCGGTCCTCGGCGCGTGCGAAGCGGCCGGAGTCGCGCGCGTCGTCATCGCCTCGACGAGCGGGACCGTCGCGGTGAGCGAGGACAGCGAGCACGTCGCGACCGAGGACGACCCGACGCCGTACCCGATCGTGAACCAGTGGCCGTACTACCGGGCGAAGCTGTGGGCGGAGCAAGAGGCGCTCGCGAGGAGCCGCGCGGGCTTCGATGTGATGGCGGTGAACCCGTCGCTCGTCCTCGGACCGGGCGATCTCCGCGGGTCGTCCACCGACGACGTGCGCCTCTTCCTCGACGGGAAGATCGCCGCGATCCCGTCGGGCGGGGTCTCGTACGTCGACGCGCGCGACGCTGCCGAGGCGATGGTCCTTGCCCTCGAGCGTGGGCGCGGAGGGCGGCGGTATCTCGTCGGGGCGTGCAACGTGACGTTCCGCGAGCTCTTCGCGCGCCTCGAGCGCGTGTCCGGGGTGAAGGGGCCGTGGGCGACGCTGCCGCGCGAGGCGACGAAGGCGGCCGGAGCCATCCTCGAGAAGCTCGCCTCGGCGGTCGGCCGCGAGCCGCTCGTGGACACGGAGAGCCTCGAGCTGGCCCGGCACTTCTGGTACCTGGACGCCTCGCGCGCCGAGCACGAGCTCGGGTGGAAACCGCGGGACCCGGTGACGACGCTGGCGGACACGGTCGCGGATTTGCGCGCGCGCGGGGTCGTGTGGCCACGAGGGGAGCAGTCGCAGGGCGCTGCGTGAAGCCTCTCCTCATCGTGAATCCGAGCGCCGGGGGCGGTCGCGCGGGGCGTACGTTCGGCGAGCTCCGACCGATCGTCGAGCGCGTCCTCGGCCCTGTAGACGTCGAGACGACGCGCGCGTCCGGACACGCGATCGCGATCGCTTCCGCCGCGGCTGCGGAGGGGCGCGAGCTCGTCATCGCGCTCGGCGGGGACGGAACGCTTCACGAGGTCGCGAACGGCGTCCTTGGCGCCGAGCAGGACGGCCATCGCGGCGACCGTACCGCCATCGGCTTCATCGCCCATGGAACCGGCGGCGACTTTCGAAAGTCACTCGATCTCCCGCACCGGCTCGACCACTACCTCGACGCCATTGCCTCCGGCCGCGAGCGGCGCGTCGACGCGGCGCGCGCCACGTTCCGAAACGCCGACGGCACCGAGGGGTCGCGCTGGTTCGTGAACATTCTCTCCGCGGGCCTTGGCGGCAAGGTGGACCGGTTCGTCACCGAGTCGCCGCGGGCGCTAGCGCCGACGGCCGCGTATCTGTGGGCATCGGTCCGCGCGATCGCGGGGAGCGACCCCGCGCCGATCACCTGCGTCGTGGAGCGGGGCGGAGAACGGATCGAGAAGCGCCTCGACGTATGGGCGATCGCCGTCTGCAACGGGACGACGTTCGGCTCCGGAATGCGCATCGCGCCGATGGCGAAGGTCGACGACGGGCGACTCGAAGTGATCGCTCTCTCTGCGCCGTCGAAGGTCGCGTTCCTGCTCCTCTCGCGCAAGCTCTACACGGCGGATCACATCGGTGACCCCGGGGTGATGCATCTGTCGGGGGAGCGCGTAGAGATCTCGGCGCGGCCCGGGGCACGCGAGAAGGTTCTCCTCGACGTCGATGGAGAGCCGCTCGGAGAGCTACCCGTCAGGATCGAGGTCGTACCGGGCGCGCTTCGATTGCGCGTGTAGCGATCGCGTCTACTGCGACGCGAAGCACTGCCAGAAGCCGGGTTGGACCCCGGCGTCGATAACGGTACCGCCATCTTCGCTCGTCCCTGCGTCCGGGGTCGTGCACAGGCAAACCGGGGCGAGGATGCAATCGGAGGTCCCTTCCGCCGCGATGTAGAACTGAAGCCCGCAGCCGAGCGGATAGTATCCCGGGGCAACGGTGTTCGAAGCGTCGGGGCTATCCGGGTCATCCAGCTGAAGCGTCACCCCACCACGGCACGCGCCGGGGGTGGCGGCGCCCGCATCGCACGTGGCCAACGGAGCCCGGACCGGACACGCGGGGCCGGCGTCGATCACGGCAGGTTGCGAGAGAGTCGCGGTATTACAGCCGATGGCGACGGCGACCGCGAAGAGGGGAGGGAAAAGGAACGAGACGTACTTCATCATCGCGCGCCACTTTAGCCATCTCGCGGCGAGGCGCACGCGAAACCGACAGATTCCGCGGGTTCTCGAGGGCGTTTCCTCTGAATTGTCACCGCGGAGCGTCCTCCTTCGACCAGACGCTGACCGTCGTGATGATCCACTCGCCGCTTTTCTTCACGAAGTGAAAGTCGACCGCGCGCTCGTCTCGGCGCGTCTCCCCGTCCCGATCGAGCGCTTTCACGCTCGCCCGCGCCCCCACCTCCGCGCTCGCCCCCGCTTCGTCCAGCTTCACCGTGATGTCGCTGAAGTCCACGTCGAACGTCCGGAGGAATCGCGGCGCGGCAGTGACCGCTTGGGCAAGCTCGCTGCGACCCGATTCGAGGGAGCGCAGCTCCGGGATGCTCACGCGGACATCAGGCTCGAAGAGGGGCTCGAAGAGGCCACTCACGTGCGCGAGGCGCCCGATCGGATTCGCCTGCACGTCGGCCTCCGTGACGCGGACGGCAGCGGCGAGCTTTGCGAGCTTGTCGCGAATCCGCCACTCATCCGTCGGCCGGAACGCGACATATCCCCCGACGCCCAGAACGACCGCAGCCGCCGCGACGAGCCACGCACGGCGGTCGATCTGGGTCACGACCGCCCGTAGACCGGGATCGCCGCGCCGCTCACGTCGCGCGCGTCGTCCGAGAGGAGAAACGCGATGACGCCGGCGGCGGAGTCGGTCGTGACCCAGCGCGACGGGTCCACGTCGGGCATCGCGCGGCGGTTCGCGGGGGTGTCGAGCGTGCTCGGGAGGACGGCGTTCACGCGGACCCCCTTCTCGAGCACCTCCGCGGCGACCGTCTGCGCGAGCGCGACGACCGCCGCCTTCGACGCGCCGTAGGCGGACGCCGACGTGCTCGTCCACGGCCGCTCGACGGCCCGCGACCCGATGACGACGATGCTCCCCTTCCCCCGCGCGACCATCCCGGGGAGGAGCGCGCGAAGCGATGCGTGCACGGTCTCGAGGTTCGTGGCGATCATCGCGTGCCAGACGCGGTCGTCGGACTCGGCATGAAGAGGTGTCCCCCCTTGCCAGGCCCCCGCGATGAGCGCCGCGCCGGCGGGCGGCCCGACCTCTTTGTCGATGCGAGCGAGCGCCCCCTTCCACGCGTTCACGTCCCCCACCTCCAGATCGATCGCCACCGCACGACCGATCTGCGCGGCGAGCGCGCGCGTCTGCTCCGACTCGACCGGGCGCGAGACGAGCGCGACGCCCCAGCCCAGCTCCGCCACGCGCCGCGCCGTCGCCGAGCCGAGGGCTCCCGCCGCGCCCGTGACGACGATGCATCCTTCGTTCGAGACCTTCGACATGCGGGAAAAGTACCACTGCGTCGAGTCCGTGCGAGACTCGCGCGATGCGAAAACGCCCCCCTTCCGATATTCATTCCACTCTCGCCGTCGCCGCTGCTCTCGCGCTAGCTGCCTGCAGCAAGAGCGAGGACGCGGCGCCTCAGGCGAGCGCGAAGGCCATCGCTGCCGCCAGCGCTACTGCCGCCGCGTCCGTCGCGACGGATCCTGCTCCCACCGGCGCCCCCCCTCCCGCGAATCCGTCGGCCGGATCGTCGATCAGCTCCGACTTCGAGGGGGCCATCACGATGCACCTCACGACGACGCACGGCGCGCAAGACGTCAACTTCCTCACCAAGGGGGGAAAGATGCGCGTCGAGGCTCAGGCGGAGAAAGGAATGTCGGCGACGATCGTGGTCGATCCCCAGGCCAAGAAGACGATCATGATCATGGATGCGCAGAAGATGTACCTGGAGATGCCGCAGAAGGATCCCCCTGTAGCGGGAGACCCCGCGAAGGCCCGTCCGCAGATAACCAAGACCGGCAAGCACGAGACGATCGCCGGCATCGACTGCGAGGACTGGAACGTGGCGGAGGCCAACGGCAAGCACGTCGCCGCCTGCATCACCCAGGGGATCACGTTCGTCGACTTCACGGCGATGGGGCGGCCGGGGAGCCACTCGTCGGGCTCGTGGATGGACGAGATGAAGGGGCAGCAATACTTCCCGTTGCGGGTCGTAGACACCGACCCCACCGGCAAGGCGGTCTCGACGATGCTCGTCACCAAGATCGAGAAGAAGCCCGTGGACGACGCGATGTTCGCGCCCCCTGCGGGTTACCACACGATGGCAGGGTTCCCCGGGATGCCCGGAATGCAGAAGTAGACTTCCCCGACCACGTCGCACGTGCTCCGCGACGACGTCGACATCAAGACTTCCGACCTCGACGTGCTCCCTGATCATGTCCGACGTGGCCCGCAACCATGTCCGATGTGCTTTCCACCCATGTCCGACGTGGTCCGCGACCATGTCTGATGTGCTCTCCGACCATGTCGACATGGGAGTTTCCGACCTCGACGTGGTCCGCGACCATGTCCGATGTGCTCCCCGAGCATGTCGACATCGGAGTTTCCGACCTCGACGTGGTCCTCGACCATGTCCGATGTGCTCCCCGACCATGTCGACATGGGAGCTTCCGACCTCGACGTGCCCCCCGGCCGCGCTGGGGTCCCCTGCCGCGCGGTCGAAATCGGCCAATTCCGCGGAAAACAGCCCCCCCTAGGCGGCCCTCTCCCCCCCATTTCGGGGTTAGCATCCCGCCCCGATGAACGAAGTTGAAAAGGTCATCCATCTCCTCGAAAACGACTCGATCGAGAAGCGGATCGCCGCGGCGATCGTCCTCGGCGAGCTGCATGTCAAAAAGGCGCAAGACGGACTCCTCGCGCTCCTGGAGAGCGACGTCCCCGTCCTCAAGCGCCACGCCATCGAGGCGCTCACGAAGATCGGGATGCCGAAGAAGCTCGTCCCGCGCCTCTTCGGGTTCCTGACCGCGAACGTCGCCGACGTCCGAGAGGCGGCGCGCGTCGCCATCGCGAGCTTCGGCGAAGAGATCGTTCCCGCGATCCGCGAGCAGATCCCGCGGGCGCTCCCCGACGAGCGTCGCGCCCTCGAGGGGATCCTCGCGGAGCTCGGTGGGAAGGATGCCTTCTCCACGCTCCTGAACGGGCTCGCGTCGAGCGAGGCAGAGGCGTCGAAGCAGGCGGCGATCGGGATGCGCCAGCACGTGAAGAGCGCCGGCGCGCGCGAGCGGAGGAGCTACCTCACCGAGACGGAGAAGTTCCTCGCGAAGCAGGCGAAGGCCGGCGCGTCGCCGAACGTCATCGCCGCCGCGATCAAGATCATGGGCTACCTCGAGGACGAGAAGGCCACGAGCACGCTCCTCGACTACGCGAGCGACGCCAAACAGCCGCCGCTCGTCCGGCAGGAGGCGCTCATCGCGCTTCGCTTTGCGCTCGGGCAAAACAAGGCCGACGAGAAGAAGGTCGTCGCCGCGCTCCTCGATGCGGCAGAAGCGAACGACCGCACGCTCGCGCACACCGCGCTCCACACGCTCGGTTCGATGGCGCTCCCGGCCGGGATGGCGAAGCGGGTCGAGAAGCTCTCCCTCCACCCCGACTTCGAGCGAGCACGCTTCGTCCTCGAGATGCTCGGTCGCCAGACCGACGCGGAGGCGACGCGCGTCCTGGTTCACGCCGTCTGCTCGCTCGAGCGCAAGCGGGCCGAGATTGCCGCGACGGCGCTCGGCGGACGCGAAGACGCGGTGACGCCGCTCGCGAAGGCGCTCCTCGAGACGAAGGACGTCGACCGCGGGTGGCTCCTCAAGAGCGTTCTGCGCCCGTCCGCCAAGAAGATCCCGAGCGCGCTCCGGAAGCAGCTGCTCGAGGAGGCGATGGATCGCCTCGGCGACGGCGCGCGCGGCTGGGAAGCGCTCCTCGACGTCGTGCGCGACGCCGACGCCGACGCCGTGGCGACCGCCGTCCGGGCCCTCGCGCAGAAGCTCCGCAAGGCCAAGAACGACGACAAAGCCGCCGCGGTGTACGGCCTCCTCTGCCGGAGCGACCGCGCGACCGACGACGACCGCTACGCCCTCGCCTCTCTCGAGCTCGCGCGCGGCCCCAAGGACACGCGCCCCGCGACGCGCCACTCGGACGAGTCGCTCAAGATGCTCTCTTCTCTCCTCTCGCGCGGCTTCGACGTCGGGACAGCGCTCCGGAAGGACAAGAGCCTCGAGCTCGAGGCCCTCTATTACGTCGGCTTCCACTTCGCCGAGGCGAAGAAGCCGGTCGGCCAGGAGCTCCTCGAAGAGGTCGTGAAAAAAGGGGGGCGCACCAAGGTCGGCAAAGCGGCCAAGAACAAGCTGACGCTGCTGGAAGCGAGTGAGCTGAGCAACGGCGCGGGCGCAGGAGCCGACTGAAATGAGCCGCGCGTACTGGCTCGTGAAGAGCGAGCCGTCCGTCTATCCGTGGTCCAAGCTCGTCGCCGAAGGGACGGCCGTCTGGGACGGCATCCGCAACTTCGAAGCGCGAAACAACCTCCGGGCCATGAAGAAAGGCGACCTCGTCTTCTTCTACCACTCGAACGAAGGCAAAGACGTCGTCGGCGTCGCGCGCGTGAAGCGCGAGGCGTACCAGGACCCGACGACGAAGGACGACTGGAGCGTCGTCGACCTCGAGCCCGTGAAGGCGCTCGCCCGCCCCGTGACGCTCGAAGAGATGCGCGGCACGAAGGCGCTTTCGAACATGGTCGTCGTCAAGAAGTCCCGTCTGTCGGTCTCGCCGGTCACGAAGGACGAGTTCGACACTGTGCTCTCGGCGGCAAAGACGAAGATCCCGTGAGCGTCGGGAGGATCGTCTTCTTCATCGTCTTCGTGGGGGGCATCTTGGGGTCCCTCCACTACTACGCGTGGGCGCGGCTCGTGCGCGATCCGCAGCTCGGAGCCCCCTGGGCGAGCCTCGCGACGTGGGCGATCGTCGCGCTGGGGGTCCTCCTCGTCGTGGCGATACCGAGCGCTTTCGTCCTTCCGCGCAATGTAAGCGCGCCGATCGAGTGGGCGGCGTTCGTCTGGATGGGGCTCGCGTTCTTCCTTGTCGTCCTCCTGGCGGCGACGGATCTCGCGCGGCTCGTCGCCGTCCTCGCACGCAACGCGCTCGACAGCCCTGCGCTCGACGCCGAACGACGAGTCTTCCTGCGGCGCGCGATCGCCTTCGCGGTCGCCCTCGCGACGCTGGGGCTCGGCGCGTCGGGCCTCGTCGAGGGGCTGAGGCGGGTCAAGGTGAAGCGAATCCGGATCGCGCTCCGCCGCATCCGTCCGGCGGTCGTCGGTTACAAGATCGTGCAGCTCTCGGACATCCACGTCGGTCCGACGATTGGACGCGCCTTCATCGAGCGGATGGTCGCCCAGACGAACGCCCTCCACCCGGATCTGATCGTGATCACCGGCGACCTCGTCGACGGCAGCGTCGCCGTCCTGCGTGACGCGGTCGCGCCGCTCGCCGATCTGAAGGCGAAGGACGGCGTCTTCTTCGTCACGGGGAACCACGAGTACTACTCCGGCGTCGACGAGTGGCTGGCTCACCTCCCCTCGCTCGGCATCCGCGTCCTGCGGAACGAGCGCGTGACGATCGGCGAAGGTCTGGACGCGTTCGATCTCGCGGGGGTGGACGACTGGAGCGGTCGCGGCTTCGGACACGGCCATGGCCCCGACCTCGCGCGCGCGCTGGCCGGCAGAGACCGCGGTCGCGTGCTCATCCTGCTCGCGCACCAGCCGAAGCAGATCTTCGAGGCCGCGGCCGCCGACGTCGACCTCCAGCTCTCCGGTCATACCCACGGCGGTCAGATGTTCCCGTTTGGGCTGCTCGTTCGGCTCCAGCAGCCGTACGTCGCCGGCTTCCACATGCACGAGGGGACCGGAATCTACGTGAGCCGAGGCACCGGCTACTGGGGGCCGCCGATGCGTGTCGG
>JBKQKP010000396.1:0-12348 GCA_052147435.1 Polyangiaceae bacterium | reverse complement strand
GATGCGGCGGGCGACCTCGCGCCAGGCGGCGATGCGGCTCGCCACGGCGAGGCGACGTCGGGTGGCCCCGAGATCGGCGAGCATCCGGTCGAACGCCTGCGCGAGCTCGGCGAGCTCACCCGAGCCGCGCACGCCGAGCGGGCGCGCTTGATCGGCGGCGACCTTCCGAGCCTCGCGCGCGAGCTCCTCGAGCGGGCGACCGACGCTCCGTGCGAGGAGCACGGCGAGGAGGAGCGCGGCCCCCGTGGACGCCAGCGCGGCGAGGAGGATCGTCTGATCGATGTGCGCGAGGTTCTCGTCGAGCGCGGTCTTCGACTTCGTGACCTCGATCCCGATCGCCCCGCCGGCAGGGTCGCTGATCTTGCATCGCGCCCGCGCCACGCCGGCCGACGGCGCCGCTTCGCCGAGAGCGACGCCGACCCCCGCCGTCGTCCCGAAGCGCTCGAGGAGCGGGCCCAGGTGGCGCGCGCCGACGAGGCCGACCCCCTGGCCCCCGTGCGATCGACGAACGCAGCGCGCGACGATCGACTGGTCGGCGGTGGTGCGGAGGAGCCAGCGCGACGGATCGCCGTGGAGCATCGCCTCGAGCTGCGGCCGTGGGGTCCCGAGGAGGGCGCGCGGATCGGCGCCGAGGATGTCGGCCGGCTCCGTCACGAGGATCAGCTCGTCGAGATCGAACGCTTCGCGCTCCCCGGGGACGAGCGCCGCGAGGGCGAGGCGCCGCCCGTCGAGGTCGCCGCTGTCGATCGCGACGAGCGCCCGGTCCACGAGCTCCCCCGCCTGGCACGCGCCAGCCACGAGCTTCCTGTCCCCTTCCGCTTGGCGCGCCACTTCGCTCGCGACGCGCCCGCACGCGGAGCGGACCTCGCTGTCGAAGCGCTCCGTCTCGTCGCGGCGGCGGTCCTCGCGCAGGGTGAGCCCGAGCCCCGCCGACGACACCGCGGCGAGGAAGCCGATCGAGAGGATGAGGCGGGGCGCGAGCCTCACGGCACGGCTCCCGCTTTTCGGGCGCGCGTCGCGTCACCTAGGTTCATTCCCCCCGAGGGAGAGGCGGAGAGCATGACGTCGGGCATTCGAGCCCCCTGCACGCGAACCTCGCCGAGGATCCCGAGCCGCATCGTCCGGGTGAGCGTGCGTGGGGAGGCGCCGTCGAGGAGGCGCGGCGCGTGGGTGGCGATGTCCGCGACGGTCGATGGATCGTCCGCGGTGGCGAGGCCGACGAACGCCCCCATCGCGGTCGGCGCGAGCGGACGGGCGACGTCGAGCAGAAGCGAGAAGGAGCGTGCGGTGCGGCGCTGGACGATTTCTGCGCTCGGGACCGGTCGGGCAGTGACCTCGTGACCGGGGCGCGTGATCGTCGCGGCGACGGCCTTCGCGAGCTCGATGAGCCAGAGGGAGTCGTCTCTCACGAGGAGATCGCACGCGGCCCCCCCCCATCCCTGCTCGCTGTCGGACGACCACGGCGGCCCGAGGACGAGATACGCGACGCGCGAGTAGCCGATGCCGTCGGCGATCCGCTGAGCGATGCCCGGAGCGTCCCACGTGCCTGCCTCTCGCCCCGTACGGAGGATGGCCCACGCGACGGCGCCGAAGTCGAACGGCTTGGCGCCGGGGCGTGGCTCGTGGAGGCCGGAGCCGAGCCAGCCGAGGGTGTCCTCTCCGGCTTCGAACGCGCGCAGCGGGGCGGCGAGATCGGCGGCTGGGTGCACGACGACCTCGTCGAGGAACGCGGGTCCTTCGGCGGCGCGCGCGCTGCGCGACAGGACGAGCGCGTCGCCGCGGCGATCGGCGCGGAAGGGGCCGGTGCCGTCGGGGCGTTCGGAGGAGAAGCCCGCGGGGAGGATCGCGACGAGCGGGCACGACAGAGCGCGGCGGAGCCTGTCGGCGTCGTGCGTTCCGAACACGAGCGCGCCCCTCCCTTCCATGTGAGGAGCCGGGATGTCGGCGAGCCAGCCGCGCGCGGCGAGCGTGCGGGCGCGCGCGATCGACGCGAGGACGTCGCGGGCGTCGATCGGGCGATCGTGCGCCGTGCGGATGCCGGCGCGGAGCGCGACGCGGAGGCCGGTGCGCGTCGGCTCGGGGTCCGACTCGGCGAGCGCGGGGATGACGCCTCCGCCATCGGTCATGGCGTACAGCGGCTCGAAGAGCGCGGTGCCGAGGATCGCCGAGGTGGCGTCGTCGATGCGGTGCGGGTCGATCGTCGCCGTTGGCCAAGGGAGGTGGAGAGAGAGGGAGCCGCCTACGGGGGAGCGGCCGCTCGCGAGCACGCGGCGCGGCGCGAGGGAGAGCGCCGCGGCGGCGAGGAGGGCGTGCCTGCGGGTGATCTCAGCGGACAATCCAGACCTCGTTGGCGACGACCGCGACGAGGGCGGGGGTCCCCCCTTGCTCCGGTGGGCAGACGCAGAGCGCGCGGACGCCGCCCGGGGCCGGGAGATGGAGTCTGGGGCGTGGAGGGGTCGCGCCGTCCCAGCTCACGACGTCGATTGCGTCCTCGCCTTCGGCGACGCTCGTGATGATCTCGGGGGCGCCATCCTGATCGAGGTCTCCGAGCGCGACCTGCGCACCGACGCCGTCGAGCGTCGTCGTCGCCGGGTCTGCGCCAGGGGACAGCGACTCGAGGCGCGCGACGAGCTTGCCCCCCGGCGCGCGGGCGATGGCGGCGCTCTTCGCGACGCCGTCGCGCCCGATCACGTCGCCCGCCGCGAACGCGTCGAACAGCGGCGCTAGACCAGGCGCGACCGGGATGACGGCGCTCACCCCCGGATCGGCGCACACGAACGGGTCCCCCTTGAACGCGCCGTCCACGAAGCTCGGCGTCCCGCAGGCGTCGCTCGATACGGGGAAACCGTGGAGGGACCCGACGAGCGTGAGGGACCGATCGAGCTCGACGCCGCCGCGATCCGTGATGCCGGCGAGGAGGAGCGTGCGATCGCCGTCGAAGCGAAACGAGACGCCGGCGAGCGGCTCGCGCATCGGGACCGGCGCGCGCGGGGCGAGGGCGCTCCAGGGTGCGGTCCGCGAAGGGGTGAAGTGCCCGGCGTTCACGTGCCCGGCGGCGACGCGCGTCCGCGACACGAGGACGAGCTCCATCCCGCCGTCTCCATCGAGATCGCCGCACGCCGCCGCGAGGACGTCCCCTTCGTCGTGCTTCGCGCGGTGGACGCTCGCGTGCTCGAGCGGGATCGACACGAGGAACGCGCGGACCTCCGCGTCGATCGGCGCTTCGGCGAAGGCATGGGCGCTCGGCGGGGGCTCCGGGTTGCGCACGCGGTCCCATCCGTTCGACGCGGCGGGGTACGCATCGAGCGTCACGCGCAGGACCCCGTTGGCGATCGCCGGCTGGACGAAGACGAGACGTGTCCCCCCCTTCCCCGCCAGGACGCGCGCCTGCCCGAGCGTCGCGCTCTGCGGGTGCGCCTTCGTAGCGCCCCCCGCGGCGTTGGCTGCGCCGGCGATGAGCTGAGCGACGCGCTCGGAGAGCTCCTCGCCGCGCGGCGCTTGGACGTCGCTCGTGAGCGGCGCGGTGACGACGAGCGCGGGGGCGGTGCCGACGGCCTTTGCGGCTTGGGAGGCGATCGTCGCGAGGGCGGCGGCGGCGTGGGCGGAGTGGGGGGAGGAGAGGAGGAGGGCGAGAGCCAACGCAACCCCCGCCCCGCCCGCGTAGCGCACCCCACCCCCCTGGCCCCCCCCCCCCCACGCAGGGCGGGGGGAACGTGAGCAGGTGCGCATCACTGCCCGCCGTCCACGTCGCTGTAAGGGTTCGCGAGGTCCCCTCCGTCGAGATACGGGTTCCCCACTTCGGTCGGCTCCGTTCCGGCGAGGAACACTTCGTTCAACGTCTCGGTGTCGCCAGCGTACGGGAGCTTGCCGGTCTTCGCGTCGATCTCGACGGTGATCACGCCGGGGGGGCGCGGGAACTCGCTCGCCGGTCTGTGATCGCTCGCGACCTTCATGAACGACACCCACGCGGGGAGCGCCGTGACCGCCCCTTGCTCGCTCGCCCCCGAGCCGAGCGGCTTGCCGTCGTCGAAGCCGACCCAGACGACCGCCGCGATGTCGGTCGTGAACCCGGCGAACCAGGTGTCCTTCGACTGGTTGCTCGTCCCGGTCTTGCCCGCGACTGGGCGCCGGAGCTCTTTCGCGCGTTGCCCCGTTCCGTGATCGACGACGCTCTGGAGCATGTTCACGACGACGTACGCCTCCGCTTCGTCGAGCACGCGCCTCGGCGGTGGCAGCGCGGGGAGCGCGATCTCTTTGCCGTCGGGCCCCACGATCTTCGTGATGACGCGCGGCTCGTCGTACTCACCGCCCGCCGCGAACGTCGCGTACGCCCCCGCGAGCTCGATCGGCTCCACCTCGTAGCTCCCGAGCGCGAGGGACAGGTCGGGCTTCATGGTCGAGCGAATCCCGAGCGACTCGGCCCACTCGACGACGTTCGACGGGCCGACGTCCTGGAGCACGCGGACGGCGACGAGGTTGACGCTGTTCGCGAGCGCCTCGCGCAGCCGAAGAGGCTCGGTGCTCGCCCACCCTTCGTAGTTCGACGGGTGGTAGTTGCCGGGGAAGACCGTGGGGGTCACGTCCACGAGCGTCGCCGGCGTGTAGCGGCGGGAGTGAATCGCGTACGAGTAGACGATCGGCTTGAAGGTTGAACCGGGTTGCCTATGCGCTTGCGTCGCGCGATCGAGACCGCCGCTGACCGCTTCGTAGTTGCCGACGAGCGCGAGCACCTGGCGCGTCCTCACGTCGAGCGCGACGAGCGCCCCCTCCGGGCCCGACTCGAGACGAAGCGGCACTTTCGGCTCGGGCGCTCCGGGCGCGCCCCCCGCGGGTACCGGCGCGAGCAAGCTCACACGCGCGCGCGCCCCCACCGGAGCGAACGCGCTCGCCGCGAGCTGCGCGGGGTTGTAGCGGTCGCAGTCGGTCATCTTGACCGTGCCCGTCACCGTGCCTACCTGCACGTCGAACGTCCCCGCGGCGTCATCGGATCCGGCGATGAGGCCGACGTAGATCTTGTGCGACTCGAACGTCGGGGTGCCTTCGAACGGCGCGTCCTTCGCGGAAGGGGGGGGCGCCCGTCCTTTCTTCCCGGCGGTCGTCACGGGGGCCGGCGGCTTGAACGCTCCGAGGAGGCCGTGGCGCTTGTCGTACGCCGTGAGCCCGTCGCGGATCGCCTTGCGCGCGGCTTCCTGGAGGCGCGGATCGATCGTCGTCGTGATCGTGAACCCGCCGCGCGCCGCGTCGTCCGGGGCTACCTCGCGCAGCGTGCGCTTGGCCAGCTCGATCACCTCCGGCGCGAGCCCGCTGTTCGCCTCGATCTCCGGCGCGAGACGCACGGGCTCTTCCTTCGCGACGGCCCACTGCGCGTCGGGGAGGAACGTCTTCTCGTGCATCTGGTCGAGCACGTACGCGCGCCGCGTGAGCGCGCACTTCATGTCCCGCCGCGGCGAGCAGCTCTCGGGGCGCGCGATCCGCCCCGCGAGGAGCGCCGCCTCGGCGATCGTGAGGTCCTTGGCCGACTTGCCGAAGTCGCCGCGCGCCGCCTCCTCGATGCCGTAGCGGCCGTGACCGAAGTAGATCTGGTTGATGTAGAGCTCGAAGATCTCGTCCTTCGTGAGCTCCGACTCGAGGCGCCGCGCGAGGAGCGCTTCGCGGAGCTTGCGGCCGACGGTGCGCTGGCTGTCGTTGAGGAGGACATTCTTCACGACCTGCTGCGTGATCGTCGAGCCCCCCTGGCGCGTGTGCCCGGCGCGGAGGTTCACGGCGAAGGCGCGGAGGATGCCCAGGTAGTTGAGCCCTTCGTGCTCGTAGAAGCCCGCGTCCTCCGCGGCGAGGACGGCGAGCTTCACGTGCGCGGGGAGCGACGCGATCGGAACGACGGTGCGCCGCTCGGTGAAGAGCTCGGCGAGGAGGGTGCCGTCGCGGGCGAGGACGCGCGTGACCTGTGGGGGGTGGTAGTTCCCTTTGAGCTCGGTGACGCTCGGCAGGTCGGCCTCGAAGTGACGGATGAGTGCGAGGACGGTCACGGCGGCGAGGACGGCGAGGATCGAAGCGGCGAGGGCGGTCCACTTGAGCCATACGAGGAGGCGCGGGCGAAGCTCTGCCCAGCCTCGACCTGGACGCGGGGCCGGGGGGGGCGCGTCGAGGATCTCGCGCGCAGAACGGTGCATGCCTCCCGATGAAACGCGCGAGGGGCGCGGCGCATTCGCCGGGGGGTCGGATCGAGGCACGGCGACCGGTGTACCGAGGAATGGGGCGGGGCGCCAATTCCGCCATTGTCGGGGAGCGATCTGCCGGTCCGAACGGAGATCCCACCCGCGATCGAGGGCGCGTAGCACATGTGCTACACAAGGGTATGGCCACGATCGCCCAGCGTGATCTCCGCAACCGAATCGGAGAGTTTCTACGGAAGGCGGAGCGCGGACAAAGCTTCGTCGTCACGATCGACGGCCGGCCGGTTGCGCAGCTGGGACCGATTCCGCGCCGGCAGTGGGTCGCGCGCGAAGAGCTCGCACGGATCTTCCGTGAGTCCCCGTCCGACCCCAGCCTCGCGCGCGACCTCGAGCGGCACGCAACAAGGCTCGATCCGCGCCACGACCCGTGGACCCGCCGCGCGGGATGAGTCGCGCGATTCTCGATACATCGGTCGTAATCGCTTCGGGGGAAGACCCGCGCCTTCTACGTAACCTCCCGACCGAGTGCGCGGTCTCGGTGGCTACGCTTGCGGAGCTTCACTTCGGCGTCGACCTCGCGAAGACGCCGCAGATTCGCGCGCAGCGCCTCCAGCGGCTCGGTGCGATCGAGGCTGCGTTCGAGGCGTTGCCGATCGACGCAAGCGTTGCGCGAGCCTATGCAACCGTCGCCCATGCGGTAGCGCGCGCAGGGCGGAAGCCACGAGCACGGGTCATGGACCTGTGGATTGCGGCAACAGCGCTGGTGCACGCGACGCCGATCCTCACTCTCAACCCCCGAGACTTCGAGGGTCTGGACGATCTGGTGAAGGTTCGCACCGTCTAACCACGGCGCCATTCGCTCAGGCGAGCGCCCTCCCCGGGGCCTCCCATCGCGGTCGCCCGCCGAGTAGGGACGCCACTCCATCGAGTGATCCCCTACCCTCGTCGTCCGAAGACGACAACCCGCGCGCTGACGACGTCCTTCTCGCGGGTGCGCACGGCAGGAGCGCGTGGGGACGCGATACCTCGCCGGTTGATGGCGATACCCCGTCGGGTTGTGGCGGCACTCCGCCGGGTTGTGGCGTCACTCCGCCGGGTTGTGGCGGCACTCCGCCGGGTTGTGGCGTCATCTCCGCGAGGGAACGCGATGGGACGTCGAGGTATCGCGGTACCCCGCCGGGTGATGGCGTCATTCCCACGGATTGCCGCGTCGGTACGCCGGGTGATGGCGGCACTCTCTCGGGTGATGGCGGCAATCCGGCGGGGTTCCTCGCCGATTCGGCGGGTCATGGCGCCTCTTCGCCGGGTTGTGGCTCGGGTACGACGAGGGGTCGCTATCCCACGTCGAGGGATCGCTCGATCACCTCGGGTGATGGCGCCATTCCGGGGAGAAATGGGAGTAGAGCCACCGTCGATGGCGCTATTCCGGGCCCGCGAGGCCCGATCCGGGCTAAGTCGCCCGCATGGAGTACACGGCGACCGAGATTTCCGAAGTGACGGGGGTTCCGCTCCGCACGATCCGCCTCTGGACGGAGCGAAGGCTCGTCCCGCCCCCGAGCGGGAGGGGGCCAGGGACGCGGTACACCGAGGAACACCGCATTCTCGTGCGCGCGATCGCGGAGATGCGGACGCAGACGCATCAGCTCAAGGTGATCAAGAAAGTGATCCGGAAGATGTCTCGCGAGGAGATCCTTTGCCTCATCGGGGAGGAGCCCGAGGTGGACGAGGCGGAAGAGGAGAAAGAGAAGGAGACCGCGCAGCGAACGGAGCCGGCGGTGCCTCCCGCTCCTGCGCAAGGGCAAGCGCTCCCGCGCGCAGAGAGCGCTGCACCGCCGCTACCTCCCGCGAGCAGCGACGCGGGGGATCGCAAGGGGACGAACGGGCGGATCGAGACGCGAGCACGCGTGGGGGAAGCGCCGCTGCCGGAGGGGGCGCGGTGGGTCATCGTGGGGCTGCTGCCGCAGCTCGCGTTGATGGTCGGGGAGGGGGCGTCGCCGTTGGTGAGGAGGGTCGCGGCGGAGATTTGTAAGGAGTATGGGGAGGGGTAGCGACGCCCCCGGCCGACGCTCGACTACTTCGGCGTGAGGCTCATCACGGTGCCGTTGCACACGCCACCATCGTCCGGGCACACGTTCTCCGTCCAGTAGACGCTCGTCGCGTTCACGGCGATGCCCTCGCACTCGCCCGGTCCCGAAGCGAGGGTGGTGATCGTGCCGCCGGCCAAGGGCACGCTCAGCGCGTTGCAGGTCGTACCCTCACTGTCCACCCAGTACACGCTCGTAGAGTCCACAGCGAGCGCGTCGACGACGCCGTCGTATCGCGCGTCGAGATCGGTCTCGGCGTCAGCGGGAGAGCCCTCTGGGCAAACGCGTCGGAGGTGCCGTCGTTCGTGGGGTGAGTGACGCTCGAGGGGGCGGCGCCGTGATCTACACCGCGTAAACGGCGACCTTGCCCGCGCGCCCTTTCACATCGTGCGTCCCCCTGTCCGTCAGCTTCGTCTTCAGCGCCTCCGGCAGAAGCTCCCACGTAGACTTCGTGCAGAGAATCTCCGTCCCGAGCTCCTTGTTCAGTCCTTCACATCGCGAGGCCACGTTCACTGCGTCGCCGATGACCGCGTACTTCACGCGGACCTTCGACCCCAAGTTCCCGGCGACGACAGTTCCCGTGTGAATTCCGATGCGCTGCCCGAGCTCCGCGATTCCCTTCCCCAACCGCGGGGCGCGACCCTCGGCGCTCACGCGCTCGTTGAGCTTCACGAGCCCGGAGCGCATCGCCATCGCGCATCGCACCGCATGCTCGGGGTGCCCTTCGAGATCGTTCGGCGCGCCGAAGACGGCGAGGATCGCGTCCCCCAAGAACTCGATGATGCATCCGCCTTCCCTGTCGATCTCGTCGTTCATGACCGAGAGGTACTCATTCAGGAAGTGGACGGTCTCGACAGGAGAGAGCGCCTCGCTGATCGTCGAGTAGCCGCGTAGGTCGCTGAACAGCACGGTTACTTCCCGCACCTCGCCCCCCATGCGCGCCCCTTCGGTCCCGCTGAGCACGCGCTTCGCGACGTCTTCGCTGACGTAGCGGCCGAACGTAGTCCGAATTCGGTCGCGATCTTGGAGCCCCGCCGCCATGTCGTCGAAGTGCTCCCCGAGGATGCCGAATTCGTCCTGGCGACGAAGACCGACGCGCGTCTCGAGGTTGCCGCCGCTGATCGCGCTGGCCGCGTCGATCACGCGGACGAGAGGCTCGCGAACGTTACGGCCGACGAAGAAGCCGGCAACGCCGAGAAGACACGCGGCAAGAAGCGAGAGCATGACCGCCGAGAACAAGATCCGACGCTCCATCTGGCGGATCGCCTTGGCATCCGCGTCGACGCCGACGAGGGCAATGTGCTTCCCTTCGCGGTCGACCACCGGCGCGTAACCCGAGAGGCTCTCCCCCCATTCGTCGCTCGAGATCTCCGTCTCGACCGTCGGCTCCTTCATCCCGTTCTGGAGCTTCGCGTTGTCGCGCGCGTCGTACGTCTGCCCGATGCTCGCCGCTGCCGCCGTGTGCTTTCCCGGCGACACGTAGTCGAAGGCAAACGTGAACATCCCGGCCTGACCTGCCGGCACGAGTACGTAGATGCTGAGGATGTCGCTCTCCGCGCCGTCGATTGCGGTGAAGTCGTCGAGCATCCCCTTGTACGCGGGCTTGGCCGCGTCCGCCGGCACCCGAAGCTGCGCGAGCTCGTCGGGGTCGAGGCCACGCGCGATAGCCACGGTCGTTCCGGCGAGACGGGTGCGAACCCCGTCCAGCGCGATACCGACGCCCGCGCGGTAGAAAGCGGCGGTCATGATCCCGAGGGCGACGAGGACGAAGGCGCCGTAGAGAAGCGTCAACCGCACGTGAAATCGCTGCCAGAGCTTCAGGTCGAGAAGCCCGCGGCGAACGCTCGGCCGGTAGCTCGGCCTCCGCCCGGAGCTCGCGGCCGGTTCGCCGTCGGCCTCCGCGCGGGTCGGGCTGGCGACGGGCTCGCTCATGGGCCTCAGGCTACGCCTTGAAAGCCCCTCGTCCCGAGCCGCGTTGACGGCGCGGGAACCTTTTCCCCCCCCTCTCGTGTCACAGGTCGATGATGGCCTTCGTCATGCCCGACGCGAAGCCGCCGCCCGGAGCCACTTCTCGCTCTGCGGCCGCCGGCCCCCCCGCCGAGCTCGACCGCCCCACCCTCACCCTCTGCCGCACCCGCGACCCCGTCGCCTTCCGCGCCTTCGTCACCCGCTACCAGCGCCCGGTCTTCGCGTGCCTCTCGCGCATGCTCGGCCGCGGCGCGCACGTCGAGGACCTCGCGCAGGAGGTCTTCCTCCGCGCATTCCGCGCCTTCCCGACATTCGACCTCGACGCCACCGCCAAGCCGTCGACCTGGCTCCTCACGATCGCGACGCGCATCGCCCTCGACGCTCGTAAGCGCCGCGTCATCCCGCTCCGCCCGCTCGACGACGCCGCTCAGGTCCCCCACGCACGCACGCCCGAGACCGAGCGCGTTCGCGCCGAGCTGGCGCGCCTCCTCGAGCGCGCCGCCGATCAGCTCCCGGACGACCAGCGCGCCGCGTTCGTACTCGGCGAGTACCACGGCTTCACGATGACCGAGATCGCCGCCGCGATGGGCATCCCCGAAGCGACCGCGAAGACACGCCTCTTCCGCGCGCGCGAGAAGATGCGCGCCCTCCTCGGCGAAGACTGGAGAGACTCATGACGATAGGTCCGGAAGACTGGGAGGCGCAGGAGCCCTCGCCCGACTTCGCCGACCGCGTGATGGAGCGCGTTCGGGCAGAAGCTGGGAGCGCGACCCCCGAGCCACGCCGTCGCGTCTCGCTTCGCGCGGGCGTCGCGGGGGGCCTCGCGCTCGCCGCCGCCGTCACCCTCGCCGTCGGATGGCGCGGCACCCGCGCGCTCGATCACGGCGACGCCGTCGCCGCCGCGCGCGTCGAGGTTCACCTCGGCCCCCGCGCCGTCGCCGTGCTCGAGCGCGGCGCACACGTGACGTGGAACGGTGACGACGTGAATCAACCCACCGGCGACGTCTTCTACCGCGTCGAGCCGGGCGGAGCGTTCCGGGTGCACACGCCGTCGGGCGATGTGCAGGTCCTGGGGACGTGCTTCCGCGTGCAGGTGGAAGCGCCAGAGGGGCAAGCGAAAGAGGAGTCGGCTCAAATGAACTCACGGGATCTCAAAGTTGGCGCCATCGGTGCGGCGCTCAGCGCGGCGGCGTTCGTCTCCGTCTACGAAGGGAAGGTCGCCCTCTCCCACGCGAGCGAGCGCGTCACGTTGACCGCAGGCGAGACCGCGCGTCTCGGCGGGTCGGGTGGCTCGCGCGGCGTGGAGGTCACGAGCGGCGGCCACGACGACAACGCGGAGGCGAGAGAGACGGACCCGCTCGTCGCGGCCAACGCGAACCTCGTGGACTCGGTCAGCGAGTACAAGCGCAAGCTGGAAGCGCTCGAGACGCAGAAGGCGGCGATCGCCAAGCAGCTCACCGAAGCGCAGGGGAAGCTCGCCCTCGCGCAGAACGACGGCCAGGCGTTGCCGACGAAGAGCCCGTACGACCTCACGCCGGACGACTGGAAGGAGATGGCGAAGGAGGGGAAGGTCGTCTCGAGAACGCCGTGCGCCTCTCCTGCCGCCTGGATGCCGACGCCCGACCAGCTCGCCAAGGACGGCCTGGCGCCGACCGATGCACAAGCCATTCATGACGCGCGCGCGCAGTCCTACGGACGCGTATGGGGCGTGATCCGCCCGCTGTGCGTCCAGGCGCTCCAGGGAGACGCGAAGGTCGCTGACAAGCTGGGCCCCGTGACGTGTTCGTCGCTCGTAAGCGACGTCAGCCGGGCGAACGGCGAGGACACGGCGGAGGAGCTCCGCGCGGTCGCCGAGATGCGCGCCGGCATGAGGCCGTACGATCCGAGCGCGCTCGGATCGTACGGGCAGATCCTCTGGGAGGAGAGCGGCGAGACGCAGGCAATGGAGCAGCAGCTCGCGCAGGCGATCGGCCCCGCCGACGCGCATGCGTTCGTCTACGGCGACGAGGGGTGCTGGAGCAACAGCTCGAACTCGGTCGGACCGCGGCCGATCCTGCCGCCGAAGTAGCAACCGACCCGTTCACGTTCCCCCCCCGCCCTGCCCTGCGGGGCGGGGGGCCAGG
>JBKQKP010000395.1:0-13679 GCA_052147435.1 Polyangiaceae bacterium | reverse complement strand
AGGACACGCGTGTCCTACGATCTCTGGCATAAGGGAGATCCGTGGACACCCGTGTCCTCGGAAATCCACCCCGTCCACTCGAGGTCCGATGCCCCGCATCACCAAGAACGACAAGCTCGCTCAGGCGAGGAACATCATCCGGGGCATCTCCGCGCGCTTCGGCAAGCGCTCGAAGCTCGTCGTCTCGGGCAAGCAGTACACCCCCCAGGAGGTCATCGCCCTCTACCAGTCTCACGTCGATGCCATCCGAGAAGCGGAGACCGCCCGCGTCCTTTTCACCGTGGCCGTCAGGAAGGAACAGGCGCTCGCGCGGCGTACGAAGGCGTTGGCGCTTCAGCTGAAGTTGACCGTCTTCAACGAGTTCGGGCTGGCGCCTGGTCCCTGGGGCGACTTCGGCTGGAAGCTGCCGAAGAAGCCGGGCCCGAAGACCGCCGCGGCGAGGTACCAGGGGGTGAAAAAGCGCGAGGCGGCCCGGAAGGGGCAGGGGAGAGGGAAGGCGTAGCGTTACTCCCCGCACGCCCACCGGCGCGCGCTTCGTAACGCCGTCACCGCGCGGATCCCGCGAATTCGGCCCAGGACCACGCACATCGCCGCGCTCGTCGGCGCCGGCCCGCGCCTTGCCTAGGCGGACGGGAGAGGTGTGCCGATGACGAGACAGTCAGGATGGATTCTCTCTCTCTTCGCCGTAGCGGTCTTCCCGCTCGCCCTGGGATGCTCCGCGGCGGCCCAGACCACGCCGTCCGACGCCGGCACCGACTCCGGCGAGCCGGAGAGCACCACCCCTCCGAAAGCGAGCGACGCGGGGGGGAGCACGTCGCCGGGAACGCCGAGCGGCCCTCCGTGCGAACCGAAGTGCGGCAGCGCCCAGTGTGGCCCGAACGGCTGCGGAGGGACCTGCGGCTCGTGCGACAGCTCGAAGATCTGCGTCGGGGGGCTCTGCGAGTTCGAGTGAGTCTCTCGCGGGCGGGGGGAGCTACCCGCGCGGCGCCGCCTCAATCGCGCACAGCACTCCGCGCGCCTTCGTCCGCGTCTCCTCGGCCTCGCTCTTCGGCACGCTCGCCTCCACGATCCCCGCCCCCGCGGTCACCTCGAACACGTCCCCCTTGCACACCGCCGTACGTATCGCGATCGCGAAGTCGAGATCCCCCGTCCTCGCGACGTACCCCACCGCCCCGCCGTAGATGCCGCGCGGCTGCGCCTCCAGCTCGCGGATGATCTGCATCGCCCGCACCTTCGGCGCCCCGGAGAGCGTCCCCGCGGGGAACGCCGCCCGCACCACCTCGAGCGGCGGCGTCGTCCTCGGCACCCGCCCCTGCACCTCGCTCACGATGTGCATCACGTGCGAGTAACGCTCGATCTCCATCCGCCGCACCAGCTCCACGCTCCCGATCTCTGCCACGCGGCCGACGTCGTTCCGCCCGAGATCGATCAGCATCACGTGCTCCGCCCGCTCCTTCGGATCGGCGAGCAGCTCGCGCTCGAGCGCGAGGTCCTCCTCGTGCGTCTTGCCCCGGCGGCGCGTCCCGGCGAGCGGCCTCACCGTCATCACTCCGTCCTCGAGCCGCACCATCGTCTCCGGGCTCGCTCCGAGGATCTGCGTCCGCGAGCTCTCCCCCGGCGCCGCGGGGAGATCGAGGAAGTACATGTACGGCGACGGATTGATCACCCGCATCGCGCGGTACACGTCGAACGGATCGCGCCCGCTCCGCGCCACGCGGAACTTTCGCGCGAGCACCACCTGGAACGCATCGCCCGCCGCGATGTACTCCTGCGCGCGCCGCACCCCCGCTTCGTAGCGCGCGTCGTCGACATCGACCGTCACGTCGGCCGGGATGCGCGTCCGATCGGGGAGGGCGATCCTGCGGAGCGCGGCGGGGGTCGCCAGATCGGCGTGCGCGCGGTCCACGTCCTCGTCGCGCTCGGCGGCGATCGTCACGGTCTGCGCGAGCGCGTCGAACACGACGATCGTCGCCCCACCGAGGAAGCGCGCAAGGGTCGCCGGGATCGCGCCGTTCCAGCCGGGCACCTTCTCGATCGCGTGCACCAGATCCCACGTGAGGTACCCGAAGCTCGCCCGCGCCAGCTTCGCCGCGGGGTTCCCTCCGGGGGTGCCGGCGTCGGTCGCGCGGAAGAGCGGCTCCGCGGCGGCGAGCGGATCGCCTGCGGCGTCGAGGGAGACGTTCGCGTCGCCGAGGATCGTCCAGCCGTGCGCGCCGAGGATCGCGTCGTAGCGAGGGCGGTAGCCGAGGATCGAGTAGCGCCCCCACCGGTCCCCCGCGACGACGCTCTCGAAGAGGAACGACGCGCGCTCGGGATCGGCCTGTCGCAGCGTGGCGTAAGCGGCGACGGGGGTGAGCCCGTCGGCCACGAGCGTGCGCGTGCAGACGGTCACGCGCCGTTCCGAGGGCGGACACCGAGGAGCGTTCGCGCCCGATCCGGCTCGACGGGCGTGCGCCCGATCGACCGCGCGTACGACGCCGCGCGCGCCACGAGCGGCCCGCTCCCCTCGGAGAGCACCCCCTTCGACAGGTAGATGTTGTCCTCGAGCCCGACGCGCGCCTGCCCTCCGAGACGCATCGCGAGCTCCGTCATCGGCTGCTGGTGCCGTCCGACCGCGGCGACCCCCCACGTCGCCTCCGCCGGCACGAGCGACCGCATGAACTTCACGTTCTCTTCCGTCGCGCCGATGCCCCCTGGCACCCCGAGCACGAACTGGAAGTGCAGCGGCGTGGAGATCGCCCCTTCCTTCAGGAGCTGGAGCGCCTCCTCGATGTGCCCCACCTCGTAGCACTCGAGCTCCGCGACGCTCCCCGCCTTCCGGATGCGCGACGCGAGGTCGCGGATCTGCGGGCGCGTGTTCACGAAGACGTCGTCGCCGAAGTTGATCGTCCCGCAGTTGAGCGTCGCCATTTCAGGGCGGCAGAGGAGCGGTTGCGCCCGCTCTTCGATCGTCATCCCCACGGCCCCGCCCGTCGTCGTCTGGACGATGCAGTCGGTCTTCGCGCGGATCGCCGCGATCGCCTCCTGGAAGCGCTCCCGCGACTGCGTCGACGTCCCGTCCGGGTTTCGCACGTGGAGGTGAATGACCGCGACCCCCGCCTCGCGGCAGCGCGCCGCTTCGTCGGCGATCTCCTTCGCGCTGATCGGCAGGTACGGCGTGTTCTCGCGCGTGACCTCCGCGCCGACGATCGCCGCCGTGAGGATCACCTCCTCGAACGCCGACACCGGCGGCGTCACGATCGACTCGTGCCCCGGCGCGGGCCCCGCGGGGAGGGCGGGCATGTACAGCTCCTTCGGCCGCCGCTGCATCCCCTTCGGCGTCACGCACGTCCCCACCGCGCGGCAGACGACGACCGGCTGGCCGAGCACGTCGGCCGCGCTCGCCGGGGCGCCGCTCTCGCGGAGGTTCGCGATGACCTTGCGCGCCTCGAAGCGCATCTGCCGGCTCGTCTCGCCGATCCGCACGAGCTCCGCGGTCGCCTCGATGTAGTCACCCGCGAAGACGGGGGCGAGGAACTCGATGCTCTCGTAGGCGCGGAAGAGCCCCTCGTCGCCGTCGAGCCGGATGAGGAGCTCCGTCGCCAGGTCGCCGAAGAGCGCCAGCATCCGCGCGCCGTCGACGAGCTCGCCGGCGTAGTGGGCGTCGTGGGCGGACATGCGGAGGCGGAGGGTGACTCGCGTGCCGATCATGGCTGGAGGCTTAGCACGACAGCGCCTCCGCCAGCTCCCGCGCCGTCGGCCGCGCGGCCGGATCGCTGGCGAGGCAGCGCTCGAGCAGCGACGCCAGCGCCGGCGTCACCCCGGGGGAGCGCTTCGCGTACGAAGGGGCGGAAGGGGGCCCGCCGCGCAGGTGGTCGAGCCGCTCGTACCCCGAAGGGACCCCCCCGGTGAGGAGCTCGAACGCCATGACCCCGAGCGCGTACATGTCCGACGCGGGGCTCGCGTTCTTCGCGCCGCGGGCGAGCTCCGGCGCCATGTAGAGCGGCGTGCCGAGCACCTGCCCCGTGCGGGTGAGGTTTCGGTCGGTCGTCGCGCCGTTCTCTTTGCGCGCGTCCTCGAACGTCCGATCGCTCGTCACGTCGGCCACCGCGTCCTGCGGCGCCGTGGTCTCGTCGCTCGCCGCGCCGAGCGTCGCGATCCCGAAGTCGGCGATCTTGGCGAGGTCCCCCCCCGACGGACCGCGCGTGACGAGCACGTTCCCCGGCTTCAGGTCCCTGTGCACGATGTCCCGCGCGTGCATCACGGCGAGGCCGTCGGCGATCTGGCGCAGGAGGCCGAGCGCCCAGGTCGCGTCGCCGTACCGCCCGCTGAGAGCGTCGAGCGACGCCCCCTCGACGTACTCCATCACGAGGAAGACCGCCCCCGAGGCCGACACGTCCACGTCGAACATCGCCACCACGTTCGGGTGGTCCACGCGCGCCGCGATCTCCGCCTCGCGCGCGAGGCGCGCCAGCTCGGCGCCGCTCCGATGCCCCTGCAGGACCTTCAGCGCGAGGCGCCGCTTGTCGACCAGCCGCTCCACCTCGTAGACCGTCCCCATCCCCCCTTCGCCGATCCGCCTCACGACGCGGTACCGCCCGTCGATGACCTCCTCGCTCGCGAACGGCCGTGGGCGCGCGAAGACCGGGCCGAGCCGCGCGAGCGCGTCGGCGAGGTGCTGCGAGCGGTTGGCGACCTGGCGGCGAAGCTCGTCGTTGAGGACCTGGATCTCCTGGTTGTTCTCCTCGAGGAGCGCGACGCGCGCCTGGAGCTGCTCGTTGAGGTGATCGGTCCTCTTCAAGGACGCCGTGTGGCTCCGGCTGAGGGCGAGCGCCTGGAGCATCGAGAGCCCGCCGATCGCGAGCGACCCGCCGCGCAGCCCCCACGCGACGTCTCCCAGCCCGAGGAGCGCCGCCGCGTCGGGGAACCCGAGGACCATCGTGATCGGAAAGGCGAGCGCCGCGACCCCCGATCCGAGCGGCACGGCCCCCTTGCGCCTCGCGCGCACGAAGACGACAGCCCCGTACGTCGACGCGGCCACGATCGTGACGATGACCCCCGGCGGGACGGCCATCGCCGTGTGGAACGGGCCGAACGACAGGACCGACGCGCCTGCCACGACGACGAGGAAGAGCCACCACGAGCGCGAAGGGGGCTCGAGCTGGAAGAGCTGCGCGATGAAGAAGACGGAGCAGATCGCCGACGCGGTGATCCCCATCGCCGCGACGCTGATGTCGGCCGTGCCGAAGAACGGCTGCAGGTACCCGAGGAGGAGCGCCGGATACGTCGCCGCGAGGATCCCCTGCGCCGCGTGCCAGGCGTGCACTTTGCGCGAGCGATCGTTCAGGAAGATCACCCCGTAGAGGAACGAGACCAGGAGCATGCTCACGAGCGCGCCGATCGCCGTGATCTCGTTGAACGCCGTCACGAGCACGAACTTCGTGTCCCCCGAGGGGGTCGCGCTCAAGGTCGGTATCCAGTCGATCCAGGCGCTTTGCACCCAGGTGTGGTCGACGACCAGCTGCAACTCGATCGAGGGTCCCTGCGTGTACTCGGCGACGACGCGCCAGCGGTGCGGGCCGCTGCTCCGATAGCGCTCGAAGGCGCTCGTATCGAGGGCGACCGCCTCGTGCCCGTTCACGCGCAGAGCGACGAGCGCCGGGAGATGCGCGATCGTCAGCGTGAGCGCCCGCCCACGGAACGCCTCGGGGAGGGGGACCTCGGCGCGAAGGGTGTAACTCGATGGGCCTACGGGGAGCCGGTCGTTGAAATGGCTCGGGAGCCTCAGCTGGGACTTCCCGCTCGCCGTCTCGAGCGTCCAGTTCCTTACCTCGACGACGTCCCCCCCGTTCCCCGTGCACCCCGTGAGGACGAGCACGGCTGCCATTGCGACTGCGGCGAGCGCGCGGAGCGTGGCGAGCGGGCGGATGCGGAGAAAGAGCACAAAGACGACGAGCCCCCTCCGGTCCACGCTCGCATTCTCTCACGTGCAGGATATCTATTGCCGTCACGCTTCATTTCGTCGACAGGGGGGAATTGCCCCGGCTAACCCCCTCGTGTTAACCCTTGCCCCGAAGCCCCCGCCTTACCCGCATGTTCCACGTCGAAGCCCGCAATCTCCCTTCCCACGTCGGCATCATCATGGACGGCAACGGCCGTTGGGCGCAGCTCCGCGGTCTGCCGCGCGTCGCTGGGCACAAGGAGGGGTCCGCCGCGGTCCGTAGGGTCGTCCGCGCCGCGCGCCGCCTCGGCTTGAAGGCGCTCACGCTCTACGCCTTCAGCGAGCAGAACTGGGCTCGCCCGGACGAAGAGGTCGACGCGCTCATGGTGCTCCTGCGCGACTTTCTCCTCTCGGAGAAGGAAGAGATCCTCGACAACGGGATCCGCCTGAACGCCGTCGGCAACCTGGGGCGCCTCCCCGCGCTCGTCCGCGCCGTCCTAGACCCCCTCCGCGACGCGAGCGAGGACCGCGACCAGATGACGCTCACCTTGGCCCTGTCGTACGGCGGTCGCGAGGAGATCGCCGCCGCCGCGCGCGAGCTCGCCGAGGAAGTGAAGGCCGGGCGGATCGACCCCGACGAGGTGACCACCGAGCGCCTCCACTCGCGCATGCCGAGCCTCTCCGTCGGCGATCCGGATCTGGTCATCCGCACGGGCGGCGAGCGCCGGATCTCGAACTTTCTCCTCTACGGGCTCGCGTACGCCGAGCTCCACTTCGCCGACGTGCTCTGGCCCGACTTCCAGGCCGACGATCTGTACGAGGCGATCGGGAGCTTCCAGGCGCGCGAGCGGCGCTTCGGTCGCGTCGGGAAGCCCGCGGCTCCGGTGGAGCACGCCGTCGCTCCCCCCCCCGCAGCCGTACCGTCTCCTATCGCGAGCGCCCTCGCCGGGGCGGCAGCGCTGATGACGCGCATCGCGATCTAGGCCGGCGATGGCGCAGCCCTCGAACCTCACGCTGAGGCTCGCCACGGCGGCGGTTTGCGTCCCGCTCATCCTCCTGCTCCTTTATCGCGGCCCGTCGTGGGGCTTCTTCCTCCTCGTCTTCCCGGCCGTCCTCATCGGCACGTGGGAGCTCTTCTCGATGACCCACGCCGGCGATCGCGTCGCCCAAGGGCTCGGCGTCGTCCTCGGCGCGATCACGTCGGTCGCGATCTACTTCGGCTCGCACGACGCGAAGATCGTCATGACGCTGATGATCGCCTTGCCGCTCCTCGGTCCGTTCGTCACGCTCATCCGCCTCGGATCGATCGACACCGCGGCGCTCCGCGCGTTCGCGATGGGCTTCGGCCCGCTCTTCGTCGCCGTCCCGCTGACGCTCCTCGCCCTTCTTCGCACCGACATGGGCTCGGACGGCGCGAGCTACGTCGTCATGACGATGATGTTCGCCTGGTGGGGCGACACGGGCGGCTACTTCGCCGGGCGCTTCCTCGGGAAGCGGAAGCTCTACCCGGCGGTGTCACCGAAGAAGACGGTCGAGGGGGCGATCGGCGGCCTCGGCGGGAGCATCCTCGGGGCGCTCTGCGCGCACTTCTGGTACCTGCCGTCGATCCCGCTCGTGAACGCGGTCGTGCTCGCGATCGTCGCGGGGGCGCTCGGGCAGGCAGGCGACCTCGGCGAGTCGCTCATCAAGCGATCGACCGGCGTGAAGGACTCCGGGGCCATCGTCCCGGGGCACGGGGGGATCCTCGATAGGGTCGATGCCCTGCTCGTGACAAGTGCTGTGGTGTTCCTCTACACGCTCTGGATCCGTTGAAGAACGACGCGCCTGGCAACGCGCCGCGTTGAGACCGATACCGCTTGCGAAATCCTCGCCGCGAGGTCAAAAACGGGTCACTCATGACCGCCCCTACCACGTCGCAGATCCCTCAGCCGCCGCAGTCCAAGACCAACCTTCACAAGGAGTACGACTTCTTCAAGGTCATCCAGGACTACCTGGACAAGGCCGCGAAGACCGTGAACCTCGAGGGGTACGTCAAGACGATCCTCAGCCAGCCGAAGAACGAGATCATCGTCAACTTCCCGGTCCGGATGGACAACGGCGAGGTTCGCCTCTTCAAGGGCTACCGCGTCCAGCACAACAACCTCCTCGGCCCGTTCAAGGGGGGCATGCGCTTCCACCCGAGCGTCACGCTCGACGACGTGAAGGCGCTCGCCGCGATGATGACGTGGAAGAGCGCGCTCATGCGCCTCCCGTTCGGCGGCGGCAAGGGGGGCATCAAGTTCGACCCGCACTCGGTCTCGAAGCACGAGCTTCAGAAGATCACGCGCCGCTTCACGCACGCCCTCGGGAGCAACATCGGCCCCGACTACGACATCCCCGCGCCCGACGTCGGCACGAACGGCCAGACGATGGCGTGGATGATGGACACGTACGCCAACATGGTCGGCAGCTACCAGAAGCAGGCGGTCAAAGGGGTCGTCACGGGAAAGCCCGTCGCCAGCGGCGGCACGCTCGGGCGCGCGAAGGCCACGGGGCAGGGGATGGTCTTCTGCATCGTCGAGTGGGCGAAGCAGACCGGCTTCAGCCTCGAAGGCTCCACGATGACCGTGCAGGGCTTCGGGAACGTCGGCTCGAACTGCGCCGTCATCCTGTCGAAGCTCGGCGTGTCGACGATCGCCGTCGGCGATCACTCCGGCTACATGTACAACCCGGAAGGCTTCAACGCGCACAAGCTCCAGGACTACGTCGAGGAGCACGGGTCGATCGCCGGATACCCGGGCGGGAAGGCGATCACGCGCGAGGAGTTCTTCTCGACGAAGTGCGACATCTTCGCGCCGAGCGCGCTCGAGAATCAGATCGGCGAGGCGGAGGCGAAGGCGCTTCAGTGCAAGCTGGTCGTCGAAGGGGCGAACGGCCCGACGAGCCCGCAGGGGGAGAAGGTCCTCCTCGACCGCGGCGTGGACATCCTCCCCGACGTGCTCGCGAACTCCGGGGGCGTCACGGTGAGCTACTACGAGTGGGTGCAGAACAAGCGCTCGGAGAGCTGGACCGAGGAAGAGGTCGACGCGAAGCTCGAGAAGGCGATGCAGCGCGCCTACCGCGAGGTGAGCGACTTCGCGCGGACGAAGAAGTGCGATCTCCGCGTGGCGGCGTACGCGATCGCCCTTCAGCGCATCGAGGCCGTCTACAAAGAGCGCGAGATCTTCCCCTGACGCTCCGCGGCGCGTAACGTCGCGCCTCGCCATGCCCTACGTCCGTACGCGTCTCGGCCGCTGGTTCTACGAGGAGCGAGGGAAAGCGAAGCGCGAGGGGGACCCCGCGATCGTCCTTTGCCACGGGCTCCTCTTCGACGGCGGCATGTGGCGCGCGCAGGTCGAGCCGCTGTCGGCGCTCGGCCGCGTGATCATCATCGACGGCCCTGGCCACGGCAAGAGCGAGGCCCCGCCGCGCTTCACGCTCGAGGACCACGCCGACGCGCTCGCGATCGACGGGTTCAACGAGCTGCGCGTCTCCAAGGCCATCCTCTGCGGGCTCTCGTGGGGGGGGATGATCTCGATGCGCGCGGCCATCCAGCACCCGATGCGGGTCGCCGCGATGGCGCTCCTCGACACGAGCGCCGAAGGGGAGACGCTGAAGGACAAGATCCGCAACCGCGCCTTCATCGCGTTCGCCCGACGGTACGGCGTGCCGCGCTGGTTCGTGGACCTCGAGCTCGCCCACCTGATGTTCGGCCCGAAGACGCTCGCGACGCGCGGCGACGAGCTGCTCGAGCGCTTCACGCGGACCGTGAACGGCTACTCGCGCGACGGGATGGCGCGCGCGGCGCTCGCCGTCAGCGTCCACCGCCTGGACGTGACCCCCAAGCTGCGCGCGGTCGCGTGCCCGACGCTCGTCATCTGCGGCCGAGACGACGGAGCGACCCCTCCGGAAAAGAGCCGCAGCCTCGCGGCGAAGATCCGCGACGCGAAGCTCGAGTGGATCGAGGGGTCGGGGCACATGTCGGCGATCGAAGAGCCGGAGCAGGTGAACCGGGTGCTCGTCCCGTTCGTGAAGGGGCAGCTCGAGAACCGCTGACTAGAACGATCCCGTCCACCCCATCCCGTACGCCGGCACCGCCCCCGTCTTCGTCTCGCTCGCCCCGATCACCCCCGCTGTAGGCATCCCCGGGAGGAGGAACGGGTTCCCGGCGTTTGCCTTCGGCTTGCTGTCCTTCGTGAGCACCCACGCGAGCGTTCCGCCGATGACCGTCCCCCCCAGCGTCGTCGCGACGAACGCGCGGCTCTTCGTCTCGGTGACGTTCTGGAACACGAGCGGGCTCCCGGCCGCCGCCCCGGCGAGCGCGCCGAGGGCCGCCCCCGTGTCGATCAGGATCACCCGCGACGGCGACACCTGCACGACCGTCGCCAGCGCCCCTGCCCCCACGACGCCGATCGCTGCGCCGTAGCCCGCTCCGGTGTACGGCGTCTCGTTCGTCGTCCCCTGGTAGGCCATGTCGATGAGCCCGCCGACGAACAGACCGAGCGCCCCCCCCGAGTGCGCGAGGAGCGCGTCCCCCTCATCCATGCGGCTCCGCGTGAGCGCGAACGTGGCGAGCGCGATCCCGCCGAGCCCCGTCCCGACGCCGTAGGCGAACGTGTTCGACGCCGGCGCGTTCTGCCCGGTCGCGATCAGGACCCCGGCGCCCGCGCCCCACCAGGCGCCTGCGGCGAGGAACCAAGCGTCCCCCGTCGAGAGATCCCACTCGTCCCCCACGAGCATGCCCGTCCCGACGCCGAGGCCCGTGCCGAGCGCGAGGAGGGGATACAGGACGCGCGGATCGGTCGAGTTGCTCGCGCGCTGGAGGCTGTAGGCGAGATACCCCCCGAAGACCGCCCCGTTGACGGCGAGCACCGCGCGCCCCGGGGAGCGGAGCCCCGTCGTGTTCACGTTCTCGAGGCTCGCGCAGCCGACGCACCGCGAATCGTCGTTCGACGACGGCGGGGGGAGGGACGTCGGCGCGAGCAGATCGCGCAGCATGACGAGTCCGCGCACCGCGATGTCCTCGGCCTTCACGGTGTCCACGCGCACGCGCAGCTGGCGGCTCTCCGGCGGCACGGCGACGAGGCGCAAGACGAACGAGCTGCTCCCCGCGGCCTCGAGGCGAGCGCTCACGACCCACGTGTCCTTCGCGGCGCGCGCGAGCATGTCTTCGTCGCGCATGTGTCCCGCCGTGGGGCCAGGGTCGGCGACGTCGAGGGCGTAGCCGAGGTCCTCGACCGCGTCACGCAACGTCGCGTCGAGCTCCTGCGCGCGCGTCGAGAGGGTGGGCTCGAGCGTGGTGGGTCTGTGGAGCGGGAGGGTGCTCGGCTCGTCACCCGCCGGGGTCAGCGTGGGCCATACGACGATGGGGCCGGCCCCCTTCGACTCGGCCGCCGTGTGCCCCTTGTCTCGCGCTGGGGGGGTCGTGGTGGTCGGCTCGCCGGCTGCCGCGCTTCGCCCCTCGAGCGCCGCGACGAGCGCGAGGAGCGCCGCGAGCACAGAAGGACGTACGACCCGACCCGGCATGGCCGAAAGCTAGCGCACCCGCGGCGCGCGCGTTTCAGTTCTGCATCAAAACATCACGATGCCGCTGATCGAGAAGTCCACGATCGTCGTGTCGTCGGCGCTGAACCGCTGCCCGGGGAGGTCGATGACGTCGCGGTGGTTCGGGTTGGGGATACCCGTGGCCGTCGGCTGATTCCCCGCCTGGATCGCCTGGCAGGGCCCCGACGAACCGGCAGGGGCGGCGCCCAGGTTCGGGTTGCAGGCGTCGGCGGCCGTGATGAGGTGGTTCTGGTTCCACGTGATCCCGAGACCGAGAACGAACTTGATGTACTCGCCTGCTTGCCAAGTGGCCGTTCCGTTGAGCGCGATGCTCCCGTAGGCCTGCTGGTCGGTGATCCCGGTGAAGGGGACCCCCTGATAGGGGTTGCCCGCCGAGGGGTACCTGTTGACCGGATTGGCGACGCCGTTCGTGTACCCGGTGGGATTCGGCGAGGTGAGCGACGCGGCGGTCGACGAGCCGAGCGCGTCGAAGAGCTCCGTGTATTCGCGTCCGGCCGAGTGGTACGTCCCGGCGACGCGCAGGTCGCCGACGATGCGCTGGAACTGCTCGCGGCGCTCCCACGGGATGACCTCGATGCCGGCGAGGAACGTCCCAAGGTACGGCGGGTGGTTGAGGAGCGCCCCCGCCTCGTTGTTCGTCTCGCCGAAGTCGCTGCTGTTCTCCGCGAACTCGATGAGCGCGGTGAAGCCGGTGTACGGCTCGACGTACCCGTAGCGGCGCGAGAAGTACGTGTGCGCCTCGATCCCGTCCATCGCCCGGCTGATGCCCGGGTCGCGGCTCGGGCCGTTCGGGTTCGTCGGATCGGGGCACTGCACCTGGCCGGGGGCGGGATTCGCGTTGCAGGCGTGCAGCGGATTGCCGACGCCGAAGCGGCCGCTGACGCCGATCATCCAGGTGGGCTTCGTCCAGTCGCGCTGCTGGTTGAACATGGCCCAGTCGAGCCCGACGCTGAAGTAATCGACGCCGCTACGGGTGGGGCTCTTGAACGGGACGGAGAAGAGCTGCCCCCCGGCCGGGTCGGCCAGGAGCTGCGGATTCGTCTCTGCCCCCCCGCCGGCGATAGGACCGAGCGCGCGGTTGTCGGCAAGGATGAGGGGGAGGCGGAACGTGACGGCGAGGTCGCGGTAGATGCCGATGTCCGCCCCCATGTTGAGGGTGCTCACCTGCTGGCTGTACTGCGCGATGTTCTCGGTCGCGGCGACGAAGCCCCCGGTCGAGAGCCCCGGCTGGTTGAGGCTCGTCTCGCGGCGGATGTTCGTGTTCTTCCACGTCTGCTGGAAGCCGATCATCAGGTTGAGGTCGAACGGATCGTTGTCGTCGAAGGCGTCGACCACGCTCGTGACCTCGGCGGTCTCGCTCATCAGGTGGGGCTCGCCCGGAGCGATGGGCTCGTCGGCGCGCGCGAGGCCCGTGAAAGGGGGTGACGCGAGCACCGCCAGAGCGCCCGCGAAGGCGAGCGTCAGAGTGGACCGCACGTCCGCGCCAGAGGCGGGGCGTGGTCTACACCTGGCCGTGATCACGCGCATCCTTGGCGGACGCTAACGGGATGGACTCCATCGTGTCAACGAGTTGCAGCGGGATCCGCCCGAAGGTTCGCGATGGCGCAGGCGGCACGCGCCAGGACGTGGGCGTCGTTCGCGCGCATCGCGAGGTCGCCGAAGGTCGGTGAGGCGGCGGCGTCGGGCAGAACGAGCGCATCTTCCAACGACTTGGACACGGTCGAGGCTTTCGCGCACCGCTCCGCCGCCGCCGCGGTGCCGGCCTTCCCGAGTAGCGTCCCTTTCACCACCCGCGCGGGTGCGGAGGAGTCGAGGAGCTCCCAGACCGTGGCCCCCTCGGGCAGGATTGTCGCCGTGCCGACTTTGAGACTCGCTTGGACGCTCTTGTCGTCGACCCGGGCGTCGAGGATCGCGACCCCGTAACGAATCACCGCGAACGGCGTGACGATCCACTGCTCCGCGCCCGGCGACTCCCCCGAGCCGCGCGACCCTTGGAACTTCCCGCGGATAAGCCACGCTTCATCGGTGCCCACACAGGGGTCGACCAGCGCCGGCCCCAAGAACTCGAGCTCGCGGCCCGTCCGTGGGAGCGTGAGGGTCACGTCGTCCCCTGCGGCGAGCGTGATCCAGCCGCGAGCGACGTCGTTCATCGCGAGCGGGGCGGAGGCCCCCCCGG
>JBKQKP010000394.1:0-5451 GCA_052147435.1 Polyangiaceae bacterium | reverse complement strand
GGGGTCGGGGAAGGGGGGCAGACCGAGGAGGGTTTGCTCCCCCCTCCGGTCGCGCTAGGTTCCCGCCCCCCGATGACCGCCGCCCCGAACGCCCTCGACTACCGCGCCCTCCTCGCGCGCCAGGACTGGGTGACGCTCCGAAAGAACCTCAAGCTCTACGCCTGGAAGGCGACCGGCTCCCGCTCGATGGATCGCGCCGAGGACATCGCCCACGACGCCATTGCCCGCCTGTGGGAGGACGCCGGCGTCCGCTGGGACCCGCAGGCGGAGCCGAACCTGTTTCGCTTTCTCACGGGGCTCGTGCGCGGAGACCTCTCGAACGAGCGCCGGCTCAAGGCGACGACGGACGTGGACCTCCCCGGCCCGCAGGCGGTCGAGGCGCTCCGCGACAAGAGCGAGCCGGGCGCCGAAACGCTCCTCATCCGCGCCGAGTCCGTCCACCGCATCTTCTCCCCCCTCCGCGAGCGCACGGCCTCGGACGCCGTCGCCTCCGCCGTGGTGGATCTCTTCGCCCGCGGAATCGACGGCGCCGCGGATCAGGTCGAAGCGAGCGGTCACTCCATCGACGACATTCGGCGCGCGCGCAGGCGCGTCTTCGACCACGTGGCCGCGATCAAACGCGAGCTGGGCGACCCCGAGGTGCCGTGATGGCCACCAAGAAGCGATCTACCGAAGAAACGTTGAACGTCATGCGCGAGGCCGATCTCGATGCCCTGGTCGACGAGATCGACGCGATGTCCCCCGCCGAGGTCGATCGTGCGCTCGACGCGAACGGCGGCGACGCGGCGGGAACTGCGAGGCGAGCGAAGGCGCAGATCGAGTCGCTCCAGGAGCGCAGCGCGCGCCTCTCGTGGCAAGACGCGGCGCGCGCGAAGCTCGACGCGAACCGCGCCACGTTCGCGGCGGTGCGCGCGCGCCGGCCGAAGCTGCCGCGCGAAGAGCTGCTCGCGCGGATCGCCACGGCCGAGAAGGACGCGCGGTTCGCGGCGCCGATCGTGACGTTCTTCCGGAAGCGGACGACCGCTGACACGACGGACGAGGAGCTGGAGGCGCTGCTCGACGAGATCGAGACGGCGCGGGAGCTGGCGGAGAAAGCCGGCGCGGTGGGCAGCAAGAAGAGCGGGAGCGACGGAGAAGAGAAGTGAGCCGCAAGCGCTCCGAGCGCGCCGTCGCCGCCGCGCACGATCTCCTCGCGAGCCTCCGCGCGGCGGGCCCGGAAGACCTCGACGTCGAGCTCATCGCGATGGACAAGGGCGCCCACGTCGAGTGGCTCCCGCTCACGAACGAGGACGCGCACGTCCGGCGCATCGGCGAGCAGCTGTTCATCGGCCTGGCCGAGCGATCGCGCACGAGCAAGAAGTGGCGGTACGACCTGGCGCACGAGATCGGCCACTTGTACCTGCACGGAGTAGCCGAGGCAGTGTCGTGCCCGAGCGTCGCCCTACGCCGTGGGGAGGCGACCGAGGAGGAGCGGAAGAAGTACTGGAAGACCGAGGGCGAGGCGAACGACTTCGCCTCGGAGCTCATGCTCGCGCGCTCGTTCCTCGAGCCGCTCGTGGAGGTCCCGCCTCACGTGCCGTTCGCGCTCGACGAGGTCCAGACGATCGCCGACCGCTTCGACATGTCGCTCACGTCGACCGGGATTCGCTGCACGGAGCTGGCGAAGGACGTGGCGTGCGCGTTCACGAAGTCGGTCGACGGGCAGGTCGAGTGGCACGCGATGTCGGACGCTTTCCGCGGGAAGATCGTGAAGGGGCGACCGATTGGCGCGGGGGCGCTGGCGCGCGCGCTCGGCGAGGACGGGGAGCGGGTGGACGGGATGGTGGACGGAGGGGCGTGGGGGAATCGGGCGGTGAGAGGGATGAGGGAGCAGTCGCTGAGGGGGGGCGGGGTGGTGCTGACGTGGCTGTGGCATCCAGGGATTTAGGAGCAAGATGTTCCCACCCGGAGAGTCCCGCATGCCTGCGTCCAGAGAGAAGGTCGGCGTGTCCCTCGACCCCAAGGAGCTTCGTTGGCTGAAAGCGCTCTCGAAGCGGACGCGCTCCAGCGTCTCTTCGCTCGCAAACGAGGCGATCAAGCGGCTCCGCCGCGGTGCACGATCGAGCCGCCCCTCGTGTCGGCATACGAGCCGGTCGTATCCGGAGACGAGCGCCTCTAGGCCACGGCCCTCATCCCCCCGTCTCTGCTTCCCGTCTCCCCGCCTTCCTGTCATTCCCTCTCCAGGCTCGGGAGGAGAGAGCGGATTGAACAGGAAGGCGGGAAGGCGCAGAGTTGTAGCGGGCTTGACCGCCCTGCCGACATGACTAGTCTGACCATATGGCGTCCTATCCCGTGTACGAAGCGAAAGCGCGCCTCTCCGCCCTGTTGCGGGAAGTAAAGGCGCATCGCGAGGTGATCATCACCGAGCGAGGGAAGCGTATCGCGCGCCTCGTTCCGTTCGCGGACGACGCTGACGAGACTCTCGACGCACGCATCGAGCGGCTCGCGGCGCGCGGCGTGATCGAGCCTGCGGCCGACACTTCGCGCGGCCCGCTCGTGAGCGCCGCGGCGCCGTCGAAGGGAGCCCTTCGGCGCTTCCTGAACGACCGCGGATGAAGCGCGCATACGTGGATACGTCCGCCCTCGTCGCGGTCCACTTCGGTGAGCCCGCCGCCGCGCCCGTCGTGCGATCGCTTCGCGGTCACGAGCAGCTTCTTTCGGCGACGGTCGTCGTCGCCGAGGTGCTCTCCGCGCTCGCCCGCGAGCGGCGCCCGCTCGGCGAGGCCGATCGCGTATTGCGCCGGCTATCGCTCTTTTCGCCGGAGGGGCCGCTGCGTGCCGAGTGTGAAGAGGCGCTCTCCATCGCGCCCCTCCGAGGCGCCGATCTCTGGCACGTTGCAGCGGCGCTGGCGCTCGCCGGCAAGCGCGGTCGCAAAGCGCTCACATTCTGCTCGCTCGATGTGGCGCAGGGTGATGTGGCGCGCGCGCTTGGCTTCGCCGTCACGCCGCCATGAAGACGGCGCGCGCCCCTCGCCTCCTACCAATCAGTCCCCCGCGTCCCCCCCTGCGTCGCTCACCGCTCCGCTGTCCACGCCCGTATCTGCGCCCCCCTCCACCCCCGCATCCGCGACGCTGCTATCCCCCGCGTCCCCCTTCCCGACCTGCGCATCCGCGAACACGATCCCCCCGTCCTCACCGACGGTCCCCGAGTCCTCGAACGGCGCGACGCCATACGGCACGGCGTAGTTCGTCCCGCCTGACCCGCTAGGCTCGCTGCTCGAGCACGCGGGGGTGAGCACGAGCGCTCCCGTCCCGAACGCGACGAGCGCCGCGCGCGACAGTCGCGACGAAGGCGCTTGCGGCGCGGGGCGCGCGCTCCACTCGCTGCCGAGAGGGGCGCTGCAAAATGGGCAGGTTCCCTCGGTAACGCGGACGTGCCGCGCGCACGAGGGGCAAGGAAGAAGGTGCGATCGGGTCATGGGCTCCAAGTCTAGAGCACTTGCCATGCCCGCGCCTTCCCTCGAAAACGCGCGGAATCTCGGGGTTGCGAACGAGCGCACTGTGCCAAGGCGCGACCGGCCGATCGGACCCTTCAGCGCGCGGCGGCGGTGCGCTGTCTCAGCTCTTCGATATCGCGCTCGCAGCGCTCCACGCGGGGACGCAGGTCGGACTGCGCACGGAGGACCGTCGTCATGTCGCGAACCGTGCCGGCGAGATCGACGATCGCCGTGGACGTCCTGACCTCGGACTCGACGATTCGGCGCGACAACAGGTCCAGACCAGCGTTGGTGTCCTCGCGAAGGAGGTCCACCCGTTCGTTCGTTTTTTCGATGCCTGCGCGGATGTCCTTGAGAATCTCTATCGTGAGATCGGTTGGTTCCATCATCAGCCTCCGTAGTATGCCACGCGGAAGAGCACGTTGCGGGCCGGCGGCGATCCGCGACTTCCTCGCGGGACTTCGCACCTCCTCGTGCGTACGCTTCTAGACGATGCCGGCCCCCTCGCGCTCTCTGGGCGCCCCCGCATGAGCGCCCTCCGCACGCGCGCAAAGACGATCGCGGCGTTCGCCGCCTCGTGGGTCGCCTTCGGCGCGATCGCGCGCGACCGCGTCGGCTTCCTGAACGACTGGGTATACACGGCGATCACCCGCGTCCTTTCCGGTTATCCCGCGCTCGTCAACTACGCACACCACGCGTGGCCGGCCGTCCGCGACACGTCGATGCTCACGTTCATGGTCGGCTTGTGGCTCGGCACGGTCGCCTGGTCGCTCGGCTTCCTCGTGCGAATGATCGCCCGCGCGCGCGTCCGGTCGGGGGCGCGGGACTTCCTCGAGCCCGTGCGCGCGTGGACGCGCGCGCACCCGAAGTGGACCGCCGCGATCACATCAGTCCCGGCTCTCATCTGGGCCCTGGGCTTCACGGTGGCGTACCCGGTGTACAACGCGTACGTCCCGAAGACCGTCCTCGTGATGGCGATCCTCAACGGCCTCGGGATGGCCTGGTGGTCTCGCTTCAGCGCCCGCGCCCTCCTCGCGCCGACCCTCGCGGACAACGCCTCCTCGCGCTTCGAGATCGGCCCCGACGAGATCGTCTTCGACGCCGTCGCGGTCACGCTCGAGACGAAGGCGGCCGTGCTCGCGCTCTTCGCGCTCACCGTCGCCACCGTCCTGCTCCTGGGGTCGCGCCCGATCGACTCCCTCTACCACGGCGCGATGCCGCTCGAGCTGATGCTCGGCTACACGGCGATTGCCGTCGGGAGCGCCACCGCGTTCCGTCTCGCGTCGCGCGTCGCCGTCGGCCTCGACGGCGTGCACGTGCGCGGGACGTCGCGCGCGAAGTTCTTCGCGTACCGCGATCTCGACGCCGTGCGGACGAAGGGGAGCGATCTGGAGCTCGTGCGCCGCGGCCGCGTCGTCCTGCGCCTTCAGCTCCACGGCGAGGACGCTTCGCGCCGCGACGCGGTCCTCGCGCGGATCTCCGAGCACATCGCGCGCGTGAAGGAGGGGCGCGGCGCGACGACCGCGGGGCTCGTCTCGTCGGCGACGAAGGAGACGCTCGAGCGCGTCGCCCACGGCGGCGCGGACTACCGGATGGCGGCGGTGACGCGGGAGGAGCTGTGGGCCCTCGTCGAGGGGCCGGAGATCGAGGCGAGCGCGCGGCGGGCGGCCGCAGAGGCGCTGGTGAAGTCGAGTGGGGAAGCGGAGCGCGCGCGATTGCGGGTCGCGGCGGAGCGGTGCGCGGAGCCGCAAGTGCGGGTCGCGCTGGAGGAGATTGCGCGGGGGGAGGAGATCGAAGGGGGCACGGAGGGGAGACGGGGAGCGGCGACGTAGGCGACGTGGACGACCGGCGTCCATCGATCACCCCACCCCGGGCCCCGCCCCGCTGGCAGGGCGGGGAGATCGGGGCGCACCTTTCGGCGAGCGCGCGGCGCTGACACGTTCCCCCCGCCCTGCCTCCGGGGCGGGGGGCCAGG
>JBKQKP010000393.1:0-7978 GCA_052147435.1 Polyangiaceae bacterium | reverse complement strand
GAAGAAGCTCTGGGCGAGCATGTCGACCTCGATGAGGTCGCGGATCTCGCTGAACGCCGCCCCGCCGAGGAGGGGCGAGTCCTCGCTCATGAACTGCGGGTTGTCGGGCTGGGGGCCGTAGACGTTCGCGCTCGACAGGACGACGAGCTTGGGGACCTTGAACTGCGCCACGTACTCGAGGAGCTTCACGAACGCCGCGACGTTCCACGAGTGGTGCTCCGCGGCCGAGGCGCGCGGGTCGTGCATGACGCCGAGGTGGACGACGGCCTGGACGTCCCCCGGGCGGAAGACGTCCTTCAGCTTCTTTCGCCGGACGTCGATCTGGCGGTGCTCGATGTCCTTGGGCTTGTCGGCGAACGGCCTCCGGTCGACGCCGACGACGCGCCGCTCGCGGTGCAGGACGCGCGCGACCCCTTTGCCGAGGCGACCGCAGATCCCCGTGATGACCACGGCCCCCTCGCCGGCGGGCTCGTGCTTCGTCTCGCCGTTCGACGCGCCGGTCGCTTGACGGTTCGGACGCGCTCCGCGCTTTTGGGGATCACCGTTCGCCATCGTTCTCACCAGAAGACGTGCTTCCGCGCCTTCACCCCGCGGTTGACCATCGACTGCACGGTCGCCTTCACGAGCCAGACCTTCTCCTCGATGACGGCGTCGTCTTCGTCGGGGTCTCCGGTGAAGTGCATCGGCTCCCCGAAGTAGATCCGGTACTTCGTGGGCAAGGGGAGCTGCCCGCCCGGGAGGACGAGCTGCGGGATGATCGGGAACGCGGGCATCCGGAGCATCTTGGCCACCGTGCCGAGGTTCGCGACGCTCACGTATTGCTCTTCGCCGCCGATGACCGCGATGGGGACGATGGGGGTGTTCGTCTCGATGGCCAGGCGCATGAAGCCGAGGCCGAAGTCGGCGAGCTGGTAGCGCTTGTCGAACGTCTTGGCGATACCGCGCGCCCCTTCCGGGAACACGAGCAGCGCCTCGTCGCGCTCGAGCAGGCGCTCCGCGTTCTCGGGCACGCCGACGACCTGGCCGACGCGCGAGAACAGAAGGGAGACGAACGGGAGCGTCTGCGTCCACTTCTCGACCATGGCGCGAATGAACCGCGGGGGCTCGACGTCCATGAAGAGCGCGGCGCCGATCAGCGCGCCGTCGATCGGGATCTGTCCGGAGTGGTTCGCCACGAGGAGCACCCGTCCGGGGGGGACGTGCTCGGCCCCCTGGACCTCGACGCGGAAGTAGTAGCGGTAGAGGAACGCGCACGAGGCGAGGGCGTACTTGGCCCATTGCGGGTCGAGGCCGAACGGGTCGACGCCGGTCTCGCCGACCTGGCAGGGGACCCGCGAGAGGCGCTCGGTGAACTCCTCGCCGAGGAGGGACGTCATCCACCCGTCGACCGACTCGACCGCGTCGCCCAGGAGCCTCCTCATGAAGGGGGCCGCGCTGCGGGCGAGGCCGCCGAGGCGAGCGAGCGGGAAGGAGGGGGACTCGTTCAAGGGTGCCCAGAATGAAGCGCGGGGGGCCCTCGGTCAACTCGGCGTGCGATGATGAGGATCGCCGCGATGAGCTTCGTCTTTCCACCGCCGCTTCAGCCCGGTGACCGCATCGCCGTGGTTGCGCCATCGAGCCCGTTCCCCCGAGCGGAGCTCTGGCGAGGGCTCGCGTGGCTGGGCGACCGCTATGAGATCGTCGCCCGGACGAGCCTTCTCTGTCGCACCGGTTTCCTAGCCGGGGACGACGCCGCCCGCGCGCGCGCGCTCACGGAGGCGATGACCGCGCCGGGAGTCAAGGCGGTGGTGATCGCGCGGGGAGGCTACGGCGCGATGCGGATCGTGGACCGGCTCCCGTGGGATGAGCTCGTCCGTGCGCCGCGCTGGATCGTCGGGTTCAGCGACGTGACCGCGCTTCACGCGCGCGCGACGGCGCTCGGGATCGCCTCGGTCCACGCGCCGAACGTGACCGGGCTCGCCGCGCACGACCCCTGGACGCGCGCGTGCTGGCTACGGGCGCTCGAGCGCCCCCGCGCGCGCATCGTGTGGACCGATCTGCACGTCGTTCGCTCCGGGCACGCCGAAGGACCTCTCGTGGGAGGAAACCTGGCGCTCGTGGAGGCTATGGCCGCGGCGGGGGAGTGGCACCCGCCGGCCGGGGCCGTTCTGGCGCTCGAGGACGTCTCCGAGCGCCCCTACCGCCTCGACCGGATGCTCACGTCGCTGCGCCTCGGCGGGCACCTCGCGCGGATCGCGGGGATCATCCTCGGAGACTTCGCCCGCTGCGACCCGGGCCCGGACGGCGTGCTCGCCTCCGAGGTGCTCGAAGAGCGCACGCGCGACCTGGGGATCCCGGTCGTCGCCGGAGCCCCGTTCGGTCACGGAGCGCGCAACGACGCGATCACGCTGGGGGCCGTCGCGCGCATCGACGGCGGGGGGGTCGTGATCGGCTAGGACCGCGGTAGCGGCGGGGGGAGGCTCGACGTCTTCCGCTTCGGCTTTTCCTGATCCGTCGTGTCTTCCGCGGAGGCGGCGGGATGCTCTTCCTCGTCTTCGACCTCGATGAGATCGGCGAGATCGTCCGCAACGACGACGTCGTCGTCCTCCTCGGGAACCGCGCCGGGGGGATTCAGCCCGGTCACGTCGAGACCGGCCGCAGTGGAGACCTCGGAGGCACGCTGGGGGCGCGCCGCGGTCGACTCGAGCAACGAGTCGTCGAACGCCGCCACTTCGTTCGTGCTTCCGAAGTCGTCATCGGCTCCGGAATCGGTCATCGAGTCGGCTTCCGCTAGCTCGCGCGCCGTCGATCCCGCGCTCCCCTTCGAGGCGGGCTCCGTCCTCGGAGCGCTCGTGAAGACGCCGTCGCTCGGGCTGAGGGCAGGGGAGCCAGAGGCAGAATACGGCTTGGCGCCCTGGTCCGTCGTGTCCTGGTCTCCGCTTCCGCTGCCGGGGGCGCTCCCGGAGAGGGCGCTCATCGTGACCTCGTCCTGCGACGAGCGGAACCAAACGTCGCGCGGACGCTCTGCGCGTGCGGGGGACGACGCGTTCTTTGCGGAGGACGGAGGGGGGGCCGCTTGAGCCTTCCCGCCCGGCAGCGCGCCGGTGAACACGTCCGCTTCTTCCGTCTCCGTGTTGGGGGGGGGCTCGTCGGTCGTCGGCGCGCTCTCCGCCGGGCGAGCCTCAGGGACCTCGCCGCTCGGGGAGGCGGTCTCGAGGGTCGTCGAGGGCTTCGACTCCGGCGGCGCGTCGAGCGTCTCGGCCGTGTGCACGTTGACCTTCGGCGCGATCGGCACGGAAGACGAGCTCGCCGCGAGCTTCGGCGGCGCGTACGCGTCGCTCGCGTCGGGGTCGGGCTTCTTGAGCATGTTCTGCTTCGCGCGCTCGAGCCCCGCCGTCGCCTCCGCGTCGCCCGACTTCATCCGCAGGACGCGCCGCCAAGCGTCTGCCGCTTCGCGCGAGTCGGCGAGCTGCTCTTCCCACATCCGCGCGACCTTTCGCGCGAGCTCGGCGCGGGCGTTCATGTCCTTCCCGCGGAGGATCTGGTCCTCGTAAAGCTGCACCATCCCGCGGTAGTCGCCGAGCTCCGTGAGGAGCGACGACAGCTCCTCCATCACGGCCTGATCGGTCGGCGACAGATCGTGAAGCTTCTTCAGGTCGGTCGCGGCCCCGGTGAAGTCCTCCATCTGCTCGCGCCGGATCTTCGCGCGCCGCGCGAGGAGCTGGCGGACGAGCGGGCCGTCGAAGACCTCGGAGAGCGCGTGCGTGAGGGCGGCTTCGCTGCGGCGCGGGTCGTTGACCTCTTCGCCGAGCCCCTCGAGCGCGTCGAGCGTGAGGACGTCGACGTGCGCGATCAGGGCGTCTCCCAGCCACGCGAACGCCTGCTCCACGTCGTTGAGGTCGCGGTGCGCCATCGACGCCGCCCGCCGCAAGAGGGCGCCGCGCGTCCGTCCGCCGTCACGCGCCCCCTGCCCCCCCTGCGCCATCGCGGCGCAGAGGGCGCGCCGGAGCTTCTCGCCGCTCGTCGCCCGGTCGCCGTCGCGCGCCGTGTTCTCGAGGAGCGCGAGCGTCTCGTCCGACGGAGCGCCCGTGAGCGCGAGCTCGTAGAAGCCGCGCGCCCGGTCGATCGCCCCCTTCGCGGACGCCACCTGCGCCGCGCGGGCGAGCGCACGAATCCGGTCCGCGGGAGCCTTCGAGCGAGAGACCTGCCGCTCGTAGAGGTCGACGACCTCGTACGGCTTCCCCGCGATCGCGGCCAGGCGCTCGAGGAGCCCCTCGGCCTCCGCGGGGCCGGCGCTCGTGAGCCCCGCCTCGCCGTGCTGGAGCGCCTCGGCGCGGGGCATTCCCGCCTTCACGCGCACCTCGGCCTGGCGAACGAGCTCGTTGGCTCGATCGGCCCCGGCGACGTCTCTCGCGAGGAGGTCGTGCGCGAACGAGAGGGCGTCGTGGTCGGCGGTCTTGACGGCGAGGTCCTCGAGCCGCTCGGCGAGCGGGCGGTCGCCCCCCTTGGAGCGGACGATTTCGATCGCGACGCGGGCCGCGTCCTGATCGCGCCCGACCTCGACGAAGCGCTCGAAGGCGCCGCGGAGCTGCGACGTCCGCTCCTGCCCGTGCTTCGCCTCGAACCACCACTCGACGAGCTTCTGGGCGACGATCCCCTTCCATCCGAGCCGGTCGCCGAGATCGACGTAAGCCTCGCGGACCGCCGCGTCCCCCTGGTCGGCGAGCTCGGTCAACGCGGCGAGCGCTTCGTCTCCGCGGTCGAGCTTGTCGGCCAGGATGCCGGCGAGCTTCTTCGTCATCGCGCTCGCTTCGGCCTCGTCGGCCTCGACCTCGATCCGCTGGGCGAGCAGCTCCGCGACGCGGTCCCACTGCTCGGTGCGCTCGCACAGCTCGCAGAGGCGCGTGAGCGCGTCGAAGTCCTCGAGGTCGGCCTTCCGTACGATCTCGAGCGCGCGAATCGCGCTCCTGGGATCGTCGAGCTGCTCGTAGAGGCGCGCGAGGCGCGCCGCGATCTGTCCGCGCTCGACCGGATCGGCGACGAGCTTCAGCTCTCGCTCGAGGGCGTCGGCGGCGGCGGCGAGGTTCTCGCGCGCCTCTTGGAGGTCCGCGATCGCCTGGAGCGCGGGGCGGCAGGTCGGGTCGAGCTCGGCGAGGATCGACTCGTACCGCGCGATCGCGGTGTCGATGTCGCCGACCCCTTCGGCGAGGAGCTCGGCCTCGCGCAGGGCCACGCGCGCCTTGTCGGCCTTGTCGACGGCGATGTTCCCGAGCCGGCGGAGCAGCGTCGCCGCCTCGGTGTGATCCTCGCGCTCGACGGCGTAGTCGATGAGCTTCTCGAGCGCCTCGCGGTCGTCGCCATCCTCGAGGACCTTGAGCCACTGCTCGCGCGCCCCTTCCTTGTCGCTGAGCTTCGTCGCGTAGAGCGTCGCGGCCTGGGTACGCAGGAGGACCCGCTTCGCGCGGTCGGTGAGCCTGTCACCGCGCTTCGCGAGGTGGAGGACGAGCTTTTGCCACGCCTCGTCGGAGGTGTAGCGGTCGACGAGGGCCGTGGCGTACTCGTCGGCCATCGGGTCGAGGTCGTTCGCCTGCTCGAGCCGCTGGAGCGCGACGTCGCGGTCTCCCATCTTGAGCGAGAGATCGGCGGCGCGGGCGTAGTGCTGCGCTTGCGCCTTTGGATCGCCCGCGAGGAGCGCGCGCTGCACGGCCGCGTTCGCCGCGCGGTCCCACCGCTCCGCCGACGTGAAGCATCGCTCGGCGGCTTCCCAGAGCTTCTGGCTCTTCAGCGCTTCGGCGGCATCGGCGTACGCGTCACCGGCGCTCGGCAGATCGTTCAGCTGCTCGCGCAGCTCTCCGAGGTGCTCGAGCAGGTTCCCCTTCGCGACGGGATCCTCGAGCGTCGGGACGGTGTCCGCGAGGACGCGCGCCGCCAGATCGACGCGGTCCGCCTTCTCGAAGAGCTTCGAGGCCGTCGCCACGGCTTGCGCGTCGTCGGGGGTCAGCTGGGCGATGCGGGCCCACGCCTCGGCTGCGGCGACGAAGTCTTTCCGCTTCGACTCCTGCAGGTTCGCGAGTTTCTTCTCCAGAGCGATCTTCGTCTCGGGGTCATGCTCCGAGGTCGCCTCCTGCTCGAGGAGGCTCGCGAGATCGTCCCAGCGCTGCGACTTCTCGAGGAGCCGCGTGAGCGCCGCACGCGCCGCTTCGTCGGAGCGGTCGAGGGCGAGCAGCTGCTTCCACGCGCCGATCGCGCCGTCGATGTCGCGAAGGTTCCCCTCGCAGAGGCCGGCCACCTCGCGGAGGCGGTCCTTGCGGCCGCTCACGGAGGCGTCGCTGATCGACCCCATCTGGCGCACGCTCGCGAGGAGCACGTCGCGCAGCTGTCCGTAGTCTCGCTTCGTGCGGAGGTAATCTTCGACCCACGCGAGCGCCTCGGGGTGCGCGGGATCGGAGTCGAGGACCTCCTTGTACTTGGCGTAGGCCTCCTGCTTCTTCCCCTTGCCGACGAGCATCTGCGCGGCGTCGAGGATCCCTTGCTGCCGGTCGGCCGGCATGGCCTTGCGGTGGGACGCGGAGTCGGCCCCCGCAGGAGCAAACGCCGCCGGCATCGTCCCCGGCTGCCCTTGCACGCCAACCCCCTGGGCGACCGGGCCCGGCGGCTGCCGCGCCGCGAGCGGGTAGAGGTCCTTGAGCTTCTCGGCCGCCTCGGTGTCGCCGCTCGTCCGGAGCGGCTCGAGCGTCTCGACGGCCGCGCGGTAGTCTCCCGCCCCCTCGTACGCGGCGGCGACGGCGTGGCGCGCTTCGATCGCCATCGCGCCGTCCGGATTGGACCGGACGTAGGCGGCGTAGCGAGGCGTGACCTCCGCCTCTCGCTGCAACGCGCGCGCGTAGTAGACGAAGAGCTGAAGCGCTCGGTCGTGACCAGGCTCGATGTCGAGCGCCCCCCCCGCGTAGGCGAGGCCGTGCTCTCCGTCGTAGACCTCGGCGAGCGCGATGAGGAGCTCGGCGGAGTGCGCCCGCTCCTGCTCGGGGACATTCTCTCCGGCCCCGATGCGGTCGAGGATCGACGCGGCGTACTCCTGCTGGAGGGCCGGGTCGGTGTCGTCGATCTGTCGCGCCATCGCGAGGGCGCGGGTGGCCCCTTGCAGATCCCCCGCGAGCTTCCTCGTCCCCGCCTCGTCGCGCAGAAGCGCGAGCTTGCGCGCCGGATCGGGCTCGAGCGCGAGCTCGGCGTCGTACATCGCGAGCGCTTCTTCCCACTGCCCCTGCGACTTCAACAGCTCGCGCAGGGAGAAGATCGCGAAGGCGCTCCCCGGGTCGAGCTCGATCGCGCGGCGGAACGCTTCGATCGCCTTCTTCGGCTGCGTGAGCGGCGCGTCGCTCCACAAGCGCCCGAGCTCCTCCTGCATCGCCGCGAGCTCGCCGCGCATCGACGGGTTCGCCGCGACGAGGGGCACGAGCGCCTTGCTCCGCCGATCGAGGAGCGCGACGAGGGCCTTCACGTCCCCCTTGTCGCGATAGAGCTGTGCGAGCCGCTCCGCCGCGACTTGCTGCGTGGGGTCCTTGTCGATCGCCATCATGAGGACGCGCGCGGCGCGGTGCGCGTCGCCCAGCGTGGTCGACCAGACGTTCGCGGCTTCGCTCAGCCAGTGCGCGGCGTAGCCGGGGTCGTGCGTCTCCGTCCCGACCTTCTCGAGGAGGAACGCATAGGATTTCGGATCCGCAGCGCCCGCATTGTGCGCATACGCGAGCGCCTCCTCGTCGTGGGGGTTGGCCACGAGGCGCTGGACGAGCGCATCAATTTCGCTGGGATCCATCTGGCGCGGACGTTACCACTGGTTCGTTTTTTCGAGCAATTCAGCTTGCATGACCGCGTTCAGATCGCGGTCATCTAGCCGGCGCGAATCGTCACTCGAAGAGGCCGTAGTGCCCGCTGGCTGTTCCGGGGGGGGGCGGCTGGGTTGGCGCGGGCTTGGTGATCTCGCGGTGCGGCGCCGAGCGGG
>JBKQKP010000392.1:0-4377 GCA_052147435.1 Polyangiaceae bacterium | reverse complement strand
CGCTGTGGACCCAGCCGAACCCGGGAGGAGCGGGCTACTACCGCGTGTCTCTCTCCGAAGCTGCGGCGCGCTCGCTCGCGCACAACCAGGCGCAGCTCGACGTCGCGAGCCGGATCAGCTTCGTCTCGAACCTCTGGGCGCAGACGCGGGCCGGCGAGCTCCCCCCCGACGTACTGCTCGGCCTGCTCCCCGCCTTCGATCGCGAGACGGACAGCCACGTCATCGGAGAGGTGGCCCGGACGCTGAGAGGCTTCGATCACGCCCTCGTCGACGACGCCACGCGCCCGGCGTTTCGCGCGTACGTCGCCGCACGGTTCGCCCGCGCCAAGCAGCGGCTCGGCTGGGAAGCGAAGGACGGCGAGAGCTCCGACGACGCGCTCGCGCGAGCGGTGGTCCTGTCGGCGATGGGGGCTCTTGCGCACGACCCCGTCACGCTCCATGAGGCCGAGGCGGCCACCGCGCTCTGGCTCAAAGATCCGACGAGCGTCGACCCCGACGTCGCGTCGGTCGCCGTCCCACTAGGGTCGATCCGCGCCGGTCTACCGCGTCTCGCCCAGCTGCGCGCGGCGGCGGCAGGGGCGAAGACGCCGCTCGATCACGTCACGGCGCTCACCGCGATCGGCGCGTTCACCGACAAGGCGACGCTCGAGAAGGCATGGGACTTCGCGCTCACCGACGAAGTCAGGCTGCAAGACGTGTCGTACATCCTCTACGGCGCCCTCGACCGGGCCGACAGCTCGCGCGCCATGTTCGCGTGGCTCACGGCGCACTGGGACGCGGCGCGCGCGAAGATGCCGGCGGGGTATCAGTCCACGCTGGTCGATGTCGTCGAAGCGGCCTGCACCGAGGAGGACCTCGACGCCGAGGTCGCCTACTTCGGGCCGCGCGTGAAGGAGCTCGAGGGGGCCACGCGACCGCTCGCCGAGAACGCGGAGCGGGCGACCGCGTGCAGCGCCCTGCGCGCGCACGGTGCGGCGGCGGTAGCGAAGTTCTTCAAGAAGTAGCGGTCCCCTTCTTCGTTTCGAGAAGCTCCCAGCGGGCGACGAGGCGCGCGGCCTCCGTCCTGGCTGCGGCCAGCTCCGCCTGAAGCGGCGCGACCTCTTGCCCGCGGGTCGCGTAGAGCGCCGGATCGGCCAGCTTGGCCTCGAGCGACGCCACAGCGCGCTCGGCCCCGTCGATGGCGTCCATGATCCCCTCGAGCTCGAGGCGCTCGCCGTACGTGAGCCCGCTCTTCCCCTTCGACCTTGCCCCCGGCGGTGAGGCCGAGGCGGACGACACCGCCGAGCTGCGCGATTCCGCTTTCTCGTCGAGCTCCCGCCGCGCGCGCTCCTCTCGCTTGTGCGAGACGTAGTCCTCGTACCCTCCGGCGTGGCGCTCCACGACCGCCGGGCCGCCCGCCGGAGCGCGCTCGAAGGCGAGGATCGCCGTCGCCACCCGGTCGAGGAACGCGCGATCGTGGGTCACCACGAGGACCGAGCCCGGGTACCCGTCGAGCATCTCCTCGAGCGCCCCGAGCGTCGGCAGGTCGAGATCGTTCGTCGGCTCGTCGAAGACGAGGAGGTTTGCCCCTTCGCGGAGCACCTTCGCCAGCGCGACGCGCGCGCGCTCCCCCCCCGACAGCGCGCCGACCTTCTGGCGCTGCTTCTGCGGATCGAAGAGGAAGAGCTCCAGGTAGCTACGCAGGTCGAGCGCCTCGAGCCCAGGGATGCCGAGATCGACGACGGTCGCCCCCCCCTCCCCGCGCACGTCGTCGAAGATCGACTTGGCGTCGTCGAGGCGGGCGCGGGCCTGATCGAGGTAAGCGACGCGCGTGTTCTTGCCGACAATGATCTCCCCGGCGACGACGCGCGCGACCCCTTCGGGCGCCACCCCCGTGCGCGCCGCCTCGACGGCCGCGAGGATCGCGCGCACGAGCGTCGTCTTTCCCACGCCGTTCGGCCCGACGATCCCGATACGGTCCTGCGCGGTCAGGATCAGATCGAACGGGGAATTGAGCGGCGGCTGTCCAGCGATGCCCACCTGCAACCCGCGCAGCTCGAGGATCGTCTTCCCCTGGCGAGACGTCGCGGCCGCCATCAGCGACACCTCGCCGGGGCGCCCCGCAGTCGCCGATCCTTCCGCCTCGAGCGCGTGCGCGCGCTGAATGCGTGCCTTCTGCTTCGTCGTCCGCGCTTTGGGGCCGCGCGAGAGCCACTCGCGCTCGCGCCGCAGGATGTTCTGCCGGTTTTGCTCGACGCGCTCCTCGTGCGCCATCAGCTCGGCCTTCTTCTCGATGTAGTCGGCGTAGCGCCCCGCGTACGACGTCAGGCGCCCGCGCTCGAGCTCGACGATCCGCTGCGCGATCGCGTCGAGGAAGTACCGGTCGTGGGTGACGAGGACGAGCGCGCCTTTGTACGTGCCGGCCAGGTACCCCTCGAGCCACTCCGCCGTGGCGACGTCGAGGTGGTTCGTCGGCTCGTCGAGGATCGCGATGTCGGGGCTCGCGACGAGGAGCTGCGCGAGCGCGATACGACGGCGCTCCCCACCGCTCCGCGCGCCGCAGGGGCGATCGACGTCCTGCACGCCGAGCTCATGGAGGAAGCCGAGCGCCTCGTGCCCCCGCTCCCAGCCGCCGAGGTGAACGATCGCGTCGTCGAGCGTCGCTTGCTCGGCGACGAGAGCGTCGTGGCGCGCGCCGCCGTGACCCGCCGCCGCGAGGAGCGCGCTCACCTCCGCGTGCCGCGCCGTGGCCTGGCGCCAGGCAGTGAGCGCATCTTCGACGACCTCGCGCGCGCTCTTGTCGGGATCGAGCTCCGGCTCCTGCGCCACGTAGCGGATCTGGAGCCCGCGCCGGACGCTCACGGTCCCCCCGTCGGCGGTCTCGACGCCGGCCAGGATCTTCGCGAGCGTCGATTTCCCCGCGCCGTTCGCGCCGATGAGCCCGACCCGCTCGCCCCGCGAGAGGGTGAACGTGGCGTCGTCGAGGACCACCTGAGGGCCGAACGACTTGCGGAGGCGCTGCGCGGTCAGGGCGGGCATCGTGCAGGGGTGCTCGTAGCCGAATCCGGGCGGGGGCGCACCCGATCACCCAAACGGGTGACTTGTCGCGGCGGCCGCCGGGCGGCAGGCTCCTCGGGATGAAGGTCACCAGCAAGCTTCGCGCGGGCTTTCCGCCCGATCCGATTCACGGGCCCCAGGGCTGAGGTCGTTCCCATGAAGATCAGCACCAAGCTTCGCGCCGGCGCTCCCCCCGATCCTTGCCGCGGCCCGCAGGGCTGAGGAGTCCCCCATGAAGGTCAGCTCCAGGCTTCGCGCCGGCACACCGCCGGATCCGTGCGAGCCGAAACCGCAGGGCTGAGACGGCTCGCGAGCCCCTCGATGCGCCCTGTGTGCGTGCAGGCTCGGGCACTCGTCTGGTGATAGCCTCCGACCGTGCATTGCCTCCTGGCGGCGCACGGCCCCTTGGCGGAACGGCAGACGCAGTGGACTTAAAATCCGCGGCTCGCAAGGGCGTGAGGGTTCGAGTCCCTCAGGGGCCACCGTTCTTGGGCGTGTTGCCTTCGTGCTGGATCGGCGGCGATCGCGCCCCGGGATTCGCGCGCCTCGCGACTGCGCGTCCCGCTCGCAAGCGACGCCGTCTCATTCGCCCGCGGTCATCGCTGGGCGCGCTCGTTGCATTCCCCCTCCCATGCGACGCAGCGCCCCCTTCGTCCTCGCCATCCCGCTGGCTCTCCTCGCGAACGCGTGCGGGGTGCACGCTTATGCGCGGGGGGCGGCCAGCTACACGTCCAGCCCGGCCACGGCGGATCACTCGGGCGCGCTCCCCCTGAAGCTCCTCGTCTGCATTGATGCGGGCCTTGTGGCCGTCCATCTCGGCGACGGCTGCACGCTGGTCGGCGAGTACGCAGCGCACGAGGGGCGGGGCTCCGATCCTGGCGGAACCGGGAGCCTCACGAGCGACGGGGAGTGCGCGCTCCCGACTCAGACCGGCTCGATGCCCCTCCGTGGCACGACCTCGACGTTCGAAGTGAACCACGACGCCGTCGATCTCACGGTAGGCGGCAAGACCACCGACGGCCGCTACGTCACTTACCGCTTCACGGGGACCATGGGAGACAACGCCGAGAGGGACCAGTGCCACGCGCCTCGCTAAGCCTACCTCCGCGTGCATCCAACCTCCGAGGTCGGTCGAGCGACCTTCGAGGACGGACCCACCGACTCTGAAGACGGACCCACCGACTCTGAAGACGAACCCACCGACCTCCGAGGTCGCTCCAGCGACCTTCGAGGTCGGTCGAGCGACCTTCGAGGACGGACCCACCGACTCTGAAGACGGACCCACCGACCTCCGAGGTCGCTCCAGCGACCTTCGAGGGCGGTCGAGCGACCTTCGAGGAC
>JBKQKP010000391.1:0-25818 GCA_052147435.1 Polyangiaceae bacterium | reverse complement strand
AACCAGGTGACCCCCGACTCTTTCTGAGGCTCCGCAGCGGCGGAGGCGGATTCACGGCAACCCGTGAGCAGGGGGAGTGCGGAGACGGCGAGGAGAGCGAGGATGCAGCGGGAACCCATTATTTCGGCCTCACTTGATCGCAACGCTGCGAAACCACGTTGCTTCGTTCCGGCCAAGAGCAAGCTGCGCACCACCCGCGACACTGGTGAAAAAGCCTGAGAATCGACCCCCGCACCCAAGGCATCGCGATCGGCTGCCCCGACGGATTGCCCCGCCATGAGGCACGGTGTCGCGGTTGACGCAGGTGGACGCAGAGTCGGATCGGGTTCGACCCGGGCAGGTTCCGCAACGCCTTCCTCGAGTTCCTTGCCGTAGTCGGAGGGTTCCAGTAAGCGCGACTTCCACGCGCAGAAGCATGGGACGGGCCGGCCAAGTGCGCGGTACGTGAGTTGCGTTCGCGACCCCGCTCGCTTCTTCCCGGGACCCCAACCCAATGATCCAGAAACTCGTCGCATTCGCGTTGCGGATGCCCATCATCGTAATCGCGATGGCGATCGTCATCGTGCTCGGTGGCCTCGCGGCCTACTCGCAGCTCGACATCGAGGCGTACCCGAACCCGGTGCCGCCCCTCGTCGAAGTGATCACGCAGCCCGACGGATGGAGCTCCGAGGAGGTCGAGCGCTACGTCACGATCCCGCTCGAGATCGGTCTCGCCGGAATGCCCGGGCTCGACCACGTTCGCTCGCAGTCGCTCTTCGCCCTCAGCGACGTCAAGTGTTACTTCAAATGGTCCGTGCCGTACAAAGACGCGCGGCAGGAGGTCATCAACCGCCTGCAGTTCGTCTCGCTGCCCGGGAACAACCAGGCGACGCTCTCCCCCTGGAACGCGATCGGCGAGGTCTTTCGCTACACGCTGAAGGGCAAAGGCTACACGCTGAAGGACCTGAAGACGGCCGAGGACTGGATCCTCGAGCGCCAGTTCAAGCAGGTCGATGGCGTCATCGACGTCACGAGCTACGGCGGCGAGTCGAAGGAGTACCACGTGAGCGTGGACCCGTATCGTCTGCGGGGGCAGGGGGTCACGCTCGCGCAGCTCGAGGCGGCGATCACGAACGCGAACCAGAACGTCGGCGGGCAGCGCCTCTTCATCGGCGAGCAGTCGTACGACATCCGCGGCATCGGCCTCGTACGCAACGTGCACGACATCGAGGACGTCGTCATTTCCGAGCAGAAGGGGATCCCCGTCCGCGTGCGCGACGTCGGCACCGTCGAGATCGGGTACGCGCCCCGGCTCGGAATGGTCGGTCACGACGACGAGCCGGACGTCGTCCAGGGGATCGTCCTCATGCGGTACGGCGGGGAGACTCCGCACACGCTCGAGGGGGTGCACGCGCGCGTCGAGCACATTCGCAAGTACCACCTGCTCCCGCCGGGGATGGAGCTCGTCCCCTACTACGACCGCGGCGAGCTCGTGGAGATCACGACGCACACGGTGCTCCACAACATGCTGGAGGGGATGATCCTCGTCGCGGTCGTCCTCTTCCTGTTCCTGGGGCACACACGCGCGGCGCTCATCACGGCGCTCAACATCCCAATCGCGCTGCTGATCGCGTTCATCGGGATGGTCGCGAGCGGCACCCCCGCGAACCTGATCTCGCTCGGCGCCGTCGACTTCGGAATCGTCGTCGATAGCACCGTCATCATGATGGAGAACATCTTCCGCCACCTCGGGCCGCACGGACGCGGCACGATGCAGGAACGCATCCTGTCTGGCGCGCGCGAGGTCGCCGGGCCGATGACATTCTCGACGATCATCATCGGCATCGCGTTCTTGCCGCTCTTCACAATGACGGGCGTCTCGGGCGTCATCTTCTCGCCGATGGCGCACACTTATGCGTTCGCGATCGGCGGGGCGATCTTCATGGCGCTCACGCTTACCCCCGTCCTCGCGAACAAGTTCGTGTCGGGCTCCGACGAGGAGAAGGAGAGCCTCATCATGAGGGTCCTTCACAAGGTGTATGCCCCCGCCTTCGACCTCGCGATGAGGTTCCCGAAGGCCGCGCTCTCGCTCTCCTTGATCCCCATCATCCTCTGCCTCGTCCTCTTCCCGCTCCTCGGCGGCGAGTTCATGCCGAAGCTCGAGGAAGGGAACTTCTGGATCCGCGCGACGCTTCCGATGTCGATCAACCTCGACCAGTCGGCCAAGTACGTCGGCAAGATGCGCGCGATCCTTCGCGGCTGTCCGCTCGACACGAGCAAGCCCTGCACGGACGAGAATCGGACGCATCCCGAGGTGCTCACGGTCATTTCGCAGCTCGGCCGCCCCGACGACGGGACCGACGTCTCGGGCTTCTACAACATCGAGATGTTCGCCCCGCTCGAGCAGTTCGACAAATGGAAGCACGGGCTCACCAAGGACAAGCTCACAGACGAGCTCTCCAAGGAGCTCCAGACCGCGTTCCCGGGCGTCGTCTTCAACTTCTCGCAGTACATCAACGACAACGTCGAGGAGGCCCTCTCGGGCGTGAAGGGGGAGAACTCGGTCAAGGTTCTCGGCCCCGACCTCGAGACGAACGAGAAGAACGGTGACGCGATCGTCGACGTGATGAACGACGTCCCCGGCGTGAAGGACCTCGGCATGTTTCACACGCTCGGGCAGCCGAGCGTGAAGATCATCCCCGATCGCGGCGCGTGCGCCCGCTACGGCCTCAACACGGGGGACGTCGAGGCCGTCGTTCAGGCTGCGATCGGCGGGCAGGCGGTCACGAACGTCTACGAGGGGGAGAAGTTCTTCGCGCTGACCGTCCGCTGGCAGGAGCAGTACAGGCAGTCGCTCGAGGCCATCCGGGAGATCACCGTGGCGACGCCCGATGGGAACAACATCCCGCTCGGGCAGATCGCGTCGGTCACGCCGGTGGAGGGGCCGGCGATCATCTATCGCGAGGACGGCATGCGCTACGTGCCGGTGAAGTTCAGCGTGCGCGGGCGCGACCTCAAGTCGACGATCGAAGACGCGCAGCGCCGGATAGCGGCGAAGATCAAGCTGCCGTACGACACGCACCTCGAGTGGGCAGGCGAGATCAACGAGCTCAAGGACGCGAACGCGCGGCTCGCGATCATCATCCCGCTCACGCTGCTCCTCATCGGGTTCCTCGTCTACAGCGCCGTTCGGACCTGGATCGATACACTCATCGTCATCGTTTCGATTCCGGTCGCCTGCACGGGGGGCGTGCTCGCGCTCTTGCTCACGGGGGTGAACTTCTCGGTCTCCGCGGCGATGGGGTTCATCTCGATCTTCGGCATCGCGATTCAGGACGCGATCCTCGTCGTGACGTACTTCCAGCGCCTGCGCGACGTCGAAGGTCACTCGGTCGAGATCGCAGCGCGGGAGGCCGCAGAGAAGCGGTTCCGCCCCGTGCTCATGACCACCCTCGTGGCGACGCTCGGGCTGTTGCCCGCGGCGATCTCGAACGGGATCGGCGCGCAAACGCAGAAGCCGCTCGCGATTGTCGTCATCGGCGGGTCGCTCATCCTCGCGATCCTCACGCGAGTGCTGCAGCCGCCGCTCCTGGTCCTTGCGCACCGAGGGAGCGAGGGCAAGGGGGGGACGACGCCGCCTCCGCCCGTGCACTCTTATCCGCCGGCCAGTGAAGCGTTCGGTGAAGCGGAGTGAGCGGCTAGGAGCCTTGTCGTAGAAACGAACGTTTCGGCGACGGGCTCCTCAGCGCCGGGGGGACGTCCTCGCCTTTGCCTGGGCGTCACTCCCTGCATCTTGAACGCTCGTCGCCGCCGTCGTCGGTGCGGCGTCTGCCCAGGCGACCGAACCATCGAGGTCGGCGGAGATATCGACCGCCGGCGCAGGCGGGCGCGCGGGGCCCGAGAACGCCGCGGGATCGACGGGGGGCGGGGGGGGCGCGGGGGGCTCTTCGTGTGTCGCCGCGCATCCCGTCAGGGCGAGCCCGAAGACGAGCAAAGCTGTTCGAGGGCTCATTTCCTGAGGTCCGATCCGACGGCCTGCTCGAGCTGGTACACCGCCGTCCAGTAATTCGTGAGGTCCTGGAGGTATTCGATGTTCGTCGCGATGTAGATCCGTTGCGCGTCGAGAAAATCCATCAGTGTCGCCGTTCCCCCCTCGAACTGCCGCTTCGTGATGTCGCGCGCGACCCTCGCTTGCTGGAGCTCCGTCCCCTCCATGCGCTCGACGAGGAGCTTCGACCCCGCGAACGCCGCGTACGCGTTCTCGACGTCGTTCACCACCTGCGCCGTTGTCTGCGCTTGCGTGAGCGACTGGGTGTTGTAGTTGGCTTCGGCTTTCCGGATGTCGCCTTGCATCTGGTAGAAGACCGGGATCGGCGCGCTGAGGCCGACCGAGAGCGACGGCGGCTGGATCGCGTCCGGCCCCGTCCCCGTCTGCGTGTATTGCACAGAGAGCGAGATGTCAGGGAACACCTGGCGCTTGTTCAGATGGATCTGCGCTTCGGCGCTCTGGCGCTGGTAGCCGAGCGCGCGCAGGTCGGGGCGCTTGTCGAATGCGGACCGAAGGAGGTTGTCGGGAGAGGAGGTCTGGAGCGTGCTCGGAATGCGATACTTGAGGACCTCCCGATCGATGTCGAAGTCGGGGACGCGCCCGCGCACGCCGAGGAGGAACGCCAGCGCGATGCGCGCCTGGCGGAGGGTCTGGTTGGCGGAGTCGACGGCCTGATCGGCCTCGAGCTTCTGGGTCTTCATGCGCGCCAGATCGCCTTCGTTGATCGCCCCCCTGTCGTAGCGGCGCTGGAAGAGATCGAGCTCCATCTTGTTCGTGTTCTGGGCCTCCTTCGCGAAATCGAGCGAGTCTTGGGCGAGGACCACCTGGACGTAGGCGGACTTCACCTGAAACTCGAGGTTTCGCTGGGCGTCCTGCCGTGACATCTTCGCGGCGGCGAGTGCGGCGTGGGCGACTTTGAGGCGAAGACCACGCTTGCCGGAGAGGCTGTCCTCGATCCCTGCGTTGTCGCTGAGCCCGACCGAGTACGTGTTGGGGTCGCACCCGGGGCACATGCTCTGGATCGGCTGGTAGCTGCCGAACACGCGGCCGTAGCCGAGGTTCAGACCCGGGTTCGGCACCGCGCCCGCGATCTTCTCGTCGCCTTCGGAGCTCATCACGGCGGCGTCTGCGATGAGGAGCTGGAAGCCGCGCGCGCGGAACGTCGTCAGCGCGTCGTCGAGGCTGAGCTTGGCCGGGATCTCCACGGGCGGAGGAACGACGCCGTCGGCGAGCGAGGGGGCCGCGGAGGTAAGGGCCGCGAGCGCGAGCAAGGCCGCACTTGCGGCGCGCGCGGCGCGCAAGACGCGGCGGGGAGGGGGGAGAAGCGAGGAGCGATGGAGCATCTTGGTTTCGTCTCGGAGGGAAAACGCGGCGCCAAATGCAATCGGCGTGCGAACCTCTCGCCCCCCCGTTTCGCATCTTCCGCTGGCGCCGTCTATCGCCTCCTTTCGTTCACCCGGGGCTGCCTCCAGGCGCCGTCAACCGAGGCACGCAGTGCCAGAACGAGCGCTCGAACGGGGTCGTATGCCTCACGCCTCACGAGCCTTGTCGTTGGCCCTCCGCGCTCCTAGCCTCCACGGAATGGCACCCAACGCGATCCGCATCTGCGTCGTCACCGTGAGCGACACCCGTACCAAGGCGACGGACGATTCAGGTCGCACGGCGATCGAGCTTCTCCAGGAAGCGGGTCACAAGGTCGTCCGGCAAATCGTCATCAAGGACGACCCGGCCTACATTCGAGAGCTCGTGCGCGACATGAGCGACGTGAACGCGTGCGACGTCATCGTCCTCAACGGAGGGACCGGCATCACCAAGCGCGACAACACGCAGGAGGCGCTCGAAGGGATCTTCGTGAAGCGCATCGCCGGCTTCGGCTAAGCGTTCCGCCGTCTATCGTGGTACGACTTCGGTCCGCGGGCGATCCTCACGCGAGCGACCGCGGGGGTCTTCAACACCTGCGTCATTTTCTCGCTCCCCGGGAGCCCGAACGCGGTGCGCCTCGGCGTGACGAAGCTCATTATCCCCGTCCTCGTTCACGCCGTGGACCTGGCCCAAGGCCGGGCTACTCATCGCTCGACGCTTGCATAGGGGGACTGCGGGCGCAGCGTCACTCTTGCCCCACGTAGGGCGAGAGGCCCCGCTCGTCGGAGACTTTGAGTTCCCGGTCTGTGACTCAAATCGCCCCACTTCGTTTCGGCTAGTATATCCTCGGGCCCGTAACTACTCAGGTTACGTTCAAGACGCACGGCTCACCGCTCTACTCTTCGTTGCTCCTCTCGCGCCGGTTGTCGTGCATAATCCTTGGGACATCTGGTCCCACTGCGCTTGGCGAAACGTTTGAGTAACGCCAGATCGTTCGAGGCGGGCGATCGAGAGAAGAAGCGACGATGCCATGGTCGAAGATCCGCTCACGACACTCCCTGACGAGCACGTATTCAACGCTGTGCTCGGCCGGCTGCGCGAGGACGCGCGTCTCGCGGGCACCGAGGAGCGCAAGGCGGCGCTCAAGATCGCCCTCGGCGCCGCCCGAGCCATCCTCGATGAGCAGCGTCGGCTTCATCTGCGCGAGAGACCGTTGCATCTGATGACCGATCCGGTGGGGAGCGCAATTGACGACGCTCGCGAAATGCTCGGTCGCGCGGTAGCCGGCCACAAGATGGCGGAGTTCTCGCGGCTGCCCACCTCGAGCGCGGGAGCGTCGGACTACGTCAAAGCCTACGAACAGGAGCTCGCGCGACTCGCGCCGATAGTCGAGCGCGCGTTGAGAGGAGCGATCATCACAGAGCGCCACTCCCGACCCTAGCGCGGGGACGCGACCTCCCCGAACGGCGCGCACGAACGTGGACTACCACTTTGTCCCTGTCTCCACCGAGCTAGTGGGCAACAAGAGCGTCCGCTGGACCCGTGTCACCGCGGGGGTCTTCGCAGGGTTCGTTCTACTCGCCATCGCTGACGCCATCGCGATCGCGGTCGCCGTCCCGAGCCCCTCCGCTGGGGTCTCGCTTCGCGTCGCGCACTACGTCTTCGATGCTGCCGAGACGCTGGGCGTTGGCGCGGTCGCTGCTCTGGGCGTCGGAGCGTTCGTCAGGTTCGCGCGCCTCCCCTCGTGGGCATTGAGCTGTCTCGTCGCCGCCGCCACGATCGCGCTCGCCGAACGTACGATCGGTGAACCTCTCCTACGCTTCGCCTCGGAGACGTTGAGAGGGGAGCGCGCGTCGACGATCGTCGTAGGGTTGCTCGCGGTCCTTGGCGCGGGCTTCCCTGCAGCGCTCCATGTCGCGTCTCTGCTGTCGCGATATCCCCGTCTGCGATTCCTCCCTGTCGCCCTCGCGGCCGGCGTGCTGACCGCGGACTACGTTTGGCTTCCGGATGACTACGAGGCCATGCACTGTCTGGTGGCCTGGGGCGCCGCGATGGTCGGTGGCGCCGGGCTCGCGCCGCTCGCCGAAGAAGCCGGCCGAGCCCTGGTCCGCAAGCGTTCGGGTCTCGTCCTGCTCGCGGCGATAGGGCTCTTCGGGCTCTTCGGCGTTGCGTGGCCACCTCCGAACGCGACGCGCTTCGAGCTCTTCCGACAACCCTGCGCGCTGGCTCCCTGGGTCCTCGCGACGACGTTGTGGCGGTCCCCACCCCTTCACGCGCCCGTCGCCCTGCCACCGTCTCGTTGGGACGAGGACCGATCGAAGGCACCGTCGATTCGGCCTACGTCACCGCCACTTCTGCCGCCGGACGCCGTGGTCGTTCTCATCACGATCGACGCGCTCCGAGCCGATGCCTTGAGCGACTCGAACGACGCTCTCTTCCCGACGTTCGCCGCGTTGAAGCGCGACGGCGTCGTCTTCACCCACGCATCGGCGCCTGGGTCGCAAACGGCGTCCTCGTTGAGCACGCTTTTCTCCGGTCTCTATTTCTCCGAGCTGCGCTGGATGGACCACGGTGTCGGAGACACTCGCTTTCTCTACGCCGCCGACGATCCCGCGCCGCGCTTTCCCGAGATCCTGTCGGGCCACGGCGTCAGGACGGCAAACTACGCGGGCCTCATCTCCCTCGGCGGCGAGTTCGGCGTAGTCGGCCGGTTCCAGCAAGAGAAGGTCGTGGTGAGTGGACGGACCCACGCAAAGGCGAACGAGCTCATCGACCCGCTTCTCGAGCGGCTCGAGCACCCGGCGACAGGCCCCCTCTTCCTCTACACGCACTTGATGGAACCGCACTGGCCGTACAATCGCGGTCGCCAGGACGGCACTGACTACGAGCGCTACCTCTCCGAGGTAGCCGTCGCCGACGCTGCGGTTGGGAAGGTCGTGCAGCGCCTTACGGAGCGCTTCGGCAATCGCTGGGCGCTTCTCGTCAGCGCGGACCATGGCGAAGCCTTCGGTGAGCACCAGACCACCGGACACACGAAGACCCTCTACGAGGAGCTGTTGCACGTACCGCTGATCGCGCGGAGCCCGCTCTTCCCTCCGCGGAGGGTCGATACACGCGTGGGGCTCGTCGACCTCGGACCGACGATCTTGGATCTGTTTGGCGTCGCGACGCCGGCGACGTTCAACGGAGAGAGTCTCGTCCCCGTCCTGGCGGGCGGGGCCAGGTCATTCACGCGCCCTCTGCTCGCAGAGGGGCGCCTCCGGCAGGCGATCACGCAACCGGATGGGCTCAAAGTGATCAGTGACCCACTTCGCAAGGTGGTCGAGGCGTATGACCTCGTGGCAGATCCCGGAGAGACTCGAAACCTCTTCGATAGCGACCCCTCGCGCGTCGATCCGGCGCTCGCCGCGCTTCGCGCCTTCTTCGCGGTGCACACGCTCAGAGGAGGAGGCTACGAGACGCCCTACAGGCCCTAGCGGGCGGGAGCGCCGCGGGAGCGTCAGAGACCCCTTCGGCCGTCGCGTCGCCTGAACTCGCGCCAGTGGTCGTGGGGCGCCGTGAAGCGGGCCCACCCGATCACGCTCCCTGTTGCAACGAGCGCCGCAACGGCTGCCATGGGGGTCGATTCGTAATAGATCCCCGCGACCCCCGTTCCAGCGGCGAGGAGCGCCGTGAGCCGCGCCAGGGTGCCTACGCTCATGGGACGCGGCGCGCGCCCGGGAGAAACGACCCGGGAGCGACGGCCTCGACAGCGGCCCACCAGCCGAGGCGAGCGAAGTAGAAGGCGAGAGCAGTGAGACCAGCAATCTCCGCTCGCGACGGCGTTGTCTCTGTTCTGGGCGCCACGCGTACCTAGGGTGCAGGGGTGCTCCCAACCCATTCATGAAAAACGACGCGTGGGACGCGCCTCACGCGTCGGCCGGCAGACATGCAGCTGATCGCCGTCACGTGATGGTGCCGAATCTACAAGACAGGCGCCGGTCAGGCGGAGGCCCCGCCGAACGAAGCCACGCACGCAGCGCAGCCCTGACCGTTTCCAAGTATCCTCCGTCGTCATGACGAAGCCCAAGCTGATCTATTTCGACGCCCCGGCGAGCCGCGGCGAAGAATGTCGCATCGCCCTTCACGTCGCGGGCGTCGCGTTCGAGGACGTTCGCGTCAAGCGCGAGGACTGGCCGGCGGTCAAACAGACCACGCCGTTCGGCTCCGTCCCGGTCCTCGAGATGCCCGGACACCCGCCGCTCGCGCAGTCGAACGCGATCCTCGTCCTGATCGGTCGCCGCTACGGGCTCCACCCGGGCGACGACTTCGAGGCGGCCCGCCACGAAGCAATGATGGGCTACGTCGAGGACCTTCGCGGTGCCATCGCCCCGACGATGCGGATGACCGACGAGGCCGAGAAGAAGAAGGCGCGCGAGGCGCTCGTCGCGGCGTACCTCCCGGAGTGGGGGCAGCGTGCGGAGAAGCAGATCGGCGATGGGCCGTTCTTCGGCGGGGCGAAGCTCCACGTCGTCGATCTCAAGCTCTTCATTGCCACTCGTTGGCTCATTGGCGGAAAGCTCGATCACATCCCGCAGACGATCTTCGCCCCCTTCCCGAAGCTCACCCGGGTTCACGATGCCGTCCGCGACGACGCGCGCATCAAGGCCTGGCACGCGAAAGCATGAGTACGTGGTGACTTAGCGCCCCTTCACCACGCCCGTCGCGCGGCCGACGCGAGCAGCGTCAGGTCGTCGAGCAGCCCGACGAGGACGCCGGCGTCGTTTACGACCGCGATGCAACGCGCGCGGTTCGACGTCATGGTCGCCGCTGCGGTGACGACGTCGTCACTCTCGTTGACGGCGGGGGGGTGCTCCATCGCGTCCTCTGCCGTTGCGTGCCCGCGCAGAAGAGCAGCGTCGGAGTCGGGTGGTGGCGGCACCGAGCTCGCTCTCCCTTGCACGATGGCCCCGATGTACCGCTGCGATTCGTCGACGACCGGGATCATCCGCGCCGTGCGGTCGTCTGGATCGAGATCGTTCATCGGGAGGTCGGGACGAACGCACAGAGTCACCGGGCGAACGAGGGTGCCCACCGGCTCGCGGTCGCTCGGCTCCGCGCCCGGATCGCACCTGACGCTCGGACATTCGCCGCGCGCGTCGATTGCGTCGAGGCGCGAGCACTGCTCGCAGATGGTAACGGCGGTCGTCGTCGCCCGACGCGGACAGAACACGTTCAGCGTTACGAAGCGGCGGCCGTTGGCGCCGAGGACGTGGTGCGTTCGAATCGGCAACGAGGAGAGCGATCTGGCCTCCTGTTCGGACCGATCCTGCTTCACCGCTCACCGCCCTTCGCTACTGTTCTCGTACTCCTTCGCTTCGGCCGCGCAAGGCACGGCGTCGTCTCCGGCCAAGCTGGATCGCGCTGGACCACGACGCGATCCGCGGATGGATCTGCTCACCAGGGGCGCGGCGCTGCCGCCCACTGGACGAACGCAAGCCGCTCTGCAATGAAGACGCACGGCTTGCGCGTCATGCAGAAACTCGGAGCGCTTACATGAACCGCACGGGATCGACGCTCTGCGTGGTGGGCATCGCCGTCGGCATCTTGGCGAGCTGCCGCCGCCCCTCGAGCGACACCGAGACCAGCAGCGACAATACGGCCGACAGCGGCAGCGACTCCGGGACCGAGGACGCGTCGTCGTCGGGGAGCGACGGGTCGAGCACGGACAGCGGGATCATTCTCCAGGAAGACTCCGGTTCCATCGTCTACCCGGGCTCGGGCGATGCCGGCCCGTGCCCGACGGGCGAGACACTGTGCGGCGAGACTTGCGTGAACGAGCAGACCAACGACGCCAACTGCGGCGACTGCGGCGTCACGTGCGGCGGCACCTGCGCGGCGGCGCGGTGCGTGGTGACGCTTGCCTCGGGGCAGAGCTTTGCGTGGGGGGTCGCGGTGGACGCGACGAGCGTCTACTGGACTGACTATGGTGCGGGGGGCGCTGTCATGAGCGTCCCCTTGGGGGGCGGCACGCCGTTCACGCTCGCGTCGGGGCAGAACGCGGCGCTGGGTCTCGCCGTCGGCGGGGGGAGTGTCTACTGGACGGACTCCACCGCCGCCGGCACCGTCGCTAGCGCGCCGATCGGGGGCGGAGCCGTCACCACGCTCGCATCAGGACAGAGTGTCCCGTACGGCCTCGCGCTGGATTCTACGAACATCTACTGGGTCGACTACGCGGGGGGCACCGTGATGACGTCGCCGATCGGCGGCGGCGGCGCGACGATGATCGCCTCCGGAGGGGCGAGCCCGCAGGGGATCGCCGTCGACGAGACGAGCGTGTACTTCACCAACTCGGGGAGCGGCGTCGTGCTCAAGGTGCCGCTCGCGGGCGGTTCGGTCACCACGCTAGCCGCAGGACAAGGGTACCCCGCGGGCATCGCGGTGGACTCCACGAGCCTCTATTGGGTCGACAACGGCGGTGGCGGCACAACCGGCTCGGGGACTGTGATGAAGCTTCCCCTCGCGGGGGGCTCGGCGATCACGCTCGCCTCCGGGCAGAACGCGCCACTCGGCATCACGGTCGACGGCACGAACGTCTATTGGGTCACCGAGGGGGACGGCAACGTGATGAGCGTCCCCCTCGCGGGCGGCGCCCCCACCACGCTGGCATCGGGGCAGGCTTCCCCTCTGGGGATCGCCGTAGACGCCACGAGCGTCTACTGGGCCAACGGTGGAGGGAGCGCTCCCGCGTCCGGCTCGGTGATGAAGCTGACGCCCAAGTGATCGCTGTGAACGGGTTAGTCGTATCCGGTGTAGTCCACCGGATACGACGGTAGAACGCGGCGCGCTCTACACCGTGAAGGAGCGAGGGGCACTCCGCTTGCACCAGCGGCGCCGCGATGCATCGCTCAGCTTCCTTCCTCTCGCTCTTTCTTCTCTCGTCACCATTCTTCATGTCCCTCGCGTGCGGCTCGTCGGCGGGAAACGGCGCCGCGAGCCGGGACGGCGGAAATGGAGAGGCGAGCGACGGCGGCGGCCTTGGGGCGAGCGACGCGGCCCCCGGTTCGGACGGTGGCCCTCCCGATGACGGAGGGCCTACGGCCGATTCAGGGCTGATAGCGATTCCCTTGCTCGCGTGCGATCCGGTCGTCTATGCGGCCGAGATCACGATTGGCGGTTCGCAGACCTTCCAGCTCGTCCTCGACACCGGCTCGACGACCCTCGCTGTCGCAGCCGCGGGGTGTTCCTCGTGTACCGACGCAGGGGTGTCGGCGCTCTACGAACCGGGGCCGACCGCGGTCGACCAGAAGGCCACGGCGACGGCCACGTACGGCGCGCTCGCGCCGTCGGGATGGTCGGGGGAGATCTACGAGGACACCGTCGGCGGCGGCGCTGCCTCGGACCTCGCACGAGTGAAGCTGGTGGCCATTGCTCAGCAGAGTCAGTTCCTCGTCGGGACGTGCGGAAGCGCAGGGCTCCCCCCGCAAGGGGTCATCGGCTTTGCTCCGAGCCTGGACGCGATCGCCGGGACGAACGGCTTCTTCGATCAGGTCGTCGCGAGCGGAGTCGTTCCCAACCTGTTCGCCACTCGCCTTTGCCCTACGGGAGGCACCCTCTGGCTCGGCGGCTACGATCCGACCTTCACCGCCGGGGCGCCCGTGTACACGCCGATGACACCGCCGGGATTCGATGCGTATGTCTACACGGTGAGCCTCGCCTCGATCGGCGTCCTCGGGACGACGATCCCGATACCCACCGGCTCGTACACGGCGTCGCTGCTCGACACCGGGTCGTCGATCTCCTCTCTCTCCCCGGCCGCATACTCGGCTCTCACGTCGGCGATCGCCGCCAGCTCCGCCTTCACGGAGATCTTCGGCGCGTCGTCGTCGTCGTTCTTCTCCAGCTCCGCGAACTGCGTGCAGCTCTCCCAGACGAAGGAGGCGCTCGATTCGGCTCTGCCGCCGCTCACCCTCAATTTTGGCTCGAGCCCGGGGGTGTCCGTACAGGCTTCGGCCACCGAGTCGTACCTCCTCTCGCTCGGAGGCAAATGGTGTCCCGCGATGACGTCGCGTACGCCGGACGCGAGCTTCCAGAGCATCGCGGCGATCCTCGGCGCGCCTATTTTGGCCTCGAACGTCGTCATCTTCGACCGCGCCAACCAGCGTGTCGGGTTTGCGCCCCATACGGCGTGTCCGTAGCCAGCTACCCAAGCCTGCCAGCGCGCCGTTGCCCGGCCGGGTCGCCAGCGATAACGTCCCCCGCATGTCCGACGACGATATGAAGGCCGAGCTGGAACGTCTCCGCGCCGAGAACGAGCGCCTCAAGCAGAGGAGCAGCCGAGCAATCTCGCTCAAGGTCTCGGAGAAGGGGGGCGTCTCGCTCTACGGCCTCGGGCGCTTCCCGGTCACGCTCTACAAGGAGCAGTGGGCGAAGATCCTCGAGATGGCAGACGACATCCGCGCGTTCATCAAGGAGAACGAGGGGAAGCTCAAGGCGAAGGAGGAGTAGCTCTTCGAGCGACGAGCTAATCGCCGTCCCGGCCGCCGTCCCCACCCACGGCTGCGTCCTCCTCGCTCGCCTCCGCCGGCCCGGCGTCTTCCGCGCACGTGTAGTCGTACGGGCACGTGATCGCCGCTTTGAGGCTGTTGCCCTGTCCGTCGACGTTCGCGTTCCCGGGGTCGTTCACCCACGTCGTGCCATTGACGAGATACTTGTACGAGACGGCCTGCCCCGACGGGACTTCGACGAAGACCTGCCAGACGGTGTAGTCCGGCGAGAAGTAGACTCCGTCGACCCAGCCGTTCGGGCGGAAGTTCCCCATGAACTCGACGCTCGACTCGCCGTTGTACGGATAGATGAACTCCTCGGTGCAGAGCTGGAGCGCTTGGGCGCACGGCGGGGGAAGGGCGACGAAGAGCGCTGCGTCCACCGGGTCCCCGGAGCTCGGGTTCGAGGGGGTGTCGCTCCCGCAGCCGCTCCACATCGTGGCCGCGCCGGCGAGCGCAGCGAGGGGAAACAGCGCGAAGCGCGCGGCCGAAGCGCAGCGGCGAAGCATGAGCCTTCTCATACCACGGGCGTCACGTGTCCGTGAGTCACGGCGCGGGCGTCGCGACCAACCGCGTCAATGCGAACGGGTGGTCAGGGGCAGGGTGCGGTCGATGGGTTGCACGAAACGCTGCAGGTTGAGCCTCCGTCCCTGACGATTCCGGGGGGCAGACAGTATCCCCCGGCGAAGTCGTCCTCGGAGGCTCCGATGCTCGAGATGGCTTGCGTGCAGGACATGCCGGAAGGACAGGTGCAGTAAGTATCGCCGTCGTTCGAGAGGCCTTCTTCGTTGGCGCAGCGGCACGACCAGATCACGACCGCGGACGCCGGGCGGTCCGCGCACTGCGGCTCCACGGCTCCGACGACGGGCTCCCCGCCGGCCGTCGTGCACGCCGAAGCGCACGCGGGGGCTTGCCCCGTCGCGCTCTGTCCATACGGGCAGGTGACGAGCCCGCGGAAGTAGTAGGCGATGCACGCCGGTGCGCCGGACACCTGGCTCGGTGCCAGGTTGATCTCGTCGTTGCCGAAGCCGTCGAAGGTCGAGCTGCTCTCCACCGAGGGGAGGCACGGCGTCCCGATCAGAACCGAACCGGCGGCCGCGTCGAGAGCGTAGGCGCTCGCGTCGAATCCGGCGCTCGCGCAGCCGTCCGGCGTCGCTCCATCGGGGCCCCCCTGGCTGCTGCTTGTCTCCGCGATGCCGGAGTCGCTGAGAGGAGCCCCCCCGTCGCCGGCGGGGGATGCCGCGGTGGAGCCGTTGCAGGCCGCGACCAGAGCGAAGGGACCGAGCGCAAAGAGAGCAAGCGGAAGACGCATGCCCCCGGATGGCCGTGGTGTACGAGAACTGTCATCCATGGCGGATCACGAGATCAGTTTCTCGAGCAACCAGACCACGAGCGCGAGCCCGACGAGGATCGCCGTGAGCCAAAGCAGGAGGCCCGTCCACGCGCCGGAGAGGCTCCGCCCCCTGCGTCTCTCGCACGCGATGCAAATCGCCCATACGCGGACGCCCCCTTGGGTCAACGTGGAGCAGTCGCCGCAGACGGGGGCATGACACGACGCGCACGGTCCGGCCGCCTGAGCACCGCAGTGAACGCACCGAGCCCCGGAGTCGTCGTCGATGTGCTGCAGGTCGCCGGTCACGCCACGCCAGGCTAGCGACTACCCCCCGCGCGGCAAGCCGAGACGGTCGCCTCCGCCGTCGTCACCGCGTCCTGCCGCGGGAAGACGCGGTCCGAGCGAGCAGCAACGATGCCATAAGGGCTACCATCCGCGCCATGGACGCCGACCCGTTCGAGCCGCTTCGCCGCGATGTGTCCGCCTTGGGCCGAATACTCGGTGAGGCGCTCATCGAACAGGAGGGGAGCGCGTTCTTCGATCTCGAAGAGCGGATCCGCGGCCTATCGAAGGATCGCCGCGCGCGTCCCCACGAGCGGAAGGCCGCAGCCGAGCTACGCGCCGCGATCGCCGCGCTCGAGACGTCGACGGCCGAGCGCGTGGCCAGGGCCTTCGCGCACTACTTCCAGGTCGTGAACCTCGCCGAGCAGTACCACCGCGTCCGGCGCTACCGCGACTACGCGCGCGCCGGCGAGTCGCGGCTCGGACCGCTGGCGGAGCTCGCGCGCAATCTCCTGCGGATCCCACGCTCCGAAACCGAGGCGCTCCTCGGGCGCGCGAGCGTCGAGCTGGTCTTCACGGCGCATCCGACGGAAGCGCAGCGGCGCACCGTCCTCGACAAGCATCGCCGGATCGCCGCCCTTCTCGAGCGGCTCGACCGCGACGTTGCGAGTGGCGCTGCGCCCGTCGAGACGGAGGAGACCACCGCCGCCCTCCGCGAGGAGATCACCATCCTCTGGGAGACGGAGGAGATCCGCCAGGAGCGCCCGCGGGTCGGCGACGAGGTGAAGAACGCGCTTTTCTACCTCGAAGAGATCCTCCATCCGCTGGTGCCCCAGGTCTACGCGACGCTCGAGCGCGCGCTCGAGGAGGCGTACGGCGCCGCCGTCCGCGTGCCGCCCATTCTCCACTTCGGATCGTGGGTCGGCGCAGACATGGACGGGAACCCGAACGTCACGCCGGAGATCGCGCTCGACACGGCGTTCGCCCACGCTGCGCGCGCAGTCGCGCTTCACATCCGACAGATCGACCGCCTCGGCGCGCGACTCTCGCAGAGCTGGCGTCGTACGGGGGTGAGCCGAGAGCTCCTCGACTCTCTCCGGCGCGACTACGCTCTGCACCCGATCCTCGCGGCGTCGCTCGAGCCGCGCCCCACCGACGAGCCGTACCGGCAGAAGCTCCGCTGGGCGGGGGCAAGGCTCGCCGCGACGAGGGAGGCGTTCGTTCGCGCGCGGGCAGGCGCGCCGACCGAGTTCGGAGTCGGCTACGCGAGCGCCGACGAGCTGCACGAGGATCTCGCCCTTCTCGAGCGGTCCCTCCTCGCACACGGCGGGGCGCACGCAGGGCTCGCGGACGTTCGGGGGGTCCTGCGCCAGGTCGAGGTCTTCGGGTTTCACCTGGCCCAGCTCGACGTGCGCGTCCCCGCGGAGTGGGTGCGCGCCTCGGTGCGCGCGGCGCTCGGTCTCGGAAGCGAGGCCCCTCTCACCGCTCCGTTGCTGAACAAGGCGCTCTCGGGTCCGTCTCCCGCGGCGCCGAAGGGGGATGGCTCGGCCGGAATGCGCGCGATGGAGGCGCTCGCCGAGATGCGCCGGCGCGTGACGAAGCGAAGCGCCGAGTCGTTCATCCTGAGCATGACCCATGGCTACGAGGACATGCTCGCGGCCCTCGTCCTCGCGCGGATCGCAGGGCTCTATCGCCCGGAGGACGGGGTCGCCGAGCTGTCGATCGTCCCTCTCTTCGAGACCCTGAACGACCTCGAACGCTGCGGCGCCGAGCTCTCGCGCGCCGTCGCTGACCCGGGGTACGCGCGTTACGTGTCGTTGCGTGGTGGCACGCAGGAGGTGATGGTCGGCTACTCCGACTCGAACAAGGACGCCGGGATCGTCGCCTCGTCGCTCGCCCTCTACGGCGCGCAGAAGGAGATCGTCGCGCTCGAGCGGGCCACCGGGATCCGCGTGAAGGTCTTCCACGGCCGCGGCGGATCGATCGGGCGGGGAGGGGGTCCGTCGCAACGCGCGATCGAAGGGCTCCCTCCGGGGTCGATCGACGGTCGCTTCAAGCTCACCGAGCAGGGGGAGGTCCTCGGGTGGAAGTATCTCCTCCCGTCGATCGCCGAGCGGAACTTGGAGCTTACGCTCGGGGGGGTGCTCGGCGCGTCGCTCCCGCGCGCGCCGCGCGACGGCACGTCCGCAGCGGAGCTGCGGCGTGGTCAAGACCAGGACGAGAGCGACGCCGCCGAGCGCGCCGAATTCGAGAAGGCGTTCGACCGCGCCGCGGCGACGAGCCTCGCGGCGTATCGCGGCCTCGTGCACCACCCGCGCTTCGTCGAATACTTCCAGCAGTCGACGCCGCTCGACGAGATCGGCGCTCTTCCGCTCGGCTCACGGCCGGCGCGCCGGAGTGGGGCGGCGTCGCTCGACGACCTACGTGCGATCCCGTGGGTGTTCGCGTGGAACCAGTCGCGCCAGATGGTGCCGGGATGGTTCGGCGCCGGTCGGGCTCTTCAGGAGCTCGTTCGCGAGCGCGGCGCGCCGTTCGTTCGCCGCATGCGCGAAGGATGGCGGTTCTTCGCGACGACGCTCGACGCCGTGGCCGTCGCCCTCGCGACCGCCGACATGCCTATTGCCGCGGAGTACGCGTCGCTCGTCGAGGACCAGCAGCTCGCGCGGTCGCTCTTCCGCATGATCGCGCTCGACTACTTCCGCGCCGTGAAGGCCATCCGCACGATCGCCGACCGCCCCACGCTCCTCGCGCCCGGCTCCACGCTCGCGCGCTCGATCGAGCTACGGAACCCCTACGTGGATCCACTCAGCTTCATTCAGATCGAGCTCCTACGCCGGAAGCGCGCGCTCCTCCGCGAAGGGAAAGCGGTCCCGCAGGACTTGCAGCGGGCGATCTTGCTGACGATCAACGGTGTGGCGGCGGGACTGCGGAATACAGGGTGAGCATGCCAACGCGTTCCCGTGCCAACGCGCCGGCCGGCGGCGTCTTGATCCCCCCACGCCCGTCCCTATGTTTCGAGCACGTCGTGCGGTAGCGTCTTTCGCTTCCCACGGGGAGGGGCTCGAGTGTCGGCGTTGGGGTTCCTGATTGCCTGGGCGAATGTGCCATTCGCCATCGCGGCTGGCGTTGCAGCGCTCTTCGCGCTGCTGCAGGTCACGGGGGTCCTCGGTCTCATCGCCGGCGGCGGCGATGGAGACGCTGACGGCGACGTGGACCACGACGTCGACGCCGACGTGGATCACGACGTCGACGGCGATGCAGACCATGACGCCGACGCTGATCACGAGCACGCGGGCGATCGCGGTTGGGGGGTTGCTGCCCTCGCTCCGTTGGGAGTCGGGAAGATCCCGTTCTCGGTCATCTGGCAGACCTATGCCCTCGCGTTCGCGGCGACCGGCTTCGGCCTCAATCTGCGCTACCTGGGGACCGCGCAAACGGTGCCGCTCCTCACGCTCGCTTGGACGCTCCCCGCTTCGCTCGTCGGCGGATATGTCGCCGTGGCGCTCGTGGCGCGCCTCCTCGGCCCAGTCCTCTCTTCGAAGGACCAGGAGGCCACCAGCCGGGCCCAGCTTGTCGGGCAGATCGGCGTCGTCATCTCCTCGCAGGTCGATCAGGAGTTCGGCGAGGTGCGCATCCGCGACAAGACAGGTCACGACGTGCGGGTCATCTGCAAGTTGCCGAAAGGGACCACGAAGCCGGTGGCGGAGCACAAGAGCGTCGTCGTCGTCGACTACGAGCCCGAGCGTGGCGATCTCCTGGTCGAGGCGCTGGACGAAGAGATTTCACGAGAGGCCGAGAGGTAGCGAGCGAACGAGCGAGCGAGCGAGCGAGCGAAGACAGGGCAGGAAGCAGGAAGAAGGAGGCATCGATGACCGGGCTGGAGAATACGAGCAACTTGATCGTCGTTGGCGGGGGCGTGGGCGTCGGCGTGCTGGTGCTGGTGTCCTTCATGACGATGGTCTCGCGCTGTTACCGCCGGTGCGGAGCCGACGAGGCCCTCGTGCGCACCGGCTCGGGTGGGAACAAGGTCGTGATCGGCGGGGGAGTCCTCGTATTTCCGGTCATCCACCAGCTCCTGCGCGTGTCGCTCCGGTCGGTGAAGCTCCTCGTCGAGCGGTCCGCCAAGAACGCGCTCGTGACCGGCGACAAGATCAAGGCGAACGTCACCACGGAGCTCTACATCAAGGTGCAGCCGCTCTCCGACGACGTGCTGGCCGCGGCGCGCTCGTTCGGCGACAGAAACCTCGACGAGCACGCCATCGGCTCGCTCATCGAAGGAAAGCTCACCGACGCGCTCCGATCCGTCGCTGCGGTGCAGACCTTCATGGCCCTCCACGGAAAGCGAAAGGAGTTCGCGGAGCACATCCAGGCTGCGCTCGCCGAGGAGCTCAAGAAGAACGGGCTCACGCTCGAGAACGTGTCGATCACCAGCTTCGCGATGGTTCCGGTCAAGGAGCTCGACGAGCACGACGTGTTCGACGCGGAAGGGCTCCGGGCGATCACGGAGTCGGTGCAGTCGAACCGCGAGAAGACCAACCAGATCCAGCGCGAGAAGGACAACCAGATCCAGGCGCAGAACGTCGAGGCGCGGATGCGCCAGCTGCAGCTCGAGCAGCAGCAGCAACAGGCGGAGGCGGACCAGGCGCGCAAGGTGAGCGAGTACGCCGCGCAGCAGAGCGCGGAGACGGCGAAGGCGGTCTACGTACAGGAGCAGTCCCGAGATCTCGCGCAGTACGAGAAGCAGAAGGCGGTCGAGACCGCGCGCATCCAGCAGGAGCAGGCCATCGCGATTGCGATGGCGGCCAAGCAACGCGCCGAGCGCGAGGCGCAGATCGCGGCGCAGAAGGGGCAGCAGGTCGCAGAGATCGACAAGGACAAGGTCGTGCAAGCGGCCGAGATCGACCGGCAGAAGGCGCTGGAGGCGGCGACGATCGAGAAGGAGAAGGTCGTCGGCGCGGCCCTCATCGTCAAAGAGCAGGCGATCGAGGTCGCGCGCATCGGCAAGCAGATCGCCGTGACGCAGAGCGAGGAGCAGCAGGCCCGCGCGCAGGCCGCGAAGGCGCTCGCCGAGGCCGAGGAAGAGCAAGCGAAACAGTCGATCACTACCGTCGAGACGACCGCCAAGGCGCAGCGCGAGAAGGCGATGCAGGTGATCCAGGCGGAGGCCGAGGGGGAGAAACAGCGCATCGCCGCGGAGGCGCGCGCCGCAGCAGCCCTGAAAGAAGCCGAGGCGATGGTGACGCTCGCCAACGCCGTGGCCACGAAGGGGAGCGCCGAGGCAGAGGCGCGACGGAAGATGGTCGAGGCCGAAAACGCCCTCGCCCTCAAGTTCGTCCTTCGCGATGTGGCGCTCAAGGCGATCGATTCGATGCCCGAGCTCGCGCGCGAGCTGATGACGCCAGCGAAGGCGATCCGCGAGATTAAGGTTCTTCAGACGGGCGGATTCGGGGGGGGTAATGGCGGCGCCGACGGCGGGCGCCCTGCTCTTGGTGCGATGTCCCCGATCTTGAAGTCGGTCCTCGAGGCAGGCGCTGCGTACCCTCTCCTTCGTGAGCTCATGAGCTTTGCGAAGGTGGACGCCGACAAGCTGAGCGAGAAGGCGCAGGGGGCGCTCACCGAGCTGTCCGGGGAGCTGGGCGCGATCCTGGCGAAGGAGGAGGACAAGAAGAACGGCGGTCCGCGCTCCGAATCCGGTCACGCGGGTGAGTGAGATCGTGCTTGGCGCCTCGACGATGGACGAGTCGGCGGCGCTCGCCCTCTTGGTCTCGCTGGCGGGGGCGAGCGGCGGGGGCGAGGCGTCGTACGGGTCGTTGAAGAGCGGTCTCCGCGCCGCCATCGCGAGCGACCCGTTCGACGCCACCGTCGTCACCGTGCTGGGTGGCTCGTTTCTCTTCTACGTCGCCGAGAAGGGGCACAACCCCAAGGTCACGTCGTACTGGGACGCGCTCGTCTTCATCTCGACGTGCCTGTCCGTCGGCTACGCGGACATCTTCGCGCGGACTCCGGCGGGCAAGGCGATCGCGTCGGCAGTGATGACCTTTGGACCGGCGATGTCGGGCGCGCTGCTCGATTCGCCGGCCGGAGGAGAGAACGGCGAGAGCAAGCGCGAGGCCTCACTGGAGCTCCTTCAGATGCAAGAAGCCATCGTCGGCAAGCTCGAAGCCATCCTCGAGGAGCTCCGGGCCTCGCGGAGATGACTGCCAGGCGTCGCTCACGCGACATGCCTGTGACCTCGTCTCTCAGCGCCTCCCGTCCGGAGTCTGCGTCGCTAGCATCGCGCCCAGCTGATGCCACTCGAAGGTCGCTTCCGCTCGCTTCTCGAACGCCCCACGCTCCTCTTCACGCTCTACGGCACGCTGGTCGCCGCGATCGCGTTCGCGTTCACGCATGCCACGCTCCTCGTCAACGACGGCAACGTCTACATGGAGATGGCGCGCGCGATGCGACACGGCTCGCTCGAAATCGCGAACGGCCTCGACGTCGTCGACTCGCGCGAGCTCTGGATCACCCACTCCGTCAAGCGAGGCCTCCACCTCTACGCGAAGTACCCGCCACTCTATGGCGTCGTCGCGGCCGTGCCGTTCGCGCTCTTCGGACTGCGCGGCCTCTATCTCGTGAACGCCGCGGCGCTCGCGCTCGCGTTTCCGGCGTTCCACCTCCTGGCGCGCCGTATCCTCGCCCCCTCTCGCGCAAAGCTGGCCACGCTCCTCCTTCCGTTCGGGACGCCGGTCGTCGCCTTCGCGCTCATGGAGCTGCCGCATCTCGTCGCGATGACGCTCGTGCTCTGGGCTGCTGTGCTCTGGGACCAGTCCCGCTTGGCCGGCTCCGAAGAGCGCGCGGCGTGGGCCGGTCTCGCGGCGGGGCTCCTCGCGGGCTTCGCGGTCGGAGTTCGGCTTCAGGACGTGTTCGTTGCGATCCCGCTCGTGGCCGGGAGTGCGTTCGCGCGGCGGCGTGGAGCGTCCGTCGTCGCCACCTCTGCGGGGTTCCTGGTGTGCATCGGGATCATCTGCGCATTCAACGTGGCGCGATTCGGGAGCCCGAACCCGTTCAGTTACGGCCCGGCGGAGGCATTTGGGGCTCCCGCGGACGAGGAGAGGCCGGGCTACTTCCTTCGGCCGGCGCTCTTCGCGCTCGCTCTCATCGGGCTCGTCGCGGTTCTTGCGGCGAGGCGGATGAAGAGCGCAAGGCACGCGGTGCTCGTCGTCGCCGGCGCGGGCGCGCTCGTGGCGTCGCTCCCCTCCGTCCGGGAAGCGGCGGTGCGAACGCTCACGACGATGGCGAGCATGACCGTGAATGCGTCGATCGCCGGGGATGGGTGGGAGTCGCCGTATATGACGAGCGACTGGATGAGCAAGGCGTTGGTCGTCGGCGCGCCGCTCCTGGCGCTCGGGCTTGTCGCCGTCGTCCGGGCAGTCGCGCGCCCGGCGCCCCCCTTGCAGACCGTCCTCGCGTGGATGGCGCTCCTGCTCTTCGTATTTCTCTCGCAGCGCGATCCCGATCCACGGTCGGGCATCGGCGTCGTCGGGTTCTTCTCGCTCAGTCCTCGTTACCTCGTCGAAGCGATGCCGATCTTCTACCTGCTCGCGTGGTGGCTCCTCGCGGAGGTCCGCCTTACGCGTACGGACGCGGCCATCGGGGCGCTGGCCGCCGCCGTATTGGTGCTCGGCCTGTGGTGGAGCGGTCCGTGCGACCGGTCACCCGTGAAGATCGCGTTCCTCACGAACGCCCCGATCGTGCTTGGGGCGCTGCTGGTCACGTCGTGCGCTCTGGCGCGTCGGGGTCTCTCCCGCGCGCTCGGCCCGCTCGTCGCGCTGGCGCACGCCGTCGCGTTCGCGTGCGTGGTCGCCGAGGACGGGCGCGCGCTCGCCGGGTTCGGGTCGATTGGGGAGAAGTGGGGGGAGCAGTTTCTCGCCGTTACCCCCGAGAAGGTGGCGGTCGTCGGCTGGCAGTTCGCCAAAGATCCCGTCTTCCACGTCCGGGCCCTGCGCGACGTCGTGACGGTCGACGCTTCGGTCGACGACGGCGCGTCGCTCGCCGATACGCTCGACGCGTTCGTCGCCGACGGGCGGGCCGCCGTCTACTTCGGTCTGGGGATAGAGCGCTGCGCCGCGAGTCTCGCGGGGCGATACCGGACAGTGCCGCTCCTCAGTGATCCGATCGTGTACCGCCTCGAGCCGATCGCGAGCGACGCGCACGGGCTCTCCTCCCGCGAGCCGGCTCCGGCGCGCAGGCGCTAGAACGCCCCTTCCAACCCGACGCTCGGCATCACGATCGGACCGAGCGTGTAGTTCGTGCACGTGTCGTACATCGCTCCCGGCGGCAAGCCCCCTCCGGTGTACGGAGGCGAGCTCCCGGGGTGCGGCGTGCAATTCACCCCGACCACCTCCTGGTTCCCCGTGACGTTGAGCCCCTCGGCCACGAACGCGAGCCGTCCGCGCTCTCCGACCGTCCACGCTTTCTCGAGCCGCAGATCGAGTCTCCAGAACCCGGGGAGGCGCAGCGTGTTGTACGGCGGTACCGGGTTCTCCTGGTAACTCTGCGAGTACGGGCGCCCCGTGTAGCCGAAGAAGCGCGCGCCGACGCGCCAGCTGCGCCCGAGGTCGTACGAGGCGATGAGGCTGCCCACGTGGGTCCGGTCGTACTCACTCGGGATCCAGACGACGGGCTGGGTCGGGTCGTACGCGTGGGCCTGACGCGTCGAGCGCGACAGTGTGTAGCTGGCGAGGATCGCAAAGCGCTCGGTCAGAGGGCGCCGCACGAGAAGCTCGACCCCGTACGCCTGTCCGTCGACCTGTTGCGCGAGACACACGTTCTGTTGAACGTTCATGACGCACGGGGCGGTGAGGTCGGGCAGGCCGGTGTAGTGGTGCAGGAAGCCCGTCGCGGAAGCGACGAATCCCTCGGGGAGAGCCACTTCGATCCCCTCGCTCAGCTGTTCGGAGCTCTGGAGACCTTCCTCGACGCCGGGGCTCTGCAGATAGGGGGTGGCCTCGGGTTGAAACACGACGAGCCCCGGGACCTGGTGCGCCACGCCGACCGTGGAGACGGCAGTGACGCGAGGGAAGAGCGTGACTCGCGCGGCGAGGCGCGGATCGACCGAGGGGGTCACGCTCGAGTACCCGCTACCGGAGCCCCCCGATCGCTGCGAGGTGAAGATGTCGGCACGGACCCCGGGGACGAGCTCGACGTGCCGCGAAATGCGCCACGAGACATCGACGTACGCACCGGGGACGACGTCGTCGCGCGGCTGGGTAGGGAGGCCTGCCGGTTGCGGGGTCGGATCGGCCGGCTGTTCCGGGCTGGCGCCGAGCGAGTAGTGGGTCCACTGCACGTCCGCCCCGGCGCGAATGCGGACCGTCTTCGACGGGTGCAGGTCGACCTCCGAGCGAAGACGCGCTGACATCGAGTAAATCTCGCTCACCTCGTCGCCAGAGGTATCGGCGCCGAGCGTTGCCGCGAGACGAAACGTGCTCCCGCCGCCGAGCGCGTGGTCGTAGCGAAGGTCGGCGCGATGGAACTCCGTCTTTACGAGTTGGGCCGTGTACGGAGCGCCGGCGTCGTTCGTCTGGGCTTGCGTGAGCTGGTCGTTGCTCCCGAAGACGAACACTCCGATGCGATCGTGGTCGGACAGCTTCCACGTAGCGCGCGCCTGGTAGTCCCAGTACGTGAGGCCGACCCCGGGGGCGAAGAGGGGAACGATGATCCCTGGGTAGCCGTACCTGCCGGAGACCTCCGCGCTCCCGCGGCCATCGGCGAAGGGGGCTTCGGCCATCGCGCTGACGTCGAGTAGGCGCAGGTTCGCCTCGCCGTGGAATCGCTTCGCGGGCTCGGTCGTGTCGGCAGCGATGGTCGCGCCGATGGCTCGTCCGTAGTAGGACGGCGCGGCTCCGGAGAACAACTCGACGCGATCGACGATCCCGGGGTGCACGACGCTGGGTCCGAAGCCGATGTGATAGAGGGCGGGGACGGGGACGCCGTCGATGAAGTACCCCGTCGATTCCGGGGGGGCGCCGCGCACGTAGAAGGCTTGAAGGCCGCTCGTCGTCGGGACGACGCCGGGCATCGCTTCGACGAAGCGCGCAGGATCGCCGAAGCCGCCGGGGATCTCGCGTGCTTCCTCGCGACGCATCGTCGTGCCGCCGACGTCGCGTCGATGACCTTGGACGTGGATCTCGTCGGGTTTGGGCTTGGGGGTAGAGGGCGGGGTCGGGGTGGTGTGAGTCGGGGTCGGGGTGGGGGGCGGGGGCGGGGGCGGGGGCGGGGTCGGGGTCGGGGGCGGGGTCGGGGGG
>JBKQKP010000390.1:0-29061 GCA_052147435.1 Polyangiaceae bacterium | reverse complement strand
GCCCGTACGCGGCACAAGACGTGGAACAGGTGCCGCCAACGCAGGCGAGGCCGACCCCGCAGCACGTCGCGGCCGTGCAACTCTGACCGGCTCCGAGACAGGTGCCGGTATCCCAGCCCGCGTCTGGCGTCCCTCCTTCGGGAGCGGCGCCCGTCTCGGCACTGCTGTCGCGAGTGCCCGAATCGATGCCGACGTCGATGGAGGAGCCGCCGCATCCCGAGAGCCCGATCATTGCAGCGAACGCGATCGTCCCTGACACGCGGCCCATTTCGACGTCGCAGGCCTCGGCATTCTCGACATGCTCGATGCCCGAATTCCGCGAGATGCTTTCGCCGCGCTTGGCGTTGAGAAGGCGCGAGCGAGGTAGTAAGTGCAAGGAGAGGACGCGGACGACGGGCGCGAGACGTGTTGCTCGGGCTGCGGCGCGCCGTTCGAGATGTGGATGCTGCACTACTGCGACGTGTGAGAGCGGCTCCGAGCCTGAGGCCCACATAGCCCACCGTGGAGGCTTGCCGCCTCCGCCCCCGCAACACGCGTTGCGCCGGATCGCCCGTGGGGCGACGCGAATTCTGCGTGGACTTGCGCGGGGAAGCCGGCCCAGCGGCGCGCGGGCGCGTACGAGTCTCAATGCGGACTCGCGCTTGAGGACGAGCTTGAGTGCGCTACGAAACTGGGATCGGCCTTCTTGCGCTTGAGGTTCGTCGTCGACGGAGGGGTTGAGGGAGGAGAGAGCGCGTAGCGCTCGCGCGGTTGCAGAGGCACCGCGGGAGAGCTCGCGCGCGTCGCGCGCGTGCTGCTCATCGAGGGAGCTCGCCAAGGCGAGCACCCACGAGCGCCTAGGGATCCCGAGGGGACCAGGGAAGGGCCGCAGGTGGAGAAAGGGAGGTCGTGACCCCATGCCCAAGTTGGCGTGACGGGGGAGGACTTGCCTTGATCTCGGGCCCGTACCTGGAGGATCGCATGGCGCATCGGCTCGCACGACGTGTGATGACGCTCGGTCTCGTGGGCTCTCTTTCCTCCCTCGGGGGACCGGCGTGCGTCGCGCCGCCCGACGACGTCTCGAACGCGGGGGGACCGCTGGACGCGTCGATCGGCGACACGAGCGCCGCCCTTCGCGGGGATGACTCCGAGGAGGGGGCGACCCCCTCGGGTCCCGCGACTGTGGGCGAGACGGTCGCCGGCCCCGGGGAGGACGCGTACGAGCCCGCGGCCGGCCCTGAGCGCGCGAGCCTCGTGCCCGACGACATGCACGCCGATGTCGTCGATTCAGGTGCGGCCGACGCCGGGCCTGCGTCGCCGAGCATCGGCGCGTTTGCCCTCTATGCGACGGAGGCCATTGAGCTAAACAGCGGCGCGCTCGTCACCGGATGTAGCGTCGGCGTCGAGAACACGACGGGCCCGTTCCTGAGCGGCGGCGCGGCGGCGTATTTCAATTCGGGCGCCACGATCCAATCGACCCAGACGCTCTACGCGTACAGCGTCTACCTGAACAGCGGGGCGTCGCTCGGGCCGGTCGACACCGACCACATCATGGGGAACAGCGGCGCGACGTATGGGACGGTTTCGACCTTCCCGGCGATGCCCGCTCCTCCGACGCTTCCCGCAGCGACGGCAGGGACGACCTCCGTCACGCTGAACTCCGGGGCGTCGAAGACGCTTGCTGCCGGAGCCTATGCAAGCGTCACCGTGAACTCCGGCGCCACGCTCTCGCTCACAGGAGGCACCTACGTCTTCTCGTCTTTGACCATGAACAGTGGGTCCACACTCGCCGTGACTGCCGCGACGACGCTGTCCATCACTGGATCCGCGAGCTTCAACAGCGGAAGCGTCACGGGCCCCGCGTCCGGGTCTGGCCTCACGGCCAAGGCGCTCGTCCTGTACCTCGACACGTCGTCGGGGATCGATCTGAGCTCCGGTGCCGAGGTGCAGGCGCTCTTCGTCGCTACGCACGCGCTCGTCACCGTGAACACGGCGAAGTTCACGGGGGCGATCGCCGCGGCGCAAGTGCTCATGAACTCCGGCGCGACAGTGACGTGCCAGGACGGGTTCGGCTCTCTCGCGTGCCCAGCGGGCTCGTGCGTCATTGGGGGGGCGTGCGTGGCGTCGGGCGCGACGAACGGGACAAACACGTGCGAGACGTGCCAACCCAGCGTGAGTACGACCGCGTACTCGCCCGTCACCAACGGGGCGTCGTGCACGAACGCGAACGAGTGCGATCTCGAGAGCACGTGCCAGGCGGGCGCGTGCACCGCGGGGAGCACCGTCACCTGCACCGCGCCCGCCTCGTGCTACACGGCTGGCACGTGCAACCCAGCGACCGGGACGTGCTCGACCGCAACGCTGAATGCCGGCTTCTGCTACATCGGCGGCGCCTGCGTGGCCTCGGGTGCGACGAACGGGAACGACACGTGCGAGACGTGCCAGCCCAGCCTCAGCACCTCGGCGTATTCGAGCGTCACCAACGGCACGACCTGCAACGACGGCAACGCGTGCACGCAGACTGACACCTGCCAAGCTGGAGCGTGCGCGGGCTCGAACCCGATCACGTGCACCGCGCTGGACCAATGCCACGTTACGGGAACCTGCAACCCCTCGACCGGCGTCTGTTCAAACCCGACGGCCACCAACGGCACGAGCTGCAACGACGGCAACGCATGCGATTCCAACGACACGTGCCAAACCGGCGTGTGCGTCGCCGGGACTACGGTCGTCTGCACGGCCTCCGATCAGTGCCATGCGGCGGGGACGTGCAACCCGAGCACGGGGCAGTGCTCGAACCCGACGGTCGCCAACGGAACGAGCTGCAACGACGGGAACGCGTGCGACCTGAACGACACGTGCCAGGCGGGGGCCTGCACCGCAGGGAGCCAGGTCACGTGCACGGCGCAGGGCCCGTGTTACGTCGCGGGCAGCTGCAACACGGCGACCGGCGTGTGCTCCAATCCGCCCGCGGCGAGCGGTACCACGTGCCCTGGTGGCGCGTGCGATGAGAACGGCGACTGTGTTCCCAGCGAGGACTCTGGCGTCGACGCGGGGGCTAAGGATGCCGAGGCAGATGCGGCGGACGCCTCTGATGGAGCAAGCTCAGGGAGCTCGAGCGGGGCGAGCTCCAGCGGGTCGAGCTCCGGCGCGTCGAGTAGCTCGGGGAGCTCCAGTGGCGCCAGCAGCTCCAGCGGCTCGAGCTCGGGGAGCTCCAGCGGGTCGGGCAGTTCGAGCGGATCGAGCAGTGGAAGCTCCAGCGGCTCGAGCTCAGGAGGCGCGGGCGGGTGCACGAGCAACGCCCAATGCCACGATGGGAACCCATGCACTACGGATGCCTGCGAGAGCGGCGTCTGCACGACGACCCCGGCGACTAACGGGACCGCGTGCAGTGACGGGAACGTCTGCACAACCTCTGACGAATGCCAAAACGGAGCGTGTGTGGGCACCCCAGTCACGTGTGCGGCGCTCGACCCATGTCATCTCGCGGGAACCTGCAACGCCCAAACTGGCGCCTGCTCAAATCCCCAAGCTGCGAACGGCGCTCCTTGCAGCGACGGAAACTCCTGCACGCAGACCGACACCTGCCAGAGCGGAACCTGCGTCGGCACAAATCCCGTTACCTGCGGCTCCGGCGACCTCGCGGGCGCGTGCAATCCCGCAACGGGTCAATGCGCCTCCCCTCCGCAAGCCGCCTGCACATCCATCGACCGCACCGTCCCGAGCACAATCTGGCAGACCTCCGCCTGCTTGTACACCGGAGCGAACCCGCCCCAGGTTGGCGTCGCACAAGGAACCATTGTCGCCGCGCGCGCCGCGGTCCTTCGAGGACGTGTACTCGACCTCAACAGCAACCCACTTCCTGGGATTAGTGTGACGGTCCTTGGCAGTCCGCAATACGGCTCCACCGTTACGATGGGAGACGGGACCTTCGCCATGGCTGTGAACGGAGGCGGTCCCCTCGTCGTAGCCTACGCAGCTTCAGGCTATCTGCAGGTACAAAGGACCCTCAACTTCGTGCCCTGGAACGACTATGCGGTCCTTCCCGACGTCGTTCTGCGAGCTCTCGATACTCAGGCGTCGGCCGTGGACTTTTCGGGCGCGAGCGTAGTCTTCCAGGTTGCACAAGGAACACCAACTGTCGACTCGAGCGGCACGAGAACCGCTACGTTGCTCATTCCGCCGGGAACACAGGCTTCCCTCGTGACGGATGCCGGCGCTACCGCGGTGACTACACTCACCGTGCGCGCGACGGAGTATTCGATCGGGTCCACGGGACCGCTTGCCATGCCAGGCACACTCCCGACGGCGAGCGCGTACACGTACGCGGTGGAGCTTAGCGCGGATGAAGCCATCGCCGCCGGCGCCAGCGTTGACTTCAGCGCGCCCCTCCTTTCCTACACAGACAATTTCCTTGCTTTCACCGTCGGGCAGCCCGTTCCCGCTGGCTACTACAACACGGCTCAGGGGGTCTGGGTTGGCTCGCCCGACGGGCTCGTCATTGCCATCGTGAGCGTCGTGGACGGCGTGGCAAACATTGACGTAACAGGCGACGGCGTAGCCGACTCAACGGCAAGTCTCGAGGCAGTCGGCATCACCGCTGCCGAGCAGGCTGCACTGGCCTCGGTCTATGCGGCTCCGACGTCATTATGGCGTGTCTCGATACCCCACTTCAGTCCGTGGGACTTCAACTGGGGTTGGGGCCCTCCACCCGATGCAGGCGCTCCAAGCGTCCCCGGCGCAATGCAAAGTTCGCCCGTTCCCGACGACGGCTGTCAAAGCGACGACAGTTTCGCCCCTAACGGATCGACCATCGAGTGTCAGAATGGCATACTACACGAGTCGATCCCGATTGCAGGCACGCCATACGCGTTGGAGTATTCGAGCGACCGTGTCGTCGGCTTCGAAGCGCAGAGTCGTCTCGAGATCCCGCTGACTGGGCCGACGCTGCCAGCTGCGCCTCCCGAAACGGTACAATTGCAGATCCAGGTGGCAGGTCGCACTTTCCAGGAAGCATTCGCGCCGTCACCGAACCTTTCTACGTTTTTCCAATGGGATGGGTACGACGTCTTCGGGCGATTGCTCCAAGGAACGCAACCCGCGACTGTGATGGTTGGCTATACTTACAGTGGAGTCTATCTTACTCCTAGTGAGGACCCTCTGAGTGCGGCGTACGACAACCAGTTCGGGCACTTCTCCTTTTTTGGTAGCCCTGCTACGGTCGACCCCACGAGAACATTCATCACTCTCTGGGAGCCAGAGACAGTCCTCGTCGGTCACCCGTTCGCGGTCGAGCCCCTCGGCTTCGGCGGGTGGTCACTGAGTGTCCAAAATACGTATGACTTCAATACGGGCACATTGCTTCTTGGAACCGGCGAGCGCCAGACTACAGCAAGTTTTGGGTCCACAATAAACACCATTGCCGGAGATGGGATCTTTCCGCTCTCCGGGGACAATGGCCCTGCAGTGGATGCGGGCATCGCATTCCCTAACGCCGTCGCCATAGGGCCCGACGGTACTATCTACGTCGCTACGACCGATGGCCTGCGACAGATCAACACCGCGGGCGATATTTCAACGCTCTTTGCGCGCACCGAGGCCACGGGAGTGGCAGTCGGTCCCGGCGGGATATATTGGTCCGCGAACACGAACGATTGTTTCTGTATCCGGCGCGTCGACTCCATGGGAGTGGTTCACCCTGTCGCTGGAGATCCAACCGCTTCCAGCTCTAACGATTTGTCGGGGGACGGCGGTCCGGCCACGGCGGCATACCTTTACGGCCCTGGAGCACTCGCCTTCGCGCCAGACGGCACACTCTATTTCGTCGATGGCAACTCCGTTCGCTATATTGATCTCACCGGTACACTATGGACGCTGGCGGGTGGGAACGGAGCGGGTCACAGCCCGGACGGCACGCCGGCGCAGGCCGCAATCTTCGGCGGCGCGGGTCTCTCTATCGCCCTCGCTCCTGGAGTCTCCCGCGGGGGGGACTCCAGCCTTGTCGCGGGAGCCGCTGCCGACGATACGATCTACATATCCGACCCAGGAAACGCGGAAATCCGCACGATCGACAACGCCGGCCTGTTACGAACTGTCGCCGGGAATGGCATACCAGGCTACAGTGGTGATGGGGGAAACGCCTTATCGGCGATGATTCTTCCCCAAGCGCTCGTCGGAACGAGCTCGGGCACCTTGTACTTCGTCGACAACAGTACGCGCGTTCGTTCCGTGAACTCCTCAGGAATCATTCAGACGGTCGCGGGCAATGGCACAGAAGGGTTCAGCGGGGATCTTGGTCCCGCGCTGAACGCCGAGATCGACGTTCCCGCGAACTATGCTGCGCTCGGACAACTGGCACTCAGCCTCGACAGGCAATATCTATATGTTCCCGACTACTTCAACGAGCGGGTACGGAGTGTGTCGCTGCAAGGCGGTTTCGATGACGTGGCGTTCAGTGTCGCAAATCAGAACGGGACGGAAATCTACGGATTTGACTCCAGTGGCCGCCACCTGCTGACGACTGCGCTACCTTCCGGAGTTACGAGCGTCCAGCTTGCCTACAATGGGGCCGGACTTCTCCAGTCCGTAACGGACGCCGCTGGCAACATCACTACTTTGCAATGGGACTCGTCGAAGAATGCCTACGCGATCGTAAGTCCGCTGGGGGTGACGACTGCTCTGACGCCAGGCCCGGACGGCTATCTCGCCAGCGTAACTGGGCCCACGGGCGCGCAATATCAAATGTACTACGCCGACGGATTGTTGACGTCCATGCAATTTCCAACCGGCAGTGCGACTGCGGCCGCGACAAAAACCTACGACCCGGAGGGTCGTCTTACGACGAGCTTGGATGCCGCCGGGGACACTGCGAGCTTCCTGCGAGCACCAGACTCACCTACCTCCATCGGAGTGACAAAAACAACCGGGGCGGGTGTCGTGACACAGTATTCTGTCACGACGCCAGGGACGGGTGGAAGCCAGTGGACGAACGTCCTTCCGGATGGGACAATTTGGCAGCAGCAGGTTGCAACGGCAGGCAGTCGCTCGACAATCGCACCAGACGGCACGACGAGCACATACACACCCGGGCCGGATCCGCGGTTTGGAATGCAGGTGCCGATACCGCTGGCGACATCAGTCAAGACCCCCGGTGGCTTGACGGAGACCTCGTCGTTCGCTCGCGCGGTGACTCTGAGCGATCCTACGAACCCGCTCAGTCTCATCAGTCAGACAGACACAACGACGATCAATGGTCAGTCTTGGGTTGCGGTTTTCAACGAGGTGACCGGAACGTTCACGGTCACTTCACCGATGGGTCGAACGACAACGATGATAGTGAACGCTGAGGGGCAGATAATTCAAGGAACGACTCCAGGGGTCGCGCCTGTGATATTTACCTACGATTCTCGAGGCCGCCTCGCAACGATGACGCAAGGTACGTTCATTCAGGGAGGACAGACGCTATCGCGGACGTGGTCGCAGAGCTATGATAGTAGTGGGTATCTGGAGTCGGTCGTCGATCCACTCGGCGCCACGATCACCTACGTCAACGATCTAGCGGGAAACGCCACGGAGACGGTCTTTCCGGGCGGAGCGAGCGGAGGAATGCGGACCATCCTCTCGACCTTCGATGGAGACGGCAACGACACGTCGGAGACGTTGCCGAGCGGGGCGTTGCATCAGTTCACCTACACTCCGGTTGATGCGCTCGCTTCGTACACGCCGCCGAGCCTCGGAAGCGGCGAGTGGTCGACCGAATATGCGTATGACGGCGACGGCCGGATCTCGGTCGAGTCGCGCCCAGACGGGAGCACGATAACCTATGGCTACGATTCGGCGGGTCGCCTCGCGACGACGATGGATCCCCAGGGCGCGATTACCCGGTCCTACAGCCCGACGACGGGACACCTGGCATCCATCGCAACGTCGGCCGGCGAGACGCTAGGCATGACATACGACGGCTTCGTTAACACTGGAATCACGTGGACAGGAAGCGTGCCGGGCGCTCTCCTGTTCGGCTACGACGCGAGCTTCCGGGTGACGTCGCAAAGCGTGAACGGCACGACACTGTTCTTCGGCTACGATAACGATAACCTTATGACGCAGGCGGGAACGCTGACGATCTCCCGCGATTCGCAGAACGGGCGGCTCACCGGGACCACGCTGGGCGGAGTAACCGACGCGTACAGCTACGACGCGAACGGCGCGCTCGCCTCGTACGTGGCGCGGTACAGCGGAGCGACGTTGTACTCGGAGGAAATCCTCGCTCGCGATGGCAACGGACGGATCACCCAGAGGACGGAGAGCGTCGGTTCTGTGACACATGATTGGATGTACCAGTACGACGCGGCCGGGCGGTTGACCGACGTGACCGTGGACGGGAGCCTTGTCTCCACGTACGGATACGACAACGACGACAACCGGACGACGTTCATGAACGTGAACGGATCGGTGTTCGCGACGTACGACGCGCAGGACCGACTGGTCACGTATGGGGAGGCGACGTACACATACGGCGCGAACGGGGAGCTCCAGAATAGGACGAGCGGCGGGCAGACGACCGGCTATGTCTACGACGTCTTCGGAAACCTCCTCAACGCAACGTTAGCGAACGGGACGCCACTCGCATATGTTGTCGACGGTCGGAATCGCCGGGTCGGGAAGCTGAGCACCGGGACGCTCGTCACTGGGTTCCTCTACCAGAATCAGCTTGCAACCGTAGCGCAACTCGACGTGAGCGGAAACGTACTCTCGCGCTTCGTCTTTGGGAGCAAGTCGAACGTGCCGGACTACTTCACGAGTGCGGCAGGGACTTTACGAATTCTCAGCGACCATCTCGGGAGCCCTAGGCTTGTCGTCAACACGGCGAACGGTAGCGTCGTCGAAGAGATCGATTACGATGAGTTTGGGAACATCACGAACGACACGGCGCCGGGGACGATACCGTTCGGATTTGCTGGCGGCCTGCTTGACCGGGACACGGGGCTCGTAAGGTTCGGAGCGAGGGATTACGATCCGACGGTGGGGCGGTGGACGACGAAGGATCCGCTACGTTTCCAGGGGGGTATGAATCTCTTCGTGTACGCGGGGGATGACCCCGTGAACCGGATCGATCCGACGGGGCAGAGCCCTTGCGATTGGTGGCCGCAATTGTGCAATTGGGTCTACGGCCAACCGACGCCAACTGGAGATTATTGCGCTATCAACGGACAAGGCTGTGCCTACGGCACCGCACCCTCTTCCGCATCCATCATAGGTCCGACCGGATCAGGTCTTGATCCGACTGCTCTCATCTGCACGGTCGGTAATGATACATTTTGCGACTACCTTGGTGGTATGTACACCGGAGAGCAATCAGCTGGTGTGCCGGAGATCGAGTGCACGTACAATTGTCCCGGGCGAGGAGTGGTCCCGAAACTGACGACCTCATTTGATGAGCCGGATAAGGCTTGCAAGAACGTGAATATTTGGCCGCAGAAAAACCCCTTCATCCCCCAAGGGCCGCGCACGCCCTGGTTTTGGCCTATGGGCGTTCCTGTCGTTCCTTGAGGTCGCCATGGCTCCGAGAACGAAGATGTTGATTCACTATACGTACCGCGATGCCGCGGGAAAGTACTCTAATGGAGCGCAGGCCGCGACTGTGAAAGAGGCTCTTCGTGTGTTTCGACGGTTTGTTGGGGAAGCGGCCGCCCTCTACGTCGTTCCGGACGACAATTCGATGATCGCCTGGACCTCATTTGGAAAGGGAATGTTTGAGGTCCAGTTGATGAATCACGTGAAACAAAGGAAGCGGTCCGGTCAGGTTTCTGCGTCCTTCGCTGAGCAGTGTCTTCGGCGGATCTACCGTGGAGACCTGGCCTTGGCGGACCTGGACGAACATTCATTTTACTACCACGCGGGCGCATGGGATCCGACGAGTGACCTCAACTACTGGACGGCGCGGGACCCAAGTCACTGGGAGACCTAGGATGCACCTGCGAGGCCCGCGGCCTCCGCTAGGACGCCTTCCTCTCCGACGGCTGCGTCCTCGGCCGACGCGACTCGCTCTGACCTGCCTTGGTTCATAGGTCCACGCCAATTTCGTCGTCGGTTACGCCGCGAGCGGAAGGGCAGTGCGTATAAGGCGGGTTCCGTTACCCGCGGGCGGCTTGGCTTCCGCGTCGCCGCGCGAAGTGCCAAGGATCTCCTATTTGCAAGTGAGGACGATGCGCGCGATCCTTGGGGTTCCGGCGATGCGGCTCGTTCGGCGTGGCCCGTTGGCGGGGCCCGTGACCTGACAGACGCAAACCGTTCTGCTTATTGTTCGCGCAGTTTTCGTTGAGGAAGGGCTGGACAATGAGCCGAGCATTCTTGGAGCGCGCAGCGCTGGCCGTCGCCGTCGCCCTTGGTGTGGGCTGCTCTTCTGGTAGCTCGAACAGTAGCAAGGGGATAGACGCCGGATTGCCGGAGGGCGGGACCGTGACCCCTACGGTTCCGGTCGCGTGTGCGCTCGACTGCTTCCATATTTGCCTGGGACGGAGCACCCAGACTCAGTGCGGCAACGGGCTTTGTGGGGCCTGGGACTGCGACACGGCATGCCAGGCGTCGACCGCCTCTTGGTGTTGCGTGGGTGAAACGAGCGTCGTCGGCGCCGCGTCCGAGTCCTCGTGCCCGACGAACTACAACGGCGACATCGATCCCTGTCCCGCCAATCCCGCCGGGAGCACCTGCGGCCAGACCACGACGGGATGCGGATCCGCGCTCGGGACCCCCGGATGTGTGGCCTGCTGTGTTGGCATCTGCGGCGCGACGATTGCCAGCTGCAGTAGCACCAGCGACTGCTGCGTCGACAGGTGCGGCGGCGGCGGGCTCAACGCGGGCACCGGTCTGGAGTGCAACGGGCAGTGCGCCGACGTCGCAAACGACCCTGCGAACTGCGGCGGATGCGGCGTTTTCTGTCCCTCGGAGGGGGCAGCCTTGACGCCGTGTCAGGGCGGCGGCTGTCAGTGCGCCCAGGGCCTCACCTTGTGCACCAAGACCGGTGCGCCCCCTGCTCAGGCTCTTGTGTGCGTAGCCCTAGGGGACGATCCGGAGAATTGCGGCGCGTGCAATAACCGGTGCCCCTATGTCGCGACCTGCCTCGGGGGTCAATGCCAGTGCCCAAAGGGGGAAACGCTCGTCGGGAGCTGCTGCACGACGGGGTTCGAGAGCGACAACGAAAACTGTGGCGCGTGCGGGAACGTGTGCCCAACGGGAGGAAGTTGTCAGGGCGGCAGTTGTGTCTGCCCTACGGCGGAGACGGCTTGCGGAGGGGCCTGCGTGGACACCGACAACGACGTTAGCAATTGCGGAGGCTGCGCGGTCGCGTGCGCAAGCCCACCTGCCAACGCAGCGGCGACGTGCTCCGGCGGAATGTGCGTCAACACGTGCAACGCGACCTACACGCAGTGCGGTTCCGGATGCGTCGACGAGCAGACCGATCCGAACAATTGCGGCGCGTGTGGAGCTGTGTGCACGGGCACATGCGCGCTAGGCAAGTGCATCGTAACGCTTGCTGCGGGCCAGAACTTCGCCGTGGACATCGCAGTGGATGCAACGAGCGTCTACTGGACGAATAGCAACGGCACGTTGATGAAAGTCCCCATAGGGGGGGGCACCCCAATCACGCTCGCGTCGGGCCAGAACGACCCTCTGGGCATCGCCGTGTACGGGGCCAGCGTGTACTGGGCGAACACCGCGGTTGGAGTGGCCGCGAGCGGGAGTGTAATGAGTCTGCCCATCGGCGGAGGCACCCCGAACACGCTCGCGGCGGGCACGAACGTTGGGTTAATCGCCGTGGACGCCACCAGCGTCTATTGGACCGACGTCTCCGCGCAAGCGGTTGTCGACGTACCCGTCGGCGGCGGTGCGTTGGCCACGCTCGCGTCCCTGACTAACCTAGGCGAAGCGGCTGTCGCTGTGAACGCGGCGAGCATCTTCTGGACATACGGCGTCTTGCTAGAGGAGGTTCCGCTGACGGGTGGCACCGCCACGACGCTGACCTCCAACTATTCCGGCTATGCCTGCTGCTCTGTCGCGGACACCCTCGCCCTCGACGACACGAACGTTTATTTTGCCCTCAACTACAACCAGCTGACCGGCGGCTACGTAATGGAGCAGCCCTTGGATGGGGGTATCGCCGCGACAATCGCGTCGGATTCGGCGGACATTGAAGCCCTCGCGGTCGACTCGACCAGCATTTACTGGACCGATGGCGTCGCCGTCATGAGCGTGCCCATCGTCGGCGGCGCTCCGCTCACGCTCGCATCGGGCCCATCGGGCCTGAGCAGTGGGCCTATCGCAGTGGACGCGACGAGCGTGTACTGGGTGAACGGTAGCGGCGTAATGAAGCTGACGCCCAAATGAACATCGTGACGGCGGTAAGTCGCCGCTTTCCGGCGAGCTCTCCGGGGCGGAAGGGGGCAGAGAGCGAACCCTTCAGAGAGCGAACCCTAACCTGGTTAGGCCGCAGCCTCGACCTCGCCGCTGACCTGCCTGGGTTCATAGCGTCCCGCCTCACGAATGCGGGCGGAGTGCGTGGCTCGCCGGTGACAGGGCCGCGGTGCGAGGCGGGGGCTGCAGAAGCTCCTGCTGAGCACACCTCTCAGAACGTGAAATGCCGCCCTTTCTGCTTCCTGCAGAACATGGCGATCGTCGTGACTGCGTCCCCAACTCCCGTATTCCCGCTGTCGCCGACGCCGCTCGCGCCGAACTCTTCCCACTCGAGCGCGCTGTCCGTCCCGTCGTTCTCCTTGAGCATCCCGCCGAGCACGCGCCGGGCGCGCTGGAGCTTCACGTCGTCGCGCGTCCAGAGGCTCGTCGCGAGGTCGTGCGGGTTCACCATCAGGGAGAACCGGATGAAGTCGTCGAAGCTCGCGGTCTCCATCGTGCAGAGGATCGGCATGAAGAACTCGGTCGTCGCGAGCGCGATCTCCTTCTCCTTGCCGTCCCAGTCGACCCGCACCTTCGTCTCCGGCGTCACGCGCCCGAGGACGACCGGGTTGCAGACCTCCGCGTTCCCGGCGTAGTCCCCCTCCGCCACCTGTCCCCCCTCCACGACGATCTTCACGCCGGCTTTCTTCGCGGCGTCGCGGATCGACACGAGCGTCTTGGCCTTGTGGACCATGAGCGGGCTCACGACCTTCGTGTCGCCCGGCTTCGCGGCGCGCGGGTCGGCCGCCTTCCACTCGCCCATCTCCTTCTTGATCATCGGCTCGATCCGGTCGAGCGTCCCCTTGCTCGCCGCGATGCCGTGGAGGCTCGTGCACTTGTGCGAGCCGAGCCCCAGCTTCGAGTACGTGAGGCGAACGGCGATCTTCCCGAGATCCTCGTCGGTGTATCCGTCGTCGATGTACGCCCAGTTGCAGCCGCCACCCTCGAACTTCACAGGGCGCACGTCGCGGCTCGCCTGGATGTTCTTCGCCGTCTCCGCGCTCCCGGTCACGCTCACGACCGCGATGCGGTGATCGCTCGTCAGCGTCGCGATGTCCCCGCCAAACCCCTCGAGCTTGTGCACGGCACGCGGGTCCGCCCCCGAAGCGATGAGCATCCGGATCAGGGTCGTGCTGGTGATCGCGCTGAACGGGTGCCCCTTGAAGATCATCGGCGAACCGGACAGGTAGCAGCCGATGATCTGGATCCCAGGGATCCCGTAGATGAAGTTCATCGGCGTGATGACGGCGCAGACCCCCGCCGGCAAGTAGGAGTCCTTCCAGTAGGTCTGCCCGGGGACCATCATCGGAATGAGGTCACCGCACATCGCCTTTTCGGCGTTCCCCTCGAGGTGATCGGCGGCGCGCTTCGCCTCCCAGAAGTCCTTGTCCGCTTCGAGGCGCGTCTTCGGCGTCTGCTGCCGGAGCTCGTCGAGGCACTCCTCGTAGAAGTAGCCGAGGAGCCGCGAGAAGTTCTTCACGACGTGCTTTCGGTACGCGAGCGCCTCCTTCGCCCACTCGAGCGAGCCCCAGAACGCCCACGCTCGGTCGATCGCCTGCGCGACGTCGCTCTCTCTCGAGCGCGCGACCTCCATCAGGACCACGCGACGGTCGGCGAGCGACTTCATCGGCACGAGCTCGGCCGTCCGCTTCCACTCGCCATCGACGAGGTTCAGGCAGGGCACCGGCGCGTCCCCTGCCTTGCGCGGGATGGGGCGCCCGAAGAGGTACGGGCGCAGCGCTTCGCAGTCGGCGTCGCTCATCGACAGCTCGAAGAGGGAGTAGCCGGCGCGTCGCTCCGTGTAGAGGGCGGCGACGGGGTCGCGTCCGCCGTGGACGTCGATCGACTCGGAGTGGAAGCGCTTGGCGGCGTCGGCGAGCTTGGCGTGGAGGGCCTTCGGATCCATGCGGTGCATTTAGCGCTGCCTGGGCCCGCGAGGAAGGGCCGTCGCGTCGTGTTTGCGCTGGTGCGTCGCGGCATGGCTGAATGGGGCCCGATGCCGAAGCGTCACAGCGTCCGGGGGAGCCAGCGCAGCGTCGTCGCGAGGATCGAAGAGATCGTCCTCGCGTCGAGCGGAGCGGACGCGTTCGAGCTGGTTTTTTCGCTCATCGCGGCGAGGTTGGGAGGGGCAAAGCTGGAGAAGGGGGGGCGCGCGGCGATCGCGAAGGGGCTTGGCGTCGCGGCGCGGCGCTGGCCCGGGCTGGACGCGTCCGCTTCGCTCGACGTCCCCGACGACGTGCTTGCTGCCGTGGGTGCGCTTCTCGGGCGCGCAGCGCTCGACGGGGACGCCGAAGGGCTCGACGCCGTCTTCGAGCAGCTCGTGACGCGCGTGGGCAAGGGGGACAAGGGGCAGTTTTTCACGCCGCGCCACGTCGTCGATTGGATCGTGCGCTCGCTCTCCCTCGCTCGTGGCGAGAAGGTCATCGATCCCGCGTGTGGCTCGGGGGGCTTTCTCGTGCACGCACGCGCCCAGGCTCGGGTGCAGACCTGGGGCGTCGACGTCGACGGCCGCGCGGTGCGCGTGGCGCGGCTCATTGCCGCCGCGAGCGGGGACGATCCGCGACGGATCGCGCGCGCCGACAGCCTCCAACGAGAGGGGGGACAGAAGGACGGGGACGCGGACGTCGTCGTCACGAACCCGCCGTTCGCGGGGGACGTGGCGTACGAAGGGTACACGCTCGCGAAGCTCGGCCGGCGAGCGGAGCGCGACGCGCTCTTCGTGGAGCGATGCATCGAGCTCCTGCGTCCCGGGGGGAGGCTCGCGATCGTGCTCCCTCACAACAAGGTGGCCGCGCACGCCTGGAGCGGCCTGCGGCGTTGGCTCGTCGAGCACGCGCGCGTCTTCGCGGTCGTCAGCTTGCCGCGCGAGACCTTCCTGCCGCACACGTCGCAAAAGGCGGTCGTGGTCCTCGCGAAGCGCCGAGAGGGGAACGGCTCGTCTCCGTCGCGGTCTACAGTGGGCGGGGAGCGCGTTTTCTTCGCAGTGAGCGAGCGCGCGGGGAAGGACGCAGCCGGGGAGCCGATCTTTCGCATGGGCGCTCGTGTCCAGGGGTGGCGCGCAATGGACCATGACCTCGACGCGATCACGGCGCCTCTCGCGACGTTCTTGCGCGCGGAGGGGTTCGCGGCCGCTCGGAGTCCTTCCGGCAGGTCTACAACTCGAGGCACGAGCGCCTTCGTCGTTCGAACGATCGCCGAGCTCGGCGACGCGACGACGCTGGCTCCCGAGCGGCATCGCGCGACTGGGCTCGCGAGCCGTGGAGGAATCACGCTCTCGTCGCTCGTCTCGGAGCGCGCCGATCGCGTCGTCGGGCGCGCGCTCGACGACGCGATCGTCTTCGATACGACGCACGCGCGCGACGGCGTGCTCGACGTGGGCGCGGCCCTGCGGGCGACGGCCCCGCCGTCGAGCGCGAAGAAGCTCGTGCGCTCCGGCGATCTCCTCGTGTCGCGGCTGCGCCCCTATCTTCGGCAGATCGCCTTCGTGCATCCGGGGCTGTCGGCCGAATGCCGTGGTCGCACGATGGCCTGCTCGACGGAGTTCTACGTGCTGTCGTCGAAGCTCGAAGAGGAGAGCGTCGCGTTCCTTCTCCCTTGGCTCCTCAGCGAGGACACGCAAGCGATCCTCGCGGCGGCGCAGGAGGGGGGGCACCACCCGCGCGTGCCCCGGGAGACTCTGCTCGCGCTGCGTGTCCCCCGGAGCCGCGTGCGCGCGCGGGGAGACGTCTCCGCCCGCGTCGAACGTGGGATCGCGGACTTGCTGACCGCCCGACGGGGCCTTACGCGACTCATTGAAGAGTGACGCACTAAGTCGTCGATGCGTCATGCTTTTCCGGTGACGCGCCCCTCGATTGCGGCTGCTAGAGTCCCCGCATGCCTCGTCGCTTCGGCGTGCTGGTCGTCGGCGTGTTCGGCGCATGGCTGGTCGCCGCGGGGTGCGCCGCGTCCGGGAGCACGACGCAGGTGAACGGCCCTGCGTACGATCTCGACGGAGGGGGGAGCGGTCCGACGAACGGGGACGGCGCCGTCAGCGCGGACGGAGCCGGGGCTTCGAGCGACGCGACGACGCCTCCGCTCGACGGAATGCCGGGCGACTCCGCGCTGTCCGACGCGACGCCCGAACAGACCGACGCGAACGGGAGCGACGCGAGCGACGCGAACAGCGTGACCGAAGACAGCGGCGGCTGCACGTCGACGACCGCGCTCTTCGGTGGGAACGGTACGTCGCTCTTCGGCGCGACGGCGATCGGCACGGGCGCGTTTGCAAGTCAGGCGCCTACGGGCAACATCACGACGACTCCGGCTCTCGCTCCCTTCGGCGGTGGATTCCAGGCGCTCTTCACGCAGGCAGGCGACGCCGGCGGCGGGAACGCGCTCTTCGGGATCGGGTACGCCGGAGGAACGTGGTCCGCTGCGACTGCGCTCGGTGGGAGCGCCGACGCCATCGGCGCCCCGTCGGTCGCCGCCGTGGGGAGCACGTTGCAGGCCGTCTATCTGAACCCGGCGCACTTCTATTTTCAGGCTTCGTTCGGGACGGCATGGAACGCGGTGGCGGAGCCCGTGCAACTGCCGAACGACGGTGGGCCGCAGGCGTTCGGTCCCGTCGCCGCGTCGTCCGCGGGGACGGCGACCGAGTTCGTGATCGCGTACGAAGGGAACAACAACCTTCCGTACGCGCAGACGTGGACGGTCGGGGCCGGGTGGGACGACGGCGTCTCGCTTGGGGCGTCGCTCCTCGCGGTGAACACGGGAATGGCGATCGTCGCGCTCGATAGCGGTCCGAACGATCTCCTCGCCGTCTACGTCGAAGCGGGTGGGGCGTGTACGGGGAGCACCGGATGCCTCTACGCGGTCCTGCATACGGCTTCCCCGGCAGAGTGGTCGTCACCCGCGCTGGTCAATACGACCGCGTACTCGCCGAGCGCGCCGACGCTGACGGCGATGAGCGGAGGGCGGGCGCTCTTGGCTTGGCGTGGGGGGAACGGCGAAGGCTACGAGAGCGTCTATTCGGCGGGGGCATGGTCTACGCCCGCGCAGCTCACGTCTGCCACGGTGACCGCTGCGCCGAGCCTCGCGCAGGGGGTCTGCGGCGACGATGCGGTCGCGGCGTATGTCAGCAGCGCGCAGGCTTACACGACGCACTTCGCGGGGGGGGCCTGGACGACGCCTGCCGCGTTGCCAGCGGGATCGGGAGCCACCTTGGTCGCGATCGCGACGAGTCCCTGAAGCGTGGGTCTCTAGGGCGTTCCAGGGGGACACGCTCGATCTACTTCGGCGCGAAGCCCATCGAGCTCGGGCGTCGGCGCAGAGACCGCCTCCGTGGCGACGAGCGCCTTCCGCGCGCCGGCGCAGTCGTGGTGTTTTAGCGCGAGCACGACGAGATCGGAGCGCTCGTTGGGCCCGCGCAGCGCGTACGGATCCGTCGCGTCACGCCAGACGACCGCCCCCCCCGCCCCGATACACACGGCGGCGGAGACGGCGATGCACGCGACCGTGGCGAGCTGTGAGTACTGGACCCCGCGGCGCCACGCGGTCGCGATGAGGCACCCCGACACCATCCCGCCGACGTGCGCGGCGTTGTCGATCCCCGGGACGGTCGCGCCGTAGGCGACGATGATCACGATCCAGAAGCCTATCTGCCTCGCGATCCCGCTCCGCCACCCCTCGAGGCGCACTCCGAGAACGAGCGCGGCGCCGAGGATCCCACAGATCGCGCCCGAGGCGCCGACGCTCGGCACGACGTGCCCGCTGATGAGGCCCCAGGCGACGCTCGACACGCTCCCCACGATGCCAGTGACTACGTAGAGGACCGGATAGCGCGCGCTCCCGACCGTCCGCTCGACGAAGGGGCCGATGTTCCGTAGAGACCACATGTTGAGCGCGACGTGCAGGAGCGAGCCGTGCACGAAGCAGGACGCGACCAGGCGGTCGTATTGCCCCAGCGCCAGCGTGAGCGGCGCGTAGTTCGCGCCGAACGCGAGCCACACCTGGGCCGGTACCTCGACGAGCGAGCGGAGCGAGCGCGATGCGATGACCTCACCCGCGAAGATCGCAAGGTTGGCCATGACGATGACCAACGTGACCGGCGCGCCGGTGAACGCCCCGCTCTGGCGGTGCGGTCTCCCTTCCTCGCGCGTTTGCACGCCCTCTTTCTACGTCATTCTCGAGCGACGGAGAGCCTGTCTTGTCGCGGTCTTACGGCCATCCGCGAATTTGGCCGCGTCGCGAGCGAGCTGATAGCGGAAGAAGGCACGATGGACCCGCTCGTGCGAGGCGCGCTGCTCCTCCGTGGCGCCTTTCGGCGCGCGCACGGGATGGTCCTGGCCGTCGCTCTTGGCGCGTTCGTCGTGTCGGGCGGCGCGATGACGTCGTTCGGGGTCGGCCAGGTGGCGGCGCTCGTCGTGTGGGGGCTCCTGCTGTTTTCGCGGCTCCGGGTGAAGCTGCGCGTGACCGGCGAGGCCCCCTTCCGGGTGGACGTCGAAATCGGCGCGCTCCTCGCGGTCGGACTCGACGCGGCGCTGCTCCGGTACGAAGGGGGGCTCGACGGGTCGCTCTCGCCGGCCGTCTACGTCCTCGTCGCGGTCGTCGCCGCGTTCGCGCGGCCGCTCGCCGGCGGGGTGGTCGTCGCGTGGGTCGTCGTCCTCGAGGCGGCCATCCGGCGCTTCACGCTCGGAGAGGACGACGGTCGCACCCTCGCGATCCATTCGGCGTTCGTCGCCGCCTTCGCGGTCTTGAACCTGGCGTTCCTCCGGGCGGAGGTGGCGCGGATCCGCGCGAGCGCACGCGCGCGCGTCGAGGAGCAGATCGTGCGGCTGAAGGAGGACGCTCGCAGCTACCGCCTCCTCGGAGCGGGTGAGGTGCACGAGGAGGCGGAGAGTCAAGACGGCGGGAAAGGTGAATCATCCCCCCACGCCGCCGCGGAGTCTCGTGCCGACCGGCTCGCCCGATCGAGCGTCGAAGAGATTCACCTCTCGGTGCACTATGCGCTCGATCTGTTGCGCCGTACCCTCGATCTCCACACCGCGGTTCTTCTCTGGCTCAACGACGCCGGGACCCACCTGCGCATCAGCGAGCTGGCGACGGGCTCCGACGACATTCGCGACGCGCCGTTCCTCGCGGGCGATGGCGTGCTCGGCGCCGTCATCGCGAGACGCGAGCGCGTGTCGCTCCACGATCTGAAGCCGAGCTACAAGGTCCCCTACTACGACGGACCATGCCCCGTGCGTGCGCTCACGGCCATCCCCGTGATCGATGCTGCCGGACAGAGCGCCGGCGACAGCGCTTCGGTCCTACGGGCGGCGCGCGCGGCGCCGGGAGAAGGGGGCGGCACCCTTCGAGGGGTTCTCGCGATCGATCGCGTCGACAATCGCCCCTTCACGCCGCACGAAGAGGAGCTCGCCGCGCAGGCCGCGCGGCACTGTCTTCGCGCGATCCAGAACGAGCGGGTCTTCATCCAGCTGGAACGGGCGAAAGTGGAGCAGGGGAAGCTGTACAGGGCGGCGCAGTCGCTCAGCGCGGCGCTCAGCGAGAAGGACGTCCTCGACGCCGCCGTGAAGAGCGCGCGCGAGATCGCGAGCTTCGATTTTGCCGCGGTCACGATCTTCGACGAGTCCGCCCGGATGCACGAGGTCGTCGCCGCCAAGGGGACCGACGGGGAGATCGACGACCTCGTGGGAGCGCGTTTCGCGCCGAACGCCGGCCTGGTCTCGATGGTCGTTCTGAACCGCTGCGCGCTCCCGTACCGCGGCGAGTTCGACGCCGCCCACCAGATCGTCCTCACCCGCCGCTTCCCCTGGCCGAAGGTCCCCTCGCTCCTCGTCCTCCCGCTGATCCTCCACGACCGCGCGCTCGGCACGCTGATCCTCGGCGCCAAGCGCAGGCAAGCGTTCGGGGAGGCGGTGCGTCCCACGCTCGAAGTTCTCGCGAGTCACCTGGCGACGTCGCTCTCGAACGCACGGATGATCGCGCAGCTCGAGAAGATGGCCACCACCGACGGGCTCACCGGGCTCCTGAACAAGCGGGCGATGCTCGACGAGGCAGAGCGGAAAGTCGCCGCGGCGGCGCGCTTCGGAAGGGCGCTGAGTGTCCTCGTCGTCGACATCGACCTCTTCAAGAAGGTGAACGACACGTACGGGCACGACGTGGGCGACACCGTGATCCGCGGGGTGGGGGACGTCCTGAAGAGGCACAAGCGCAACACGGACGTCGTGTCGCGCTTCGGCGGGGAAGAGTTCGTCGCGCTCTGCGAGCAGACCGACGCCAAGGGAGCGATGCTCCTCGCGGAGCGGATCCGCGAGGAGCTCGCGAAGATCGTCTTTCACGCGCCGAACGGGACTCTGAGCGTGACCTGCTCGATCGGCGTCGCCACCTTCCCGGACGCCGGGCAGTCGTGGGAGACGCTCTTCAAGTCGGCGGACGAGGCTCTCTACGTCTCGAAGCGCTCGGGCAGGAACCGAAGCACCGCGTGGAGCGCGCGCGGAGCGCTGGGAAACGCGGCTGGCGCGAGGGTGAAGGCGGCCGGGTAGTGGGCGTCTCCCCCCCCGCTCTCCTACCAGGGGTTCCGAACCACGGACGACAGGGCTCGATATGCTCGAGCGCGGCTGCTACGAGTGTCTCGTGGAGATTCGAGCGCGGCAGAGGACAGTCCTTCGAGGTATCGCACCCATCGGCCTGGCGCTCGCGATCCTCGCGCCAATGGCCTGCGAGGACCAGATGATGCCGGCGGAGGCCCCCCCCTCGCCTGCGACGATGCCGAGGGCGCCCCAGCTCGCGGCGAGCGGTGCGACGACGGAGACCGCGGCGGTCGAGATCGCCGACGCGGGGACCCTCGCGGACGAGTCGCGTCACGCCGTGATCATCACGACCTGTTCGATCGACAGGAACGGGTGCCTCCTCGCACAACCTTCCTCGCCCCCCGACGACTCGAGCTACCGCGTCGTCTTCGGTGGAGGGGTAGGGGCCATCCGGACGCGCACGCAGGCGATGGCCGATCTGTACAAGGAGATCCGCGACCGAACCTCTTCCGGCGCGCACCTCGCGGCGGAGACTCACCACCTCGGCGATCCTCCTCCCGGCCAGGAGGGGGCCAAGGCGGCTCCACGCTTGGGTACCGGGGACGACCCCATCATCGAGGCGGCCTTCCAGCTCATGGACGCCGTCGACCGCGACGGCGAGGTGACGATCGACTCGCTGCCGATGCGGGGGCCGAGGACCTGCAAGCTTTCGATCGGACCCGTCGCGGTCGATGCAGGGGAGATCCACTGTCTCGTGAAAGCGCCCACTTCTTCACCACTCGAGGACCGGAGCGCCCGGCCCGCGAACGGGCGATGAGGGGCTGACGTGCTTCGCGCCGCTCTCCTCGCGCTCATCTTCGCGTCCGGGGTCGCGGTCGCGGGGGCGGGCTGTTCGACCGCGACGAAGCCGCCGCTCAACACTCAGGGAACGAACGGACAGTCGAGCGGTGGTGGCTCGTCGGGAGGAGACGGCGGCGCTTCGTCTTCGTCGTGCACGTTCGCGTCGTCGCCCGTGTCGTTCACGCTCCCCACGCTCGGCGGGGCCGCCGCATCGCCGTTCACGGCGCTGACGGGGAACGAGGCGTGCGAAGCGGCCACGGGCACGCTCGTCTACTCGCTCGTGGACATGAACGACGACGGCGGACCGGATCTCGTCGTCACGTCGGCGTGCGACGACGCCACAGTGGGCCAGACCGTCTGGCTCGTCTATCCCAACACCGGGAGCGGATTCGCAACGACGCCGAGCCGTTATGCGCTCCCGCCGGCCACGTCCACGGCGAACTGCGCGACGGTCTCGATCTTCGACACCAACGGCGACTTCATCCCCGACTGGGTCCAGACGACGCTCTGCGACGACGCGACGGTCGGCACGTCCCGCTGGCTGGTCTATCTGGGCGCGGCCACGGGTTTCGCACAGACGGCAACGCCGTACGCACTCCCCCCTGGTTACTCGACCGGAGCGTTCGCGACGACGGCCGTCGCGACCGATGACTGCGCGGGGAGTAAGGACGTCCCCGCGTTCGCGCTTTTCGACATCAACGGCGACAACATCCCCGACTTCGTACTGACGGAGTCGTGCACCGACGCGACCGTGGGGACGAACGAATGGCGGGTTTACCTCGGTAGCGCCTCCGGGGCGTCGCAGACATCGACGAGCTTTGCGCTCCCCACGACGCCCACCGTCACCTCCGGCGCGTTCGATTCCACCGAAGGGACGCTCTCGTGCACCACGGCCGTGACGCGGCCCACGTTCGAGCTCTTCGACTTCAACATCGACGGCAAGATCGATCTCGTCGTCACGCAGCAGTGCGACAGCACCACCGTCGGGACGAGCTCTTGGCTCTGGTACGAGAACAGCGGGCAAGGGTTCGCTGCGACCCCTGCGACGATCACGCTCCCCACGATTTCGGGCGCCCCCAACGGCTCCTTCACGGCGCTCTCGGCCACCGGTCAGTGCACGAACGGCGTCGGAGCTCCGACGTACACCCTCGCCGACATCGACGACGACGCCGTCCTCGATATGCTCGTTACGCGCGCCTGCGGCGACTCGCTGACGGGCGTTTCGTACTGGGATGTCTATCCCAGCACGGGGTCGGGGTTTTCGTCTCCGCCTCGCACGCTCACGCTCCCCTCCGCGCTCAACGCGACGTCGACGGCGCCGGCCGGGCTCATCGGCGCGCAAGACTGCACCGCACCGGCGCGCCCTGCCTTCACGACGACCTACCTCGCGGGCGTCACGCTCGACATCGTCGTGACGAGCGAGTGCAGCGACTCCACCGTGGGAAATTCGCGCTGGCTGGTCTTCCCGGCGACCTGTCCGTAGGAACGCCTCGACACGCCCCCCTCGCGAGCCCATGATTTAGCGCATGCCCGACGACGAGAAACCGAACCCGCTCGAAGATCTTCGCAAGGGGCTTGGTCTCCTCTTTCGTGCGGCGAAGACAACCATCGAGAAGCTGCCGACCGGGGAGCTCGAAGAGGCGGTCGTGACGGGGGCGAAAGAGGTCGGCCGCGCCATCGAGAACGTCGCCCATACGGTGGAGCAGCAGGTCTTGCGGAAGCCCTCGGTGCGGACGCCGAGCGAGGCGCCGCCGGCAAAGCCGGACGACGAGGCCTCGAAGCCCGCGGACGACGCCAAGGACGCCCCGAAGTAGCGGGCTGCCATCGTCCCGTCACACGCCCGGCGCCGGGGTTCGTGCTAACTCCCCCGCATGCGCCTGGTCATCACGTGCTCGGTCGTCGTCCTGGGAGGCACTGCCGCGTTCCTCGCTTGCAGCAACAGCAAGAGCCCTAACGGCAACAACGGCACTCAGGACGCAAGCGTCGTCAGTGACTCGGGCGAGCTCGACGGGGGACCTGCGCCCGAGGATGCCGGGTACGGATTCACGACCCCGGACGCGTGGGATCAAACGTTCCCGCGCCCTTCGGACGACGCGGCGGTCGCCGCGCGAGCCGCGTGCTCCTTCGCGCGCGGCGCGATGCCAGCGCAGACGCTCGGGGCGAGCACGCCGATCGACACGGAGATCCCGATCGAAAACATCGTCGTCGTGATGATGGAAAATCGCTCTTTCGACTCGATGTTCGGCCACCTCAATGCGTACGGAAACCGCACCGACGTGCAGGAGGCACCACCGAACGCCTCGAACCCGGCGCACGCCGTCGACTGGGAAGACGCCGGCGCTCCGGACGGCGGAGAAGACGGCGGGGACGCAGGACCCCAGACCTTTCCGTGGATGCACGCCACGTCGATGTGCTTCGCGGATACGGACCACAGCTGGAAGGGGCAGCACTGGGCCTGGGACAACGGTCTCAACGACGGCTTCTACGCCGAGAACAACGGCAACACCGATCCGGGCGACGTCGTCCCCGAGGCGGGGAGCCTGCTCGACGGCGAGCGCGCGATGTGGTGGTACGACCAGAGCGATATCCCGTTCGACTACCAGCTCGCGAATACGTTCGCGATCGGCGACAACTACTTCTGCTCGCTCCTCGGCCCGACCGGCCCCAACAGGGAATACCTGATGGCCGCGACGAGCTTCGGCCTGACCTACAACTCGCTCCCGGGCAACCTGAGCCCGAACGTCGTCGACAACGTCGTCGTCCCCGACGAGCTCGAGCAGCGCAACGTGACGTGGGCCACCTACGGTGACGGGACGACGAGCTTGGCGTCGGTCCTCGGGATCCAGACGGGGACCCGCTACCCACAGATGATCCGCTACGCGTTTGCCGACTTCGTCACCGCCGCGGCGAAGGGGACGATGCCTCAAGTCGCGTGGGTCGATCCCGCCGTTGGGCTCGCGGACGGGACGGTCACGAACAACGACGACCACCCGCCGGCCGACATTCAGATCGGGTCGCAGTTCCTGAGCCAGGTGTACCAGGCGGTGACGACGAGCCCGCAGTGGGCTCACACGGCGCTCTTCATCACGTGGGACGAGAACGGCGGCGAGTACGACCACCTCCCCCCGTCGCCGGCCTGCGTGCCCGACAACAACCCTCCGCAGCTCACCGGGACGGACGTCGGCATCCCGGGCACGTTCAACCGCTACGGATTCCGCGTGCCGCTCATCGTCGTCTCGCCATACGCGAAGAAGGGGTACGCGTCGCACAACGTGTACGACCACACGAGCATCGCTCGCTTCATCGAGGCGAAGTTCAAGATCCCGGCGCTCACGGCGCGCGACGCGAACGCCGACGCGTTGATGGATCTCTTCGACTTCACCGACCCCCCAGCGTTCCTCACGCCGCCGTCGATTCCGGCTCCCGTCGTGGACGACGCGGGGCTCGCGACCTGCATCGAGCAGTTCGGGTTGTCGCAGTAGCGCTACTCTGTACCACCGCGCGGGGAGCGGTTTCCGACGTAGCGCACGCCGCCATGTTTGGTGATGTGGAGGGCGTCCCCCTCCCGCTGTACGCGCACGAGCTCCTGGGTCTCGGCCCCGACGGGAGCGACGAGGATCCCTCTCTCCGGAAGCGCCTTCAGCCAGGCGTGCGGGATCTGATCTACAGCGAACGTACAGACGACCTTGGCCGCGTCCCCCCAGAGCGCGGTGCTGAGGACCGCGTCGCCCTGGACGGCGACGACGTTCGGTGCGTCGGCGAGGAGGAGCTTGGTGCGCGCCGCGAGCGCGGGATCGATCTCGACGGTGAGAACCCGCCCGCGGGGGCCCACGATGAAGCTCGCGAGCGCCGCGCCGTAGCCCGACCCGGAGCCGAGCTCGACGAGGTGGTCACCCGGCCGGAGCCCGAGCAGGCGGAACGAGAGAAGGTAGGCGTGAGGCGCGCTCACCGTCGCCAGCCCGACGTCGTCGAGTGGGAGAGGGACGTCCTCGGCGCTGCGCGCGATATCCTCTTCGCGGACGAAGCGCTCGCGCGGGACTGCGCGGATGGCCTGGAGCTGCAGCGGGTCGAACGGGCCGAGGCTCGCCTCGATGGCCCCGGCCAGTTGATCGCGCTTGTTCACGAGCTCCGCCACGGACGCAGGGTGCGCACCCGGCTGCCCGGGCGCAAGCGTCGACGGGAGGCTCTTTTTGACCTTCCGGGCCGGGCGTGCGATTCGCGTTATCCATGCCTGCGCCCGCCCGCATTCTGCCGATGCTCCCGCGGAGCGCCCCCCTCCACCTGCGTCTCGGGCGAACCGCCGTCCGGCTCGTCCAGGGGCTGTACGTCCACAACACCGGGGACGCCGCGCCGGCGATGGCGTTTCACTTCTTCCTAAGCTTGATCCCGCTTCTGGTTCTCGTCGGGTTCGTCATCGGTCAGATTGCGCGGCACCGCGGCGTGGACGCGCTCCTCGGGCCCGCGATCGAGACGGCGCCAGACGCCGTAGAGCAGCTGGTCCGAGAGGAGGTGCAGCGAATGGCAGGGGCGAGCGCATCTTCGATCGCGCCGCTGAGCGTGCTTGGCTTCTTGTGGCTTGCAGCGACGGGGACGCACGGGCTCATGGACGCGTTCGAGTCGGCGGCGGGAGCTCCGCGCCGGCCGTGGTGGAAGAAGCGGGTCATCGCGCTCCTGTGGGTCGCGGCGACGCTCGTGATCCTCGGGGTCCTCGCCTGGGGGATGGTCGCGCTCGACGGGGTCGTGCAGCGGGAGGGCGGGAGCGCTTCGGAGACGAGCGCGAGCGCGACTGCGAGCCCGACGCCGAGCACGAGCACGACCGCGAGCCCGGCGTCGAGCGCGAGCACGCCGCGAACGACCCATCGCTCATCGAGGAGCGACCGCGACGTGAACGACGCGTCCGGGCCGGTCGTCCACCACGCGCATCACCGGCTTCCGCCGCTGTTTCAGGAGGAATGGGAGAAGGTCGCGGTCCTCCTCGTCTTCGCCCTCGCTGCGCTGTGCGCCCTCGCCGCGTTCTATCGGTTCGCCGTGGAGCACCCGCACGGCGTCGAGCGTCGCGCGTGGCCTGGAGCGATCGTGGCTCTCACGGGGTGGCTGGTCGTGTCGTGGGGATTCGGCGTCTACGTGACGTCGCTCGGGCGGTACGCGCTCTTCTATGGAAGCGTCGCGACCGTCGCCGTCCTGCTCGTCTGGTTCTATCTGACGAGCTGGGCGCTCCTCGTCGGCGCCGAGCTCAACGCGCAGCTCGAGGGACTGCGCGACTAGCCATGAAGTCGTACGTCGGACGCCTACAAATCACCTTCGGTAGTAGCGCCGCTCACATTCGGTTTCACGCACTTTCATAGGGTGTTTCCCGCCGTTTCTCGCGAGATCGCGCAAGCGGTGAAATACCTACTCGCGCCGTGTTCTGCGGTGCGTGTGGCCTCGCGCTGACGTCGCGCAGTTTTGTGCGAGATCGCGTCGCGATTTCTCCAGCGTGGCGTCCGGGGTTCCTGCACTATGAAACTTGGCCGCACCCGCACCGTTTGACAGGTCAGACACGCGCGAGGTTGGCCGCAAGAAGAGATGACTGAAGAAGGACGACTCGGGGGGCTCTTCAGCCCCCGCCGCAGCGCCCGCGAAACCGGAAAGACCGGTTTGATCATCTCCGCCTTCGCAGCGCTGTTGGCAGGTGGGTGCGTTCACGCGCACGCGATGCCGGTGGTGCTGTCGCAAGCGGTGATCGACCAAGAGCAACAAGGCGTCGTCGCCGTCGCCGCTACGCTCGACGACGACCCGTCTCACGTGACCCTCTGCAGCGGAGCGCTCGTCGCTCCCAACCTGGTCCTCACGGCGCGCCACTGCGTGTCGCGGGCGATCACCGCGACCCCCGCGTGCGACGCTCGCGGCGAGTCGCACAACGGGCTCCACTTGGCCGACGACGCCGACCCATCGACGATCTCGATCTACGTCGGCGCGCACGTTCACGTCGATCGCGATCCGATCCGCGCGCACGCCGTCCGCACGCTGCATCCCACCGGGCGCGTCCTATGCGACGCCGACGTCGCGTTCCTCGTTCTCGATCGCCCGCTTCCGGATGTCACGGTGCTCGCGATCAGGCTCCACGGAACGGTGGAGTCGGGCGATCAGGTTCTCCCCGTAGGGTTCGGCGGCGGAGTCGAGAACATCATCGGCAACCGCGTGGCGCGCGTCGGGAGCACGGTGCTCGCGGTCGGGCCGGCGGCGAACTCGAACACGGGGGCGGTCCTGGGGCCGCGCGAGTTCGAGGTCGATGAAGCGACCTGCCGCGGAGACTCGGGGGGGCCGGCGATCGACGCGCGGACGGGAGAGATCGTCGGCGTCGTCTCGCGGGGCGCGAGCTGCTCCGCTTCAGGCAACCACGTGTACACGCGCGTGGACGCCTACGCGCAGCTCGCGGCGGCGGCGTTCGCGGCGGCGGAGAGATCCTCGCGGGAGAACTTCGCGTCGAACGAGCACACCGAGGACGAGAATCCGAGCGAGCCGCTCGAGCCGTAGCCCTCGGGTGGCGTGACTATCAGCTCGTGGTCCGCTTGTCGCCGCCTCCGCGTGGAGGCAGTGCGAGGCCGAGCTCTTTCATGACCGCCTGTAGATCTTCCCATGCCTGCTTCTTCGCTTCGGCCTGCTGAGGGCCGGGGCGCAGGAGATAGGACGGATGGAAGGTGGGCATCACGAGCGTCGCGCCTTTGTAGAGCTTCCACGACCCCCGCACCTTCGTGATCCCGAGCTTCGTCCCGAGGAGCGCTTGGACCGCGCTGTTCCCCATCGCGACGATCACCTTGGGGTGGACGATCGCGAGCTGCTCGTGGAGGTACGGGATGCAGCTCTCCGTCTCCTCGGGCTCGGGGCGGCGGTTCTGGGGGGGGCGGCACTTGAGGATGTTGCAGACATAGACGTCGCGCGCCGGATCGAGCCCCATCGCGCCGATCATCTTGTCGAGGAGCTGGCCGGCGCGGCCGACGAACGGAAGCCCCTGCTCGTCCTCGTCAGCCCCGGGGGCTTCGCCGACGATGCAGAGGTGTGCCTCGGGGTTGCCGCGGGCGAAGACGGTTTGAATGCGCGTGGCGGAGAGGGAGCACTTGGTGCAGGCGGCGACTTCGGCGGCGAGGAGGGGGAGGCGGGTGAGGGGGGGAGGGGAAGGTGAGGTCGGGGTCGAGGTCGGGGTCGAGGTCGGGGTCGGGGTCGAGGTCGGGGTCGGGGTCGGGGTCGAGGTCGGGGTCGGGGTCGGGGTCGGGGTCGGGGTCGGGGCGCGGGATACGCG
>JBKQKP010000389.1:0-28116 GCA_052147435.1 Polyangiaceae bacterium | reverse complement strand
GCCCGTACGCGGCACAAGACGTGGAACAGGTGCCGCCAACGCAGGCGAGGCCGACCCCGCAGCACGTCGCGGCCGTGCAACTCTGACCGGCTCCGAGACAGGTGCCGGTATCCCAGCCCGCGTCTGGGGTCCCTCCTTCGGGAGCGGCACCCGTCTCGGCACTGCTGTCGCGAGTGCCCGAATCGATGCCGACGTCGATGGAGGAGCCGCCGCATCCCGAGAGCCCGATCATTGCAGCGAACAGTCGGCAGCAGGTTGGCTTCACGAGCCGTAGGCTAGCCCGGCCCCATCTCAACCAGAACCGCGGAGGCAGGCGAGACCGTGGGTCGCTCCGCGCGAGGTGCTCGACGACTGCCGGCATTGCCCCCCAGCTACGGCCTAGGCGTTTGCCCCCGGCTGCGCGCTACTTCTGCCGAGGACCGCGGCGCCGGCCACGCCGGAACTCTCGGGGCTATTAGTCCAGAAGACGCTCGTTGCGCCCACGGCGAGGCCACGGGGCACCGTTCCCGAGCTGCTCCCCGAGCTGCTGCTGCAGGCACTACCCGAACTGCTGCCCGAGCCGCGGCCGGAGCCGCCGCACGAACCGCCGCCATCACCGACGGCGTACTTCGTAGCCTCGGACTTGCCGCCGCAACCCGACGCGCCGATCCAGCCAGCAGTGCACGCAAGCACGGCTACCCAAGCCGATCATTCGCGTCGTGCGCCTCATCACCTCAGTCGAAGTGAAGGACCGTCGCTCGATCGCGGCCATAGCCGCCCCTGGCGATCAAGGGCTCGATGAACGCGTGCTCGGAGAAGAAGCACTCGAGGTGGGACTTCTTGCCGTCTACGACCGAGCTTGAGGACCAGTTCTCGCAGGATTTGACTTCGACGACGCCCCCCATACTTCTGTTTGCTTTCAGGGGCGCGAACTGGCGGTCGGAGGACGATTCTCGAAGATGGTTCGGGAGCACCAACATTCTGCGCCGTTGGACGCTTCGGCGCGACGCACCGCGAGCGCGAGGCTGCGACCTGAGAGCCCGTACAACCTCGCCGTCCTCCGCGTCGCGGTTTGCGCGATTCTCTTCACGACCACGGAGTGGCGTGTGGCGCCGCGATGGGCGGCGTTCCCCGCTCCACTGCGCGTTCCTCCCGAGGGGCTTAGGTGGGCCATGAGCGTCGTCCCCATCTCGCCTCCGATCGCCCACGCCGCGCAGACGGTCTTCGTCGTCTCGGCGGCGTGCGGCTTCCTCGGCCTTGTCACGAGGCCAGCGATGCTCGCGACGACGCTCTCGGCCACCTACCTCTTCGCGCTGTCCCAGCTCACCGGGTCCGTACTCCACGACATGCACCTGCTCTGGTTCGCGGCCCTCCTTGCAGCGAGCCCGTGCGGCGACGTCCTATCGCTCGACTGCTGGCGCGCGCGGCGTAGCGGTGCCCCGCTCCCATCGAGCCCGTCGCTGGCTTACGCTTGGCCGCTCGTCACGACGCGAGTGCTCCTCGGCCTCGTCTACTTCTTCCCCGGCTTCTGGAAGATCACTGCATCCGGGTGGGCATGGATCGCGAGCGACAACCTGAGAAACCAGATGTACTGGAAGTGGTACGAGCACGACTGGACGCCGGCGATCCGGATCGACGGTTCGCCGACCCTGTGCCACCTCTGCGCCCTCGGTGTTGTCACTTTCGAGCTCTCCTTTCTGCCGCTCTCGTCGTGCGGCCGGACCCGCCCCCTCGCGGCGCTCGCGGGGTTCGTCTTCCACGTGGCGACGCAGGCGCTCATGCGGATCGGCTTCTTCTCGCTATGGGGTACCTACGTGGTCCTCTTCGACTGGGCCTGGCTCGAGGAACGTGAGCCGAGCGCCGCGCGGCGCTCTCTCGGTCGCACCTGGCCGCTAGGGCTCCTCCTGATCGGCATCGTGTTTGTCCAGGGAGCGCGAGGAGCCGTCCAGGCGTGGCCCTTCGCCTGCTATCCGACGTTCCAGTCGATCGTCGGCGCGGAGATCCCGGACGTCGTCCTCTCGGCGTCCTTCCCCGACGGGCGGGTCCTCCGCCTTCCACTTCCCCCGAAGTCGCAAGCCACCTGGGGCATCGCCTGGGCGCTCACGGGGCATCGGCCGTCAGAAGAGGCCATGCGGGCTTACTGGGGGCGCGTAGCGACCGACTCGCGCGTCGCCGAGGTCGCGCATGGCGCAGGGCAGATCCGCTTCGCGCGCGGCTGGTTCTCCGTACTCCCGGGCGATCGAGGGCGCCCTCCCGTCCACGAGGAGGCGCTCGGAGCGATCACGCTTCCCTGAGTGCCCTCGGAGAGAGCGGAATGCCGCGTTCCACGAGTGGACGCACCACCTTGTCGCGCATCGAGCGAGCCGCGAGCGCCAGGTAGTCCTCGCTGCGCATCCACGCGAGCGCGTCGGCGTCCGACGGGGGCGTCGCGGGGGTCTTTCGGATTCGATCCCACATCGCATGCACGGAAGCGATCGTGCGATCCACCCCCCGTCCAAGGTAGGCCAGGTCCTTCTCATCGAGGCGCGAGCCGGCCCAGTCGAGGAACGCGAACCCGAACGTTCCGTGCGCCGCTTCGTCGCGCACGATGCGCCCGAGGACGGCGCGCGGAAGCGGGTGGCGCGCCGCCTTCCAGGTCCCCCGCAGGAGTGGGATCGAGAGCGCCTCGCCGACGCAGAAGAAGCGGACCACCATGTCCGTAGCGCGCATCAGCGGGGAGAGCGATTCGTCGGCGTCCGTGATCATGACGTCCGGATCATGGACGATCTCCGTGCCGCCGCCACACTCCATAGCCATCCGCGCGCACAGCTCGACGTGCACCATCTCGTCGAGCGGAAAGCGGGTCGCGAGCGCGATGAGATCGAGCGGCGCGCGCGCCTCCATCAGCGCACGGAGCGCCGCGCAGCACGCGACACCAGTGCGGTGCTCCTGGTATGCCGCCGCGGTCCACCCGCGGCGAGCCGATACGAGGCTCTCACTCGACGTCGCGCCGAGGTCGAGCGTTCCCCAGGGCATCGCCTCGACCTCGGGGCGCATCTTGCGATAGCGGCGCTCGAAGACGTCGCCGAGCATCTCGAGCTCGAACAGCTCCGCCCCCATCAGCCCCCCTCGGAGGCGTCGGTAAGCGCCTCGTCCGCGGCATCACCGGGAGCCGTCTCGGGTGCGTCTGTTGGCGCGTCGGCTTGTGCTGAGTCGCTCGCTGCGTCTTGAGTTTGCGCGTCGGGGAGCTGGAATGGGCCGAGATTACCGACGACGTTCTCCGCGTCTTGGGCTCCGGCGTCTTCTCCGGACGTGACGAAGTTGCCGACCACGGCGGAGCCTTGGCACGCCGCGTACGAGACCGAAGCGACGCCGAGCGACGCCACGAGAAGCTTTCGTCCGGCGAGACTACGCCGCACGTCGGAGAGCTCCAGGAACGCTCGTTAGGCGCACGATCATGATCAACCCCCCTCTGCAGCGTCGGAAGGCGCGTCTTCTGCGGCGTCGACCTGCGCCGCATCTCCTGCGTCGCCAGGCGAGCCGTCTCCGGCGGCGTCGATCTTCCCTGCATCCGCGGCGTCCGGAGGCTCCGCGTCGGACGCATCGGGAGCGTTGAAGGAGGAGTCGAAGTTCCCGACGATGCTGCCCACGTCCTCGTCTTCCGCCACGGCGGCGTCCATCCCCGGACAGCAGTTGCCGACGACGCCCGCGTCCTGAGCTCCGCATGCCGTATACGAGACGGAGGCGACCCCGATAGACGCGACGAGTAGCTTTCGTCCGAGGAGCGTCCGGCGCATCTCCGAATGCTAGAGCAACTGCGGCGCCATCGGGGATTCGGTGTCTCGACGGATACGACTAGCCCTCCTCGGCAGCGTCGGCCGGAGCACCGTCGCCAGCGTCCGCCTGGGCCGCATCTCCGGCGTCCACAGGCGCTCCGTCTGCCGCCGCGTCGGTGTTTCCGGCATCTGCGGCGTCCGGGGACTCGGCGGAGGATGCATCCGGGGGAGACAGACCGCCCGAGTCGCTGCCGAGGTTTCCGACGACGACATCAAAGGCGTCCTCCGACGCTGCGGAGTCCCCGGGGCCCAAGTTGCCGACGGCACCGTCGGGGCCGACGAAGCTCGGGTTGGTCGAGCAAGCCGCATACGAGACGGAGGCCACCCCGATGGATGCAACGAGTAGTTTTCGCCCGATGAGCGTTCGGCGCATCTCCGAATGCTAGTGCAGCGACGGCCTCAAGTTGGCGTACTTTCATCGAGCGGCTCGGCCTTGCATAACGCGTGTGGGCGCGACGCGCGTTACCGGAGACGCTTCGACCGCGCCGGCGCGACGGCCGCCGCGGCCAGGTAGAGATCCACGCGCTCGCTCACCGGCGTGTCCTGGATAAGGCTCTCGCGTTCGCGCGCGATGCCCGCAATGCTCCAGAGTGAATCGGCCTTTCGTCGGGAACGGTCCGTGGCTTTCTCGCGCTCCACGAGCTGCCTGACGATCTCGGCGATGCTCACCCCGTCTCTTCGGGCACGCTCGGCGAGGTAATCGACCTGGGCCTCCGAGAGTGAGACCTGCAAGCGATGCATGGCCGTCGTCATGGTGATGTAAGGAGGCTACATCACCACGGCTCGTGCGCAAGGCGCCTCCTGCACTGTCAACCGGAGGCGCTCCAGCGCGTTGGAGCGGAATCCCGCGCAGCACGGTTTCGCCGTCGCGCACCTCGTCGAAGGGGTCGCGCGCCTCGTCGAAGAGATCGCGGGTCTCGAGGGGCGCGATGGCGTGTCTCTCCGAACAGATAGCGCGCCTCTACTCACGCTCTCGTCAGCGGCGCTTGCGCCGCGTCGGCCTCGCAGGCGGCGCGGGCCGATGCCGTGCCTCATGAACCCGCTCCCGAAGCACGGGCAGCATCTCGGGGTGCACATCGGCCAGGTACGTTTCGACCGCCGCGAGGTCCACGTCCGTGTCGGTCACGATGCGCGCGAGGTCGCCCTGGTGGCGAATCTGATTGCTGTACAGGTACATGAGCACGAGGTGCTCGAGCGTTGCGACGGGCACGCGAACGCCGAAGACGGCCGCTGGCGTCGCCTCGGCGACGACCGTGGACTCGGGCTCCCCCGACGCGACGAGGAGGTCGACCTCCGCGCCGCCGCCAGCCATTACGTACATGGCCTCGGGATCGTTCGACCGATCGACCGGAGCGGCGCTCTCGAACCCGGCGGCCTCGAGCGCGTCGAGCGCGGTCCATGCGTCATCGGTCGTCACGACGACGTCGAGGTCGCGCGTCATCCTGGGAAGCCCGCGCGCGGCGAGGGCGGTGGCGCCGATCACGGCGAAGGGGACATCCCCCTTCACGAGCGCGCGGAGCGCCTTGCGCGTTTGCGCGGCGAACGACGTCTTTTTCCCCGTCACGATGTCGATCTCCAGGATGTCCACGGCAAACGAACAATAGCCCGCTCGACCGTCCCACGCCCGCGCTCCAGAAATGCGCGGATCGAGGCGGACTGGCGTTGGTCGTCCGCCTCTTCCTCGCCCTCGGCCCCCGCAGGGGTCGGGAATGGCGCACCCGTGCATTCCCCCCGCGAAGGCGATGGAAGAGCCTCTCGCCAACTTGGTCGGCTCGTTCCAGCGCGAACGGACCCGGCGGACGACGGCCGATAATGAGGCGTTACGTCGCCTCTCGGAGCCGTCCTTGAGCGCGGAGATGCCACGCTTTCCTGCACTCCATCAGGCGGCCCTGGCGTAGCGATAATGAAGTGCGCCGAGCTTCGGGATCGCGACGCCACCGCCCGGAAGAACTCAGGCTCGGGAATCCAGCGCCCACCCCACGAGCACGATCAACACCGTCGCCAGCGCAACGAACGTCATCGCGTCCGCCAGCCTCTGCCACCACGGCCGCACGAACGTGATCCCCCGGTGCAGCCGGAAGCTGTCGAACCGCTCCTTCCCCTCCACGACGAGCCGATCGCCCGGCGCGCACTGGTTCTCGTCCGGAAAGAGGAAGCACGACGGATCGAGCAGGTTGTACTCGTGCCCGGTCACGTCGGTCACGGGGCCGGGGTGCAGATCGTTCTTCGGGAACGTCTCCATCAGATCGCCGAAGAGCGGCTCGTAGCAGGGGTACGTGCTCAGCCCCGCGGCGGTCTGACCGAGCGGGAGGAGCGGGTTCGCGTTCAGATCGACGGGGGCGAGGCGATCGATCGGCGGGACGAAGTGGTTCTCGGAGAGCTGGTGGTGGGCGGCCACGATCGGGGCAGGGGAGTAGCCCCCTTCGTAGTCGAAGACGCTTTGCTTCAGATCGCCGTACGCGAGGAGCGTGACAGCCGCGACCGCGACCAGCGCGTGCGCGCGCCAATCGATGAGGCGGTCGACGACGATCGCGCTCGCGAGGATCGTGACCGGGACGAAGACGGAGAGGAGGCGGAAAAGGGACGGCGCGTCCTGCATCCGCGCGAAGAGTCGCGCGATCGGCCCGAGCTCGGCGCTGTACACGTTGAGCGCGAGCGGCAGCGCGAGGAGGAGAAGGAGAGCCGCGCTCCACGCGACGCTCCGAGCGATCCGTCCGGCGCTCCCCGCCGGCAGCCCGCGACGCGCGCGCAGCGCGAACAGCACCGGGCCGACCAGCGCCCCCACCGCGAGGAGGACCACCGGCACCGGCCCTACCCCGAGCTCGAGCTCCGACGCGCGCCACGTCCACTGCGCGCTCACGATGACCGCCTCGAGGTGGTCCGCGCGCGGCCTCGAGAAGAGCGGCACGAGGACCAGCTCCGCGAGGTCACGCGCCTCGCGCACCCCAGGGATCGCGTGCGTCTCGCGCGTCGTATGCGCGAAGAGCGCGATCATCGTCGCGACCTTCCCCGCGGCGAGCGCGAGCCCCACGAAGACCGACGTCGTGAGCCGCGCGAAGACGTCGCTCGCCATCCGCCACGTCGCCCCGTACGTCACCCCGTACACGAGCGCGATCGCGACGACCGAGAGCGCGACGATCGGCAAGAGGTCGATCGCGCCGGCGTGGATCGCGTACCCGATCGCCCCCCCCGCGACGCACGCGTCGCGCGTCACCAGCGCCCCGCGCTTCTCCGGCGCCGGCACGAGCGCCCCCCACGCGACGAGCGGCGTCAGCATGAACGCGTGGACCGACAGCTCCCCCTGGACCATCCGCCACAGGTAGAACCCGTTCAGCGCGAAGAGCCCCCCCGCGTACGCCGCCGCCCCGCGCCCCGCGCCGAACACCTGCCGCATGAGCACGTAGAACCCGAGGAACCCGAGCGCCGAGAACGCGAGCGCCGTCGCGTGAATCGCGGCGAGGGGGCCGACGACGAGATCGAGTACCTGGGGGAGCGCGAAGTAGCCGTCGTGCGGGTTCGCGTACGCGGGGATGCCGCCGCAGAAGGAGGGGGAGAACCAGGGGATCGTGAGCGCACCGTTCGCGCGGAACCAGAGGGCGCCGTCGTAGAGGTGGGCGAGGACGTACGCGTAGTCGTTGGCGACCTCCCCGGACAGGGTGGGGAAGTACGGGCGGAAGATCACCTCGAACGTCGCGACCACGGCGGCGCACGCCGCGAGCGTCAGCGCGCGCGCGGAGGTCACGCGCGTTGCCCTCTCGCCCGGACGATCGCGAGCGCCGCGACGAGGAGGCCGATCGTTGCGACCAGGAACCCCTCCACGAGCCCCGGCGGCTCGAAGCGCATCTCGATCTCGTGCGCCCCTACCGAGAGCGCGACGCCGCGCATCGCCACGTTCGTTCGCACGATCGGGGCCGGCACGCCGTCGACCGTCGCGACCCATCCGCGCATCGCCGTGTCCGGCAGGACGAGGAGTGCGGCAGCCGACGGGCGGCATCGCAGCCTCACGCGCGCCGCCTGGTAGTCCGCCACGTCGCACGCTCCGAGCGCGCGCGGTTCTCCCGCTGCCAGCGCCGCGACCTCGGGCGTCACCTCGGGCGCGGCCACGACCGCCGCCGACTCGGGATCGAAGTCAGGCGCCGCCAGCGCCTTCAGCGCCTGAGCGTCGTCCTTCGCCGGCAGCGCGAGCCCCACCATCCACGCGCGTGGGCGCGCCGGCGCGCGCTTCACCGTCCACACCGGCCTCATGAGGTCCGGATCGTCCGGGAGGAGGACCGCGTCGATCCGGAGGAGCTCGAGCAGGCGCCCCCCTCGCTCGGCGAGGGCGACCGAGATCAGGTCGATGAACGGCGAGACCCCCGGGTCCCACCCGGAGACCACGTCCACGTCGAAGAGGCTGGCGGCGTTGTACGGCAGCGTCTCGATGCGCCGGAAGTCCGAGGACGGGAGCCGGAGAATGCGGCGCGGCGGCTCGCCCGGGTGCGTGGCGAGCTCGCGGGCGATGGGGGGGGGATCGAGCGCGCTCGCGGGCATCCATTCGAGGAGCGTGCGCGAAGAAGTGACGAGATCGGTGGCGAGGACGACGCCGACGAGCCACGCGAACCGGGCGTCTCGGCGGGTCGCGTAGAAGACCCCTGCCACCGCGACGATCGCGATCGCCGCGTGGACCGCTCCCGGGCGCGTCGTCGCACGAAGTGGCGCCGGCGCGAGCAAGACCGCGAGGACGAGCCCCGCGAACGCCACGCCGATTACCCGCGGCAAGCTCGCCCGCAGTGCGAGGATCTCCTCCGCGCCGAGCGATCCCAAAAGCGTGATCGCTCCGCACGCGACCACCGCGTGCTTCTCCGGAAAGCGCGACAGCGCCAGCCCCGGCACGACGTGCCGCTCCCACCCATCGAACGGCGTGTGCCGCCCGAGCGCGAGGAGCACCGCGACGAGCACCCCCCCCCAGAGCGGCAAGATCACCCGCCGCCCGCGCGCCGCCGTCGCCAGCGCCAGCGTCGCCGATCCGAGGAACATCGACACGGCCCACGGATGAACCTGCAACGGTGTGTCCGCGTACGGAGCGCCGGGGTAGGCGTCGGCGTCGCTGAGCGGATTGCCGAACGGCCTCGGGACGAAGAGCTCGAGCCAGCGGACGGGGTGCATCGACCAGAGCTGGGCGTCGTGCAGCGTGAGCGCCGGCCCGCGCGCCGTGTCGGGGCTCACGAGCGCCGCCGGCAGAAGGACGGGAGCGGCGAGGGCGATCGCGAGGACGAACACGGCGCTCGACGCCGCGACGATCCGGAGCGGCGGCGCCGCCGGGCGCTCGGGGACGCCGATGAGCGCGACGATGACCGCGAGCAGCGCGGCGTCGAAGAGCAGGAAGGGATCCCCCGCGGCGCACAGCATCGCGCCTGACGCCGCGCCGAGGACCAGGTGCTTGCCGAGCACGCGCGGCCCGAGCGCGGTCTCACGGACCCCCCACGCGATCCACGGGATCCACTCCGTCGGCAGGAGCTTCTCGCCGTTCCACCACATCGACGTCGCGTACCCGCCGACCGCCCAGACGAGCCCCGACACGAGCGCGCTCTCGCTCCGGCACCCGCACGAGCGCGCGAGCGCGTATCCCCCCGCGCCGCCGAGGAGCATGTGGAGCGCCCAGGTCGCGAAGAACCCGGCGCGGAAGGGCAGGAGGGCAACGAGCATCTGAAACGGATAGAGCGATCCGTGGACCGGCCCCGCGATCGTCGGCGTGCCGAGCGAGATGTACGGATTCCAGATCGCGAGGTGCCCCCCGAGCACCGACTCCCGCCAGAACCAGCGCGAGGGGAGCGTCGCCGAGGGCATGTCGCGCACGCTCGGCAGGTGACCCGCGAAGCCTTCGAGCGTGAGCGCGACGACGGCGAGGGCGAGGAGCCCGAGCGCGGCGACGTTCGCGCGGCCGAGCACCGGAAGGCGAGGGGGGGACATGACTTCACCCCGCGGAGCGCAGCGAGCGCACCGCCCAGAACCCTCCGGCGACGAGCGCGAGGAGCCCCCAGAGCACCCCCTTGCCGAGCGCGCTCGTCCCGATCGGCTCGACCCCGAATCCCCCCTGGTACTGCGCGGCGCTCGCGCTCACGGCGAGGCGATGCGCGAAGGTGACCGCGAGGAGCGCGGCGGCCCCCGCGGGGACCCCCACCAGGACCGTGATCGCCTGGTTCGCGCGGCTCCGGCGGGTCCGGATCAGCGCCACCGCCGCCACGAACCCGGCCGGCACCATGCACGCGGCCCCGAGCACGAGCGCCAGGTCGACCGCCGACGGGACGCTCTGCCAGCTCACGAAGTACAGGTAGGCCCAATCCCCGTGAAACGTGGCGAAATACCCGGCGACCGGCAGGAACACGAGCCCGGCGAACCCGAGGACGATCGCCATCGGCCGCGACGCGACCAGCGGCCCTTCGAACTTGGCGATCTCGGTCTCCGCCACCCGGGCGAAGGCCCCCCCCAGCGCGAACGCGACGAGCCACGCGAGCGGGATCGGCACGCGCTGAGGAGTAGCACCTGTCGGCCGCGCCCCGCGAGCCCGCCGAGCACGCCGAGCCCGCCGAGAAGCAGCCTGCCCGGGCCGTGCTAGGGTCTGCGCCGTGGACCCCACCAAGCTCCGGGCGCTCCTCGAGCGGGTGCGCGCCGGCGAAGCGTCGATCGATACGGCCCTCACGGAGCTGAAGGATCTCCCGTTCGTGGACCTCGGCTACGCCGTGGTCGACCACCACCGCGGCCTTCGCCAGGGGACCCCCGAGGTCATCCTCGCGCAGTCGAAGACGGCGGAGCAGGTCGCGGGGATCGCGAAGGAGCTCGCGCGGACGGGGCAGAACGTCCTCATCACGCGCCTGTCGCAGGAGCAGGCGACGGTCGTCGCGCACTTCCTTCCGGGCCTCGTGTACACGCCGCTTTCCCGCACCGCGACGTTCGTGCAGACGCCGATCGCGGAGCTGGCGGCGGGCCGCGTCGCGCTCGTGAGCGCGGGGACGAGCGATCTCCCCGTCGCCGAGGAGTGCGCCGAGACGATGCGCATGCTCGGCGTCGGCTTCGACCGCGTCTACGACGTCGGCGTCGCCGGGATCCATCGCCTCCTCCACAAGCGCGCGATGTTCGACAAGGCGAAGGTCGTGATCGTGATCGCGGGGATGGAGGGGGCGCTCGCGAGCGTCCTCGGCGGCCTCGTGGAGGTGCCCGTCGTCGCAGTGCCTACGTCGGTCGGCTACGGCGCCGCGTTCGAGGGGCTCGCGGCGCTCCTCGGAATGCTCACGTCGTGCGCGTCGGGCGTGACGGTGGTGAACATCGACAACGGCTTCGGCGCGGCCTTCGCGGCGGCCCGCATCCTTCGCGCGCAGGCGCAGCCCAAATGAAGCACCCCCACTCGCACGCGGGCCACGACCACACCCACGCCCACGACCACGACCACGCCCACGACCACGACCACGACCACGATCACGATCACGATCACGCCCACGCCCACGACCACGACCACGACCACGCCCACGCCCACGACCACGCCCCCTCCACCTGGCGCGAAGACCTCCCCCGCGGCGCCGCCCTCGGCAAGCTCCTCTTCCTCGACGCCCCCAGCGGCCTCGCCGGCGACATGATCATCGCCGCCCTCATCGACCTCGGCGTCCCCCCGTCGGTCATCGCAGACGCCGCCGCCGCCCTCCCGATCAGCGGCTTCCATCTCCACTTCGGCACGTCCGTGAAGAGCGGCATCGTCGCCTCGAAGCTCGACGTTCACCTCGAGTCGGCCCAACCCGAGCGCACGTACGCCGCCGTCCGCACTCTCCTCGATTCGTCCTCGCTCTCCCCGCGGGTGAAAGAGCTCGCGCACGCCACGTTCCGGCGCCTCGCCGAGGCCGAGGCGAAGGTTCACCGCTCCCCGATCGACGACGTCCACTTCCACGAGGTCGGCGCGATCGACGCCCTCATCGACGTCGTCGGCAGCGCCGCCGCGATCGACTGGCTCGGCGCCGAGATCGTCGTCTCTCCGCTCCCGATGGGGCGAGGCTTCGTGAAGGCGCGCCATGGAGTCCTCCCGCTCCCCCCCCCCGCGACGGTCGAGTGCCTGCGTGGTCTGCCGACCTACGACGGCGGAATCGACTTCGAGTTTGTCACCCCGACGGGCGCCGCGATCGTCGCCGCTCACGCGCGCAGCTCCTCACGCTGGCCGGAGATGACCCCCGAGCGCGTCGGCTGGGGCGCGGGGACCGCGAACCTCGCGGACCGACCGAACGTCCTTCGCGCCGTGCTCGGCGCCCCCCTCGCCCCCGCGGCGCGCGCCGCTGCCGGTTCGGACACGCACGTCGTCGTCGAAGCGAACCTCGACGACGCGAGCGGCGAGCTCCTCGGCGCGGCGATCGAGTCTCTCCTCGCGGAAGGAGCGCTCGACGCCTGGGCCACCCCCATCACCATGAAGAAAGGGCGCCCCGCCTTCTCCCTCTCCCTCCTCGCGCGCGCCGAGGACGCCGACCGCCTCTCGTCCTCACTCCTGCGCGAGACCACGTCGATCGGCGTCCGCCGCTACGGGGTCTCGCGCGTCGAGCGCCCGCGCCGGATCGTCGACGTGGAGACGCCGTACGGTCGGATCCCCGTGAAGATCGCCGAAGGCCCTTTCGGCCCGCCCCAGGTGAAGCCCGAGCTCGACGCCTGCATCGCCGCCGCTCACGCGCACGGCGTCCCGCTTCGCGAAGTACTTCGCGCAGCGCTCAGTGCGTGTACGTGACGTTGTCGAAGCGGATCTTCGCTTCCCCCGTCGGCGGAGTGGCCTGAACCCCGACCGAGAGCGTCCGCGCTCCGCCGATGGCGTCGAGCGGGACGGTCAGATCCACGAGCTTCGTCGTCGTCGTGCCCCCCGAGGTGACCGAGATGGAGGCCGGAACGAGCCCCGCGTCCGACGTGTCGATCCCGAAATCGAGCACCACCTGGTACCAGGTCCCGAGATCGGTGAAGACCCCCGGGAGCTGGTCCACCTTGCTCGTCGTCGTCCCCCCCAAAGGGGTCGTGAGCTCAAGGAGCGCCGCCGCGAACGGCGCCCCCGTGGCGCTCGGATGGAACTCGAGCGCGACGGCGTAGTCGGTCCCCTGCGTATACGCGGCCGTGACGATCGTCGCGGTGAGGTCGCTCGGATCCGGGAAGCTGATCTCGTCGATCCGGATCGAGAAGGCGATGTGCGTCTGCCCTTTGGGGAGGGAGAGCTTCGTCAGGATGGCGCTCCCGGCCACGGCCGTCCCCGCGTCAACGGCCGGGAACGTGGGGACGGTCGCGAGGAACGAGTTCGGCGGCGAGACACTGGCGTCGTCGTCCTCGACCCCGGAGGACCCTCCGGTCACGGCGAACTTGGTCCAGCTCTCCGGGAGCGGCAACTGATCGAAGTCGGAGCAGAAGTCCGCGTCGATCGAGCTGCAGAACGGAAGCGCCGGGGGCGCGGCGTCGCCCGGCCCAGCGTCCAGGGTCGGTCCACCGTCCGCTCCCCCGGTCACGAACTGGGGCCCCCCACAGCCCGTGAGCCTCAGTGCGCCCAGTGAGACAGCAGCGAAAAGAAACACGACCCCAAAACGTAAGCGCATGTAGTCCCAGTATAGACGACTCGCCCGGCTCTTGCGGTATGCTGGCCCCGCGCGCGTCGCGGAAGACGCAGTCGAAACCGAGCCTCGCGCGCGTGGAAGGCCTGCCCGATGAACGTGAGCGCCGCGTGCCCCCAGTGCGGGGCGATCGCGAATCCAAACGACAGGTTCTGCAACACGTGCGGGAACCCACTGCAGCGGCCTGGCGCGCCTGGTGCACCCGCCGCGCAGCCCGCGCAGCAGGCACCGCCGCAGTACGCGCAGCAGCCCCCCCCGGCACAACCGTACGGGCAGCCGCAGTACCCGCAGCAGGGCTATCCCCCTCCGCAGCAGGCGTACGCTCCGCCCGCGGCTCGCCCCGCGCGATGCCAGCAGGGTCACGAGATCATGCCGGGGATGAGCTACTGCGCGCAGGGGCATCCCATCGCGCTCGACGCGATGCAGTTCGCGAACGATCCGAACGCGCCGTACGCGCAGCCGCAGCAACCGCCGCAGGGCTACGGCGCCCCCGGGTACGGAGCGCAGCCGCCCGGACCTCCGCAGCAATACCCGCCGGCCCCTGCGCAGGGGCTCGGCTTCGGCGGCGCGCAGCCGTATCAACCACCGCCGCAGCAGGCGTACGGGGGTCCCCCTCCTGGGTATCCGCAGGCTGCGCCGCAGCCGGTCTTTCAGCCGGCCGCCGTCCCGCCGCCTCAGCAGGGGATGTACGCCCCCCCTCCGCCGCCGCAGCCTGTGTACCCGACGGACACGTCCCCCGATCGCGTACCCGTCGTCTCGAAGCAGCTCCGCGCGTTCGTCGTCACCTTCCAGTCGAACCCGGCCGGGGACTTCTGGCCGCTGTCCACCGGACGAACGACCGTCGGGCGCGCGAACGCCCCCGAGCCCGCGGACGTCGCGCTCGCCGACGCCACCATCTCGTCGCGCCACGCGGCGTTCAACATCGACCTCAGCACCGTCGTCGTCGAGGACACGAACTCGACGAACGGCACGTACGTCAACGAGGAGCACATCGGCCAGAACGGCAAGCGCGAGCTCCGCGACGGTGATCGCGTCCGCTTCGGAGGATACACGACGCAAGTGAAGATCCTGGGACGGCTCGGATGAAAAGCACCGCGCTCTGCGCGCTCGCACTCTTGGCGTTTTCGTCCGTGGCGGCGGCCGCTCCGCAGGCTCACATCCTGCGGATCGATCCGACGGCCGGGGTCACCAACGGGACGCCGATCCTCACGACCGTCGTCGAGGTCGTCCAGTTCAACCGCCTGTCCGACGCGCTCACCCCGTGCGCCGCGATCACGGGCTACGACCAGACCCTCGATTGCTGGTCGAAGGCGATCGAGAAGCCCGGGGCGCTCTGGAGCCCGTTCCCGTTCCCCGAGGCGAACGCGCACTTCTTCGTGAACGTCGCCGGTGCCGACACGCTGACGAAGTTCGACTCGAAGGAGCAGTGGGGGGCCGTCGTCGGCAAGGAGGCTGGCGTCGGCACGGCGTGGCTCATCGCGCTCGACGCATCGTCGGGGATGGGGGCGAGGTACGCCGACGCGCGCGTGGTCGCCGAAGAGTTCATCAAGGCGATGCAGCCGAACGACCTGATGGACCTGATGATCTTCGACGATCGTCCGCGCCAGTACGTCGCCGACTCGAAGTGGAAGACGTACGCGCAGCGCAACGATCTCATCGCCGTCTTGAATCAGATCAAGTCGCCGATGCCGAGTCACGGGAGCGACCGCCCGCTGTTCTCGCAGATCCAGCAGATGACGCAGGACTCGTTCGGCGACCTCGGGAACACCAAGGGGCCGCAGATGATCCCGCTCCACCAGGCGATGGTCGTCCTCAGCGACGGCGCGGGACACGGTGACCCTGCGAGCCTTTCTCCAACGGCGGGGGTCTTCGCGCAGTACCTGGACCAGGGGCGCTTCCCGGCGGACAACACGTCGCTGCCGAAGACGCCGCTGCCGGTCATCTCGATCTGGTTCCCCTCGGTCGGCGGCTATGCCAACGCGCTCTACAAGGACAACGACTCGCAGTTCATGCAGTCGCTCGCGAACGTCGAGATCGGCGGGTACTTCGACATCGTCCGTGGCGGGCAAGGGGCGACGAAGGCGGCCGCGATCATCGGCCTCGTGAAGCAGCGCTTCAACGCGATGTGGATCGTGAAGTGGCGTCTGTCGTGCTTGAACCCGACCGTCACGCAGTCGTTCAACCTCGTCTTCCAGAACACGAACCCGGTCATCGCCCCGGACGGCTCGTTCAAGGACGTCCCGATCGGCGTCGATCCCACGGTGTGGCCGCTCGACGTCGACATGGCCAAGACCGTCGCCGAGTCGCAGGCGAACCCGATCTACCCGGGGGGGACGTTCCGGGTGTACGGCGACTTCTGCTGGAGCGGCGACAAGACGCGCGCGGAGGCGTACTTCGTCCCGGCGGGGACCGCCCCCAACGCGAACGCCAACAGCGCCGATCCCGCCGTCGCGAAGCAGGCGATGCAGACGCTCATCGCCGAGAACATGCGCGGCTCGTCGACCGACGTGGGGGACGCGTTCGCCGTGTTCAACGTGCCGAACGACGCGAAGCTGCTCGACGGTACGGGCGAGAACATGGTGGCGCGCGTCGTCATCTACGACAACAAAGCGAGCCGGACGAGCGGGCACGACGCCAAGTCGATCCTCACGCTCCACGCCCGGGCGGCGCCGTTCAACGTCCTCCTGATTTCCGGAATCGCCGGCGGGGTCGTCGTCGTGGGGCTCCTCCTCGTCGTGCTCATGCGCGGCGGTGGAGGGGGCGGCGGCGGGAAGCGTCGCCGGGCAAACACCCCCCCGCCCGCGCCTGTCGTCGCAGGCGGTGGGCCGCCGCCGTACGGCGCACCGCCTGGCGGGACTCCGCCGTACGGAGCTCCGCCTCCTCCAGGTGGAGGCGGATACCCGGGTGGTGGATACCAAGGGGGTGGTGGCGGATACCAAGCGGTGCCGCTCCCCCCGCCGGGCGGGCAGATGGGGTTCGACGCGACCGCGGCGGCCAACATGGGGGGGCCGGCTGCGGTCATCCAGGTCCGTTGCCCATCGTGCTCGATGATGACGATGGCGACGCCCGGCCAAGCGGGGGTCTGCTTCTCTTGCGGTCAGCCGCTGCCAGCGAGCGCTATCGCGCAGGCGCAGGGAGGAGGTGGGGGCGCGTATGCCCCCACGTTTCCACTGACCGGTGGAATGGCGGCTCTCCCTCAGCCGCCGGCGAATCCTTACGGCGACCCGCGCGCCGCGATGCCCCCCATGAACAGCGGCGGCGGCGGCGCGACGATCTTCGGCCCGTCCGGGCAGTTCGCGATCCGTCCGGGGACCGAGATGCGGGTCGGGCGCGATCCCGCGCAGTGCGCGGTCTTCCTCCAGGAGCCGCGGGTCAGCGGTTGGCACTCGACGCTCAAGTTCGAAGGGGGGAGGCTCTGGGTTCGCGACGAGGGGTCCAACAACGGCACGTATCTCGATGGGGCGCGAATCGCAGCGCAGACGTGGACCCCCGTAACGCCAGGCGCCCAGCTTCGCTTCGGGCCGATCGAGTTCGGCGTCCGCGCGGACGCCTGAGACGAGGATGTCCGGCGAGACCCAGATCACGCTCCCGGCGGTCGATGTCGCGGAGCGGAGCGATCCGGGGCGCGACCCGACCAAGCAGGTGAACGAGGACGCGTACGGTCACCGCGAGACCCCGTTCGGTGTGCTCGCGGTCGTGTGCGACGGGATGGGGGGGCACGTCGGCGGGCGCGAGGCATCGACCGCGGCGCTCGCGACGATCTTCGAGGGGTTCGAGAAGGCGCCGCCGACGACTCTGCCGCGAGAGGTCCTGCGCGACGCGATCCGTCTCGCGAACATCCGCGTGCGCGCGCTCGTCGTCAACGACCCCGGGAGCGGGCACCCCGGTTCCACTGTGGTCGCGGTGCTCGTGCACGCCGGCGGCACGGAGGTCGCGCACGTCGGCGACAGCCGCGTGTACCTCGTTCAGCAGGGGCAGATCTTCCAGATCACGCGCGACCACTCGATGGTCCAGGAGATGGTCGAGGCGAAGATCCTCACTCCGGATCAAGCGGCGGCGCACCCGGACGCGAACAAGATCACCCGCGCCCTCGGCATCGACGACGACGTCGAGGTCGAGGTCCGCTCGCAGCCGATCGCTCACGTCGCGGGGGACGCGTTCATCCTCTGCTCCGACGGGCTGAGCGATCTCGTCGAGTCCAGCGAGATCCTCGGAGTCGTGAGCACCGATCCCCCCGCGCAGGCCGTTGGGAAGCTGGTCGATCTCGCGAACGCCCGCGGAGGTCACGACAACATCACGGTGGTCATCGTAAAGCCGCGCACCTCTGCACCCGCGGCGGTCGTCGGCCCGGTCGCGGTCACGCTGGTCGACACGCTGCGAACCCTCCGCCCCCCCGCCGCCCCCCCGTTCGCCCCGGTCCCGGTCACGGCGTCACCTACGGCCACCGCGCCCCCCGCGACGCCGAGCGCGAACAAGCCGCGGTCGAGCATCCCGGTCGTCCTCGCCGTCACCGCCATTTGCGCGGTGATCGCCGCGGGGCTCGGCTGGATGCGTATCGCGACGCACGGCGGGGCCGCCGGCAAGAATGCGCTCCCGTTCGACGCGGGCACGCTGCGGATCGATCTTGGCGGCGCCCCCACCGCTTCCGTCAACCTGGCGCCTGCGGCACTGCCGCTGCCGAGCGACATCGACGCCTCCGACGTCGCGCCGCTCGAGCCCGTCCCCGGCACGCGCGTGCGACACTTCCGCGGCAAGCCTTCCAAGGAACGCTAGAGGACCAGACGCATGATCCCCGGACTCGGAAAAGAGGTCATCACGCTCGGCAGCGCGACCGATTGCGACGTCGTCCTCCAAGGACCGGGCGTCGCGCCGCACCACGCCCGGATCATGAAGCAGGGGACGGCGCTCTCGTTCATCGACCTCGGAGCGGGGGCGAGCACGGTCAACGGGAGCCCGCTCCCGCCGAATCAGCCGGTCCCGTTCGACTTCCGGACGCAGTTCACGGTCGGGCACAGCCCCGTGCCGCTCGCTCACCCCGCCATCGCGCTGATGCTGATGGCGCCGGGGACAGTGCAGGCGCCGCGCGGTCAGGTCATCGTCGGTCGCGAGGCGTCGCGCGCGTCGCTCGTCATCGCGCACCCCGCCGTCAGCGGCGCCCACGCGACGGTCATGCTCGACCGGATGCAGGTCGTCGATCAGGGCTCGACGAGCGGAACGTACGTCGCCGGCCAGCGGGTCCCGCCGAACCAGCCCGTCCCGATCGATCCCAACGGAGTCCTCGCGTTCGGTCCCGTCCCGATCCCCGTGCCGGTGCTCGTGCAGATCGCCCACGCCGCGGCCGCGGGGTGGTTGTCGCAGCAAGGGCAGGCGATGCCGATGCCGGTGGCGCAGGCACCGGTCGCGTTGGCATCTCAGCCTCAAGCGGGTGCGGGCCAGGCAGTCCAGGTGAAGGTAAGGCAACCGAGCCAGCCGGACGGCGCGCAGTCGCCGCGCGCGAAGCACCGGACGGTCATCGGCGAGCTCTCCCTCGAGAGCCTCGGGCAGAGCGCGACGATCTCGATCGGACGAACGCCCGACAACCAGATCGTCGTCTCTCACGCGCAGGTGTCTTCGAAGCACGCGCAGATCGTCAAGCAGGGGAACGACCTCTTCCTCGTCGACCTCGGCTCCGCCAACGGCACCTTCGTCCGCGGCCAGCGCCTGGTCCCCAACCAGCGCGTTCCTGTCCAGAACGACGAGCGGGTCTACATCGGCCCGATGCCGCTCGTTCTCCACGTCACGGGGAACCAGGTCAACGTCGTCGTGGAGGACCAGGCGGGGTGGGCGGGGAAGCCGCTTTACGAGATCGAGGCGTGGGATCTGTTCCTCGAGGTGCCCGACCGCGATCGCAAAGGGGCGATGAAGACGCTCCTCGACCACGTGAGCTTCAAGGCGCTCCCGGGGGACATGATCGCGCTCATGGGGCCGTCCGGCGCCGGGAAGACGACGCTGCTCCTCACCCTGAACGGCTATCTCCCGCCGAGCGCGGGACAGGTCCGCATCAACGGCGAAGACCTCTACGTCATCTACGACGCCCTCCGCGGCTCGATCGGCTACGTCCCCCAGGACGACATCGTCCACCCGGAGCTCACCGTCTTCGAGGCGGTGAAGTACTCCGCCCGCTTCCGGCTGCCGCCCGACTACAGCGAGGACGAGATCGACCGCCGCGTCGAAGAGACGCTCCGCGACCTCGGCCTCGAGGCGGTGCAAAACCTCCAGATCGGAAAGCCCGAGGCGAAGGTCCTCTCCGGCGGCCAGCGAAAGCGCGTGAACATCGCGATGGAGCTCGTCACCGACCCGGTCATCCTCTTCCTCGACGAGCCGACGAGCGGCCTCGCCGCCGACGACACGACCGCGCTGATCAACCTCTTGCACGATCTCACGAAGAAGACCGGCAAGACGATCATCATGACGATTCACCAGCCGGCGAAGGACGAGTTCGAGAAGTTCAACCTGTGCTTCATCATGGGCTACGGCGGCATCCCGACCTACTTCGGCCCCACCGGCGACGCTTCGTACGGCTTCTTCCGATCGATCACCGAGCGTCTCGGCCAGCCGCGCCACGTCGACAACCCGCGCGACATGTTCGACATGCTCAACGTGCGCGAGCGCTCCGTGCTCGAGGAGCACCGCAGGCGCGATCCGCATGCCGCTCGCAGCCCCGCGCGTCTCGAGGCGGCCCGCGCGTGGCGCGCCGAGTTCTTCCAGAACTCGAACCCGGTCTTCCAGAAGATGTACTCGGGGCGGCGCGCGGTCGGGACCGACCCTGCGGCCAAGGGGGTCCCGCACACGGCGACCGTCGCGAAGATGCGGCAGCTCGGCCTCCTGATGTCCCGCTACTGGAAGGTGAAGACGCGCGACCGGGCCGGCGCGATGATCATGTTCCTCCAGGCGCCGATCATCGGGATCATGCTCGCCTTCGTCTTCGCGGGGGAGCAGAAGTCGGTCCCGTTCTGGTGCCTCGGAGCGCTCCAGGAGCTGTCGAAGAAGACGAGCGGCGGCGCGGGATCGGCGGATCTCCTGAACTCGATGGTCCCGACATCGGACCACAGCGCGGCGATGTTCTTCGTCGTCGTGAGCTGCGTCTGGTTCGGAACGAGCAACGCCGCGCGCGAGATCGTGACCGAGCGTGCCGTCTACCTGCGCGAACGGATGGTCAACCTTCGCCTCGTGAACTACGTCCTGTCGAAGTTCGTCATCCTGGCGGGCGTCTGCGTGATCCAGTGCGTGTGCCTGCTCGGGATCGTCTTCTTCACGCTCGGCTTCAACGGCGGGCCGGTGGCCTTCCTGATGGAGCTCGTGGCGATGGTCGCCGTCGCGATCAACGCGTGCGCGCTGGGGCTGCTGCTGTCGACCGTCGTGGTCTCCGCCGAAGCGGCGATGGCCCTGACGCCGATCGCGCTCATCCCGCAGGTCGTCCTCGGCGGCCTGATGGTGCCGATGACGACCAACCCGATGCTCCGCCCGCTCATGTACGCGATGCCGGCGCGGTGGGGCTTCGAGGGGTCGATCGCGCAGGAAAGGGCCGCGGTCCAGTACGATCCGGCGTGGCTGATCGACCTGAAGTCGACCCTGAACAGCCCCGCCGATTACGTCGTCAACGGGCACTTCCAGTGCGCGATCGCCCAGATGGGGAGCGACACGATCATGGGGGCGTGGGGGTTCACGGAGTGGAGCACCTTCGGGGTCGCCATCGGGGTCCTCTGCGGGATGACGGCGTTCATGCTCATCCTGCTGCTCGTGCTGTTGAAGCGGCGCGACCCGGTGTGAGGCCCTAGCGGCTTACCTCCCCAGAAAATCGCGCGCCGTGCTCACGGCGAGGACGGCCTTCATGTCGTCGATCAAGTTCCCGCTGTCGTTGAACCCGACCGTGAGAAAGACCCACTTGTCGTCGATCTTGCGCTGCATGAGCCACGTCATGTTCAGCACCCCCGGCTCGCTCCCCCCTTTGAACGCGATGTACTTGTAGAGCTTCTTGTCGTCGGTGAGCCCAGGGTTCTTGGACAGGATCGCCCCCACCGGAGCCGTCGGCGTCGCGTCGGCCTGTGCCTTGAGGGAGACCATGAGCTTGCAGAGGTCCTCGGGCGACGCAAACCACTCGATCGAGTCGATCATCCGCGGCTTCGGCCATCCGTGCTCCGTGAACGGCACCGCCGAGAGGTCGCGCTGATCGAAGGTCTCGAGGATCTTCCGTTTGTGCGCGACGTCCGCGGCGACGTACCCCTTGAGCTCCTCGGGGGAGCCCGTGAGCTTCAACGCGAAGAGCTCCCGCGTCGACAGAAAGGGGACGAGCCGCGCGGGCGTCGCGTGGCCGGACGCTTTCGCCGCGTCCTCCACGGCGCTTCGGCCGACGAAGGCGAGGAGGTGATCGGTCGCCGTGTTGTCGCTCACCGAGATCATGTTCTCGGCGAGCTCGCGAACCGTGAACGTCTTGCCGGCGGGCTCCCTCTGCATGTCGTGCCCGCCGGGGGTCGCGAGGCTCTTCTTCGACTCTTCGATGGCTATGGTGTCGTCCCACTTGTGCTTGCCCGCGGCGACCTGCTTCGCGAGCGCGTTGAGGATGTAGAGCTTGAACGCCGACCCGAGCGCCAGGGGCTTCTTCGGCTCGATGCTCGAGATCGAGACGCACTTGCCGCCGCCGACCTCCGCGGCGAGGAAAGCGACCGAGGGGGCGACGGCGCGCAGACCGGATTGCACTTCGTCCCACGACGCCGCGACCTTCGCTTCGATCACCGGGGCGAGCATCAGCGTGGCGATCTGGTGGAGGTCCGTCGCGTCGACGGCGAGCTGGATACGCACCCGCGGGGTGTCGCTCGCGCTCCCCGGCTTCTCCGAGTGGACCACCGCTTCGAGCTCGTCCGGGCTCGCGCCCACCTCCACGCGATCGATCGCGAGGGGGGAGAGCTGCGCGCCGATTTGCGTGAGCACCTGCACGGTCTGCCCCACGGGTATCTTCTCGTTGAACGACGGCGCGAAGTGCGGAGTCGCGTCGGCTTCGCTGGGCGGCTGCGCGAACGCGCCGAGGACCCATGCGAGCTGGTGGCCCGCGGGACTGTCGGGGACGCCCGGGGGGAGGGGCGCAGCGGCGGTGCCGGCGTCGGGGGGAGGCGCGGGAGCCGCCGTCGCGGAAGCCGCTGGCGGTGGCGCTGCAGGGGTGGTCGCGGGCTTCGCCTGGTCGCCGCACGCTGCGAGCGACGTGAGGGAGAGAAGCGACGCGAGCGCGAGGCGCCGCCGTGCGCGTTGAGGAACTTTCACGAGGTGACCTCCTCTCACGGAGCGGAGAGCGGCGGCACGTTCCCCTTGGGGTTCGCCGCCAGGTTCGCCGCGAACTGCGCCGCCTGGAGGCGGCACTGCGGCACGTCGAAGAAGACGAAGTGCCCGTCGTCACCCGGCGGAGGCTCGAACTGACCGAGCACGCCGCTCGCCCCACCGTCGGCCAAGTTCCCGCTGAGCCCTCCGTCCTCGACCGTCACGACCCCGATCCCCCCGAACGGCTCTTCCGCGACGGGGTGCACGATCGGCGTCTCGCACGGCAGCCCGATCGCCACGGAGCCCACTTCGATCCCGTGCGGCGGCGCGTACGTGTCTCCCCCGCCGTCCGGGAACACCCCTTCGGTCTGGTAGATGCTCTTCGGCGCATGCCCGGACCGCGGGTGCTGGACGAGATAGGACATGTAGACGAGCGGATCGATCGGATCCATGCACGTCTGCGCGAAGCTCATGATCGGGTGGAACACGTTCAGCTCCGCCGCGTCCGACGGATGCGTGAGCCCGAGCGCGACGAGCCAGAGCCCCGCGACGCTCGGGGCCGGGTCGGTCTTGTCGAGGAGCGTGATGCTCACGTCCGAAGAAGCGCCGCTCAGCACCCCTCCGATCGCGGACGGATCGGCCGCAAGGTACAGCGGACCGTTCAGGCTCCCCTGCGAGTGGCCCATGAACATGAGCTTCGTCGAATCGAAGGCGATCGCGGTCCCGGTGGTCGAGATGCTCGCCGGGACCGTCAGGTGAGTCTGCGTGAAGAGCCGCGCCTCTTGCACGACGTCGATCGCCGACTGGCGCGTGTTCGTGCGGAACGCGGACGGATTCTGGATGTTGAAGAACGCCAGCTCCTCCTCGGTCTCCGCGTTCGGATCGCCGATCGCCGGCGCACCGGGGCGGGCTCCGTGGAAGATGTCGTCCGTGCCTATCGACGCGATGCACTGCCTCGCCATCGCGTCGCCGACGCCGTTCTCCTCTTCGATGACCGAGCGATAGTCCCCGCCGGTCCCGTGGGCGTACATGATGATCGGATATCCGTTCGCGGGCATCGGGCACGCGGTCGCGTCCGGGACGACGAGCGTGAAGCGCATCGGGAAGGTGTTCTGGAGGACGGCTTTCCCGGTCGAGTCGAAGACGAAGTTCCCCCCCCCGGTCGAGTAGGGAGGGACCCCCTGCTGGTAGTTCGGCGCCGGCCCGTACCAACCCGAGTACAGGTCGTAGACACCCGGCTCTCCGTAGGGGTCGTCCACGTTCTGCACGAACGTGCTCTCGGCCCCCGCTTCTGCTCCGCCGTCATCGACCCCGGCGTCCGCGTTCGTGAGGATCGTCGGCGCGGGGAACGACGGGGCGAGGTTGTCGGCGATCGCGAACGTCTCCGCGGTCGGGTCGTTCGTCGTGAAGAACGTGAAGTGCGCGATCGACGACGCGGCAATCCCGAGCGCGGCGATGTCGGCGAGCGCGGGGGCGAAGAGCTGCGCGACGGGCTGGTTCGTCGCGTTCGTCGGCGTGAGCCCGAGGACCGCGGACAGATCGGGCGACGGACCGATCGGGACCCCCGCGGTCGACTTCACCCCGTTCGTGACGACGATGGCGTACTTCGTGTTCGCCAAGAGCGGGTACCCGAGCGCCGGTCCGACGGCGAGCGTATCGGGCTGCCAGTAGTCGCCGATCGCTTGCCGCCAATAGAGCTGAGCGAGGTGCCGTTGATCGTGCTCGGGCGAGCTCGGGTCCACGTTGATGATCTGGACCGTCGACGTGGACAGGAGCGTGTCTTGCGGCGTCGCGGGGAGCGTCGTCGGATCGATGTCCGTCGCGAAGCGCATGTAGCCGAACGACGCGGTCGAGAAGCCGTTGATGGCCCCCGTCACCGCCTGGATGTACTGGGCGATGACCGGGCTCGCGAACGGGTTGTAGACACCCGAGAGGATGATGAAGCCGTTCGCGTCTCTCCGGTAATCGCTCGGCCAGGGGTGGTCGAAGAAGTGGACGTCGGTGAGCGTGCTCACCGAAGCCGGGACGACGAAGATCGACTGCGGGAGCCCCGCGTCCTCACCGCCGTCGCCCGCGTCCGTGCCCCCGTCGGCGATCGGCGTCGTCGCGTCGGTCCCGCTGTCGGCGTGACCTGCGCTCGCACCGTTGCCCGAAGAACCACAGGCCCCCATTACCCCGAGGACGACCGCCAGCGCGGGCACCCACCACTGCAGCTTCATGGGGTCCGGGTATAGCACTTGGCCGCGGCAGCACGCTTGACAGCGTACGGGCGGGCGGATGGAGTCCAGTCGTGGTGGAACCCCCGGAAGGCAAAGGCGACGAGGGCGGGGCGAACGAAGCGAGCGAGGCGAGCGAGGCGAAGGACAGCGGTGCGGCGCTGAGGCCCTCCTTCGCGACCGATTTTCCGAGGGACCCCGAGCTCGACCGGCTCGTGGACGCCTTCGTGGCGGGAGACTTCGCCCGCGTTCGTACGGGCGCGCCCGAGCTCGCGGGCTCCGCGAAGGACGACGCCGTGAAGCGCGCGGCCGAGACGCTTCTCGCTCGAACCAAGGCGGATCCGCTGCAGACGTTGCTCGTCGCCATCAGCGCGCTGCTGCTCGTGCTGTTGACGGCCTGGTGGATCACGCATTCCGGCAAAGGGTAGTGGAGGTACGCTTCGAGTCGTGCCTGACCCCGCCGTGAGCTCCACCACGACCGGCACCGGAGGGGCGGAGGGGTGTCCGACCGAGAGTGCTCTCGTCGCGTTCCGGGAGGGGCGGCTCGCCGGGGCCGAGCGCGTGGCGGTCGAGTCCCACCTTGCCAGGTGTCCGGGGTGTGCGCGCACGACCGAGGTGGGGCTCGCGCAGACGCTCCTCGCGTCGAGCGGGCCGACCGCGCGGCGCGGACCGTCGGCCGCACCAGGCCTTCCGGGCGAAGACGCGGGTCTCGAGCCCGGCGTGCGCGTCGAGCGTTACGACATCCGTGGCCGCATCGGCGCGGGTGCGATGGGCACGGTGTACGAAGCGTATGACCCGGACCTCGACCGACTCGTCGCGCTCAAGATCCTGAAGACCGATGCGTCGCTCGGCGCCGCGGGAGAGGAGCTTCGCCAGCGTCTCCTCCGCGAGGCGCGGGCGATGGCACGCCTCTCCCATCCCAACGTCGTCGCCGTCTACGACGTCGGCACGTTCGGAAACGAGCTGTTCATCGCGATGGAGCTCGTCCGGGGGAGGACGCTCCGGGGGTGGCTCTCCGAGAGGCCGCGGAGCGTCCGCGAGATCCTGGCCGCCTATTCGAGCGCGGGAGCGGGTCTCGCGGCAGCCCACGACGCAGGGCTCGTTCATCGCGACTTCAAGCCGGACAACGTCCTCGTCGCCGAGGACGGGCGCGTTCGAGTCACCGACTTCGGACTCGCCCGCGCGCAGGTCGATGGGGGGGACGGGCCGGTGGTGGTGACGTCCCGTCCCCTGCTCGACTCGGCGCCGTCCGACAAGCTGACGCAGTCGGGGGCCGTCGTGGGGACCCCCGCGTACATGTCTCCGGAACAGTTCGGCGGAGGGGTCACGGACGCCCGCTCGGACATCTTTGCGTTCTCGGTGGCTCTCTACGAGAGCCTCTACGGCGCCCGCCCCTTCGAAGGGGCGACGCTCATCGAGCTGATTACGAGCACGCGAGCGGGGCGCGTTCGTGAAGCACCGCGCGGGACGCGCGTGCCGGCAGCCGTCAGGCGGGCGCTCTTGCGGGGGCTCGGTGTGTCGCGTGAGGAGCGGCCGGCGTCGATGCACGAGATGCTGGCGCTCCTCGCACGCGCGGAGCGGGCGTCGCGCGCGTGGAAATGGGGTGGCGCGGTCGGGGCGCTCGTCGTCGTCGCGTGCGTCGCCGCGGTCTTCGTGGCACGGACGCACAAGGGGCGAATCGCGGGGGCGGCCGGGCGACGGCCGGTCGTCGCGGTGATCGACTTTCGTCCGAGCTCGGGCGACGCCGCGCACGACGACGCGTGGCTCGGCAGCGCGCTGGCCCGGACCGTTGCGGCGGAGATGGCGGCTGGCGAGAAAGCGCGCGTGATGTCCCCTGACGACCTCGCGGGGCGGGGGGTCGCTGGCTCGACCGACGGCAAGGAGCTCGATCCCGCCGCCGCTGCGCGCGCGAGAGACGCTCTCGGGGCGGGGTACGTCGTCACCGGCACGTACGAGACGGAGGGGGATCTCGCGGCACGACGCGTTCGCGTCGACGCTCACGTCGTCGACACTTCGACGGGCAGGACGATCAGCCAGGCGCGGCAGAAGGGGACGCTCGCCGAGATCCGCGACCTCTCCCTCGCCGTAGCCGACGATCTGGGCGAGGGGCTCGGGCTGCGCGAGCTGTCCGGCGAAGAGCGCGCCGCCGTCCGCGCGGCGTTGCCTTCGAATCCCGAGGCAATGCACCTCTACACCGACGCGCTCGACCACGCGCGGGCCTTCGACTCTCTGGGGGCGCGCGGACTTTTCGAGAAGGCAGTCGCGATCGAGCCTGGAGCTCCGATGCCTCATGCGGCGCTCGCGCGTGCGCTCACCGAGCTCGGCTACGGCGACCTCGCGCGGCGCGAGGCGGGGATCGCGCTCGAACACTCCGGCGAGCTCGCGCGCGCGGATCGTCTGTCGAACGAAGCGCTGGTCCACGAGCTCGCGTCGGAGTGGGACAAGGCCGCGGAGATCGAGCGCTCGCTCTTCACGTTCTTCCCCGATGACATCGAGTACGGCTTGCGGCTCGTGAACGCGCTCCTCCGAGCGGGCAAGACGGCCGACGCGCGATCCACGCTCGACGGCCTTCGAGGGCTGGCGACCGCCACGAGCGACCGGGTGCGCGTCGCCCTCGTCGAGGCCCGGACCTGGCGATACCTCGACGAGCCCCAGCGCTGCGTAGCCGCGGCAAAGGAAGCGGCGCAGGGCGCGGAAACGATCCATTCCCCCGACCTACGCGCGCAGGCGCTTCAGATCGAAGGTGTCGGGCTGGGGAAGCTCGACGACAGCGCTGCAGCGATCGCCGCGGAGACGGAGGCGACGCAGCTGTTCGCGGCGGCGGGCGACCGCGGTCGCGCGGCGCTCGCGCAGGAGGTCATCGGGGAGCATCTGGCGGACAAGGGGGACATCGAAGGGGCTCAGAAGCTCATCGAAGATTCCTTGGTTACCCTTCGCGAGATCGGCGAGCTGCACGCCGCCACCGGCGGGCTCGGCGATCTCGTCATCCTCGAGAAGCGACGCGAGCATTACGCGAAAGCGCGCGAGCGGGCGGAGGAGACCCAGAAGCTTCTGTTCACCGAGTCGCCCCAGGAGCGGGCCGTGACGAGCCACAACTTCGCGGAGCTCCTCTTCCTGCTGGGGGATCTCCCTGCGGCGCGCGCGAAGAACGATGAGGCGCTCCTCTTGCGGCGAACCGCGAGCGACAGGCGGGGCATCGCCTTCTCGCTCTCGCAGCAGGCCATG
>JBKQKP010000388.1:0-52424 GCA_052147435.1 Polyangiaceae bacterium | reverse complement strand
TCGAGCGCCACGACGAGCACGTCGGTCAGCACGACGAGCGCCCGGTACCTCCGCTCGAGCTCCTCGCGCTCCCGTTTGAGCTGAACCTTCGTGAGCGCCTGCTCCACCGTCGAGATGAGCTCCTCCGGCCGGAACGACTTCAACACGAACGCGAACGCCCCCGACCGGAGCGCGCCGATCGCGGCATCGACGCTCGCGAACCCGGTGATGAGGACGACTTCGCTCAGCGGCGACGCCGCGCGGAGCGGGCGAATGAGATCCACGCCGCTCGCGTCAGGGAGCTTCACGTCCACGATCGCGACGTCGAACCCTTGCGTCCGCGCGAGCGCGAGCGCCTCTTCCCCGCGCGACGCGGTCACCACCTCGAACCGGGGCGACGTCCCCTTGGCATCCGCCGCACCCGGACCGACGAGGACCGCGTGGAGCGTGGCCACGAGCTCCGTGTTGTCGTCCACGATGAGCACCCGACCGAAGGGGCGCTGCGGGGCGGGGGCCGCGGGGAGCGAGAGGCTCGACGGGGGCGGGGTCGACGGGGACACGGGGGATCACATTACGGTAGGGCCTTTTTGGCGACTGACCAGCGGTGCTCGAACCCGTGCTACCAATCCGTGACGCGCGATGCTCGGCGACCGACGATTCTTCCAACCCGACGCCCGCGCGCGCGTCACCGCCACGATCAAGGAGATCGAGGCGGAGACCTCGGCCGAGGTGGTCGTCGCCGTCCGCAAGGCGAGCGGCTCGTACCGCGATATCGACTACCTCTTCGGCTTCGTCGTGTCGTTCGCGGGGCTCCTCCTCCTCCTCTTCCATCCCCACCCTTTCGCGATCGAGGGGATGCCGCTCGACGTCCTCGCCGCGTTCCTCGCCGGCGCGCTCTTCTCCGCGAACGCTCCCCCCCTGCGCCGCGCGCTCCTGCGGCGCGCGCGAATGGAGACGAGCTGCCGCGACGCGGCCCGTGCGGCGTTCGTCGAGCTCGGCGTCGGCCGGACGACGGGTCGCAACGGCATCCTCGTCCTGGTCTCGGTCTTCGAGCGGCGCGTGAGCGTCGTGGGCGACGTGGGGATCGACGCAGGCGCGATGGGGGCGGAGTGGGCGACGCGGATCGCCGCGCTCGAGTCGTCCCTCGCGGGGGGGGCGAGCGTCGATCGCTTCGTAACCGCGCTCCGCGCTCTCGCCCCCCCGCTCGCCGCCGCGATGCCGCACCGCCCTGACGACGTGAACGAGCTCCCCGACGAGGTCGCCGAATGAGCCGCTCACGCGCCCGCGCTAGCGCGATAGGGGCCGGGCTCCTCGCCACGCTGGCGATCCTCCTCGTCAGCTTCGCGGCCTCCGCGCGCCCCGGAGGGGGCGGCTCGTACCACGGCAGCTCGCACAGCAGCGGCGGTGGCTACTCGGGCGGCGGCTCCGGAGGCGGCTCCGGCGACGGGATCTTCGGCGTCATCGAGCTCATCATCCTGTGCATCGAGCACCCCGTCCTCGGCGCCATCGTCCTCGTCATCGGCGGCACGATCTACGTCATGAATCAGGCCCAGTCGGGCCACAAGGACTGGAGCACCACGTCGTACGCCTCGCGCGCCGCCGTCGCCGCCCCGACGGCGGCCGCCGCAGATGCCCGCCGCCAGCTCGCCTCGCTCCGCCGCTTCGACGACGCGTTCTCCCCGATCGTCTTCGAGGACTTCCTCTACGCGCTCTACGCCCAGGTCCACGCTGCCCGCGGCCGCGGCGCGCTCGACACCTTCTCGGCGTACCTGGCTCCGAGCGCTCTCGGCGCCCTCGCGGCCCAGTCACCCGCCGGCCTCGCCGAAGTGAAGACGGTCATCGTCGGCGCCCTCCACTTCCTCCGCGCGGGCGCGAGCCAGACACCGAGCCCGACGTTCGGCGTCACGGTCGATTTCGAAGCGAACTACACCGAGGTCTCGACCGGCGGCCAGGAGCGCGCCTGGTACGTGCGCGAGCGCTGGTCCCTCTATCGAAGCGCATCCGCCAAGTCGCGCACCCCCGACAAGTCGCGCCTCTTCGTCTGCCCGAGCTGCGGCGCCCCGCTCGACGGCGTCACCGCCGCCCGCTGCAAGTACTGCAACAAGCAGGTCTGCAACGGGGAGTTCGACTGGGTCGTCAACGCCATCGAAGTCGTCGAGCGCGAGTCGCGCGGCCCGATGCTGACCGCCGAGACGCAAGAAGAAGGCACCGACCTCCCCACGGTCTTCGACCCCGACGCCCGCCGCGCCTACAATGCGCTCGCCGCCCGCGACCCCGCGCTCTCGTGGAAAGCGTTCGAAGCCCGCGTCGGCCTCATCTTCATGGAGTTCCAGCGCGCGTGGGCCGCCCGCGACCTCTCCGCGATGCGCCCGTTCCTGAGCGACAACCTCTTCGAGGTCGAGACGTACTGGGTCCGCGCGTACGAAGCGCAGAAGCTCCACAACATCACCCAAAACGCGCGCATCACCCGCCTCGAGCTCGCCCGCGTCACGAGCGACCCGTTCTTCGACGCCATCACCCTGCGCCTCTTCGCCACGAGCCTCGACTACACGGTCTCCGACGCCGACAGCCACCTCGTCTGCGGAAGCCGCTCGAAGGAGCGGAGCTACAGCGAATACTGGACCCTCATCCGGAGCGCCCGCCGCACCGGCCCCCCGCGCTCCGACAAGGCATGCCCCAACTGCGGCGCCCCCCTCGCGATCAACATGGCGGGCGACTGCACCTACTGCAAGGCCAAGGTCACCGGCGGCGATTTCGACTGGGTGCTGAGTCGCATCGAGCAAGACGAGTCGTACGACGGCTGAGATCCTCGCCGGACGACCACTACGCGAGCCCGATCACCTTCTTCAGCGCCTCGTTCACGACCTGCGGATTCGCGCTCCCCTTCGTCTCCTTCATCACCGCCCCGACGAAGAAGCCCATCAGCCCCAGCTTCCCGCTCCGGAGCTGCTCCGCCTGTTTCGGATTCTGTTCCACGATCCGGCGCACGATCTCCTCGATCGCCCCCGCGTCCGTCACCTGCTCGATCCCGAGCTCGGCCACCACGTCGGCCGGCGCGCGGTCGGTCCGCGCGATCTTGGCGTAGACCTCCTTCGCCTGCTTCCCGCTGATCTTCCCGTTGTCGACGAGCTTGAGCAGCTGCGCCAGCTGCCGCGGCTGAACCGGAATCGTCGCAAGGAGCCCGTGCGTCGTCACGTCGCGCAGGATCTCGCTCTGCACGAAGTTCGCCACCTTCACCGGATCCCCGTGCAGCGTCGCCGCCTCCTCGAAGAACGCGGCCACGCGCGGATGCCCCGTGAGCACCCCCGCGGCGTATGGCGTCAGATGCATCTCGCGCACGAAGCGCGCCCGCTTGTCCTTCGGCAGCTCGGGCATCTCGCGCGCCACCTGATCGACGAACACCTCGTCGAGCACCAGCGGCGGCAAATCCGGCTCCGGGAAGTACCGGTAGTCCTGCGCCGCCTCCTTGCTCCGGAGCGAGAACGTCTTGCCGTGCTTCTCGTCCCAGCCGCGCGTCTCTTGAACTACCCGCCCGCCCGTCTCGAGCACCTGCTCCTGCCGCTCGATCTCGTACTCGATCGCCTTCTGCACGAACCGAAACGAGTTGATGTTCTTCAGCTCGGCGCGCGTCCCGAGCTTCGTCTCCCCCTTCTTCCGGATCGACACGTTCGCGTCGCACCGGAACGACCCCTCCTCGAGGTTCCCGTCGTTCACCCCGAGGAACAGCAGCACCTCGCGCATCTCGCGCAGGTACTCGGCGGCGTCGGCCGCGCTCCGCAGGTCCGGCTCCCCCACGATCTCGATCAGCGGCACCCCGGACCGGTTCAAGTCGACGATCGAGTCCTCCCCCTGATGCACGTTCTTCCCCGCGTCCTCCTCCATGTGAACGCGCGTGATCCCGATCCGCTTCGTCGTCTTCGCGTCCTGGTCCCCGACCTGGATATCCAGGTACCCCCGCGAGCTGAATGGCTCGTCGAACTGGCTGATCTGGTACCCCTTCGGCAAGTCCGGATAGAAATAGTTCTTCCGCGCGAACCGGCTCGTCCTGTTGATCGCGCATCCGAGCGCGAGCGCAGCCCGCACCGCCATCCGCACCGCCTCTCCGTTCAAGACGGGGAGCGCGCCGGGGAGACCCAGGCACGTCGGGCACACCTGCGTGTTCGGCAGCCCGCCGAACGCCGTGGAGCAGCTGCAGAAGGCCTTCGTCCGCGTCAGAAGCTGGGCGTGGACCTCGAGCCCGATCACCGGCTCGTACAGACTCATCGGCCTCTTCCTACCACGAAACCCCCACCCTTCGAGCGCGCGCCCTGGTCCCGTCTCCCCCCGTCGCCACAGCTCCCGCAAACTAGTCCATCCGCCTGCGAGCGTGGAAAGATGGGCAGACCCGCTTGTCCCCACCCTCGGATTCCCCCCCCTTCTCCCCGTCCCGTTTCCTCGAGCGCGCGCTCCCCATCGGTATCCTCGCGCTCGCGATCTTCGGCGTCCCCATCCTCATCCTCGCCCCCGAAGGGCTGCCGCGCATGCGTGCGCTCGAGCGCGAGCTCTCCGACGTGACGGCCGAGAACGATGCCCTCCGTCGCTCCGTCACCGATCTGCGCGGCGACGTGAAGCGCCTGCGCGACGACCCCGCCGCCGTCGAGAGGATCGCGCGCGACCAGCTCGGCCTCGTCAGGAAGAGCGAGATCGTCTTCCAGTTCCCCCGTCCGACGGTGACGCCGACCCCCCCGACGAGCAGATAGAGCGAGCGCATACTTCAGCGAAAGTCGGTCGTGATCCACACGCTCCCGTCGCTCGTCGTGTAGATCCCGCACCCCGCGAGCGTGTACTGCGTGCTCGCCATGTTGTCGTAGTGACCGCCGCCGGGCCCTTCGGCCCACATCATTTGCATCCCTTGATCCATGATCGCCGTCAGGGACCCGTACTGCGCCAGCGGCCACCCCGGTATCTCGTTCTCCGCGAACGCCACGCCGTTCCCGCCGTTGGTCGCGATGAAGTGTCCGTGCGCTTCCCCGGTCTGCGAGTCACTCTCGGCGCCGGCCGCCGCGAACGTTTCGAGATCGGACGCGCGCGTGTATGCGGGGACGTTGATCGTGGCGCGGTATGAGTTGATGTCGTCGACGCAGTGCTGAAGGAGATCCGTCGAGCTCCCCCCGCCTCCTTCGTCTCCCGCATCCTCCGTTGACCCGCTGCTCGTTGAACCTCCGCTCGACGCTCCGCTGCTCGATCCCGACGACGCGCCGGACGAAGCGGCCGACGTGTCCGACGAGCCCGCCGTTCCGGACACGACGCTCCCCCCAGGCCCCAGCGACGCCCTGTGCGTCTCGAGCGCGCCCGGATCCGGGGACGAGCAGCCCACGAGGAGCAGAGGAACCAGCGGCAACGGGAGCAGTCGCACGACCCGAAGGAACGGAAAGAGCGGGAACAGAACCGGAAGAGCAAGACCTCGCATGATGACCCCGGCCGCTCCCATAGCGAGCGCCGCGCCAACCCTCCTCCGCGCACCATGAGCGGAAAACGGAGAGCGCAGATGCACGGAATTGATACAAACGGCAAACCACCGCCGCGACGCTCGGTCTACGGACTCCTCACCATGGTCCACCGTTGCCTCAGGCGTCCTCCCCCGGTCTCAGCCGACGATGCTCTCCCGTCGGCGCGGTTCCAGGATGCTATGGTCCGCGCGTGGGCCATGAGCTCGGTCATGCACTTCTTCTCGCGGATGCAGTTTCTGAAGACGCCATGGCGCAGGCGCTCCTCGCGTCCGTGCGCAACCGAGTGTCGCTCGTCCGAGCGCTCCTCGACACGAGCGCGATCACGATGGGGAGGCTCGAGGAAGAGCTCGCGCTGACAGCGCCGGAGGCCCCCTTCCAGCGTCAACCGGTCCCCCTCCTCGATCTCATCGAGCGCCTCCCGCCGCGCCTGTGCGAAGCGCTCGTCGCGATCCCGGTCCGCGCCGACGCGATGACCGGCACGATCGACGTCGCGCTCGCCGACGCGAGCGACGCCCACGCCGCCGAAGAGATCGGCTTTTACCTCGGCGCTCCCGTTCGCGTGGTCCGTTCCCCGCTCGGCGCCATCGAGTCGGCGATCGCGCAGGTGCGGCATCACTCGTCGAACCCGCCGGCTTCTTCGCCGATCTCCGTCCCCCCCCCGAGCCCGGTGAGGCCGATGACGCACACACCCCCCTGGGGCTCTCCCGCTCTGGCGGAAGGGGCGCCGCTCCCCATGACCATGCCGGAGGACTCGTTCACGGTGTCGGAGCGCCCCTTGCCGCTCATCCCCAAGACCCCGTCGGAGCGCGTTCCGCAGGAGGTCGCGATCCCCCTCGCGCGTCGCCTTACTCCCGGACGAGGGCTCGTGGCGCTCGCGCGCGCGGCTCAAGAGCTCGACGACGAAGAGGAGCCGGTCGTCGAGCTCCGCCGGTCGAAAGCGTCCACGACCCCCCCGAAGGTCGAGCCGATCGCGACGGCCCCCCTGCCGGCGCCAATGCCGATCGCGACGGTGCCCATTCCGGCGGCAGCGCCGATCGCACCGGCGCCCCCCCCGGCCGTGGAGCGCCCATCCCTGCACTCGCCGGCCCATTTCAGCCAGGCCCTTCGCGAGATGGCCAAGGCGACAGCCCGCGATCCTCTGATGGAGCACGTGCTGGCCGCGGTCCATCCTACTGCTTCGAGCGCCGCACTCTTTGCCGTCAAGAAGGACGTCTATGCCGGCTTGATGTGCACGCAAGAGTTCGCCGACCGCGCGAGCTTCGCGCTCGTTCAGATCGACGCGCGCGCGCCGAGCCTCCTGTCGACGATCGCGGCGGTGGGGACGTACATGGGAGGGTTGCCGCGCAGCGAAGCGAACGCCTCGCTCGCGAAGCTCATCCATCCACCGGAGACAAAAGTCCTGGGCGTGACAATCAGGGCCGCGGGGCGACCGGTGGTTCTGCTCCTCGCGCACGGCGTCGCCGACCCGCTGCGCGCAATGACCGCCCTCACCGAGGTCGCCAAGGTCGCCGGGGAGACCCTGGAGAGGATCCTGCGCGCCAAGCGCTGAAAACCGCGGAGCCCGTGCTAATCAGTCCGCATGGCGCGGACGGCCGACTACGCAGGTGAAAAGAAGCTCTGGGAAGAGAAGACCCTCCGCCCGGTCGAGGCGAAGGAAGCCCCGCGAGAGCGAATCGGCGTCCTCGCCGGCCAGACCGACGCCGCCCCGCTCTACGGCCCCGACGACCTCGAAGCGATCGGCTTCGACCCGGCGCGCGATCTCGGCTTCCCTGGCCAGCCCCCCTTCACCCGCGGCGTGCAGCCGAACATGTACCGCGGCCGCCTCTGGACGATGCGCCAGTACGCCGGCTTCGGCACGGCCGCCGAGTCGAACGAGCGCTACAAGTATTTATTGAAGCAGGGGCAGACCGGTCTCAGCGTCGCGTTCGATCTCCCGACGCAGATGGGGCGCGACTCCGACGACCCTCGCGCCGAGGGGGAGGTCGGCCGCGTGGGAGTCGCGATCGATTCGATGGAGGACATGCGGACGCTCCTCGGCGGGCTCCCGCTCGACAAGATCTCGACGTCGATGACGATCAACTCGACCGCGTCGATCCTCCTCTGCCTCTACATCGCGGTGGCGGAAGAGACGGGAGTCTCGCGCGAGAAGATCCGCGGCACGATCCAGAACGACATCCTCAAGGAGTACATGGCCCGCGGGACGTACATCTTCCCGCCGCGCCCGAGCCTCCGGCTGATCACGGACGTCTTCGCGTTCTGCGGGAAGGAGGTCCCGAAGTGGAACACGATCTCGATCAGCGGCTACCACATCCGCGAAGCCGGGTGCGACGCCGTGCAGGAGGTCGCCTTCACGCTCGCTGACGGGATCGCCTACGTGCAGGCCGCGCTCGACGCGGGGCTCGACGTCGACCACTTCGGCGCGCAGCTCTCGTTCTTCTTCAACGTGCACAACAACCTCGTCGAGGAGGTGGCGAAGTTCCGCGCGGCGCGCCGCATGTGGAACGCGATCATGCAGGACCGCTTCCACGCGAAGAGCGACCGCGCCCGTGCGCTCCGGTTCCACTGCCAGACGGCGGGGATGACGCTGACCGCCCAGCAGCCGCTGAACAACGTCGTCCGCGTGACGGTGCAGACGCTCGCGGCGGTGCTCGGCGGGTGCCAGTCGTTGCACACGAACAGCTTCGACGAAGCGCTCGGCCTCCCCACCACGGAGTCCGCCACGATCGCCCTGCGCACGCAGCAGATCGTGGGCTACGAGAGCGGCGTCACCGACTTCGTGGACGCGCTCGCGGGGAGCTACGCCGTCGAGTCGCTCACGGCGAAGATCGAGCGAGAGGCCGGCCGCTACCTCGCGCGAATCGACGAGCTCGGCGGGATGGTCGCGGCGATCGAGCAGGGGTACCCGCAGCGAGAGATCCAGAACACCGCCTACAGTTACCAGCTCGAGATCGAGCACAAGAAGCGGCTCATCGTGGGGCAGAACGCGTTCGTGCAAGAGGCGCCACCGGTCCCGGTGCAGTCGATCAACCCGAAGATCGAGCGCGAGCAGGTCGAGCGCCTCCGCGCGATGCGCTCGAAGCGCGACCCGCGCGCGCACGCGGACGCGCTCGCGAAGATCGAGAAGGCGGCGCACGGCAAGGACAACCTGGTCCCCCTGGTCCTCGAGGCCGTCCGCGCCTACGCGACCGTCGGCGAGATCTCGAACGTGCTCCGCGCTGCGTGGGGAGAGCACGTCGAAACACTGGTGCTCTGAAGGGGCTGGGTTACAAGGGTACCGATGAGCGTCATCCTGGCCCCCCGCCCCCAGGCCGACTCGGTCTGCGAGATGAACGAGTACGTGCTCCCACAGCACGCCAACGCCCTCGGTAACGTCTTCGGCGGGCAGATCATGGCCTGGGTCGACCTCTGCGGAGCCATCTGCGCCCAGCGGCATAGCGGCCAGATGGCGGTCACGGCCTTCGTGGACGATCTGAAGTTCCTGCGCCCCGTCAAAGTGGGTGAGGTAGTTCAGCTCCGAGCCCGGGTGACCGCAACGTTCCGGACGTCGATGGAGCTCGAGGTGAACGTGCACGGCGAGCGGTCCCGGACCCGCGAACGGTGGCCGTGCGTGGACGCGTTCGTCGTCTTCGTCGCGATCGACGCGGCCGGAACGCCGGTCCCCGTCCCGCCGCTCCTCCTCGATTCGGACGAGATGCGGGCGTCGCAGGCGGCCGGGGAGCGGCGCCGGCAGTGGCGGCTTGGGAAGCGCTGAGGAGTTTGGTCGTGCTACATGCACGACCATGACCACGCCCCGCGTCGCCATCGCCGACCTCCCCTCCCACGCCGGCCAGGAGGTTCTCCTCCGCGGCTGGCTCTACAACAAGCGCTCGAGCGGCAAGCTCCACTTCCTGGAGATGCGCGACGGCACCGGCATCGCCCAGTGCGTCGTCTTCAAGGGGGACGTGAGCCCGGAGATCTTCGCCCAGGCGGACCACCTGCAACAGGAGACGAGCCTCGAGGTCACGGGCACCGTGAAGGAGCACGGGAAGATCAAAGGGACTTACGAGGTCGCGGTGAAGGATCTTCGCGTCGTGGGCGCCGTCGCGAAGGAGTACCCAATTTCGCCGAAGGAGCACGGGACCGACTTCTTGATGGACAACCGTCACCTGTGGCTCCGCTCGAAGCGGCAGCACGCGATCCTGCGCGTACGTCACGCCATCATCAAGGCCGTCCGCGATTTCTTCGACCAGAACGACTTCACGCTCGTCGACGCGCCGATCTTCACGCCGAACGCCTGTGAAGGCACGAGCACGCTGTTCCAGACCGACTACCACGGCGAGCCGGCGTTCCTCACGCAGTCCGGGCAGCTCTACATGGAGGCGGCCGCGGCCGCGTTCGGAAAGGCGTACTGCTTCGGGCCGACGTTCCGCGCCGAGAAGTCGAAGACGCGGCGCCACCTGGCCGAGTTCTGGATGGTCGAGCCGGAGGTCGCCTTCATGGACCTCGCCGACGACATGGGGCTCGCCGAGGGGCTCCTGTCGTTCGTCGTCGCGCGCGTGCTCGAGACGCGGCGCGAGGAGCTGAAGATCGTCGAGAGGGACACGACGTTCCTCGAGAGGGTGAAGGCGCCGTTCCCGCGGATCACGTACGCGGAGGCGATCAAGATCCTCCAGGAGAACGGGCACCCCGAGGCGAAGATCGGCGACGACTTCGGCGGCGACGAGGAGACCGTCATCTCGTCCAAGTTCGACCGCCCCGTCATCGTGCACAGGTACCCGATGGATCTGAAAGCGTTCTACTTCGCGCGGGACCCGCAAGATCCCAGCTTGGCGCTCAACATGGACGTGCTCGCCCCCGAGGGGTACGGCGAGATCGTCGGCGGAGGGCAGCGCGAGGAGAAGCTCGACACGCTGCTCGCCGCGATCGACCACCACAAGCTGCCGCTCGGAGCGTTCGAGTGGTACCTCGACCTGCGACGCTACGGGACGTTCCCGCACGCAGGATTCGGGCTCGGGATCGAGCGGACGGTGGCGTGGCTGTGCGGGTTGCCGCACGTACGGGAGACGATCCCGTTCCCGCGGATGCTCAACCGCCTGGCACCCTAGCTAGCTCCTCGCCCGCACGCCGAATGCGCGGACACCGATGGCCGCGCCGAGTGCGGCGAGGATCACGATAGGGAGGGCGTGACCGAGCGCGAAGTGCTCCACGGTGGTCACCTTGCAATGAAGGTCGATCATGGTTCCCCCCCAAGCCCCCGCAGCCGCTCCGAGCGCAGCGCCGAGCGCGCGAGGATGCACTGGATCCGTCCCGCGGCGGACATAGGCAAATGCGGCGAACGGGCCGAGCGCGAAGAGCAGGGTGAAGCCGATGCAGCTCGCGTGCTGGGCGATCGTTCCCCCCGTGAGGACGATCCCCCCCTCGAAGCTCGTCACGAACGTCGCCCAGGCGACCAGCGCGAGCGGGGCGAGGATCGTCACGCCCGCGAGGATCGCGCGCGAGCGACCGAGCATCGACCCGCCTCGTGAAGCCGCCACCCATGTCGCCGCGAGCGCAGAGAGTCCTCCGCCGAGCGCGACGGCGACGAGAACGCTCGACGAGCGGCTCGCCGGAAGGCCTAGGCGGTACGACAGGGCGAGCGTCGCGCACGCCGCGAGGAACCCCGCGAGCATCGAGCGCTTCCGTTGCTCGGCGACCGTGGGCGACGGGAGCGCGCGCGACTCCGCGAGGATGCGCGCGCGCAGGGTCTGCGGAGGGCGCTGGGTCACGTCTTCCCCTCCGCTGCAGGCGCTTCAGGAGATGGGCGAGCGACGCGAGACCCGCCGTCGTCGGTCAGCACGTCGCCGAGGACGGCCCGTAGCGCCTCGTACGCCCGGTGCGCGCGCAGCTTGACCGCCGCCACCGTCGTGCCGAGGACCTGCGCCGCTTCGGCGAGCGACAGCCCTTCTTGCTTCACGAGCTCGAAGGCGACCCGCTGCGTCTCCGGGAGGCGCGCGAGCTCGCGCTGGATCCGGCGGGCCAGCTCCTGCGCTTGAACGAGATCGTCCGCGGGCGGATCGTTCGCGGGGCGTTCGTCGCGCGACTCCGTCTCTTCGAGGACCTCGCGGCGGCCACGACGAAAGCTGTCGATCACGAGGCGGCGCGCGATCGCAAACGCCCACGGCAAGACCTCGGCCCCGGCGACGAACGACCCGCGCGCGCGATGCATCTGGAGGAACGTCTGCTGAAGGACATCTTCGGCGCGCGCCGTGTCGCGCGTCTGGCGGACCAGGAAGCCGTAGAGCCGGGGGGAGAGCTCGTCGTAGACGATGGCGAACGCCTCTTCTTCCCCTGAGGCGTAGCGCGTCATCGCCGCGTCGCAGGCCGCGAGCGATCGCGGCTGCACGGCATCGCCGGCGCGGTCTCCACCGGAGGGGTCCACCGGCCGGCTTTTATCACCTACACGGGCGAAGAGGGGGGGTGCTTCGCGGAGCAGGCCAGCCGGAGGCCCAAACGAGGGGTACGCTCCGCCAAGCATGTCGGAAGTACGCGGCGAAGCGCCCCGCCGTTTCGCATCTCGACCGAGAAACGTGGAAGGGCCCGCGGAAAGCTCACGACCGACACATCCCACCTCGCGCCTCGTTACCGGTGTTCTCCCTTGCACGCCCGGCGCCCGCTCCACATCGTGAGGAGAATGCCGCGCGGCGCGAGCTCGCTTCCGTTCCTACTCTTCCTCCTGTTCCTCCTCGGTGCGCTCGCGGCGAGCGCCTGCAGCGGAGGGGGCGGATCGAACGGAAGCCCCCCTCCGGCGCACGCACCGCTCCCGACCGTCAACGACAGCGGCGGCGGCATCCTCGCGAACCCGACGGTCGTGACCGTCTCGTTCGACCCAAGCCTCTACACGGGCAACGCGACCCCACCACCGGCCACGCTCGTCTCCGACCTGCAGACGTTCGACGACGCGATCATGCAGACCGCGTGGTGGGACACGATCCGCGCCGGATACTGCGAGGGGTCTACGTGCGTGGGGGAAGGAGCCCCGGGTGCGCACGTCAGCCTAGTTGGAGCGAACGCGCCCAGCGTCTCCGGCTACATCGACTCCGTCGCGGCGCAGAGCACCTCGACCCTCCAGCCCTACATCCAAGGCCTCCTCGCGAGCGGCGCGCTCCCCGCTCCCGGCGCGAGCACCTTCTACCTCTTCTACTTCCCGCTCTCGATCCCCATCACTCTCGACGGCGCTCGCAGCTGCGAGACCTTCGGCGGGTATCACAACACGCTCGCCTACCAGGCATCGGGAGGGGGCGGGAGCGTCGTCGAGGTCCCGTACGCCGTGGTCTCGATCTGCGACCCGCCGCAGACGCGATCGGGCGTGGCCCAGCTCTCGCTCGAACAGACGGCGACGATGGCGGCGAGTCACGAGATCATCGAGACGGTCACCGATCCGTACGCGGGCGAGCCGGGCAAGAACCCGCAGGATACGTCGATGCTCGGGTACGACATCACGACCACCGAGTTTCTCCCCTGGGCGCTCACGATGCAGGGGGGCGAGGTCGCCGATCTCTGCGCGGACCTCTTCGGCTTCGGGACCGACCGTTGGGCGCAAGGGGCGTACACGGTCACCCGCGTCTGGTCGAATGGTGCCGCGGCGGCGAGCCACGACCCGTGCGTCCCGACCCCTGCCGGCGAGGTCTATTTCAACGCGGCGCCCGCGGGAGGGAATGACGCGCTCGCGATCGCCGTAGGAGAGAGCGTGACCTTCGAGGTGGACGCTTTCTCCGACGGGCCGACCGCCGATTGGACCCTCGGCATCATCGACCTGAACGGAAACGTGGATCCCTCGCAGCCCGGCTCTCCGTGCGACGCGTCGGAGAACGTCGTCTGCTTCTCCTTGAGCGCCACCAGCGTGAACAATGGGTCGAAGGTCACCGTCACGGCAACCCTCAACTCACCCCCTCCCGCCGCGGCCGTTTCGATGCCGGGGACTGCGGGCTTCGAGCCGTACATGATCTTCTCCTTCGCAACGACATCGACCGCGTTTCACATCTGGCCTGGCGTCGTCGTCGCCGCCGCGCCGTCCGCGAGTCAGTGACGAGGCCCTGCTCAGGGTTCATGCGCTGAGCAACGCGTGATCCATCCCGCCGGAGGCCGTCTCTCGAAGCTCGCCGAGGGCGGGCATTCGGACCTCACATGCTAAGCTCGACTCACTAGCGCGATGTCGTCTCCTCTCGATTCAGGGCTCCTGCGTGTCGCCATGGCGGGCGATGCGACGCGCGTCGAGTGCGAGCACGCGGACCGCTGTGGCGGCTGCCCGATCATCGCGCTTCCCTACGGGGAGCAGCTCGCCCTCAAGCGCGGGCGCGTCGTGCAGTCCGTCGCGCGGTATCCGGCTCTCGAGCTCGTGTACACCGAGCCGGTCACGGCGGCAGACCCGATCGTGTCGTACCGGACGCGCGCGAAGATGATCGTCGGCCCAGGTGGGAAGATCGGCCTGTTCGCCAAAGGAGGGGGCCATCAGGTCGTCGACATTCCTCGTTGCCGCGTCGTCTCGCCGACGCTCGCAAAGGTGGCTGACGCGATCCGCGCGCGGAGCGTCGCCGACGCCGAGAACGGCGGACCGCTCGCGGCGTTCGACCCGAGCGGCGGCGGGAGCCTCCGCGCGCTCGACCTCCGCGAGGTCCGCGAGACCCCCACGTCGGCCGGGCGCGTCCTCGTGACGTGGGTCGTGCAGAGATCGCGCGCAGCTCCGGTCGATCACCTTCGCGCCGCCGCCGAGCGGCTGATCACGGAGCTCCCGGAGATACTGGGCGTCAGCGTCAACTTCCACGAAGGAGAAGCGCCGCAGATCCTCGGATCAGAGACCGTGCTCCTGGCCGGCGCCGCTTCCGCGCGCGACGCCCTCGGCTCTTCGACGCACGTTGCGACGTTCGGCTCTTTCGTCCAGGCGCACCGCGGCCAGGCCGCGCGCGTCCACGCGATCCTCGCGGAATCCCTGGGCCTCGCGAGAGCGGGGAGCTCCGGAAACGGAGGCGAGAAGCGGCCGCGCGTTCTCGACCTGTACGGCGGCTCGGGAGCGATCGCGCTCGGACTGGCGACGGTCGGTGCGGGCGTTCACCTGGTCGAGTCTTTCGCGCCGGCCGTCGCTCACGTGAAACAGGCAGCCGAAGCGCAGGGGCTGCCGGTGACGAGCGAGTGCGGCGACGTCGCGACCGTCGCGCGCGCGCTCGCGGATCGCGGAGAGCGATTCGACGCGATCGTCGTGAATCCACCACGTCGCGGAATGAGCCCGATGGCACGCGAGTGGGCATCGCGCCTCGGCCCCGCCGCGATCGCCTACGTATCTTGCGACCCCGACACCCTAGCGCGTGACCTCGACCACTTCCTCCGGCTCGGCTACACGACGAGCGAGCTTCGCCCGCTCGACATGATCCCGCTGACGGACGAAGTCGAGACCGTGGCAATCCTCCGGCGGACGTTGATCCCCACGCCGCACGTCCTGTTCGAGGACGATGACATCCTCGTCGTGGAGAAGGGGGCGCACGAACCGACGGCGCCGCAAGGCGAATACGCCGGGTCGCTCCTGTCGCGCGCGCGGAAGATTCCACGGGCCGAAGAGGCGGTCCCCGTGCACCGCATCGACATCGGGACGAGCGGCCTCGTCATCCTCGCGCGGCGCGCCGAGGTGGTTGGCCGCTGGCAGGAGGCGCTCGGCAGCGCATCGACGCGCAAAATCTACGTCGCCGCGACCCGCGGGGTCACGCCGTCGAAGGGGGCGATCACGCGGGAGCTTCGCGAAGAGGGGAAGATGTACCCCGCGCGCACCCGCTACCGCCGCCTCGCCGTGGCGAGCGGCCACAGCGTTCTGCGCGTCATCCCGGAGCAGGGACGGACGCACCAGATCCGGCGACACCTCGCGGCGATCGGCCACCCGGTCCTCGGCGACGATCGCTACGGACACGTACCGACGAACCGATTCTTCGAGGAGAAGAACGGTCTCGACCGCGCGTTCCTCCACTGCGTCCGGATCGAAATCGATCACCCCGTGACGCACGCGAGGCTCATGATCGAGGCGCCGCTTCCCGGCGATCTGCGCGCCGTGCTCGAACGGACCAGCGGGCCCGGCACGCTGCGTTTCCTCGACCACAAGAATGCGCTCGGAACGAGCGGCTCGCTGTCGTCGCTCCCCCCCCCGCCGGACTCCACCCACGAGCGTGGCAGCGTCCTCGACGTGGACGCGAGCTCGCCCACGATCCACCCGGAGCCGATCAGCGGCGGGGACGACGACGACTCGCCGGAGAGAAACAGCGGAGCTTTCTGAACCCGGCTACCTGACGAGTTCCCGCGCCAACCCCACCGCGAGCGCCCCCTTCTCCTTCCACGACAGCGCGTCCCCGGCGTACCAGCGCATTCCCGCGTCTCGTGCCCGGTCCGATCGCGCGAGAAACCGCCGCCAAGCTCTCCCCCGCGGCCCGTAGACGACGCGGGCCAGCCACGCGCTCTGGAGCAGGTGCCTCCCGACGCGGGCGCGTCGGACGTCGCTCGCGTAGCCATGCAGGCGACCGCTCCCCAGGCGAATCGCCTGCGCGAGGTGATGCGCCGCGATCGCGCCAAACAGGATCGCTTGCGCGATCCCCTCCCCCGTCGTCGCGTCGATTCCAGCGGCTTCCCCGACGAGCGCGAGGCGAGGGATCGCCAGGAGCGACCCCTCCACGAACGGCCTCGTGCTGAACGGCTTCAGCTTCACCGCTTCGATGTCTATCCCGCGCGCCGCGAGAGCCCGCCCGAGCATCGCTTTCACGTCGGACCGCGGCGTCATATTCGCGTGGTAGACGCCGCGACTCACGTGGGGTGTCCCCGCAATCACGGTCGGAAAATCCCAGTAGTACCCCTCGATTCCCCAGGCGCACGGGGTCATGTCGAAGTCGCAGAGGCCGGCGCGGGGTCCCGCGTCTCGATCCGTCGGCGCCGTTTCCAGCACGTAGAGGTGCCCCTTGCGCGCCGACTCGGCCAGGTGAAGGCGCTTTCGCACGGTGCTCCCGGCCCCGTCGCACGCCGCGACGAGGTGCGCCCGGATCGAGCGCTTCGTCGTCTCGATCTCCCACCCTCCGGGCACGGGCTTGAGGTCGACGAGCGCTTCGCCGTCGTAGGCGCGCACGCCATCCCCCGCAACCCTCCGCCACAGGCTCGCATCTAGCTCGCTTCTGCGCACGACGATGCCGAGCTTTGCGTCGCGCGCGCCGACCGGCCACTGACTCGCTCCCCCCTCCGAACCGTCGAGCACGCGGAGGCCCTGCATCGTGACTTGCGGCACATCGACCGTGACGCCGATCGCCGCCAGAGCGTCGAGCCCCCAGCCGCTCACCGCCCCCGCACACGGCTTCTCGCGCGGGTGAATCGCCTTGTCGAAGATCGCCACGCGCTCGGGGGCGATCCGCTCGGCGCGCGCGAGGTGGAGCGCGGTGCTCGTCCCTGCCGGTCCCCCTCCGACGATCGCGATGTCGACGTCGAAGCTCACGGCACCTCTTCCGCGCGCGGCGTCACGCTCATCATTCCCAGCTCTCGGCACAGGTCGTCCACGAGGGCGTCGAGCTCCGACGCTCGGTCGGACGGCGACGCGATCGTGAGCTCTCCCCCCTGGACGGCGAACACCTGCGCCACCCCCTCGAGCGCCTCGATGATCCCCTTCACGAAGACCACGTCGGGCGATGCGACGAGCACCCGGCGGACGACCATTCCTTTTCCCACGCACGGCGCGACCGGCTTGCCCATCGTCCTCTGCGACGCCACTCAGCCGAGCGGATCGTCGATCTCCGCCGCAGCCCGCTTCTCCTTGCGCTCACGAAGGCGGTTCTGCACGTACTCGACGAGCTTCTCCACGTATCCCTCGAGCGGCGGGCATCGGAGGTTCGCGTCTGCGAGGATCTCGTCGGCGTTCGCCGAGGCCCAGGTCACGGGGGTGGCGAGCGCATCGAAGAACGCGCGTGGGCTCTTCGCGAAGCGCTCGAGCCCCGGCGTGCGCAGGAGCGCCTTCGTGAGGTTCGCCGGGATGAACCCGCGTGGCATCCTCCGTCCGCCGGCCAGAGCGACGAGCTCGAAGACGCGACGCCCGGTCAGGGGCGCGGGATCGACGACGTGAAAAGTTCGGCCTGGAGAGCGCGGGTCGAGCCCGATCACGCGTGCGGCGCGCGCGACATAGTCGGCCGGGACCAGGTTCAAGGGTGCGTCCCCTCGCCCGGGAAGCGGAAGCGCGATCTCGGCGGGCGACGTCACGATGAGAAGAATGATCAGGTAAGGACCGTCGAACCGATCGATCTCTCCGGTCTGCGAATCACCAACGACCATCGAAGGGCGAACGACCGCGATCGGTATCTTGGGCATCGCCGCGCGCATGAGCTTCTCGGCCCGTGCCTTCGTCTCCTCGACGACGTTCCGGAAGTGCTGCCCTTCTTTCAAGTCCTCTTCCATCACGACGCCGGTGCGATCTCCCGAGACGAGCGCCGTCGAGTGATGGATGAGGCATTTGAGCGACGAGCACGCCGCCGCAAACTCGAGGATCTCGTGCGCCCCTTGCACATTCACGTGCTCCGCCGTCGAGCGCTCGACGCCAAGGTACGAGACGCTCGCGGCGTGGTGGATTCGATCGACTTCCGAAGCCAGCTGTTTGAACTCGGCGCCCGAGAGACCGAGGTCCATCGCCGCAGCGTCCCCCTCGACGATCTGCACCCGCGACCGCTGATCCATGGGCAGCGCGTCGAGGAGCTCGCGCGCTTCCTCCTCGAACTTCGATCGCACGAGCGCGTAGACGAGCGTCTTGGGGGACGTCCGCACGATCTCTTCGCACGTGGTCCGCGCCGCGAACGACGGGAGCCCCGTCAGGAGAACGACTTCGTCGTAGCTAGGCCGCGGCACGAGGGACGGTGTAACCGATGAACTGCCCGGCAGGAAGGCGGGAAGCGAGATATTGCCTCAGCCCTACTCGCAGTATTGCCCGCCGACCCCCTCGAGCCACGCGCCGAAATCGGAGTAGCTCGCCGGGTTGCAGAACGCTCCGGCGCCGGTCTCGGCCGCCACAAGGCAGCTGAGCCCTTGCGAATACGTGCTGCAGCTGCCGCTCGCTACTTGCGTCTGGCACGTCGAGAGCTGGGAGGCAGCGCACTGGCTGCAGGTCACCGTCTCGCAGTTCGTGTAGCACCCGGTGTCTTGATTGCAGCTCGCCGGGACGAACGGCGCGGCGCAAAGAGCGATCCCTGTCACCTGCGCGAACGGCACGACGAAGGGCTGCAGGCATAGCGCGCAGGCCTGAGCGCCGTTGCTCGTCAGCGTCTGAAGGAACGACGTGCACCCGGTCGTGTCTGCTCCTCCGGCACATGCCGCTTGCGCTTCGGTGAGGTCCTGCGACGTGCAGGCGCCTGGCTGCGTGACCGGGACCTGCGTCGTCGTCCCGGTGGGGCACCCGGGGTAGGGCGCTGGACAGGTGGTCTGCGAGCCCGTGCATCCGCGAGGAGTCGCGTTGACGTCGCACGTCGTGCCCCCGGCGGTGCAGTTCAAGCAGGCAATCCCCCCCGAGCCGCACTGGCCGTCGAGGAAGCCGTCCTGACAGACGCCGCTCCCGTCGCAACATCCGAGCGGGCAGTTCGAAGGGCCACACGCCGGTGGGGTCGTCACGCACGCCCCGGCCGAGCAGACGTCGCCAATGGCCGCGCAGTTGCTGCACGTATTCCCGCCCACGCCACACGCGCTCGCGGCCCCCCCCGCTACGCACGCTCCCGTCGCATCGCAACATCCGCCGCAGGTTCCGGGACCGCATGCCTGCGGAACGCACGCGCCGCTCTCGCAGAACGCACCCGACGTCGTGCAGTTCTGGCACGCGCCCCCTCCGCTGCCGCACGCCGCGTTCTGTCCCCCGAGCGCGCAGACGCCGCTCTGGCAACACCCGGTGCAGGTGACCGGCCCGCACGTCGCTTCGCAGTTCCCGTTTACGCACTCGGCGCTCGTCCCGCAGGCCTGGCACACGGTTCCGTTCAGTCCGCACGCCCCCGTCGTCGTCCCACCCAGGCACTGGTCGCCGGAACAACACCCCGAGCAGTTCGAAGGTCCGCACGCCGCGCCAACCTGGCACGAGCCTCCCGCACACTGAGTCCCGGAGCCGCACGCGTTGCATGTGCTTCCGTTCGCACCGCACGCGGAGTCATTGGTACCCGGGAGGCAGAGGTTGCCCTGGCAGCATCCGCCCGGGCACGAGGCCTCGTTGCACGCGCCCAGCGTCTGGCAGACGTTCGCGACGCACGCAGCGGTATCGCCGCAGTCTTGGCAGACGCCACCCCCCGATCCGCACGCGTCGTCCGCCCCGCCGCCGGTGCACGTGCCCCCTTGGCAGCACCCTGCGCAGGTCTGCGGCCCACACCCCACCGGAGTCGCGCAGCTGCCGGCCGCGCACACCTGCGTCGCAGAGCAGATCTGACACGCGTCCCCCCCCGCGCCGCATGCCGCCGTTCCAGCTCCCGACTGGCACAACCCGTTGCCGTCACAACACCCGGGGCAGTTCTGCGGATTGCACCCCGTCGCGACGCAGACGCCTCCGTTGTTCGGCCCTGCCGGGGCACACTGGGAGCCCGTACATGCCTGGCAGGCCTGTCCACCGGTGCCGCAAGCGTTCAGAAGCGTCCCGACCACGCACCCCGTCGCCGAGCAGCAGCCCGCGCAGTTGTTGGGCCCGCAGAGGTTCGAGACGCATTCCCCTCCCCCCTCCACGGCGGCCACGCAGTCCGTGCCAGCGCTGCATGCCTGGCACTGGCTTCCGCTCGCGCCGCACGCCGTGGTGCTCGTCCCGGGCTCGCAGACGGTATCGTTGCAACACCCGGCGCACGTTCCGCACGGCGACTCGGCGATGCATTGCCCTTCGGCGTCGCATGTCTCTCCAGCCGGGCAATCGCAAGACGACACGACCGCGCATACTCCCCCGCCCGCGTCGGGGGTGGCCATGCACAGCGCGGTCGGCCCGAACTGTGTGCAGTCTTCACACAGCGAGCCGGCGCCACCGCAGGACTCGAGCGCAGTACCGTCGTTGCACGTGCCGTTGATGCAGCATCCGCTGCAGCTCGCCGGGGTGCACGCGCCCGAGTCCGAGCCTGCGTCGTCGCCGAAGAGCGTCGTCGCGCCGTCGAAGAGGGACGATCGCCCGCACCCTGCCACCGCGAAGGCCGAGAGCGCGATGAGCGCGGTCAATGCCGCGAGGGCGAGGCGCACGAGCGCGAGCGCGCGGACGCGCTCCTCCGGCGATCTGCACGTGGCGTTGGGAGCGCGATCGTTCATGACCCCGCTCGAAGCATAGTCAAAAGAACGACTTCGCCAGGCAACGAAGCGACGAATCCGACGCCACCACAGTGCCCCACAGCGCCTGCCCCCCCGCTGCGGCGGCATCCGGACGCACGCCTAGCGCCATGACGACGGCCCCCGTCGCCGTACAGCCGCGCGCCCTCCCAGGCTGCGCCACGATCGCCGCGGCAACATCGCCGATGGAGCCGAGCGTCGCGCGGAGGATGGGGTCGTCCCCGAGCGTCCCTCCCGGCAGCGGAGGCGGGAGGAGCGACGCAGGGGCGGCTCCAAGCGCAAGCCTCAGGTCATCATGCCCGGGCACCCATGCCAGCGAGATGGGAGACGCGGTCACGAACGTCGCCATCGACGCCTGTCCCCCCCCGGGGACCGCGGTCGCGCCCAGCGTGACGTCGCGCGCGTGAAGCCAGCTCTCGAACGGATCGCGGATCGCGGGGGCCGTCGCCACGAGCTCCATCGCTTCCCGAACCCCTCGCGCCGAGCGCGCAGGGTCGCTCGAGGCGACGTCTGCCACGACGCCGCGTTCGGTCGGCGTGAGCGTGAGCGCGAGCGTCGCCCAGTCGCCGTGCGCGCCCCTCCAATCGTCGAACGCCTCATGCACTCTCTTCGCGTCCGACGCGGCGAGCCTCTGACCTAATGTAGCGACGAGCGTGGCCTCCATTCCCGCCGAGTCCCTCGCGCGCGTTGCGGCGTCGTCGCGCGAGAGGAGCGCGACAAGAGTCTCGCGCGGGAGGCCGGCGAGCGGCGCGACTTCCCCGGGATGGAGCGAAGCGGCTGCCGCCGCCGCAGCGCCTTCAGGCGATGCAGGCGACGCCGTCGCAATCGCACGGACGTCGTCATCCGTCACGCTGATCGCGACATGCATCGCGCGCAAATCGCGTAGCGCCGCGACCTTTCCCTGCACCCACCCGTCGAGTGCTCCCAGGATGGCGTGCGGGTCCCCGAAGTCCGGGGGGCGGCCGCCGTGCTCCGCTCGCAGCGCCCGATCGTCAGCAATCATCGACGCCTGGGCACTGCTCCACTCTTTGGCGACGGCGTCCGCGAGTTCCCCTTTCAAGGCGGCCTGCGGCAGATCGATCGTGATCGATTCGGCGGCGGACCGGGCCTTGGTGGGGAGCGTCCGCGTCGCGTACGGAGCGAGCTCCGCAAGCGCCGAAGCCGACGCCCCGACGACGACCCACCCTCCCGGCGCGATCCCCACGACGGGCGTGGGCTGAGCCGAACGAAGCACGACGACCCCGGCCCCGGCGTCCACAACCTGGAAGACCGGGCTCACCCCCTCGAAGAGCGGTCGCGCGTGCCGCTCGTCGGCGAGCCGCGCGGCGAGCACCCACGAGGGGGATACCCCCTTCCCGGCAACGACCAGATACGCAGGAGAGGTCCCGCTCACTTCAGCGCCGAGCTTTGCGTCGAGCCCTGACGCCGCACAAATGAGCTCGCCCAGCGTGCTCGGTAGCACCCCAGCCCCGGCACCAATACCTCGCTGCAGCCGGAGCCACGTGGCGTCGGGGGCCGTGATCGCACCTTCCGCGATCAGGCTCGCGGGCGCCTCGACCGGCGCGAGCATCGTCTCGTGCGGCGGCGGTTCGGTCTTGCCGTGGCACGCCATCGTCGGCGCCAGCGCCAGCCCGACCGCGACGCCGATCAGCCCCCGCAATGAACCGAGCTGCCGTCCTTTACGCATCCATTGAAGCCGAGCGACTTGCAGAAGTAGCTCCGCTTCCGCCCCGCGAAGCAGTACTTGATCGTCGCGCCGTCGCACTTGGGAGGGTCCTTCGGATCGCACTTGTCGTTCGTCCCGGCGGGAGGGGGGGCCGCGCACGCCCCAACGGGGATTGATCCCGGCGTCGGGTTGCAGGTGAGCCCCGCGGCGCCGCAGTCGACCCGGACTTCGTGCCCGTGCATGCAACCGACCGAGACGTTGCCATCGCAGTGCTTCGAGGTACCCGAGCAGGGCGGGGTCGACGTCGCGCAGCCAGCGCTCCCCTCGGCGACGCTGCACTTGAGACCGAAGGTCGTGCAATCGAGACTGCTGAGCTTCCCGTGATCGCACCGGAGCACGCGCGTTCCGCTGGCGGAGCAGGTCGCCGGAGCCCCTTCCTTGTTCTCGGACGAGCACGGGCCAAGAACGCAGCTCGCCTGCCCCTCACGCACGACACACTGCTCCCCGCCGCGCGGGCAGTCGCGCACGCCGACGACCTTCTCGTGCGAGCAGTTGATGGCGCGCCCGTCGTCGTCGCACCGACCGACCATCCCGTTCTTGCCGCGGTCCTCGCAGACATCGGATCGGGCGCCGCGCAGCATGCAGGTCCGCAGCTCGCTGCACGAGTTGGCGCGAAGACCGCACTCGCGAATGATGAGGGGGTACTTCACCGCTCCGGGGGAGGTGAGCTCGTTCATGAAGCTCTGTACGCAACCCGGAACGCTCGACGGGAGCAGGTCCGACGCGAGGGGCACGTTCGGACAGGACGTAAGGAGCGCACACATGTGCTCGACGTCCTCGACGTCTGGCGGGGTCACCAGCCCCTGACCCGCCGCGACGATGTACGCCGGAACCCCGCCGTCCGTGGCAGGGTGCTGCTGCGCCTGCGCCGTTGACGAGCTCGTCGCCACTCCGGTCACCACACCGAGCACGGCGAGCGCGCCGGAGACTCCACCACCGAGCACCGCGACGATACCCGCCCCGATGCGCGGCCCACGTCCCCCCCCAATTCGACCTTGTACGTTCATGAGCGACAAGCGAGAACGGCGTCGCGGGTTCCCCCCCGCATGACGCGACGGCCCAAGCTTACTAAGGACAGACGGTCGACGTCCGCTTTTATTCGCACGGCGCGCTCCCGGTCGGCACGCAAGCCGGCGATCCGGGCGCACAATCCCGGCCGCGAGTCCGCGCCGGCAGCCCGAGCCCCGCCCGCGCCATGACGGCAACGTAGCGGCGACAATGGAGCAAGGACGCGGTAAGGTGCGCGCCGCTATGATCGACGACGTTCAAAAGGAGCTCGTCTCCTCGATAGCCAAGGCGCACGACGTCCTCAAGCGCGAGCTCGCGAAGCTCCGAGCGGGGCGCGCACACCCGAGCCTGCTCGAGGGGATTCGTGTCGACTACTACGGGACGATGACGCCGCTCGCGCAGATGGCGCACGTCAACGTGCCCGAGCCCCGGCTCCTCACGGTGAAGCCGTGGGACAGGTCGGTCATCAAGGCGGTCGAGAAGGCGATCCGCGAGGGGGATCTCGGGCTGAATCCGCAGACCGACGGGGACATCATCCGGGTACCTCTTCCGCCCCTCACCGAGGAGCGCCGGAAGGAGTTCGTCAAGGTCGCGCGCAAGTACGGCGAGGAGTGCAAGGTCACCATCCGGAAGGCCCGACACGACGCCCTCGACCTGTTGAACCAGGTCGAGGCCGACGGAGCCGCCTCAGCCGACGCCGTGGATCGCGCAAAGAAGAAGACCGAAGAGACGGTGGCGGACGGGAGCAAGCTGGTCGACAGCCTCGTCGGATCGAAGGAAAAGGACATCCTCGAAGTGTGAGGTCTCGCCGTTCTGGCCGATCTAGCCTCCGGCAAGCCGCGCGTACATTCAGCGAAATGTTTGATCGCGCCGGCGGCTGTTGCTTGTAGCCTGGAGGTTGCGGACCCCGCGCTCAGCCCCTGCCTTCAGCAGGAGCCGCGTCCGGCTCCCACACCTTGACACCCCGGTCGACGGATGAAATCCTTTTTCCGAATCCAGGAGCGAGTCCGTTAATGCGCGCAATCGCAGCGGGCCAGAGCGACGTCGGCCTTCAACGCGAGCACAATGAGGACTCGTTCGTCGTACTCAAGGAGTACGACCTGTATGTCGTCGCGGACGGCATGGGGGGCCACCGGGCCGGCGACGTGGCCTCGAAGCTCGCGACCGACACGATCAGCGAGTTCTTCAAGTCGACCGCCAACGACGACGTCACCTGGCCATTCCACTTCGATACGAACCTCTCGGAGGAGGAGAACCGCCTCCTGACGGGCATCCGCGTCGCAAACCGCCAGATCTTCGAGCGTTCTACCCGCTCGCGCGAGTACCACGGCATGGGGACGACGGTGGTCGGGGCGATGTTCAGCCCCCGCAAGCGGCGGATGTACATCGGCCACGTGGGGGACTCGCGGTGCTACCGGGTTCGCAACGGCGCCATCCAGCTTCTCACCCGCGACCACTCGCTCATCAACGACTACCTGCTCGCGATGCCCGATCTGACGGACGAGCAGCGGAGCGAGCTGCCGAAGAACGTCATCACGCGCGCGCTCGGGATGCAGGATCAGGTCGTGGTCGACCTCCAGCACGACGACCCGCTCGCGAACGACGTCTACATCCTCTGCTCGGACGGGCTGTCAGGGATGATCCCCGACGAAGAGATCATGAAGATCGTCACCTCGAGCCCCGACATTCGCGAAGGGTGCAAGCGCCTCATCGCGCGCGCGAACGAGAGCGGCGGCGAGGACAACATCACGGCCGTCCTCATCAAGATCGAGGAGACGGTCGTCGAGCCGCCTGTCGAGCCGGACGGCGACACCGAAGAGCGGCTCGCGGCGAAGAAGGCCCAGACTGAAGCGGCCGCGCTCGGGGCAGACGAAGAAGAAGACCCGAACTTCGCCGAAGAGCCGACGATGCCGGGGATTCAGCCTGACAAGCCGTCGCGGCCGTAGGGAGCGAGAGTCAGCGATCAGCCCGCAGGGGGCGCCGCGACCGGCTCGGGCTTGCGCGTCATCCGTACGACGGCGAAGTAGAGAAGCGTCATGACCGCCACGGCGACCACGATCGTGAGCGACTTGTGCACGAGGACGCGCCGGAGAGCGTCGGGGTCCTGCATCAGCTGCGGCTCGTCACCGAGCACTTGCCGCCCGAAGACCGCGAGGACGGTGCACCACACGGCCGATCCGGCCACGGTCATCGCCGAGTACCAGCCGGGCGACATGCGCACGATGCCCGCCGGGATCCCGATGAGGTGCCGCACGACCGGGAGCAGCCGGGCGAAGAAGACCCCTCCCGTCTCGTAGCGCGCGAGGAAGTGCTCGGCCTTCTCGAGCTTCGCGGGCGACACGAGCACGAACTTCCCCCAGCGCAGCACGATCGGGCGCCCGAGCACGCGGGAAAGCACGTACATGACCATCGCGCCGCAGAAGGAGCCGGCCGTCCCGGCGACGATGACCCCCGCGAAGCTCATCGACGGGTGCTCCCCGATCGTGAAAAACGCCGCCGGCGGGATCACGACCTCGCTCGGCAGCGGGACGATCGACGATTCGATCGCCATCAGGAGGAACACGCCGGCGTAGCCCCAGTCGTTCACCCGGGAGAACCAGGTCACGATCAGTTCGTGAAGCATGAGGCTCGCTACGTGAGTAGGCGAACGTCGTCAAGCGGACTGCCCCGAACGCGGGTTTGACGGCGATTTTGGCACGCGTGCCGGCGATTTTCGGTCGCTTGCCGGCGATTTTGGCAGGCGTGACGGCGATTTTCGGGCGCTTGCCGGCGATTTTCAGTCGCTTGCCGGCGATTTTGGCGGGCGTGACGGCGATTTTCGGGCGCTTGCCGGCGATTTGGGCAGGCGTGACGGCGATCTTGGGACGGGTGACGGCCACTTTTGCCTCGCTTCCCGGCTATTTCGAGGCGAGCCTGAAAGTCTGCGCCGTACGCGCTAGATTCCTCGCAACGTCATGTCGCAAGAAGTCACCTTCGCGCGCCCTCGCCCCCCCCAAACGGCCGAGGCCGACTCGTACTCGAGCGGCGGCGAGGCCCCCGCCGACATCGCTGCCCTTCGCGCCGCCAAGGAGGCCTGGAAGAAGGGGGCGGTCGCGTCCGCCGAGGCGAAGGTCCCCCCGCGCCTCCCCCGCTTTGCCACCTGGAGCGACCTGGAGGTCGAGGGGCTCTACACGCCGGCCGACGTGCGAACGGACTACGCGAAGGACCTCGGCTTCCCCGGCGAGTATCCGTTCACCCGCGGCGTCCAGCCCACGATGTACCGCGGGCGCACCTGGACGATGCGGATGTTCGCCGGCTTCGGCACCCCCGAGCAGACAAACCAGCGCTTCCACTACCTCCTGAAAGAGGGGCAGACCGGCCTGTCCACCGCCTTCGATTTCCCGACGCTCATGGGCTACGACAGCGACTCTCCGCGGTCGCTCGGCGAGGTCGGGATGTGCGGTGTCGCGGTGGACACGCTCCGCGACATGGAGGTGCTCTTCGACGGCATTCCGCTCGACAAGGTCACGACATCGATGACCATCAACGGGCCGGCGATCGTGCTCCTCTGTTTCTACATCGCGCTCGCCGACAAGCGCGGCATCGACCGGACGAAGATCGGCGGCACCGTCCAGAACGACTGCCTGAAGGAGTTCATCGCGCAGCACGCCTGGCTCGTCCCCCCCCGCCCCGCGATGCGGATCGTGACGGACATGATCGAGTTCTGCTCGAAGGACGTCCCTCGCTGGAACACCGTCTCGATCAGCGGCTACCACATCCGCGAAGCGGGGAGCACGGCCGCGCAGGAGCTGGCGTTCACGATCGCCGACGGGATCGGCTACGTCGAGAGCTGTCTCCAGCGCGGCATGAGCGTGGACGACTTCGCGCCGCGGCTCTCGTTCTTCTTCGATGTGCACAACGACTTCTTCGAGGAGATCGCGAAGTTCCGTGCGGCTCGGCGGCTCTGGGCTCGTCTCATGAAGGAGCGCTTCGGCGCCAAGCGGGCCGAGTCGATGAAGCTCCGGACGCACGCTCAGACGGCCGGCGTGTCGCTGACGGCGCAGCAGCCGTACAACAACGTCGTCCGCGTCGCGCTCCAGGCGCTCGCGGCCGTGCTCGGCGGGACGCAGTCGCTCCACACGAACTCGCTCGACGAGACGTACGCGCTCCCCACCGAGGAGGCGGTGATGATCGCGCTTCGCACGCAGCAGATCATCGCGGAGGAGAGCGGCGCGGCCAACGTGATCGATCCGCTCGGCGGCGCGTGGTTCCTGGAGGAGCTGACGAACCGCCTCGAGAAGGAGGCGCGCGCGTACATCGCACGAATCGACGAGCTCGGAGGGATGGTCTCGGCGATCGAGAAGGGGTACCCGCAGCGCGAGATCGCGGCGAGCGCCTACCGCTTCCAGCGGCAGCTCGAGTCGGACGAGCGGGTGATGGTCGGCGTGAACAAGTACGTGAACGCGGACGAAACGAAGGGGGGGGCGATCCCGCTCCTCAAGATCGACGACGAGGTCCAAAAGCGCCAGGTCGACAACCTTCGCGCTGTAAAGGCGCAGCGCGATGCATCACGCGTGAAGTCCGCGCTCGAAGCCGTGCGCGCCGCGGCGGCCCAATCGACCAATCTGATGCCGCCGATCATCGAAGCTGCGAAGGCGTACGCCACCGAGCAGGAGATCTGCGATGTGCTCCGCGGAGTGTTCGGCACCTACACCGATCCCGCGGAATTCTGAAGGTTCCCACCACTTTGAGCAGCGCGGTGCGCTCGCCCGGGCAAGGCCCTCGTGCGATACTGTGCCGTAGCCGATGTCCGAAGAACGACCCGCCGCGCGGATTCTGGCGCCGGGCACGCGCATCGGGACGAAGTATGTCCTGGTACGCCGGCTTGCCACGGGCGGCATGGGTGAAGTCTGGCTCGCGCAGAACGAGACGACGCAGGCCTCGGTCGCGCTGAAGGTCCTTCGTCCGAACACGGCGGAGAAAGCGCTCGAGGCCGAAGAGCGGTTCAGGCGGGAAGCACGGCTGGCGGGACTCTTGACTCATCGGAGCATCGTCCGAATCTTCGACTTTCTCGAAGAGCCCGACGGCACGCTCGTCCTCGTGATGGAGCTTCTCCAAGGGGAGACCCTCGAGCAATGGCTGGCGCGGCGTGGCGCGCGGACCGAGCGCGAAGCGATGGCGGTCATGAACGCGGTCCTCTCGGCGCTTCAACATGGGCACGAGCAGGGGGTCGTTCACCGCGACGTGAAGCCGTCGAACATCTTCCTCGCCGTCGAGTCCGACGGGAAGGTGATCCCCAAGCTCCTCGACTACGGCATCGCCAAGATGCCGAAGAACGACTCGAAGACGATGGACGGTGTGGTCCTCGGGACGCCGAGCTACATGTCCCCCGAGCAGATTCGCTCGGAGGACGACCTCGATGGACGAAGCGACCTCTTCTCCTGCGGCGTCGTGCTCTACGAGACGTTGACGGGTGCTTGCCCATTCGACGCACCGACCCCCTCCGCAGCGATCGCCGCGGTCCTTCAGACCTCTGTCGATCCCGATCCCCGCATCAGTCCGCTCCTCTGGCTCGAGCTCCAGCGCGCGCTCTCGAAGCGCCCCAAGCAGCGCCACGCGTCGGCGGCCGAGATGCGCAGCGCGATGCTTGCCGCTCTCGGCGAGACCGAGGACTCGCTCGCGCCGGTGCTTCAGGGGGTGAAAGCGCGCGACTACGGCGTGGACCGGACGGGCCCCGTCGCCGCGCTCTCCGTTCGCGAGGCCGAGACGCAGAGCGTGGAAGGGCAGTCGGTCGCAACGATCGTCCCGCCACGGAAGAGGGCGGCCTGGTGGCCTTGGGCAGCCGCGGGCACGGTCGTAGGCTCGGCCGCCATGGTCCTCGTGATGACGCGTCCGTCGCCGCCGGCTCCCACGACGACGAGGCCAACGTCCGCGACCTCCGTCCCGGCGGCGCTGGGCGCTCCTTCGCTTCAGACGCCGGCGCCCAGCGAGGTCGCGAGCATAGCGCCCCCGCCGCCCGCGGCGACCGCGCCCGCCTCGACGCCCGTGACGGCGCCACACACGACGCCCGCGCTACAGCGTCCCCCGCATCACGCCGTTCCGAAGATCCACCCCACCAAGCCGGTTGCCACCTCTCCCGGCTTCTGAGGCTCGGCGAGTCTCGTTCACCCCGCCGCGGCTCACCGCGGCCGCGCGAGGATCTCTCCGGCAGCGGCCTCCGCGAACTTCACGCAGTCCGGGATCCCACTCCCTTCGAAGCCGTTGCCGGCGACGTAGAGCCCCGGGAAACGCGCGAGGCGATTCTTCACCGCGCGCACCCGCCCGAGGTGCCCCACCTTGGGCTGAGGGCTCGCGCGCGAGAAGCGGAACACCTGCGTGAACATCGGCGCGTCCTCGATCCCCATCAGGGAACGAAGCTCCTCGCGAGCGAGGACGACGAGCTCGGCGTCGTCGTTCTCGAGGACCGCGCCGCCGCTCGCCCCGCCGAAGAAGACGCGCAAGAGAACGGTCCCCGCGGGGGCGCGATGCTCCCATTTGCTGGAGACCCACGTGGACGCGAGAATCGGTCTTCGCATCTCGCGCGGCACGAGGAACCCCGTCGCATCGAGACGCCGTGGGACCGCGCTCTCGGGATACGCGAGAAACGCGGTCGCCGTCGAAGCGGCCTCGAAGGCTCCCAGCGCGTCGCTCAAGGTCGCGTCGATCCCGCGCGCGAGCTCCGCGGTCACCGGAAGCGGCGATGCGAGAAGCAAGTCATCGGCCTCGAGCGCCTCGCCGTCATCGAGCTCGACGAGGAAGCCACCCGCCTCTGTTCGCCGCCGGTCGATCCGCCGCGCCGCCACTCCCGTCCGGACGCGCACCGACGCCGCGACCTTCGCGGCGAGAGCATCGATCAGCTCGCCGAGACCCCCTTCGAGCGACAGGAACGCGCTCGCCTCCTTCCCCCCACCCGACCTGCGCGCCGCCCGCAGCGCGATCATCGCGCGAATGAGCGAGCCGTGCCTCTTCTCCGCGTCGACGAACTGCGGGAAGGCCGCGCGCACCGAGAGGTCGCCCGCGTCGCCGGCGAAGATCCCCCCGAGGAGTGGCCCCGCGAGCCGCTGGGCAACTTCGTCTCCGAGTCTCCGCGCCACGAAGTCCCCGATCGACTCGTCCTCGTCTCCGAGCCACGCGCGCGGCGGGATCAACGGCTCGAGCGCCATCCGGAGCTTCGCGTCCCACGAAAAGAGGGGCGTCTTGACGATCGGCATCACTTCCGTCGGAATGCCGAGGACCATCCCTTCGGGGAGCGGATGAAGGGCCCCCGCCCACGCGATGTAGACATGCCGGTTCTCCGGCCGCGTGGGGATGAGGCGGCGCTCGAGCCCGAGCGATTTGGCGAGCGCGGTCGCGTGCGGCTTCGACGCAACCCAGGAGTCGGGCCCCCCATCCATCACGAATCCGTCGCGCTGGACGGTGCGAATGTTGCCCCCCAGACGCGCCTCGCGCTCGACGAGGGTGATCTCGAACGCGCCGGCCGGGCGTAGGAGCGCGTGAGCCGCCGCGAGGCCGGTGATCCCTCCGCCGAGGATGACGACCTTGGGCACCATCAGTTGCGTCGATCGCCGAGGAGCGGCTCCACCAGACCCGTGAGCACGCGCACGAGCGGCTCGGAGTCGTTGAGCGAACGCGTTCGGTGGTACGTCATTCCGCGCTCCTCCACCCAACGTCGCGCCTCGATGTCGAGGTCGTAGAGGATCTCCACGTGGTCGGCGAGAAAGCCGATCGGCGCGAAGACGACGTGCGCATCCCCGCGGGCGCGGCACGCCTCGATCGCGGAGATCAGGTCAGGTCCGAGCCACTCCACCGGTCTGCCCCCCGGTCCGGCGCTCATCCCCTGGCTCTGGAACACGACCTCGTGGCGAAGAGCTCTCTGCCCTGCGTATTGGGCGACCCTCTCGCCCACCTTCGCGGCCGCCGCGCGCACCTCGCGCTCGTAGGGATCTCCGGCGCGAATCGCGGCCACCGGCAGACTGTGCGCCGTGAGAACGACGGTGGTCGGCGCGCTCACGTCAATCGGAGCGAGAGTTTCGACGATCAGCCGCCCGTACGCGTCGATCAAGCCCGGCTCTTCCCCCCAGCTCGAGACGCACACGACCTCGATTCTTGCTCCTTCCCGCGTCAGCTCCGTGGCGGCTTCGTTGACCGCATCGGCATAGACGTGCGCCGAGTACTGCGCGAGCGGCAGCGCGACGGCTCGCTCGACCCCCCTCTGGACGAGCTCCCCCAGCACTTCGCCGACGAAGGGTTTGGCGAGGCGGTTCGCGACGCGCACTGGGACGCCGAGCGCCGCTTCGAGCTTCGCCGCGAGGCGACGGTTGATCGCGTTGAGCGGCGATTGCCCCCCTATGGCCTCGTACCGGCGCCGCAGCTCGGCGAGGAGCTCGGGAGGAGCGGCGTGACCGCGTCGGATGCGCGCGGCGAACTCCGGGAGCTCGTTCAGATCGTCGACCGTTCCATGCGCGACGAGTATGGCCGCACACTTCATTCCCGAAAGCTCCCTCCGCCGGTCGGTCGATCGCTCAAGCGGGAACCTCCGCTCCTCTCGTGCACGTAGTCGATGACCGCTTGCACCGTAGACACGGGCGTCTCGGGGAGTATTCCGTGGCCGAGGTTGAAGATGTGCCCTGGCCGGCGCGCAGCCGCCTCGAGGACGCGGTGCGCGTGCTTGTACGCGACCTCCCGGGGGGCGAAGAGCGCGCACGGATCCATGTTCCCTTGGACCGCCCGATCATAGCCAACGCGGTTCCACGCGTCGGCGAGGGGCGTCCTCCAGTCGACGCCGATGACCGTTCCCCCCGCGTCGCGCTGCAGCTCGAGAAGCGTGCTCGTCCCGGTCCCGAAGTGGATGACGGGGACTCCCGTCGTGCGAACATCCTGGAGGACGTGCGCGACGTGCGGCTGCACGTAATCACGATAGTCGTCCGGGGAGAGCGCACCGACCCAGGAGTCGAAGAGCTGCACGCAGTCCGCTCCAGCCGCAACCTGGGCGCGGAGGTACCGCCTGACGACCTCGGCGAGCTTCCCCATGAGCGCGGTCCACGCCTCGGGCTCCGTGTACATGAGCGCCTTCGTCTTCGCGAAGTGCGCCGATTTCCCCCCCTCGACGAGGTAGCTCGCGAGCGTGAACGGCCCCCCCGCAAAGCCGATGAGCGGTACCCGCCCGGCGAGCTCGCGCTTGATCGTGCGGATCGCCTCGAGCACGTACCCGAGCCCCTCCTCCGCGTCGATCACTCGGAGCGCGTCGATCTGCTGCTTCGTGGCGATCGGCTGGTGAATGACCGGCCCTTCGCCCGCGGCGAACTCGAAAGGCGCCCCCATGGGCTCGATCGGGAGCAGGATGTCCGCGAAGAGGATCGCCGCGTCCACTCCGAGGCGGAGCGGCTGCAGCGTCACTTCGCAGGCGAGGTCGGGCTGCTTGCAGATCTCGAGCAGCGTGTGCTTCTCGCGGAGCTTTCGGTACTCGGGCATGTAGCGCCCCGCTTGGCGCATGAACCACACGGGGGTCACGTCGGTCGGCTCACGGCGGCAGGCGCGGAGGAAGCGGTCGTTCATCACGAGGAGACGTTACCGCAAACGTCGCCGCTCCGCTCCGCTCGCCGCGCACCCGCGGTCCCCGCCTTCGTTGCCAGCGCGCGCTACTTCGGCGGTATGCCGGGGAACCCGGCGTCGGCCGAGACGGTGACCGTGTCGGGGATGACGCACGAGGAGAGGTCGAAGAGCATGAACTCCAGGGCCTTCTCTTGCGGCGAGAGATCCGTGTTGTCGCAGCCCTGCGGCGGAGGCGACGTATCGTTCGTCGTGGGGTCGCCGGCCACGTGCAGATCGCTAAACACGGCGCGCCCGCAGTACGCGGGGGAAGTCGCTCCCGCGGGGATGGGGGCGTTCACCGGCGTGTCGAACGAGAAGTACATCGTCTGGCCCGGGCTGCTCGCGGCGGGGTCAGACGTGATCCACGGCTGCGAGGGCTTGTCCGCCGCGGTGACGACCGCGTTGTACCGAGGTTGGTAGATCGACAGCTCCGCGGCGGGGACGCCGTTCTGCCCGAGCGCGCCCACGTCTCCGAGCCATTGCGACAGGAGCTGCCCCTTCTGGAACGTCCCCGTACCGCCGTTGAGCGTCGTATCGATGATGCCGCCGATCGGCCCGTTGCTGTCGGTCTGATCCGCCGCCCAGGTCGCGAGGTTGGTCCCCCAGTCGGCCGGTGCCGTGTAGGCCTGAGTGGAGCTGATCGGGCCGCTGAACCAGGCGTAGTGGAAGTGCGACGCGAACGCGCGACCGCCCGCATTGAGGTACGATTCGAGGCTCGCCGGAACCGCGTTGTACGTCTCGGCCCCCTCGCACGAGAGCAGGAGGATGTCGTACGGCATCAGATGCGCCGAGCTGTCCCAGAGGCTCGTGCTGCTCTCCGGGGCTCCCGCCATCGGGTTCTTCTCCGGCTTTCCGACACCGCCACCGCCGCCGCCACCGCCGCCGCCACCGCCCGGATCCCCGCCCGAGAAGACGTGGACGTGGCCGGTCGTCCCCGTGCCGGCGACGTACTCGGAAGCCGGAAGACCCATGCGGAGCATGAGGCACTCGAGCGAGTCAGCCGAGCCCGTCGAGACCGCGATGTCGGGCATGTTGTCGTTCGTGTCGCCCGCGGCGATCGTGCCGGGGAGCGACAGCGACTTGTCCGCCTGCGCGTTGGCCGTGCACGCCGTGACGTTGATGTTGACCTGGCGTCGCCACTTCCCGATCTGGAGCACCAGCGGGACTTGGCTGCCGACAGGGACGTTGTTGAGCGTGAACGTCCCATCGACTGCCGTCGTCGTGTTCGTGACCGCTCCGCTCGTGTAGAGCGCTGCGCAGGAGCACGCGTCGGCGCCAGTAGGAACCCCCTTCGGGAGCGGCTGCAAAGGGACCGCGGGGACGTAGACTGCCACGTTGTAGAGAGGGTTCTTCTTCGCGGGGTCGTAGACCTTGCCGGTAACGGTGGTCGTGCCGCCGCCCGAGCAGGTGACGTCGCATTGCAGCCCCGCGGGACAGATGACGCCGCCATCGGGGAGGGTTCCACCGCCGCTGCCGGACCCTCCGCTACCGCTTCCGCCGAAGTTGGGGACCCCGCTGCTGCTGCCGTTCCCCCCGCTGCTCGACGAGCCGTTGTTGTTGAACTGGCTGGAGCCGTTCCCGCCGCACGCCGGGATGAAGCTCGACCCCACGAGCAGGGTCGCGACGACGACTGAGATTCCGACGGAAGAGCGGCGCATGTTCATCCTCCCTAGGCCACAAGCGTAGCGGATTAAGCAAGAAACGCGCGCGCAGCTGTTTGTCGTAAGTTGTGGGATATCCGAGCGGAAATCTGGTGAAAGTTGCTGCACGCAGCCCTCAAGTGATGGACCGCCGCGTGACCGCAACGACGCGGAGCGCTCATTCTGGCGCACCTGCCTCGGCGCCCCTAGCGGTCCACCTCGTCGTTCCCTCCGACGACGGCGGCCGACACAAATGTGCCAACGATTTCAAAGCATAAGAAGTCGTGACGCCCTTGCCTCTCGAGCGCGAGCCGCGGACACTTTCGGATCATGCGTAAGTGTCTTCTCTCGGTAGGCGCGTCTTCGCTCGTCTTGCTCGCCGCGTGTCTGTCGAACCAGCCAGCGGCCCCGGGCACGGAGGACAGCGCCCTCCCAACAATCGACAACGACAGCGGACCGGTCGAAGAAGACTCGGGTACCGTCGATGGGGAAGCGCACCCCGCCGACGCGACGGTGGGGCCTGACGCAACCGTCCCGACCGATTCGGGCAACCCAGCGCAGAGCGACGCCTCGGACGCAGGTGGCGGAGGCTCGACCGATGCGCCAGCGGATACCAACGCGGACGACACAGGTGCCGGTGACGACACTGGCGCCGTCATCCCCGACGCCGGCGACGACGCGGCAAGCCCGGTCATCGTGTTGGTCTCGGGTCAGGACTCGCCGCTCTCCGTCGCTGTCGATTCGAACAGCGTCTATTGGGAGGTAGCCGGCAACCTCATGAGCGCACCTTTGACGGGAGTCCCGGACGGGGGAACGCCGTCGACGCTCGCATCGTCGGCAACTGTAGCCGCGCTGGTGACCGACTCGCAAAACGTCTATTGGGCGGGGTCGAGCGGCCTGACCCAAGGGGTCTTCAGCGTCCCCATCGCCGGCGGCACCGTGACGACGATCGGGGGGGGGAATGGACCCATCTGGCTGACGATCGACAGCAAGAACGTCTACTGGATCGACCTGAACGACGGCACGATCATGGAGGCTCCGAAGACCGACGGTGGGGCGGCAGTGCAGCTCGCGAGCGTCGGCTCGTCGCCGGAGTGCGAGGGGCTCGCGGTCAACGCTACGGGACTCTATTGGACGGAGTCGTCGAACGACGCGGTCATGAGCATCCCGTTCGACGGAGGGCCCGCCGTGACGATCTCCTCGGGCTCGCCCCGCCCCTATCGCGTCGCGGTCGGCCCGAGCGGCGTCTACTGGACCACCTCCGTGGCACCCGCACCGCTCATGATGGCTCCGCTCACCGGCGTCCCCGACGGCGGAGCAGGCACGACGCTCGCTTCCTCCGGATCGAATGCCGCCGCAGACCTCGCGCTCGACTCGACGAACGTCTATTGGACCGACCCGCTCGAAGGGCTCGTCCTGTCCGTGCCGCTAGGTGGTGGGACTCTCACGACGCTCGCGTCCGGTCAGAAGTCGCCGTACGGAATCGCCGTCGACTCGACGTACGTGTACTGGGCTAACGATTCGACGAGCGGGTCGATTTCGAAGGTGCCGAAGAACTGAGCGGGAGAAAGACCCGTTTCCGGCTACATTCGGCGCCGCCCTCATTCGGAGGGCACGGTTCCGCTTATCCTCCGCATCTCTCCCGTCATGTCCACGCGCCCCATCGCGACGTCCGTCGCCCTCTCCGCCCTCCTCCTCCTCCTCCTCCTCCTCCACCCCTCCGACGCTCGGGCCGACGATGATTCCCGCCCGGATGGCGCGGCCGCGTTCATGGTGGGAGCGGCGACGATCCTCGCAGGCTTTGCCGTTGGGGGAACGCTGGTCGCCGCGAGCGGGGAGAACCCCGCGAAGAACGAAGCAGGCTGGCTCACCATCGAGGCCGGCTTCACGCTCGCTCCACTAACGTCGCACGCGATGGTCGGCGAGTGGGGGCGCGGCGCAGCCTTCGCCTCGATGCCCGCCGCGACGACGCTCGGGAGCGTCCCGATCTTTCTCAACACTCAAGACGCCGTCGGGAGTGGCGTCGTCGCTCAACAGGAAGGCCTCTGGTGGTGTTTCGTCGGGGGTCTCGCCACGGCCATCATCGGCGTGGTCGACGCAACGTTCGCCCCCTCGCGCGCGCTCCGTGTGGCACCCGCAGTCGGCCCGCACACCGCCGGGCTCATGATAGGAGGTGAGCTTTGAAGAACGCGCTGTTTGGGCCGCTCACGCTCCTGTTGCTGGTGGTGGCCGCGACGAGCGCCTGCGCCACCGTTCCGCAGAACCGGCGGGCAAAGCTAGCCGACCCGATGATGAGCCTCACGGACGAGCCGCTCGAAGCTGCTCGGCGACAGAAGCTCTACGACACACGCGAGGGAGCCGCGGGGGGAGACGGAGCGTCGGCGGGTGGTGGCTGCGGCTGTCAGTAACTTCATGCGTCTGCGCACGGCCGCCGTGTGCGTCGCGTTCGCGCTAGCCTTCTCGCCGGCGCGCGCGCTTGCCGCCCCATCGGATCTCGCCGACGAGCGCATCCTCGACACGAGCACGCTCCGAGTGCAGTCGATCGACGTCTCCGTCACCTCGTTCGACCAGTACGGGCACGGCTACCAGTCGCAGGCTGGGCCCGTCCTCGGCCCCGGGTCCGAGCGCACGACGATCTTCGAGTCGCAGGAGCAGATCGTCATCACGCACGGAGATCGCCTCACGTACCGCTTCTGGATCCCGGTCGACATCGTGACGGCCGCCTCTCCCAACTCGATTGCCCCGCCGGACGTACAGAGCGGCGCGTCTAGGCGCGTCGACAGCGGATCGCTCGACGTGTCGGCGACCTACAAGGCGAACCACGCGCTCGACCTCACGATGCGCGAGGGGCTCCACCTGGAGCAGCCGCTGCGTTCGTGGACGAGCGGCCTCGGCTTCCGCCGTTCGTACGCAGACGAGGCGACCGTCGTCTCCATGAACGCGCTCGAGGTCTTCGACTGGTTCGATCGCTTCAACATCCACGGCACGCACGAGGGGCGAACGACCCGAAACGCGACCACCGGGTCCGTCGGCTTCACGCAGGTCCTGACTCCGACCACCGTGGCCAACGTGAACTACGGGATCACAGTCATGGAGGGGACGCTGGGGAACACCTGGAACAGCGTCCCGCTCGCGAGCGGCGTCCGTGGCGCGGAGCTCCTCCCCTCGACCCGCACGCGCCACGCGCTCGTAGCTCGAGCCTCGCAGTGGCTCCCGTGGAACGGGGCGCTGCGCCTGTACTACCGGTTCTATGCCGACGACTGGGGCATCGTCGCCCACTCGATGGAAGCCCAGCTGATGCAGCGCCTTCTGCCCGAGCTGTACATCGGCGCCTATTACCGATTCCACACGCAGACCGGCACCTACTTCTTCACGACGCTCGCCCCTGTCGACTGGACGCTGCGCGTGGCGGACAGCGACCTCGCCCCCTTCGACTCGCAGACCGTCGGGGGCAAGGTGGTGGTCGATTGGCCGATCGCCGGCCCCGTACGCGCTATACACCTCGAGCTCGCCCTCGAAAGCTACGTCCGCACGAACGACCTACGAATGGACATCGTCTCATGGGCAACCGGCTTCCGGTTCTGATCGCGCTCGTCGTCGGCCTCCTCGCCTGCGGGGGGGCGCCGGCTGCCGCGCCGTCGGGGAGCGCGCTCCCGGCACCTCTGCCCGGGGTGTCGCTCGCGACGCTCGCGGGCGACCACGTCGAGGTCGCCCGCGTCGCGAACGGTCGCGTTGCGCTCGTCAGCCTCTGGGCCACGTGGTGCGAGGCCTGCGAGAAGGAGATGGACGCGCTCAACCGTCTCGACGCGAAGACGGGCAGCGACGCCGTGGTCATCGGCGTCGCTGTCGGCGAGGAGCGCGCGAAGGTCGCCGAGTTCGCGCGGCGCCGCGGGCTTCGCTACGTGCAGCTCGTCGACCAGGATTTCTCCTTCGCCGACGCCATTGGCCAGCGCCATCTCCCCGCGACGCTCGTCGTGGACCGCCAGGGCCGCATCGTCTTTCGTGGAGAGGCGATCAACGTCGACAGCCTCGCGGCCCTACGGCGCGCGATCGCAGGCGCCGATTGATTCCGGCGTTCGACGCCAGCGCCGCGACGCAGGCCTACCTCGATCAGGTTGCCGGCGCCGCTAGGGCGCGCTCGGACGCCTACTTCGAGGGGGGGTACGTCATTCAGATCGCCACCACGATCTTCACCCTCCTTGTCTGCTTCGGGCTCCTTCACTTCGGACTGTCGGCCCGGATGCGCGACTACGCGATCCGGTTCTTCAAACGGCCCGCCCTGCAGGCAGGGGCGTACTACGTGCAGCTTCTCCTCGTCTTGTTCGTCGTTGGGCTGCCGCTCGGCATCTGGACCGATTTCGTGCGCGAGCATTCCTATGGCTTGTCGAACATGACGTTCGGAGCCTGGTTTGGCGATGAGCTCAAGGGGGAGGCGCTGGGGCTCGTGCTCGGAGCTCCGCTCGTCGCGCTTCTGTTCTGGTTCGTTCGCTGGAAACCGAGCACGTGGTGGATCTGGGCTACGGGAGTCACGTCGGTCTTCGCCATCCTCGTCAGCTCCGTGGCGCCCGTCTTCATCGAGCCGCTCTTCAATACGTACAAACCGCTCCCCGAGTCGCCGTTGCAGCAGAAGATCCTCAGCCTCGCGCGCAGCGAAGGGATCCCCGTCACGCAGGTCTTCGTCGTCGACGAGTCGCGCCAGTCCAATCGCGTCAGCGCGAACGTCGCGGGGCTCTTCGGAACCGAGCGCATCGCGCTGAACGACAACCTTCTCAATCGCTGCACCGAGCCGGAGATCTTGCAGGTCCTCGGTCACGAGATGGGTCACTACGTGCTCCATCATAGGTACAAGGGACTTGGCTGGAGCATCCTCGGCTCGCTCGCCTTCTTCGGTCTGCTCTCGCGAGTCCTCACGTGGGCGATCGCTCGGTGGGGGGGCCGGTGGCGCATCTCGTCGATCTCCGACCCCGCGGTGCTACCGCTCGTGATGCTGGTGGGCGGCCTCCTCGGCTTCTTGATCACTCCGCTCGCGAACAGCCTGTCGCGGCAGGACGAAGCGGAGGCGGATCTGTTCGGGCTCAACGCCGTGCGCGAGCCGGACGCCGAAGCGCAGGTCGATCTCATGCTGGCGGAATACCGGAAGCTCGATCCGAGCACGCTCGAGGAGATCTTGTTCTACGACCATCCTTCGGGGCGGAGCCGCATCCTGATGGCGATGCGCTGGAAGGCGGAGCATCTGGGCGAGCCCCGGTGACCTGTCCCGATCCCCGTCGTGTCGCACGGCGATCGGGGGCTCCCGCCCCCCTGGTTCTCGCGCGAACCGCACGAGAGCCTCCGAAACCCCGCAAGATTCCAAGCCTTCGCGCCTTCGCGCGCGACGCGCGAACTGGCGCACGGCATGCACCGGTAACGGTCCAACGGAGGATGCCGTGAACGCACCGTCATCAAACCGAATGGACGTCATCGCCATCAGACGCCTCGACACCGCGGCTCTTCGCCAGCTCCGAGCCGCTGTCCAAGCGGCACCGCGGGTCGCGCCGGTCTCCATCAAGCCGGTCGCGGTCACCGTGCGTCCCCCCGCCCCCGCACAATCGACGCGTGGGCGACCGATGGCGATGGCCACGTTCGCGCTCGGACTACTCCTCGGCGCGTTCTCGAGCCACCTCGGCGAGACGCGATCGACGGCGCTCCAGGCACCCGCGTCGCCCCCCGTACAGCCCGCCGAGACGGCAGCCCCGGCGATCGCCGCGACAACCGCGACCGCACCGAGCCCGACGACCGACGTACCGAAGACGGCGACGCCACTCACGGAGCCGTCCTCTTCCCCAAGGCCGCCGCGCCGGCATCACAGCTCCTAACCCGAGGAGCGCGCGGCGGCTCTTCGCCTCACGTGGTCTGGTTGTAGTTCGTATTCTCGAGCAGGATCACGTTCGTCTTCGATCGCGTCTCCCCCACGCTCGTGATGTACACGGCGGGATCATCCTGCACGGGGCACACCTTCTCGCAGGCGCCGCACCCGATGCACAGGCTCGGGTCCACGTGCGGGCGCTGCAGGTGCACCGTCTTCATTCCGGGGGGCTCGCCGTTCGGCCCTGGCTTCTCCTCGCGAACCTGCGCGTCAACCTCTTCGACCCAGATCGCCTTCGGCGACGTCGGACAGAACTCTTCGCACACGATGCACGGCGTCTGCATCGACCATGGGAGGCAGCGCCCCTGGTTGTAGAAGGCCGTTCCGATCTTCACCGGCGGCACCCCCTGCCCGAGCTTCTCCTTCTCGGTGATCTTCTGGATCGCGCCTGTCGGGCAGACCTGCCCGCAGAGGACGCACGAGTGCTCGCAGTAGCCGATGCGGGCGATCAGGATCGGCGTCCAGAGCCCCTCGATCCCCGCCTCGAAGAGCGCCGGGTGGAGCGCGTTGTTCGGGCACACCTTCATGCATTCTGCGCAGCGGATGCATCGCTCGAGGAACGCACGCTCCTCGACGGCGCCCGGCGGGCGGATGACCTTCGAGTGGTAGTTCACGTCGAGGGCGTCGGCGATCCGCGCGGCGGGCAGGAACATCGCCCCCGCGCCGACCGCCGCGAGCGCCGTTCGCCGCTCCGTATCCGGCGCCGAGACCGCGCTCTTCCGGTTCGGGAGGAAGCGGAACTTGATCACGTCCTCCGGGCACGCGGTCTCGCAGTTCATGCACATGTGGCACTCGTCCTGCCGCCACTTGACCCCCCCTTGCGGGCTGTCGGCCCCCTGGCAGTTCACGAGGCAGAGGTTGCAGTCAGTGCACTTGGCGTGATCCTTCTCCATCCCGAAGAGCGCATACCGGGCAAAGACGCCGAGGAACGCGCCGAGCGGGCAGAGCACGCGGCACCAGAAGCGCGGAATGAACCGGTTCGCGAAGAGGAGCCCGACGAAGAGGAAGAGGATCAGCCACGTCTGGTGGAAGTGGAACTGCCTCGACTGCCAGACGGTCAACGCGAGGAAGTCCTGCGTGTGGTCCGCGGCCGACTGGAGTGGGCGCGAGTGGACGTCTTGCACGGCCCCCAGCCCTCTCCCCGTGAGGTACTGCACGGCGGGGATGACCCCGAGGCCGATCGATCGGACGGCGATGCAGATCGGATCGAACATGCCTCCGATCGCGCTCCCCGCCACCCCCGCGACGAGGAAGGCGTAGAGCAGGTAGTACTTCACGCGCTGGTAGGTGTGCGTCTTGTTCGCCTCGACGCGACTGCCGCCGCGGCCGATTCGTGAGGGGAGGATCCACCCGAAGAAGTGGTGGAGGGTCCCGAACGGGCAGATCCATCCGCAGAACACCCGACCGAAGACGAGCGTGACCGCGAGGAGGACGACGCTCCAGAGGAGGCCGCGATAGACCGTGTGCGTCGAGAGCAGCGTCATCGCCGCAACGAAGGGATCCGCGAGAAGGAACCCTTCGACGGGGAGCGGGAGGCGGACCGCGGCGTCGGCCTTGGCCGCGAAGCTGCCGCGGAACCCCGTCTGGAAGAGGAAGTACATGAAGAGGGCGAAGAAGAAGACCTGCGCGAAGCGTCGCCCCCAGACGAGCCAGCGGATCACGCGGCGGGCGGGAATACCGCTGCCTGCGCGCTTGGGATCGATCTTCGCGGGCCTCGCTGGCTTGGCCGCGGCGCTCGCCGGCAACGACACCGAGGCAGCCGCGTTCTTCGTCTCGCCGGCACAGCCACACGAGCCGGAGCCACACGATTTCTTCGCCGGCTCCCCTCCCCTCTCCCCTCGTGGGAGAGGGGCCGGGGGTGAGGGTTCGCGAGAAGAGCTCGTCACGGCCCACGACGTATCCCGGTCGATCGGCGCGACGACCCCGACGGTCCCCTTCCACGGAATCGGCTCGGGATACGGCGCGTCCGCCGACGTCCCTCCGATCACGCTCGGATCGAGCGCAACTCCCGCATGCTCCTGCGAGGAGACGGACGCGCCCACGTCAGACCTCCTTCCACCGGAGGTTTTCCCAGTACATCGTCCCGAGACCGCGCTCGTGCCCCATCTTGAGGTACGGAACGTTGTCGCGGTGCTGACCGATCAACGTGCAGCCGTACGCGTCTGCCGCGACCTGATCGACCGTCGCGATGACCGTGTTCATCACGCGCGTGTCGTCGATGTTCCCCCCTTGCGGGCCGTTTCGCATGAGCACGCGCGTCGCGTCGACGACGACGAGTGAGGGGCGCATGAACGTCGCCAGATCGGCGATCGAGATGTCGATGCTCTGGTGCAGGCGGTTTCGCCGGCCGCCGAGGATGCCGTACCAGTTCTTCATCGCCGCGGTGTACTTGGCGAGGTTGTGGTGCTTCGCGACGGGAACGTTGATCACCTTGTCGGCGTCGACCAGCGTCGTGAAGATCGGCCACTCGTCGAGGATCTCCCCTTTCATGCGCGTCGTGCGGAAGCGATGCTCCGCCGGGAGGACGACCTCCGCTCCGAGAGCGTACGCGGTGCGCCAGATCCCCGAGCGCTGGAAGCAGCGGTTTGGATCGTTGCAAGAGCCGTCGGCGACGATGACCTTCTTTGCCCCCGCGTCGAACGCGAGCTTCACGACGGCGCCGACGACGTCCGGGCTCGTGTTGGCGGCATGGATGGGGAGGCGGTCCCACCCGATGTTCGGTTTGACGACGACGACGTCACCGCGCGAGATGAACGTCTTCATTCCCCCGAGCGCATCGACGGCGCGCCGGACGAGATCCTCGGGCTTCGAAGAAGCCCCTTCGAGAGACCCCTTCGCCACGGCCAGCTCGAGGCGCTCTTGCGGGTTCGGCCCGCCGGCGACGCGGTAGTCGCGCACCTGCCGAGTCCCTGCCTCCGCCACCGCGCCGAAGCCCCCCTTGTCCCAGGCGGCCCGTCCGAGGACCGACGCCCCGGCGAGCACGCCGGTCGCCGCCCCGATGCGCAGGAGCGCTTCGCGTCTCGTGGGGCGGTCGGTGCGATTCACCCCTCATCTTTACCCCCTCCCCCTCGCCATCGGCAACTTGAGCCCGCCTAATCGAGGGGGGCGCGGCCGCGTCACAGGCCGTGCCCGGGCCCCAGGATATCGGCCATTTTCTTCACGGGGTCGAACCCCTCGACGTGTGGCGAATGGTGGCACCCAAGGCAGAGGTCCCCCTGCGGCTTCGGGTTCGGCATCTTGACGTGGTGCGGGTCGAGCCCGTGCTTCGAGCCTGGCCCGTGGCAGACCTCGCACTGCACGTTCTCGAGCCGCGCGACGTGCGTGACGTTGCTCCCGCCGGGCTGCTCGTAGCCGGTGACGTGGCAGCTCACGCAGTCGAGGTTGAACTGCTTGTCCTGGTCGGCGAGCGCGGCGTACGCGTGCGCGTGGCGGGTGTCGTCCCAGACCGCGCGCTCTTCCTTGTGGCACTTCGAACAAGCATCGACGCCGGTGTAGGTGGGCTTGTCGATCGCCGGCGGCGGCGGAGCTCGGTCCGCGAACGCCGCGCGGTTGTGCTCGTTGATCTGCTTGTAGTAGGCGACCGCCGCCGCTTTCACCTCGGGATCCACGCCGAGTGTGTCGCGGATCTCCTGCACGCCGTAGCGAAAGAAGCTCCCGGCCTGCGGGGTCGCGTGCACATCGAGGGCGGCCAGATCGCTCTCGAGCGTCACTACCTCGGCTTTGCGGGCGTCCACGTCTTCTTTCTTCACGGCGGGGTCGCGGTCCCATTGTGCGATGCGGCCGCGAAGATCGTCGATACGCCGTCGAAGCTCCTCGCGCTTCTGACCCAGCTCGAGGCCCGTCGCATCCGCGAACACGAGCGGCGCGTCGCGGTCGCGGACGAAGAGATCGAGCACGCCGACGGTCGTGAGGTGGTTGCCGGTTTCGAGGATGAGAACGTTGCCGATGCGCTCGGGGGGGGGCGCGGGGGAGTTGAGCTCACCGCTTCCGCCGGGAGATCCGACGACGATGGCGGTGAGCGAAGGGACCGCGTCCGCGAGCCGCTTCGCCTCGCCGCGCCCGGTGGCGGCGAGCGCCACGAACACCTGCGCGCCCCCCTTCTTGAGCGCCTCCACCCCGCGCGCGATCGCGTCGGTCGACGGCGTCACGCGAACCGGCGGTGGGGGGGCGAGCGACGGCGCTTCACCCGCGGCGCTCACACCGATGAACCCGACCTTCACACCGCCGATGTTCCGCACGACCCATTGCCCGAGCGGGGGGGAGTCAGTGCTCTCTGCCCCCACTCCGTTCGCGAAGAGGAGCGCGCCGCCGCTTTCTCCTTCGAGCTTCTTCAGCTCGGCTTCCCCTCCGGCCCACTCGTTCACCCCTGGGGCGAACGCCGCGAAACCGAGCGTCTTGAGCGCCGCGGCGATGGTCTCGGCCTTGGCGATGTCTTGGTCGCGGCGATCGTCTTTGAGCTTCGGGTCCATGAAGAACAGCGGCCCCGCGCTCACGAGAGCGGAGCTCGGAGCTGCGGCGCGCTGCGCTCGGATCCATGCCGCGGCGTGATCGAGCCCGCCCAGCTGGTCCTTCGTGCAGCCGCAGGGCTCGAGCGCCCCCGCGAGATCCGACACGAGATAAAGGCGGACCGTGGGGGTCGTGCCGTCGCTCAGCCCGCCGCCGCCGCCCTCTTTCGTCGGACCGGAGGTCGAGCGGCACCCCTGGCAGGCTGCAAGGGCCGTTGCGGCGGCGAGGACGGCGGCCCCGAGGATGGTCGCGCGCTTATCGAATGGATTCGCGAAGGGCATGCGAAAAGTGAGGTCCAGACGCTCGAAACGCTTTAGCGCAAGGAGTCAGTCCTCGTGCAAGTAGCACGAGGACATTCGTGCACGGCACTTCACGACTTTCATTTGTGAAGACGCCGGCGGACGATACTCTTTCCGAAGCGATGTCGAGCGAACACCCGCCGAAGCGCGGCCACCCTCAGCCATTGACGGGGGGCCCCATGCGGTTCGGGCCGTACTGGCTCGACGCGCGAATTGCCGTGGGGGGGACGGCCGAGGTCTACCTCGCGCGCCCCGTCGACGCGCATCAGCAGCCGCAGCGCCTCATCGTGAAGCGGCTCCTCCCTCATTTCGCCGGGGATCAAGAGGGGCGAACGATGTTCGAGCGCGAGGCCGCGCTCCACGCCGCCGTGTCGCACGAGAACGTCGTGACCGTGTTCGGGTCGGGGGTGAACGATCAAGGCGAGCCGTACCTCGCGATGGAGTACGTCGACGGGGTCGACGGGTATCGGCTCCTTCGCCGGTTGAAGCAGGAGGCGCGAGCGCTCCCCCCCCCTCTCGCCGTGCACGTCACGCGCGAAGTCCTCACCGCGCTCGCGAGCGTCCACACGGCGAAGGACGAGCAGGGGCGAGCGATGGGGATCATCCACCGGGATGTCACCCCGTCGAACATGTACCTGTCGATTGACGGGAAGGTGAAGCTCGGCGACTTCGGCATCGCGCGTTCGACGACGCGCGCGACGCTCCGGAACGCGGCGAGCGCCGTGCTGAAAGGGAAGTTCGCGTATCTCGCCCCCGAGCAAGTGGCGGGGGAGCCGTTCGATCACCGCGCCGACCTCTTCAGCACGGCGACGGTGCTCGCCGAGATGCTCCTCGGCAAGCCGTTGTTTCCGGGCGGAGGACAGCTCGCGGTCCTCCTCGCCATCCGCGACTGCCGGACCGACGCGATCGACGAGATCCGCGACTCGCTCCCCGCCGGACTGTACGACGTCCTCCAGCGCGCCCTCTCGCGCGATCCGAAGAACCGCTACCAGACCGCCGACCAGTTCGCGCACGCGCTCAAGCCGTTCGCGCCGGACCCCCGGGCCGCGTCGAAGGAGCTCTCGGTGCTGGTGAAATTCGTGCAAGCCGCTCCGTCCACCGACGCGATGACCGCGGTGCGCGAGAGCGTGCAGAAGATGCGAGCCGCGGCGCCGGCTCCCCCTCCGCCCCCCGAGAGCGCAGGGGCGTTCGACCGCACGACGGGGGAGTACGGCACCCTCCCCTCGCACGTGCTCGCGGCCGACGGGACGAAGCACGGTCCGTGGACGTTCGCCCGCCTCATCGAGGCCTGTGCGACAGGTCAGGTCGGTCGTGGCGACAAGGTCGACTACATGGGGCGGGGCTACGCCCCGATCGAGGACATCGAGGAGCTCGCGCGCCACCTTCCGATGCGGACGGCGACGACGAACCAGCTGTCCGGTCCGGGCCAGCCCGACTTCTTCGACGATCTCGCGCAGTCGCCGATGCTCAGCGTTCTTTTGCGCGTCCTCGCTGCGCGCGAAACGGGCGTGCTGTTCGCCGAGCGCGGGGCGGATACGGCGGACCCCGCGAGCCGGAAAGAGCTCTACTTCGTCGACGGGCGGCTCCATCACGTCGCGTCGAGCAACGCGCACGAGCTCCTCGGGGAGTACCTAGTTCGGCGCGGCAAGCTCGCGCGCGAGGAGCTCGACCTCGCGCTCGCCGTGCTCCCCCGTTACTCGGGCCGCATGGGGGACACGCTGATCTCTCTGGGGCTCGTCGGACCGGTGGACATCTTCCGGGCGATCCGAGAGCAAGGGCGCGACCGCGTCGCGGACCTCTTCGTGTGGAAGACCGGGAAGCTCTCGTTTTATCGGGGGCAGGCCGCGCCGCACGTCGAGTTTCCTCTCGACCTCGACCTGCCGGGGCTCATGATCGCGGGGCTCGAGGCCGCGCACCCGAAAGAGACGCCGCTCGAGCTCTGGCGCGATCGGCTCGACGCGCGGCTCACGCTCACGGGCACCGAGGAGAAGGGGCTCAAGGGGGTCAACTGGCCGACCGTGGCCGCGCGCGTGCTCACGATCGTCGCGACGCCGAAGCCGGTGCGCGAAGTGCTGAAGACCGCCGCGCGTGCGGGGGGGACGACGACGGCGAGCGACGTGCTTCGCGGGATCGAGGTTCTGCTTGCGGCGAAGCTGGTGAAGCTCGGGTAGAGCCAGCGTCGCGCGGATTCCTCGGCCGCAAGGCGGCCTCGGAATGACATGCGCGGGGTCCTAGTGGCTGGAGGACGCGCCGCTGATCGCGCCCCCCGCGAACGGCAGGATCGTCTTCAGGTCTTCGTCGGTGAACCGGAGCTGCAGGCCGAGGAAGTAGTCGCGCTGCGTCTGATCGAAGACGTAGTCCACGCCACCGAGGAGCCACAGCTTGTTGATGAACTCGTAGCCGATGAACACGCGGTACCTCGGCTCGAGGTTCACGCCGAAGCCGAAGAGGTCGTTTACGACCTCGAACCGGTCGTGCAGGAGGTTGATGTCGAGCCCCACCCCGCCCGTCGATTCCTTCACGCCGAAGCGCCCCGTGAACGGCCCGATGCGCTTGGCGAACTGGAGCGAGAATAGAAACGCGTCGCTCGTCGTGGTCGTGATCGTCTGGTAGTGCGCGGGCTGCGTCGGATTCGTCGTGTCGACGCTCTGCTGGGTGAAGCTCGTGTACCCCCGCGGATCGTTGATGAGCTCGATGACGTAGTACTTGTCCTCGCGCGGCTGCAGGCGCACCTCGACGTAGCTCTTGATCGTGTTCGCGAGGAAGTTGTAGTCGGTCCGGAGCCCCACGATCGTCTTCAGGCGAGTGATCCCGCCGACGTAATCGTTGACCCCTTCGGCGACGTCCTGGACTTCGTTGATGAGAGTCTCGTCCTTCGTGAGACGCCCGATCGTCCCCTTCCCTTCGTCGATCCGCGTCGTCGTGTTGTCGATGTGCTTGAGGGCGTCCTCGAGGCTCCGCGACGACTTGTCGAGGTGGTCGATCGTGTCCTTGATGTTGTTCGGTTGGCCGTTCTGGTTCGACGCGACGAGATCCTTCACGTCCTGCGTGATCTGCCGGACGTTCTCGAGGATCTTCGCCATCTGCGGCTCGCCGTTCGCCGTGATGTTGTCGAGGTGGATCAGGGTCTCGTGGATCGCCTCGCGGTTCTCGCGCACCGTGCGGTTCATCGCGTCGGTCGCGTCGGAGAGGTTCTGCAGGATCGCAGACATGTTCTTCCCCCCCTGCTCCGAGCCGACGGCGTTCGCGAGCTGCTCGGCCACGGCCTTCACGCGGTCGGCGATGCGGGCGACGTCTTGCAGGATCTGGTCTGTGGACGCCGCCTCGATGACGAGGTGGATCTCGTCGCCGTCGTGGAGCTTCGGCTGATCGGCCGTCCCCGGCGTGACGACGAGGACGCTCTCGCCGAGGAGCGACGCGCTCTTCTTGCCGATCGTCGCGTTCGTGTAGAGCGGGACGTCGCCGTTGACCTGGATGTTGACCCGCGCCTCGCCGTTCTCGAGCGTGATGTCCTTCAGCGTGCCGATCGGGATGCCGGCGATGGCGACCCGCGAGCGCGGAGCGAGGCCCGTCGCGTCCTTGAGGATGGCGTGGACGACGTAGCCCTTGCCGTTGCCCGTCTCCTTCGAGACCGTCCTCACGACGATGGCGATCATCCCGGCGGACGCGATGACGAACAGCCCTACTTTGGCCGCCTGCGTGAACTTCGCCATCCTCTGGGTTTGACCACGCCGCTCCAGGTCGCGGGCGAGGCCGTCCTCGCCGCGGAGGCTACCAGGGAATCAGTCGTCGCCGATAGCGCGACGACGCTCGCGCGCATCACCTCAAGCGAGCTTGCCCGGGTACTTCTCTTCGTAGTGACGGATGGCAAGCTGGCCGATCGCCTCGATCGCCGAGCCTGCGATGACCCCCTTCACGCCCCAGCCGATCACCGGGAGCGCGTTCGCCGCTTCGACCGCCGCCGTCTTCAGGGCAACGCTCGCGAGCTCGAGCCCACCCGCCGTCATCGCGACGTCCATGCTCGAAGGGTGCTCGCCGTAGATACGACCGATCCAGTAGATCAGGTGCGTCTCCATGGCCGTGAGGCCGATGCTCGTGGCGATCGGGATGGGGAGCACCGCCCAGGTCGTGCCCGCGACCGCGTACTTGTGAACGAGCGCGTGCGCGCGTTCGCGACACAGGCCCCCCTCCTTCTCTTTCGACGAAAGGACCCGCGAAAACACACGTTCGACTGGGGCAAGGAGGCGCACTACCCCCAAGCTTAAGCACGCCGCGACCGATGGCCAGCTTTCGGTGCCCGAAGGGCGCCTACGGGCTCTCGCCGTAGATTTCGTCGCTCCCCGCGTCGACCTCGACCGGGGGCCCTGCGTCTCCGATCGCGACGGGGGGCGGCAGCGGGATGGCATCGAGTCCCAGATCCAGCTCCGCGCGCACGCGCTCGAACTCGGCGCGATCGGCGAGCGGGACGACGCGCACGCCGTCGAGCTTCAGGGCGAGCGGATCGATGAAGGTCTCTCCGCGCTTTACCGCGAAATGAAGGTGCGGGCCGGTCGTGCGCCCCGTCGCCCCGACGTACCCGACGAGCTGCCGCGACTCCAGGTGCTGCCCCGCGTGGAGCCCGGACGCGAAGCGCGAGAGGTGACAGTACGCGCTCGTGTAGTTGTTCGCGTGCGTCACCTGCACCATGTTCCCGCACGGTCCGCCGCCGCCGACGCTCTTCACTGTCCCCTCCGCGGTCACGTAGACGGGGGTGCCCGGGGGGGCCGCGAAGTCGACGCCGTTGTGCGGCATGATCACGTGGAGGACGGGATGCATCCGCTTCGGGTTGAAGCGCGACGCAATCCGCGCGAACGGCACCGGCGACTTCCACCCGCCGTGCATCGGCTGGTGCCCCTTGGCGTCGTAGAAGAAGCTCGGCGTCTTCGCGGTGTCGTGCTGCTTGGCCGAGCGGGCGAGCCAGGTCGTGGTGGGCTCCTTGGCGAAGAAGTAGACGCGCAGCGGCTTGGGGTCGAACGCGGCAGGGATGTACTCGACCGCTTCGAGCTCTTCGTACCGCGCGAACGCGCCGTCCACGCGATCCTCGAGCGCAAGGATGCGAAGGCGCGCCCCCGGATGCAGATCGGAGAGCTCCGCGTGCCCCTCGAGGGCGTCGTCGAGCATCGGCAGGAGGTCGTCGTCGAGCCCCGTGTCGACGATCGACGCGCGAAGATCGGCGCCCACGGTGACGGCGACAGCGACGTGCTTCTTCACGACGTGCAGATCGAGCTTCCGCGCCTCGAGCTCGGCTATCCCCCCGTCGGCGTCGGGCACGCGGGCCTGCCACACGTCGAACGGGGAGGTCGCGTACTCGAAGGCGACGATCTTTCCGGTCGCCTTCTCGCGTGCCACGAGGAATGTATCTTTCTGCCCGCAGTCGTCGAAGGTCCTCACCCCGTCGAATGCGTGCACCAGGCGGAGCGCCTCCGGCTTCGGGATGTTCGAGCCCTCGAGGGCGACCAGGAGGGGCCGTTTCCCCATGACTCCATCGACCAGCTCGATGCCCGGCTCCTTCGCCAGGGAGGCCACGCGCCACGCGGGAGGCCCCGATGGCGAGGCGTCGCCTCCGTCGTCGCCGAAGACCGCGGCCGCGTCCGCGAGGGACCCGGCCGCGCTGGCCCCGCCGGCGTCTCCAGTGAGGAGCCGGGCGGCCCCGAGGGCAGACGCGCCGTCCACCACGGTGGCCGAGGAAATAGCGGTCGCCGAGTAGTCGGGGGGTGGGTTTACCTGCGCCATGAGCAGGATGGCCATGACCCCGCTCGCCGACGCCAGAATGAGCATCGGAGGGACCCCGCCGAGGAGCCCGCGGGGGGACTCGTTCAGCGGCGGATGGTCGGGCGTGGACTGGGCCGTGCCCTTCGGCTCGGACTGAGCGTCCACACCTGAGTGGTCGTCTTTGGCGCCAAACTGCACGTGGGCCGACGCTTTAGCCGCGAGGGGCGGGGCGCGCAAGGACGGCCGGCGCGGCCTATTGGATGCACTCGACGCGGCCCGCTCGCACGGGATAGGCTCGCACCGGATGGACGAGCGAACGAAACAGATTCTCGTGCTTGGGCGGGAGCACTACGCGAAGCGCGAGTTCGACAGGGCCGAGCCTCTCCTGCGAGAGGCGCTCGAGCACGAAGACCGCTTCGCCGATATCCACGACATGCTCGGGGTCATCGCGCACTCGCGCGGGAACTTCATCGCCGCCGAGAAGCACTTCGAGCGCGCCCTCGCGATCAACCCCGCGTACACCGAGGCGGCGCTGAACCTCGCGGTCACCTACAACGACCGCGGGAAGTACGAGAAGGCGCGCGAAGTCTATGCGCGCATCCAGGCGGCACCCAGCGGCTTGAAGAGCGGCCTCGATCCGTTCGCGCGCGGGAAGATCGCCAACATGCACGCCGACGTCGGGCAGGCGTACGCCGACGCGGGGCTCCCGCTCGAGGCGATCCTGGAGCTCGAGAAGGCGGTCGAGCTCTGCCCGCACTTCGCCGACTTGCGGACGAAGCTCGGGTCGCTCCTGCGCGAGGTGAACGAGGTCGCGCGCGCGAAAGAGCAGTACGAAGCCGCGATCGCGACACGGCCGAACTTCGTGCCGGCGAGGCTCCAGCTGGGGGTGACGCTGCTGTCGATGGGGGATCCGGACGGAGCCGCAGAGCAGTGGAACAAGGTCACCGAGATCGAGCCGGACAACTCACGGGCAAAGATGTACCTGCGGATGCTCTCGCTGCAGAAACTGAAGTCGGCGCCTCCGGTCGGACCGGGGTCGACGCCACCGCAGGCGGCTCAGGGGTAGCAGGCGTGGGAGTCTCGGGGGCAACGGCGCCCCAGCACGGCCTGGCGGCCGCGCGCGCGCGGATTCACGCCACCGCGAAGACGGCGTGGACGCGGCTCCGCGGCGGGGAGCTGACGCCTCTGCGGGCCGCGGCGAGCGTCGCCGTCGGCCTCGCGATCGGGGTG
>JBKQKP010000387.1:0-3739 GCA_052147435.1 Polyangiaceae bacterium | reverse complement strand
CCGGGGGGGTGGGGTGCGTGCAGGGCGGGGGACCGGGGGTCGGGATCACCCCGCCATCAAAAACCCATCCACCACCTTCGCCAGCTCCTCCGGCACCTCCGCCGCCAGCGCGTGGCGCACGTCCTTGAAGACGTGCAGCCGCGCGTTCGGCAGCAGCGTCGACAGCTGCCTCACCCCCTCCCCCATCGCCAGCGCCCTGTCCTGATCCCCCCACAAGAGCAACGTCGGCTGCGCGATCGCCGGCGCGATCGGAAAGAGGGACGTGAGCAGCTGCTCGCGCGCCAGCTCGAAGTACATCCGGACGAACGGCCGCCCGTAGATCTCGCGGAAGTGCGCGAACGACTCCTTCAGCGCGAGCTCCCTCCCCTGCCATCGCGGGTTGTACCAGAAGCGCGACTGCACCCAGACGCTCGGCCAGAAGAACGTCGTCCCCGCGCTGAGCCACACGCTCGTCAGCGCGGCCAGCGCGCGCATCGGCTTCCACGCCCCCCCCGGCGCCCACGGCGCGAGCCGCCGGAACCGCTCGGGCGCGCGGTGACCGAGGCGCAGGACGAGGTTTCCGCCCAGGCTCCCGCCGGTGAGATCGGCCTCCTTCACCTGGAGCTGATCGAGCAGGCCTAGCACCGCGTCCTCGAGGAACGCGAGCGTGTAGGGGCGCTCCGGTTTGTCGGAGTAGCCGTTGCCCGGGAGATCCATCACGATCACGCGGCGGCGCGCGCGCATCCGGTCGATCAGCTCCTCGTACTCCTCGATCCGCGACGCGATCCCGTGAAGCATCACGATCGGCGGCCCGCTCTCCTTCTCGGCCGGCACGTCCACGTACCTCAGCCGCACCCCTCCGAGCACAGTGGCGTCGCGCTGTTCGTATTTTGTCGCGCGAACGTGCGCGGGGCGGTTCATGACGGGGCGGGGACTACGTAACGAGTCATCCTCGTTAAGTCTACGCGCGCGACGCGAACCCGGCACGCGACCCGGGGAAACCTGCAGAGACTGCTCCCCGCGGGGGCTACTTTGCCGGCTTTTCCTTGCCCCGCTTCGCCCGGTCGAGCGCCTTCGCCTCGAGCAGCTGCGTGTACCCCTCCCACGCCACCCGCTCGTCCTCGCTCGCTTTCCACATGGTGAAGTGGCACGTCTCCGCCCCGGCCGGGATCGTCGTATCGAACCGCACGTCGAAGCCGAAGCGCCCCGTGTGCTCCCGGGCGGCCTCGATCATCCCTTGCACGAAGTAGCGCTGCACGCGGCAGTCGAACGCGCCGTAGTGGTCCTGGTGCGGGCACCAGACGATGTCGAACGTCGCCTTGTCGTCGGCGTCGATCTTCGGGTCCTCGAGCGAGGCGTACGCGATCCGGTTGATGACCGTCGCGTAGAACGAGACGAACTCCGCCTCGGTGATCCCCTCGGGGAGCTCCACCCCCTCGAGGATCTGCCGGCCGATGTCGTGCCCTATCTTGCGCAGCGCCCGGTACACGAGCGCCTGCCCTTCGGCGCCGAACGTCGCCTCGCTCTCTTTCAGGATCTCGATGATCGCCATCGCCTGCATCGTCCCCCACTGCCAGAGCGTGGCGGGGTCGAAGTCGGTCTTGCCGAGGACGTCGCGCTTGAGGCGCTCGAGCCCTTTCGCGTACGGCTGGTTGAAGCGGAAGTCTTTCCAGCGAGGCTCCGGTCGGTGGTCCCAGTGCGGCATATGTGAAGGGTACTCCTCCTCGCCTACTCGGCGCTCAACCGCGCCAGCTCCCGCTCCAGCCCCGGGAGCATCGGATCATCCGGCGGCGCGACCTTCAGAAAGCTCCGGATCGCCGCGACCTGTCGCGCGCGGTCCCCCTTCATCTCGAGCCCCTGGCGCCCGATCGCGAGGACGAGGTCCTTGTACACGGAGGCCCCTACGTCGGGGTTCGCTTCGATGATTCCGCGGAAGATCTTCTCCGCCTCGGCGAGGTACGGGCGCCGCTCCGGATCGGCCCCCGCGATCGTCATCAGCTGGATGCCGCGGTTCGCGCGCACCTGCCAGTAGTCTCCCCACGCGATGTCCTCCCACGAGCCGGGGGGGCGGGACTCGTCGCCGAACGCGATCCGGGGGAGCGCCGCGTCGCTCTCGGCGATCCAGTCGTCCACGTCCACGCCGTCGCTCCCGCGACGGACGGTCTCGCAGAGCCCGTGCGGCCAGCGACCGTACGTCGCGTCGGCCGTGAGGTCCCCCTCCTTCACGCCGCCGCAGATGAGGATCGGCCACTGGCCGTAGTTCGCGTCGAGGAGCTGCTTCATGACGAAGCCGTCGGGGGCGCCGGGGGCGTAGCGGGGGGCGGTCAAGTGGATGTCGCGGTTCGCCTCGGCGATCTGGCGCGCGTACCACCGGTAGCCCAGAAGCTCCTGGTCGACGATCCGCACGTCGGGGCGCATTCGTTCGGCGAGCTGGAGGTAGCGCGTCGTGTTCGTGATGACGTCCCCCTTCGTGAGGAGCACGGCGTTCGGAGGGGCGGCGCGCAAGATCTCGGCGCCGTACTCGCGGACGATACGGCTCGTGTGGTGATCCATCTCTTTCGCGTTCACCGCGAACGCCGACAGCGCGAGGGCCCCCGCGAGCGGCGGCTCGAGGAGCCGGGCGCGCCTGCCGAGCTCCGCGATCGCCCAGCCGCACCAGGCGCACACGAACATGTCCGGCTCTTGCCAGAAGCGCGCGAGGATCTCGCGATGGAGCGGGTCGGCGCTCGGTAGGGTCCAGAGCATCGCGAACGCGCCGACGGCGAGGACGGCAGGAACGGCCATCGCGACGCCGAGTCGCTCGTGCTCGCGGTCTCTCACGGAGAAGAAGAGCCCCGCGAGGGAGAGCGGCACCCCCCACCAGCCGAGCTGGAAGACGAGATCCTTCGCCCACGTCGCGACGGTCCCCGCGGGAGTGACCCCGCGCTCCCCTTCGACGACGTGAAGCGCGCCGTACTCGCGCCGCAGGACGTGCGTCATAAAGCCCGGCCACGTCCGCGTCGCCCCCCACGAGACCATCGCGTCCCCCTGCCGCCCGAGGAGGAGCAAGAGATACGGCAGGAGCCCCACCGCGAAGAGCGCCACGAGCGCGAGGAGCGGGCGGAGACGGAGGAGATCGCGCCGCCCGACCCAGAGCATCCACACCGCCAGCGGCGCGATGACGAAAAGGACCGTTTGATGGTTCGCGAGCGCGAGCCCGCTCGTGAGCGCCCCCGCGTACGCCACCCGCCTGTCGCGCGTCTCGTCGTACCGCACGGCGACGAGGATCAGGAGCGCGACGAACAGGTTGTTCAGCGCGAAGACCTCGGCCGTGATCGCGTACATCCAGACGATCGGTGCGAACGCGAAGAGCCCCGCGGCGACGAGCCCCCCCCAGCGCGAGCGGCTCCACCGCGCGACCGCGACGAAGAGCGCCCCGGCCGCCAGCGCGTCGCACACCGCCGAGAACAGGTTCAACCGCCACGCGAGCGACCCGTGTGGCACGAGCAGGAAGAGCCGCCCGAGGGCCGCGTAGAGCGGATACCCGGGCGGATGGATGATCCCCCCTGTCGCGACCGCGCCGATCAGCTCCCCGCTGTCCCCGCCGGGGACGTCGGGGTACATCGTCGCGACGTACACGACGAACGCCACCGCCACGACGGCGAGCGCCACGCGAGCATCGCTATTGAAGGACAGCTGACGGAGCGGCATCCCAGCGGACGCCACTCTAGATCATCGAGCGCGAGACCTCCCCTCCCTGCTTGCAGGGAGGGGCCGGGGG
>JBKQKP010000386.1:0-15383 GCA_052147435.1 Polyangiaceae bacterium | reverse complement strand
TCGAGCACGAGGCGCCCGAGGGGGTGGTCCGTGCTCGTCGGGATCGTCTCGAGCGTGAGCCCCGGCGCCCCCGCCTCGACGAAGAACGCGCTGATGCCGCGCTTGCCGGCCGCGGGGTCGGCGTTGGCGAAGACGACGAAGTGGTGGGCGATGCCCACGTTCGAGATGAAGACCTTCTCGCCGTCGAGCACCCAGGAGCCGTCCCGTTCGCGGCGCGCGGTCGTCCGCATCGAGGCGACGTCGCTCCCGGCGTCGGGCTCGGTGAGCGCGAAGCCGCCGACCCGCTCGCCGCGGCGCATGGCGGCGAGCACCTCGTCGCGGCGGGGGAAGGCGGGGCTGAGGACGATCGGGTGCGCCGAGAGCCCCTGCACGGCGAAGATCCCGTCGGCGAGCGGCGAGGCGTAGGCCATCGCTTCGCGCGCGAGCGTCAGGGAGCGAACGTCGACCCGCCCGTCCCCCTTCGGCACGACGAGATCGAGCAGGCCGAGCGCGCCCAGCGACGGGATGACCCGCTGCGGCGTATGCAGATCGGCGCTCGCGGCCTGCAACGAGGGGGAGAGCGTGCGCCCGAGCTCGACGTGCGCCGGCTCGAAGAACATAGGGAGGTCTTGCGACGAGCGCACGCTCACGACTTGTCCCGGAACGGGAGGGTCGCGCCGGCAAACTTGATCGGCTGCTTTGCCTTCCACGCGTCGTAGGCGGTCCGAAAGTCCGGGTGCTGCATGCAGATCGCCTGAGCCTGCGCCTCGGCCTCGATCGCCTGCTCGAGCGACATCGAGTGCTCGGACTCGAGCATCTGCTTGGTCATCGAATGCGCGAACGCCGGGCCGCTCGCGAGGCGCTCGGCGAGCGAGTCCGCGACAGCGAGACACTCCTCGTGCGAAACCACGCGGTTCACGAGGCCGATCTGCTCGGCGGTCGCCGCGTCGATGCGGTCGCCGAGGAAGAGCAGCTCGTTCGCGCGCGCCAACCCGACGACGCGCGGCAAGAGCCACGCGGCCCCCATGTCGGCTCCGCAGAGCCCGACCCTCGGGAAGAGGAACCCGAAGCTGGCATTCTCGCTCGCGATCCTGAAGTCGCACGCGAGCGCGATGACGGCCCCCGCGCCGACGGCGACGCCGTTGACGGCGGCGACCACGGGCTTGCGCAGCTTGCGAATGTTCGCGATGAGCCTCCCCGTCACTCGCGTGAAGGCGACGAGCCCCTTCATGTCGCGGGAGAAGAGCTCACCGATGATCTCGTTGACGTCCCCCCCCGAGCAGAACGCGCGCCCTTCGCCGGTGATGACCACGGCGCGGATCTCTTCGTGCTCGCCCATCGCCTCGAGCACGTCCCCCATCTCGCGATAGACGGCGAAGGTGAGCGAGTTGAGCTTGTCGGGGCGCTCGAAGGTGAGGGTGGCCACGCCGCTCGGCGCGCACTTGTAGGCGAATGTCTTGGGGGCGATAGGCATCGGAGTGACCTCTAGATGTTGGGAGCGCCGTTCGAAGTGAGCTCGGCCGCGAGGGAGTCGCGGAGCTTGCCGAGGAGGCGGCGGAGCTCTCGGCGCTCGCTCGCGTCGAGCGCGGCGAGGAGCTCGCCGACGTGGTCGGCGTGTCGGGGGAGGATCTGGGTGATGAGCTGCCGCCCTTTGGGGGTGAGGAACACGCGCGAGACGCGGCGATCGCTCGGATCGGCGCGGCGTTGGACGACGCGATCGCGCTCGGCGCGGTCGACCAGCCCCGTGAGGTTCCCCGCCGTGACGAGCATCCGCCGGCTCAGCGCGGCGAGCGTCTGCCCGTCCTCGCGCTCGAGGTTCGCGAGGAGGTCGAAGCGGGCCATCGTCGTCGCGTCGGAGAGGCGACGACGGATCTCGCCGAGCATCATGTTGTGGCTCTCGAGGAGGCGGACCCAGAGGCTGACGTCGTCTCTCCGCGTCGCCCGCGCAACCCCACCCCCCTGGCCGTTCTTGAGCGCGGCCCCGCTCATCGCGGCGAGTCGGGCAGCATCGCCACCCCCTCGATCTCCACGAGCGCTCCCGGCTCGAGGAGACCCGCGACCTTGACGAGGCTCATCGCCGGATAGTGCTTCCCCATCCGCTCGCGCCACCCCTCGCCGATCGCGCGCGTCGCCGCCCGGTAGGCCTCGAGGTCGGTCACGAACGCGAGGAGCTTCGCGATGTGATCGGTCCCCCCCCCCGCGGCGCGGACGACCGCGATCACGTTGTCGAGCGCCTGGAGAAACTGCGTGGCGAAGTCCGGAGAGACGATCCGCGCGTCCTTGTCCCAGCCGATCTGGCCGGAGATGAACAGGGTGCGGCCCGTCGCGACGAGGCCGTTGGAGTAGCCGCGGGGCTTGGGGAAGTCGGGGGGGGTCACGGTCGTGGGCATGGGGTGGATCTCCGTTGGGGTCTCAACGCATCGTCTGCGCGCCGTCGATGGCGATGGCCTGGCCGTGGACGCCGCGCGCTTCGTCGCTCACGAGCATCTCGACGACGTGGGCCACCTCGGCGGTCGTCATGAGCCGCCGCTGGGGGGAGAGCTCTTCGAGCATGCGGCGCGCGTCGGCGTCGGAGCGCTTCGTCTTCTCGGCGATGACGCCGGCCGCGCGCGTGGCCATCTCGGTATCGACGAACCCGGGGCAGACCGCGTTCACCGTGAGGTTCGCGCGGGCATACTCGACGGCGCAGGCGCGCATGAGCCCGACGACGGCGTGCTTCGAGGCGCAGTACGCGCTCGTGTAGCTGTACCCCGTGAGCCCCGCGTTCGAGGCGATGAAGACGAAGCGGCCCCACCCGAGGCTGACCATCTTGGGGAGGAGGGCGCGGGCGAGGCGGAACGGGGCGGTCGCGTTGACCGCCATGATGCGCTCCCAGGTTTCGTCGTCGGTCGACGCGAGCGAGGCGCTCGACGTGATGCCGGCGTTGGCGACGGCGATGCCGATCGGGCCGAGGGTCCCTTCGACGCGCTCGATCGCGCGGGACATCGCCTCCGGATCGGTCACGTCCGCCTCGATCGCCAGACCGTGGATTTCGCGGGCGACGCGCGCGAGGCTCAGCGCGTCGCGCCCGAGGACCGCGACGCGGCAGCCGTGGGCCGTGAGGCGGTGAGCGATGGCGGCGCCGATGCCCTTACCGCCGCCGGTGACGAGGGCGACGCGCGGGAGGACGGCGGCGACGCGCTCGGAAGAGCTGACCATGTGGATTATCTAGACGTAAAGGTTCTCGGGGGCAAGGCACGCGGGATGCGCTCGTCCCCCGGTGAGCTCGGGCTCAAATTGTGGGCTCCCGCGCCGGCGTATACTCGGGTTCGATGCCCCTCCAGCCCGGCAACCGCTTCGGGCGCTACGAGCTCGTGGAGCTCCTCGGCAAGGGGGGAATGGGTGAGGTCTACCGCGCGCAGGACACGCTCCTTCACCGGCGCGTCGCGCTGAAGGTCCTGCACCCTCTCCCTTCCGGCACGGGAGGAGGATCGAGCCAGACGGACGGCGCGGCGCGGATCCTGAGGGAAGCGCGCGCATCGGCGGCGATCGAGCACCCGAACGCGATCGCGATCTACGACGTGGGAGAAGTGGACGGGGTCCCGTTCCTCGCGATGGAGTTCGTGCCGGGCAAGACGCTCCGCCATTTCATTGCCGATCGAACCGTGACGCTCGCCCGGCGCATTCGGTGGCTCGTGGACATCGCGCGCGCGATCGGGGCCGCGCACGCGCTCGGGCTCGTCCACCGCGACATCAAGCCCGAAAACATCATGGTGCGCGACGACGGCGTCGTGAAGGTGCTGGACTTCGGAATCGCGCGCCGGACGGCGGGGAACCTCGACCCGAACGCTCTCACCGGAGCGCTGCCGGTCGGCACCATGACGGGGGAGGGCGTCGTCGTCGGGACCCCCTTCTACATGGCGCCCGAGCAGATGCGGGGCGAGCCGCTCGACGGCCGCGCGGATCAGTTCGCGTGGGGAGTGCTCGCCTACGAGCTGCTCACGGGCGTGCTGCCATGGGACCGCGACGCCGAGGGGCTCCAGCTCGTCGCGCAGATACTCTCGGGCGAGCCTCAGGCGCCGCGCGCGAGGAACCCGGAGATCCCGGTCCCGGTCGATGGTGCGATCCGGATGGCGCTGAGCAAGGTTGCCGGAAACCGCTTCGCCCAGATGGAGGACATCGCAGAAACGCTCGAGCCCCATGCCGCGGCGGCGGGAGCTTCGACCGGATCGTCCGAGGTGCGCCGGTCGAACCCCCTGGAGGAGATCTCTCTCGCACCCACGCAAGCGGCACCGAGCGCGGGCACGTCGAACGTTCCGTCGACTCGAACGCAGCTCGCGACGCCCCCCGCTGCGCCGTCGCCTGCCCGCGCGCGGGTCGGATGGCGAGCGGTCGTCGTCACGCTCGCTTTGGTTCTCGTCGCGGGCTTGGGTGGGCTTCGAGTCACGGCAGGTCGTCGCGCCGAGAAGGCGGCGCCACCGGATGCGTCGATGCTCGTTCGCCCCGAATCCAGGATGTCGGACAAGCCCGAAGCGACGGCGGCGTACCGGGCGGGGATGCAAGCGCTGAGAGATGGGTCGCTGCAGTCGGCGATCGAGCAATTCGAGCGCGCGATCGAGCTCGATCCCAGGTTCGCCGCGGCGAATCTCCGTTTCGCGCTACTCGGAGGCGGCGAGCTACAGACCCGGAAACCTCTCCAGAGCGCTCGCAGCGCAAGGGAAGACCTCGGCGAACACGACCGCATCTTGCTGGACGCCGTCGAGCCTTGGACGCGCTTTCCTCCGGACATGAAGGAGAGCCAGCGTCGCCTGGAGGCGGCGATGAAGCAGGATCCCGCGAGCGCGGACTTCGCGTTTCAGCTCGGCTTGACCCTCGACAACGCCAACGCGTACGCGGAGGCGGCCGCGGCGTTCGACGCCGCGATCGCAAGGGATCCGACCTTCGCGCTCGCGTGGCACATGAAGGCTCGGGAGCTCGTCAACCTGGACGATCTCTCGGGTGCCATGGATGCCTATGACCGATGTCTGAAGATCTCTCCGGCGGCGCTCTCTTGCCTCGACGACCTCTCCACCCTCCAGGCAAACGAGGGGAAGTGCGGCGACATGGCGACCACCGTCCGCCGCCTGATCGCGGTCGCCCCCGACGAGCCTCGGGCGTACGGCCGGCTCGCGCAGGCGCTCTTCAGCACGGGGGAGCCCGTCGATGCGGTCCGCGCCGCGCTGGCGCAGAAATGGGACCGCCTGCCGGAGGCAGCGAAGCCCATGCGGTTGCTCGATGAGGCAGCCCTCGCCATCCTGACGGGCCACTTCGACGAAGCCGAGACCGCCGATCGAGAGTTCGATCGTAAGGTCGCATTGTCCGGCGACGACCGAAGGCACTTCTTGGCGGCGTACGATCGCGTCCTCGTGAACGTCGAGACCGGCCGCTCGGGAGAGGCGCTGCGCGTGGCGAACGATTACCTCCGAAGCCGATCGGCCTGGCAAGCGGACAGCCTCGCCATCGAGCCGACAATCGCGATGTACGCGGCGGAGCTGGAGGCTGGGGGGTTGACGAGCGCGGAGTTCGGCAAGGCCCGCGACGGGTGGCTGAAGCGCGATCGGGAGCGCGTGGAGAGAGTGGGGTTCGTCAGCGCTTCCTCCACGGCTTGGGAGTGGATCTTCGCCTACGCGCTCCCCGCAATGACCCCTGAGGACGGAGCCGCCGCGGTCGCGTCCCGCCCCGGCGCGCACCCGCTCGTCGACGCCATGAACGACGCGCCGTACGCCGAGGAGCCGGTCGGCCGGACGTACCTCCTCGCTGGACGGCTCGACGACGCCGCGACCGCTCTCACGCGCGCAAGCGAGTCGTGCGCGGTTCTAGAGACGTGGGCCCCTGTCTTCTCCACGTGGGCCGCGTTCGAGCTTGGACAGGCTCTCGAGAAGCGCGGGGACACCCGAGGTGCGTGCTCGGCCTATCGCCGCGTGCTCGCGCGCTGGGGCGCGGCGAAGCCATCGTCGGGTACCGCGACCAAGGCGCGGGCGCGCGCGAGAGCGCTCCTGTGCGAGCCGTGACCGCTCGTCACGGGGCCGACGGCGGCCTGGTGAGGAAGGTCACGCAGCTTATCGTGCCCCCACACGTGCCCCCGCCCATGCCGGTCTTCAGCTCACTCTTCACGCTGAGGTGTCGCACCGTCTCGCGGCGGAGCGAGAGCTTCTTGCGGGACTCGGCGGGAGCACTCTTCGTCGCGTTCGCGTTGGACACGGTGGACCTCCTGGCTGGCTGACTTCGGCCGCTGTTCGGTCTTGCGTTTTAGCATGGGCCGTGCCCGCGTCCACGCGGACGAGTTCCGCGAGATTCCTGGCGACGCGAAGCGGCAAGTGTCTCCCGAGCCGTCTCCTTCTCGTGTCTCGGAGACAGTCTCGCCGCGCTCATGGCCTCCGATCCGGTTCGAAGGTCGTGGGTTTTCCGAAGTTTTTCTTGGCGCTCGTGCGGAGCGAGCGGATGGCTCACCGCTTGCTCGTCGCCCCGCGACGCGTCGTGCTCCCTGCATTTCGCACGAGCGCCGCGTCACCGAAAGGAATGCCCATGAAATCGATGGTCTTGGCCGCGTGTGTCGTCGCGATTGCCGCGCTCGAGGGGTGTGGCGCTGAAGCGCCGTCATCGCCCGATGAATCCCCGACGTCGTCGCCTGCTTCGCTCGATCACGGCGCTGCATCATCGCCCGAGGAGTCACTGAGGTCTTCGACCGCTCGGGCCCACCAAGCGTCCGTCGCGCTCGATCAGTTTCTGAGCAGCGCCGTCGTGGACCAAGACGGCAAGATCATCCTGCCGGAAAGTCGTGGGCCCTCGAGAGCCGTGCCCGTTAGCGTCGAGGACAAACCGATATGGGCCATCTGCGCCTACGGCGGCACCGTGTTGCCTACCGTTTGCTGCGAGAGCGACGGGACGTGCAGCGTGACACCTCCTCGCTCCTGACGTCCGTGGTCACGAGACGCTCTACGGGTCGTCTCCCCCTTCGCTCCCCCCGTCGCCACGCGCGATCCCGTGCTGCTTCATGAGCCGATAGAGATGAGAGCGATGGATCCCGAGCGCCCGCGCCACGGCGGTCGCGTGCGTGAGCTCGCGGAACGCGGACTCGATGCGCTCGCGTGTGATGGCGACGCGCTCCTCGCGCACCGGCTCGGGGGGAGCGGGAGGAAGCGTCGATTGGCCTGACGCGGGCGCCGACGGCGGAAGCGACGTGGACGACGCCTCGATCGTCGTCCCCGCCTTGGGCGACAGGTTCTCCGGCCTCAGCGTGCGGGACTTCGACGCCGCGACCGTGAGCGCCGCCCGCTTCACTTCGCCGAGCAGTTCGCGCACGTTGCCCGGCCACGCGCGAAGCATGCAGGCCTCCACCAGCTCCGCGCTCACCGCGAGCCCCGCGTCGACCTTCTTCGCCGCATCGCAGACGAGCCACGGAATCTCCTCGAGTCGCTCGCGGAGCGGAGGGAGCGCGACCTCGGGCTGGCCTATCCGATAGAACAGATCGGCGCGGAACCTCCCGCTCGCCACCCGCTCGCGCAGGTGGCGGTGCGTCGCGAAGCAGAAGCGCACGTCGACGTGCTGCGACTTCGTCCCGCCGAGTGGCGTCACCTCCTGCGTCTCGAGGACTCGTAGGAGCTTCGCTTGCACGACCGCGTCGAGCTCTCCGAGCTCGTCGAGGAACAGCACGCCACCGTGCGCGCTCTGCACGTACCCCTCGACGTCCGTGACCGCCCCCGAGTAGGCCCCTTTCTTTGCTCCGAAGAGCAGGCGCTCCGCGAGCCCCTCGGGGATCGTCGCGCAGTTGACCGCGACCAGAGGCCCGGACGAGTGAGGGCTCGCGCCGTGGTACGTCCGCGACGCCAGCTCCTTTCCGGAGCCGCTCTCGCCCGTGATGAGCAGGTTGTGCCCCGCGCGCGCCGCGCGTTCGACGTCGCCGAGCGCCGCGCGAAGCCGCGGTCCGAGAATGAGCTCCCCCTCCCGCATCGGCTTCGCGGTGACCGCTTGCCAGCCGTCGGTCACCGGCAGTGCGATCGTGTGGCCCATTCGGATCATCCGCGGCGCCGCGTCGAACGCGACCTCGCCTTTGATCTGGCGTCCGTCGACGAACGTGCCGTTCCGGCTGCCGAGATCGGTCACCGTCCAGCGCTCGCCGTCGAACGCGATCTCGGCGTGCTCGCGCGAGAGTCGTCCGTCGAGAAGCAGCCCGAGGTCGGGGCCGCGACCCACGCGGAGCCGCCCCCCCTGCAAGGCGCCCCACTGGAACGCCGGTGACCCCGCGCAGAAGACGACGACGATCCCCGCGCTCCCCCGCTTCGACTGAGGGGTGGAACGCCGGTCGTCGAGCGTCTCGGGCCCCTCCATCTGCCGAGCTATGGCGCACGTCGCCCTTCGTTTCAACTGCTCGCGATCGCGCCGTGTCTCGGGAGACGCCGCGTGAAGCACCCGCGCGCTCGTTTGCAACGCTGGATTTCCCTCGTTTGCGCGCGAGGCGGGCTATACCTCCGGCGCTCATGACTCCCCACACCGCGCCCCGCCCGACGACGTCCCGCGAGCTCCTCGAGCGCCTTCGCCGCGACGTCCTCGCGCGCGTCCTCGATCCCTACCGCCTGTACCTCGAGGCGAAGCATGTCCCGCTCGACGCCCTGCGCGCGACGCACCAGGACGACCTGTCGCTCGTCGACGCGCTCTTCGCGCTCCTCGCCGACGCGGATGCGGGCGCCCCCCTCCCCCTCCTCGAAGCGCTCGCCGCGATCGACGCCGTCGCGAGCGACGCGGGGCACGAGCGCCTCCGAATGCTCGACAAGGGCAAGTTGCTCCCGCAGGAGCGACTCGGGCACGAGACGCTCGCGGCGATCGCGTTCCTGGAGCAGCCCGCACTCTTCGCCCAGGTCAAAGTCGCCGCCAAGGGGCCCTCCGCGACGGCGCAGGTCGAGTACGCGGCGAAATCGAACCGCCCCTTCCCGCGCGATCCGGCCCGCTTCGCCGCGCTCGGTCGCGCGATGGCGGAGCTCTTCAAGTCGCGCGGTCGGCCGGAGCACTGCGAGCCGCGCGTCACGTGGGGGGCGCGCGAGACGTCGGTGGAGCTCATCTTCGGGCGCCTCCCCGCGACGAGCGAGCGGCTGACCGAGACGCTCACGCGGACGCAGTCGGTGGACACGTTCACGCAGCGGGCGCGCGCCGTCCTGCATCACGCGACGGGGAACCTCGCCGTGACGGGGTTCGAGTTCATGCGCGAAGGGATGCGCCGCCTCTTCGGCGAGCACTTGTTGGACGACGCCGATCACTTCCAACGCTGCGATCTCTATGCGCTGGGTCCGCTCGAGGAGGACCTGGGCGCCGCGCTCTCGGCGGAGCCGGCGCTCGCCGTGGAGAAGATCGAGCTGCGCGAGATCCACGTGCGACGCGCCGACGGCGCGCTGTCGGCGTACTCGCACGCCGCGGACCTGCTCGAGTCGAGCGTGGGCGAAGAGATCCGGGCCGCGCTCGCGGCGGGGGGACGGGCGGAGCACGCGAAGCTCTCGCTCCAGCTCGCGTCGCGCAAGCGTCCTGTCCGCGTCGAGATCACGCCGCCGCGGAGGCTCGATCTCGCGCGCGGCGACGATGCGGTCGTGGACGCGGTGCGCGCCCTCCTCGCGCACAAGCGGTTCTTGCGCGAGCCGGCGCGCGAATCCGTGCACGAGTCGATGGTCGTCCCTTCCCAAGGCGAGGACGGCGGAAGCGAGGCGGGAGCGCAAGGCGCGGAGAGCGCGCTCGCTGCGACGTGAGCGCGCGATGACCGGACGGGAGCTGGCGGGGTTCTTCGATCTGGTCGAGCAGGTGGGGTGCGTGCGCGTTCCGGCGGCCACGCTCGCGGGGAGCGTACCGGCGGCTGCCGTCGCGGCGCTGCGGGCCGAGCGCGTGCTCGAAGAGGGGTCGCCCGCCGAAGCACTCCCCTGCGCTCACCGCGCGGGATGCACGCGTGAGGTGCGCGAGGTCGGCGGCCGCTGGCTGGCGACGTGCGGGCAAGCGCCTCCGGAGTGCGACGACGAGTGGCTCGCGCGCGACGACGTCCGCACGCTCGTGATCCGCCTCGCGAGCCTCACGCGTTTGATCGCGCGGCACTTCGGCGTGCGGCGCGCGCGCGAGGAGCTCCCGCAAGGCACGCCAGGGTGGGGCGCCCCCGGAGAGCCTCGCCTCCTGGGGACGCAGGAGCGCGCAGCGCTCGAGGGGGCCGTGCGCGACGTGTTCCTCTCGCTGCGGCCGCGCGTCGAAGTGACGGACGCTTGGCTCGCGCTCCGCGAGCGGGCGGCGCGGGCGGCGCTCGTGATCGTCCCCACCATGAAGCGCCTCGGGCCGGAGCTCCCCGCGCGTCACGGGCCGATGGACCGGGTGGAGATCCTCGCGCTCGACGACGCGCTCACGGTCCGCGAGGGAATCGTCACGGCCGGTCTGCGCGGCGCGGGGATGAGCGCGATGCGCGCGGAGCGGGCTGGCAACGACACGAGCGGCGCGAAGCAGGCGGCTGCCGGCGCGCAGGTCGCGACGGGGAAGAAGAAGAAGAGCGAACCGTTGCGCAAGACGCGCGGCCTCGCGCTGCCGCCGATCGCGAAGTGGCGCGATCTGCGCGTGTGCCTCCTCGACGGCGACACGGTGCGCCTCGACGGCGGCGGCAAGTACGCGCGCTTCACGGCGAGCGAGCTGGGGCTCGTGTGGACGAGCACGCACAAGCCGACGCGCGCGTGGGAAGTGCTCGCGATGACGTGCGAGCACGGAGGGCTCCTCGACTACAAGAAGTTCGACTCGCGCTGGGACGTGGTGCGAAGGCACGTGTCCGATCTGGGGAAGCGAATGCAGGCGCTGTTCGGCGTGCACGAGCCGCCGTTCGAGGAGCCGAGGGACGGGGTGTACAGGGCGAAGTTCGTGGCAAGGGTGGGGGTGCCGGGGGAGATCGAGGTGTAGCCGTCGTCTCCCCGACTCACTCGCACGGGCAACATGAATAAGAGGCCCCCGATGGGACGGCGCCGACGGACCGGCATGCCGCCGGCAGACTGGGCGTGACGGGCAACGTAAATCCTCCGTCCGGCAGTTGCTGCGGAGGGCCACCGGCAGCCACGGCGTACTCGTTCGCATTGCACTGATTGACGCAATCCAAAGGTGTCCCCGTGGCGCCAAAGGTGCTCGGGCACGTGCTCGCGTCGTTGCTCATGCACTCCTCGTCGCCCGACCCGAGATTGCACACGAGGAGGTAACGCGCGACGTCCCACCCCCACGGTCCCGCGTCCTCCGGTGGATCGAGGCTCGCGGGCCAACTGCACTGCGCTCCCGACGTCGTCGTCCCTCCGTCGCCCTGGGCGCCCGTCACCACGATGCCGGCGTCATCGGAGCAGGAGGCCGGGCCATTCGAGCCCGGCCCGCAGACGGTGCACTGACCGCCGAGACAGCGGATCGGACTGGCCTCGGCATCGCAAAAGTCCGTCGAGGGGTCGGGGTTCACCCCCTGGGGAATGCTCTGCAGCTGCGACAGGATCCTCTGCGCGCCCGCGCTGTTCGCGGCGCTGTTCTCGCAGAGGCTCTCCGCGACGTATCCAGGGCAGATCGTGCCCGTCAACGAGGCCACGCAATCCTGGTCCGTCGTGCAGGCAAGCTCGGCGGGCGAAGGCTGAAGGTCGACGCACCCGCCGCCGTCGCTCCCCGCGCCAGTCTCCGAGAGTGACCGTCCGCCACACCCGGCGACGATGGCTGCGAGGACGGTGGCGATGCTGAGGGCGACGGAGCGACGCGCGGGCATGAGGGGCCTAACAGCAAGACAGAGGCCAGCAGCTGATCCTGGCGAGTTGGCCGCAGGGGTTCGGCTTTCCCGCGCCGATGGCACAGTCCGCGTGGCACACCGGGACGGGGGTGTCGGTGGGAGAAGGACCTCGCGGGGTAAGCTCGCGACCTCGGATCGTGAGGTCCTGACCTCCGATCGCGAGGTCCCGACCTCTCGAAGCGAGCTCCCGACCTCGTTTGCGAGGTCCGATGAACCTCGTTTGCGAGGTCCCGACCTCTCGCGGCGAGGTCCCGACCTCTCGAAGCGAGGTCCCGACCTCGCGATCGAAGGTCGCGACCTTCGGTCGCGAGGTCCCGAGGTCTTCTTCCACTTCCGTCAGCGCGCGCCGCGTCCTCGCCGTGAGACCTCACAGGGCCGCGATTGAAGAATCGACCGACCACGGTCGATTCTTCAATCCGTGGATCCCACTAGGGAAATTGGCCAGTTCGGCAGCTCCGCACCCACCGCCGCAGGGCCTGCTTGTGAGGTCTCACAAATTCACCTGTGAAGGCCGGCGACGCGAAACCCGCACGGTGCGGGGTGCGTGCCGTCGGCCGAGAACCGCAGGTGTCCAATGTCCGTTTCCAAGACCAATCATACGAAGTCCACGCATTCGAAGTCCCACGCCACCGTCCCAACGCCGGAGGAGGCTCCGCCGAGTCCGGCGCCGGTGACGGCGAACCCGAGTCCCACTCCATCTGCAACGCTCACCACGGCCGCACAGACCGCGGTGTCCTTGATCAGCCAGGCGCAGAACACTCTGCCGCTCACGGCCGGTCTCGGTGAGAAAGCTCGCAAGAGCGCTCTCAGGTTGCAGATGATCCCGAGCGAGCTGCTCACGGAGGCCGCGGAGTTCCTCGCCGACAACGGCGAGCGCTACCCGATGTTCGACGGCACGACTGCGCAGAGCGCTGCGCAGATCGAGCAGTCGCTCAATCAGGTGGTGTCCTCCGCGACCACCCTCGTGAGCCGAGTACAGAGCACCGTACTCGAACAGCGAGGTCCCGCCGTGGAGCAGGCCCTCGCGCTCTACGCCATGCTCAAGGCGCAATCGCGCACTGACAGCACGGCGCGCGCGGCGGTCGCGCGAATGGAGCCGCTCGTGAACACGCGGAAGACGCCGCACCAGAAGAAGGAGCAGCGCGTGAAAGCGAAGGCCAAGAAGCTGGCCGAGCTGAGCGCGACGCCTCCGACGTCGAGTGCGCCGCCGACCGCGACCACGGAGAGCGTCGCAGCGTCCCCCGCTGCGCCCGCCCCTCCGGTACCGAACGGCGCAAGCGCGCCGCCCGCGACGGCGCACTGAGCTGCCGCGGGTCCGCTGGCCGAGGGCGAAGCGCTGCATCTGGCGCTTCGCTCTCGGTCGCGGGCGTTTTTCCAGCCCCCCCCACGCTCATCGAAAGGACCAACCCCATGAACACGATCGACATCACCCCCGTCACCGTCTCTTCCACATCGCTCCGCAGCGCCACCGACGAGACGCTCGTCGCGTTGCTCCCCACGCATACGTCACTCGTCGTCGGCGAGATGTACCGCCGCTTCGCGCCGAAGCTGCGCGCCGCGGCCGTTCGTCGCGTCGGCGAAAGCGACGCCGACGACGTCGTCCAGAACGTCTTCGTCGTCGTGCTCTCGGAGGCGCGCTTCCGCCCGGCGCCCGGGAGTCTCCTTCCTTGGCTCGCAGGAATCGCGAAGCGCGTCGCCGACGGGCGGCGCGCGGAGGTGCACCGCGAGACGCCGGTGCCCGCGGACCAGGCGCTGTGCGATCCGTGGATCGAAGAGATCGACGGGCCGCTGCCGCAGGACGGCGCGAGTCAGAAGAGGCGGCGAAGGCGATGAGCGCTAACCCACCCCCGGCCCCTGCGCGTTGACACCCCTTCCCTGCTTGCAGGGAAGGGGCCGGGGGATGGGTTGATCGAGCTTCGCGCCCCTACCCCGACGCCCGACGCCCCTTCTTCGGCTTCGCCGTCTCGCTCCCCACCCGCTCCGCCGGCACCTTCGCAATCCCGGGCCTCGCCACCACCGGCGGCCCCTCATCCTCCACCGCCGCCCCGCGGATGTACCCCCACCCCTCGCAGCGGATGCACTCGTAGCTCTCGACGTCCCAGCCCGAGTTCGCGCGCCCGAACGGCCCGCCGCCCGCTCCACCGCATGCGGGGCAAACTTCGCGCTCCAGGTCGGGAGAAATCATACCCCTAGCCTACCTCCATGCGGAGCAAAGGGCCCAAAAGCCCTAGCTCGACCCGCGCTTGAGCCGGTCCGCCACCGCCCACCACGCATCCCCCCGCGGCACCGCTTCGACGAAGATCACCCGCGCCCCCGCGTCGTCGAGCGCGTGCAGCGTCGCGAACAGCGCCGCCCCATACGCCGCCGGCTCGTCCGGCAAGACCCTGACGTCCACCGCCCCCCCGCCCACGTTCACCGGCCCGCGAACGACGAGCCCGACGCGCTCTTCCCTCCCTCGCGTGCGCGCCTCCCCGAGCGCCGCCTCGCGCGTCGCCGCGACGACGAGCCGCGCCCTCGGCGCGTAGTGCCGCGCATCCATCCCCGGCGACGCGCGCCCCCTCTCCTCCGCGACGACCGCCCTCGACGCCTCGATCTCCGGCTCGATCGCCCGCAGCGCCGCGATCCCGAGCGCCCCCGGTCGCAGCACGCGCGCCCGCGCGCCGCACACGTCCACGACCGTCGACTCGATCCCCGCTTCGCACGGTCCGCCGTCGAGCACGAGACTCACCGCGTCCCCCAGTGATTTCACGACGTGCTCCGCGAGCGTGGGCGAGATCGTCTGGTACCGATTCGCGCTCGGAGCCGCGATCGGCTCCCCCAATCGCGCCAAGAGCGCACGCGCCACGGGATGCGCCGGCGCGCGCACCGCGATCGAGTCCCCTCCCCCCGCGACGATCGCCGGGACGCGAGGCCCGCGTGGGACCACGAGCGTGAGCGGCCCCGGCCAGAACGCGGCGGCCAGCCTCTCCGCGCGATCGGACCACTCGCTCGCCAGCGCGCGCGCGTCCCCCACCCCCTCGACGTGCACGATGAGCGGGTGCGTGTGCGGCCTCCCCTTCGCCGCGAAGATCTTCATGACCGCCGCGGAGTCGAGCGCGCGCCCGCCCAGCCCGTAGACCGTCTCGGTGGGGAACGCGACGAGCTCTCCGCGCTGAAGCGTCGACACCGCCAGGTCGAGCGCTTCGCGCCACTCCTCGGGCGAGCGAGCGCGCGGGTCAACGGCGAGGACGCGAGGCGACACAGCGGACTGTTGGAAAGCGAAGCGTGCGAGGCGCGTCAGCCGTCGACGTCGTTCACGCTCGGGAGCTTCTTCACGTCCTGGCGCGCGACCTTCCACGCGCGCTGGACGACCCACGAGAGCGAACGATTCAGCCGCCCGGCCTCGACCTTGATCTCCTCGAGCATCGACTCGGGGAAGTAGAGGCTCTGCTTACGCTTGTCGGTCTTGTCGCTCGCCATCCGGGCAGTGTAGCGCGAGAAAGTGCGGCGTTCTACGCTCCCGCGTCACGCGGACTTCCTCGCTTCGGCGATTCCTTCTCGCCCTCGCCGCAACCGCCCCCGCCGTGATCGCTTTTGCCACCTGACGGTGGCAGCCCGCATGGAGCGAACGTCGCCAACCCCACCCCCCCGG
>JBKQKP010000385.1:0-17585 GCA_052147435.1 Polyangiaceae bacterium | reverse complement strand
GTTCACCGCGTCCAACGGGACGGTGATCCCGCTCCGAACCTGCAGCTCCTTCAATCTCACCCTCCGCGGTCGCGACCCCGGGGGGCTCTTCCCGCTCGAGCAGCTCGGCTTCATCCCGAACATCCAGCCCCTCGCGGCGGCGTTCGACGACCACGGACAGTCCCTCCTCTTCGTGCAGCTGTTCAACACGCTGCACCTCCACTGGGGCTCGGCCGCACAGACGCCCGACGAGTGCGACCCGACGCTCCCCAAGTCGAGTGCGCTCTGGTGCTCCCAGGATGGAACGGTCACGTACGAGCCGCTGCTCTCGGAGGCTCTGAAGACTGACCTCTTCGCCGCGCTGAATGAGTTCATCCCGATCTTGCAGCAGACCACGGTGGCGCACTGCACCGCGCAGGACCCCACGACAGGACTGTGCACCGCGTCCGTCAACTACGACGGAGTGCACGTTCTCTCCGAGGCCGTGCGCGCCCTCGTCGACCCGGCGCATTCTGCGGCGCTCGGGCTCACCGATCGGCACGGTTCAACCACGGTCGTTCGGAACGATGGGACGACGAACCCGCAGGTGACGCCGATCTATCTGCTCATCGACGCTCTCAAGGGGATGGACCAGGCGTTCGCGAACTACGCGACCGCCAATCAGGGCGATACCTCGAAGCACGCCGCGTGGCTGAACGCGCGGTCGCAGCTCGTCGACACGTTCTTCTCGGTCAACGGTTCGGGGACATCCGCGACGTGGGCCAACCCGATCGTGCCACGGATCATCCCGTCCCTGATTGATACGCTCAGGGGGGACCTCGCGGCGAACTGTCCGAGCGCGCGCCTCAACGGGCTTTGCCCCTGGGCGCGCGCCAACTTGACGCAGAAGCTGATCAACACCTCGGACGGGCCGACGTTCGCCGCGGTCATCGACCTGCTCGACGCCATTCGCTCGAACACGCAGGCGCGCGTCGGTCTGGAACAGCTGGCGCAATACCTCCTCGGGCCGAGCTCCCCCGCAGCGCAGCAGGCGACATTGACCGCGCTTCACGACGTGCTCCAAGTGTTCGAAGACGAGACCAACCTCGCCCCTCTCGTGAACGCGCTCGCGGCGGGGACCGGAGCTACGCTCGTCGACGACAGCGGGACCGTCGTTCGAAGATCGGCCGTCGATGCGCTCGTCGAGGTGCTCCGTCGCGTGCTCGCGCGCGCCTACGACATCCAGGGCCAGGAGATCTGCACGGACGAGGTCGATCCGGACCACGACTTCGCGACCGTGCTTCAATACCTCGTCGCCCCTCTCGCTACCGCTCAACCGACGGCGATCGAGGTGCTGACCGACGCGATCGCCGACGTGAACCGCGCGAACCCACAGGTCGCGTTCACGACCCAACTCGACGCCGACGACTACGGGAATATCGCGGCCGAGATCAGCGACTTTCTCGAGAACGAAGAGAGCGGGCTCGAGCAGGTATACACCGTCATCCAAGAAGCGACGTCCGGGGGATGAGGCGAGTCCTCGCTTTCATCGCCATCGCGCTCGCCTCCGTCCATGCCCGGGAAGCGAGCGCGGCGGGCCTTTACTTCTCCGACCGCGGGGTGCGGCCGATGGGGCGCGCGGGGGCGTTCGTGGCGGGGGCCGACGACCTAGGGGCCATTTGGTACAACCCCGCCGGGCTCGCGGATGCCGGGACCAGCATGCTCGTGGACTTCGGCTACCTGCACTTCACCGACTCGTACAGCCGGGAGCTCCAGATTACGAACGCAGAGGGGACGGTACAAACCCTCAACAACTACCCGACCGTGACCGGCTCCGCGCCGTTCCTCCCGGTCCCGACGATCGCCGGGTCTCTCAAGCTCGACAGCGCGGGGCGTTTCACGATCGCCGGCGGGTTTCTCGCTCCACAGGCCGCGCTCGCGAGCTATCCGGCTACGGTCGATGGTCAACCCTCTCCGGGGCGTTACTCGCTCGGGTCCTTCGACGGATCGGCGCTCGGGATCATCGGCGCGTGGCTCGCGTGGAAGCCGATCGAGCAACTGCGCTTCGGCGTGGGGGTCCTCGGGCTCGTGGGGCAGTTCGAGACGACGGTCACGTTCAGCACCTGTCCGGCGGTGAACCTCGCGTGCAACCTCGAGCAGCCATCGTTCGATGCGAACGCCCAGATCAAGGTCAGCCCGATCGTGGCTCCGACGGCCAACGCGGGCGTCATCTGGGTTCCGTTTCCCAGCGTCCGTTTCGGCGCCAGCGGGCAGGCGCCGATGTACATCAGCGCCCCGGCGCAGCTTCAGATCCAGCTCCCTAGCGACGCCGCCTTCGATTCGGCGCAGGTGAATGGGTCTAACGTGCATGTCACGTTCTGGTTGCCGGCGGTCGCTCGTCTGGGTGTCGAGGTGCGCCCCCTCCCCTCGATCAGGATCGAAGCTACCTACGTCCGCGAGTTCTGGAGCGAGCAAAAATCGATCGTCGCTCAGCCGGAGGGGATGACGATCTCTGGCGTCGTAGGGCTCCCGACGATCTCTGTCCCTACCATCACGTTCCCACGCAACTTCCAGGACTCGAACTCGTACCGGCTGGGGGGCGAGTATGCCTTCCGGCTGGCCGGATACGGCTTCGACGCGCGCGCCGGGGTCGCCTACGAGACCAGCGCCGTTCCGGTGCCATACACGTCGCTGCTCAGTCTGGACATGAACAAGCTCACGACCTCTCTCGGTTTGGGCATCCACGTGGGCAAGCACTACCGTTTCGATCTGCTCTATGCGCACCTCTTTTGCGACACGGTCTACGTCTCGCCGGCCGTCGCGCAGATCCCGCATATCAACCCGCTCAACGGGAACGCGCCGCTCGTGGCGACCAACGGTGGGACGTATACGGCCGAGGCGGACCTCATCGGTCTCGGCGCCAACTACATCTTCTGAGTCCCCCGGCGCGGATCGTGGCAGGATCGGCGCATGCGGACGGCACCTCTCCTCTTCGCGACCCTGGCTCTGGCGATCCTCCTCGCTCCACGCGCTGCGACGGCGCAGTCGGCGGACTCGTGCGTCAAGTACTGGGGGGAGACCCGCTACGGCGCGATGGGGTACAACCACATCGTGCACGTCGCGAACTCGTGCGCCACGGCGGCAGACTGCAGCGTCAGCACGGACGTCGCGCCTGAGCCGCTGAAGACCGAAGTCGCCGGGAAGAGCCAGGTCGAGGTCACGACGTTCCTCGGCTCCCCGGCGCGCACGTTCACGCCGCGCGTGAAGTGCACGATGCGCGACAAATGACGGGGTAGCGCGCCTTCAGACGGATGCGACGACTCGCTGGGGCACGCCGCGGTCGCGCTCGGTGCCCACGTGGTGCTCCCGCGTCCCCATCACCCAGTCGAACCATGGCCAGGTCACGCACCAATTCGCGTCCTGGTTCGGCCCCATGTGGTGGTCGTAGTGCCAAGGGAGATGCTCGCGGGCCCACTCCGGTTCACGATGAGCACGCTTGTGAACGCGGTAGTAACGCAGGGCGCTATACTCGACCGCTGCGACGAAGAACGGAGCGACCGGCGTGAGCGGGAGGTGGATCAGCGCGAGCGCCGCGACGCCGAGGGCCTCTTTCCCCTGGGCGTTCCAGGCAAAGACGCTCCTCTCGTAGTCAGGGTCGAGATGACCGAGCTTCCGCGCGTGCCGATGATGCTCGTGCCAGTGGTAGCTCCACATGCTTGTCTTTCTCCGACCAAGGCCGTGAAGGACATATTTGTGGATGACCCACTCCCCGGCATTCGCATAAACGAGACCGATCAATGCGCCCAGCATTCGGGCGTAGAATACCCCACGTGAACGTCAAGGCGCAGGCGCTCCTCCACGGAGTCGCCTGGTTACGGGAGAAGTTCGGGGAGGAGGGGCTGGGCAGGGTCCTCGGCGCCTGTACCCCTGCCGTTCGCGAGCGATGCGCGACCGCGATTGCCATCAACTGGGTCCCTCTCGAAGAGCTCGTGGAGTTTCTTACCGTGGCCGACAAGGAGCTCGGCGCGGGCGACGGAAAGATAGCCGAGGGGATCGGCGCGGCCTCCGCACGCGCGAACCTCCGTCACCTGGCGCTGCGACTTGCGTTCTTCCTAGGGCGACCCGAGTTCTTGATGCGGCGGGTGGCGGGGATATGGCGCCAGTACAACGAGCAAGGGGAAATGGTCGTTCGTGAGTTCGTCCACGGCCGAATGGTCGCCGAGCTCGTGGGGATGCCAAGCTCGGACTGGTACGTTTGCTGTTCGGTCACCGGGTGGCTGCACGAAGCCGGCCTCGCGACCGGGATGAAAGCGCTCACGACCAGCCACATCGAGTGCCGAGCGCGCGGGAAGTCTCGCTGCTCGTGGGAGCTCCGATGGGACAATCGGACGTCGCTTGCGCCCCCTTCACCTTGACGAATAGGCTACGCGCCCCTCGGATGCACTCGCGCCCGTCCATTGCCGTCTTCCTGGATTCTCCCGACGAGAACTGGGTCGCGATGAACTTCGTCGGCGAGATGCTGCTCCGCCAGTGGAAGACCTCCCTCGCGGCCGACGTCGCCCCCTCGGCCTTTTCGATCGACCTGCCGCACCTCGCGCGTCGCATGCCCCAGTTGACGCGCGCCCGCGCTTTCCAGATCGACTGCGCCGCCGGCCGCTTCATCGCGTATCCGCCCGTTGCCGCGCGAGAGCGAGGGAAGCACGACTTCTTCCACGTCGTCGATCACTCCTACGCGCAGCTCGTGCACGTCCTGCCGCACGACCGGACCGGCGTGTACTGCCACGACCTGGATGCTTTCCGCTCCGTCCTCGATCCCGCGAAGTTGCAGCGCCCTGCATGGTTTCGCGCCATGCAGGGCATTGCGCTCCTCGGCCTGTGCTCGGCGCGACTCGTCTTCTACAGCACCCAGGTCGTGCGCGATCAGATCGAGCGGAGCAAGCTCGTCCCGGCATCGCGCCTCGTCCACGCTCCCTACGGAATCGCACCCGAATTCCACGCGGAGCCAACCGAGAACGAAGAGGCTGATTCCGTGCTGCGACCGCTCGGGGGGCGCCCCTTCCTCCTCCACGTCAGCAGCAGCGTTCCGCGTAAGCGCCTCGACGTCCTCTTCGAGACCTTCGCCCGCTTGCTCGCACGCTTCCCCGACCTCTTCCTCGTCAAAGGGGGCGCGGGGCTCTCCGACGCCCAGTGGGCTCACGTCGACAGGCTCGGAATCCGGGACCGCGTCGTGCTCACGGGCAAGATCTCCCGCGCTGCGCTCTGCGCGATCTACCAGCGCTCCAAAGCCGTGCTCGTGACCAGCGAGGCAGAAGGCTTCGGGCTGCCGGTCATCGAGGCGCTCGCGTGCGGGACGCCGGTGTTTGCGAGCGACATCCCGGTGCTGCACGAGGTGGGGAGAGACGCCATCACCTACTGTCGCGTGGGCGATCCCGACCAGTGGGCCGCGCTCGTCGGACGCTTCCTGTCCGGTGAGGCGCCGGCCCCACCGCTGAGCATGCGCCTCGCCCGCGCCGCGAACTATTCCTGGAGAAACCACGCACAGTCGATCCTCGACGCGTACCGCTCGCTCGACTGACGCCTAGCGGTCGCCGGGAGCTCCGCACCGATCGAGGAGCGCCAGCACCCACGCCTTGCGACCGCCGCTCTGGGCAAAGGCCCCGCCGTTCGCGGTCACGCGTGCGCGCAGCTCCGGCATCTGCGCCGAATCTCCCAGCGCGCATGCGCAGATCGCGCGCTCTTTGAGGAGCTCTCGCCCTATCCGGGGAGTCGGCTCGCCGCTCGCGATCGCTCGGTCGAGGTGCTCCGCGGCCTCCGCCCAGAACTCACGGTTCGCGAGGTTCTTTCCAAGAACGTACTCCGCGACGGGATCACCCGTCGCCTTGGCCCAGGCCGCGACGCGCGCGAGCCCCTCCTCTGCGTCCACCGGGCGCCCGCGCTCCCCGACGAGCAACGCGACGATCGCCTCCCGTGCCGCGGGCTCCGCCACGGCGCGCGCAGCAACGTACCCCTTCACCTCGAGCGTCCGCCCGACATCCTCTTCCTTCGAACGCGCCGCGAGCTCCGCGTAACTCTGGGTCGCCTTCTGCCATAGTTGCGGATTGGAGCTCGCGAGCAGTGTGTCGGCGAGCGCCTCGGCGCCCCGATCGCGCCACGGACGCGGCGTAGCTTCATCGTCAGCGAGCTCGCGCATGCGGGTGGCACCGACAGCCCCATCGCCAAACCGGAGCTCCATGATTCCGAGACCGAAGTGCGCGGCCCAGTCGTGGGGATCGCGCGCCAGGACGTCGTCATACAGCGTTCGCGCACGATCCAGCTGGAGCGCATCGCGGCATCGGTCTGCCTCTCCGCGAAGACCGTCAATCACGTGCGGGCACGTCCTCCCGAAGACGCTGGGTCGATCGAACCTCGCCTTCGCGTATTCCGCGGTCGCGGGCTCGAGTGTCATACCGCCGAGCCACGAGCGGAACCCCTCGTCGAGCGCGTCCCACGTCCTCCCCGTGAGGGCGGTCACATCCCCGCCACCGTACCAGCGCCGCACCACATCGGTCCCCCAGCGCTCGATCACCCAGCGCACGAAGGCCCCCGCCAAGGTGTAGCTCTTCGCCGACGACTCCCCGAGGAAGCCAAAGGAGAACACCCGGCGCATCGACGGCAGGATCCCGAGGTCCATCATCGCGCGCGCCCACTGCGCATCCGTCAGCTCCTCCTCGTCTGGAGACGCGGCGACGGCGATTCCCTCGATGAGCCCCGGGTTGGGCCACCATCCCGACGCGGCCCCCGCGATGCGGAAGGGTCCACGCCCGAAGCTCCCCGCGACGACGTGCGCCACCTCGTGCCCTAGCACTGGGTGGGGATACGCGTGCGCTTGCAGGTAGACCTCGCGGCGCCACGGCTTCGCGACGTACGTATCGGCAGCCCCCATGAGGCGCTTCTTCTCGGCAGCGTCGCGAAAGAAGAACGCCGTGATTCGCCCTTCGAAGCGCGTCCCCAGCGCGCGCTCGTCGTGCGCCAGCTCCTCCTCGCAATCCCGGACGAGCAGATCGATCTGTTCCTCCCGCTCCCCATCCGGGTAGACGACGTCGCAGCGCGGCCCCGCGCGGCGCCCTCCCAGGGCTTCGGCGATCGTGGACGACGTCTGCCAGTGGCCGAGCTTTGCCCCCTCGGCGCAGCCCGCCAGAGTCGCCAGCGCAAGGGCGGTGCCGAGCGCGAGACGGGCGCGCGCACCGACGCCGATGGCGCCGCGCATGGGAGCGAAGCGGAGCGCTCCAGATTCGGTTCGGGCGAGGGTCGAGGCAAGGAGCGCCGCGGCTCCGAGCGTGCAGGTAGAGCCCAGCCGGTACGTGAGGAGCGGCGTCCCCGCGTCGATGACCGTGTCGTAGAGAGTCCCGCCGAAGTACCCGAAGAATGGATCGAACGCGAAGACCATCGGAGTCGCGTAGAAACGGGCGAGGCTGAGCGCGATACCCCCGACCGGCGCCGCGACGGCGAGGAGAGTCGCCGCGAGGCGCCTTCGCCGCACCCCTCGCGCGAGCTCGCCTGCAACTGCGCCCCAGACGCCGCCGAGGACGGCGCCGAACGAAGCCGTCAGAAGGTAGCCTCGCGCCCCGCCGGACAAATCGCAGAAGCCGACCCTCAGCCCATGGAGCAGCGCTGTCGCAAAGCCGATCGCCGCCAAGAGCAACCCGCTCGCCACCCCACGCCCGATCAGAGCGATCGGCGCGATCTCACGGCGCTCGCTGCGAACCGCATCGAGCGCCGTGGCGATCGCTGCCGCGGAGGGGAGGACAAGACCGGCGGCGAGCGCGTGCTCGTAGCCCGGCCCCCCGAACAGCGGCAGGAATCCGACCGCCAGGAGGAGAAGCCCAGCGACCATCGCGGCGACGCGCTGCGACCGCGACCCGAGGAGCGGGGGCAAGGTCAGCCCCGTGCGGAGGAAACGCTCGTCCGACTGCTGTCTTTCAAGCGTGCACCCCGTCCCCTTCCGCGGGGGGAGGCGGCGGCGAGCTGCTCGGCGACCCTTGATCCGATCCCGGCGGAGTGGCCGAGGGGTTCGGCGGCTCCAGGACGAGCGGGAGCACTTCGTCCACGCGCTTCACCAGGTGGATCTTCATCTGATCGCGGATGTCCTTCGGGATGTCCTCGAGGTCGCGCTCGTTTCGCGCCGGAACGAGGACCTCTTTGATCCCCGCGCGGTGCGCCGCGAGGAGCTTCTCTTTGATCCCGCCCACCGGGAGCACGTTGCCGCGCAGCGTGATCTCGCCGGTCATCGCGACGTCCTTCTTCACGGCGGCCCCCAGGAGGAGAGAGGCAACCGCAACGAACATCGTAATGCCCGCGCTCGGTCCGTCCTTCGGCGTGCCCCCCTTCGGGACGTGGACGTGCAGGTCGATCGTCTTCAAGAACTCCGGATCGAGCCCGAGCTGCGTCGCCTTGCTCCGCACGAAGGACACCGCCGTCGACGCCGACTCCTGCATCACGCTCTTCAGGTTCCCGGTGATGGCCACCTGGCCGTGGCCGGGCATTTTCGTCGCCTCGATGAAGAGGACGTCTCCGCCCGATGGCGTCCACGCGAGGCCGGTGGCCACGCCGGGGGAGCTCGTCCGCTCCGCGAGATCGGGCGTGTGCTTGGGGGGGCCCAGGACGCTCTCGACGAGCTCGACCGTGGCCGTGAGGTGAACGTCCTCCCCCTCGGCGAGGCGCATCGCCGCGTGCCGGCAGATGGCGCCGATCTCGCGCTCGAGGCCGCGCACGCCGGCTTCGCGGGTGTAGCTGTCGATGATGGTGTCGATCGCCTCCGTCTTGAACTCGAGACGCTCGTCGGTGAGCCCGTGCGCCGAGAGCTGCTTCGGACAGAGGAACTCCGTCGCGATGTTTCGCTTCTCCATTCGCGTGTACCCGGGGACCTCGATGACCTCGAGTCGGTCCCAGAGCGGCTCGGGGATCGTGTCCGGGTTGTTCGCGGTGGCGAGGAACGTGACCTGCGAGAGGTCGAACGGCGTGTCGATGTAGTGATCCTGGAACGTCGAGTTCTGCGCCGGATCGAGCACCTCGAGGAGCGCTGCCGAAGGGTCGCCCATCACGTCGACGCCGAGCTTGTCGATCTCGTCGAGAACGAAGACCGGGTTCTTCACCGCGACCTTCTTCAACCCCTGGATGATCCGCCCCGGCAACGCGCCGACGTACGTTCGACGGTGCCCGCGCACCTCCGCTTCGTCGCGCACGCCGCCAAGCGCGATCCGGTGGTAGCGGCGCCCCATCGACCGAGCGATCGAGCGCCCGAGCGACGTCTTTCCGACGCCAGGGGGGCCGATGAAGCAGAGAATCGGCCCCTTCTTGTCGGCGCGGAGCTTGCGGACGGCGATGTACTCGATGATCCGCTTTTTCACCTTCTCGAGCCCGAAGTGGTCCTCGTTCAGGCAGCGACGAACGTCCTCGACGTCGAGCTTGTCGGTCGTCGATTTGTTCCACGGCAGATCCGCGAGCCACTCGAGATACGTGCGCGTGACGTTGAACTCGGCCGACTGCTGCTGCATCCCCGCGAGGCGCGCGAGCTGCTTCTTCGCGATCTTGAGCGCGTCCTCGCTGAGGCCGGCCAGCCGGAGCTTCTCTCGGAGCTCTTCGACCTCGTCGTCGTCTCCCCCTTCGCCGAGCTCCTCCTTGATCGACCGCATCTGCTGACGAAGGACAGCCTCGCGCTGGTTTTTCCCCTCGTCGGCCACCATCGTCGAGACCTCCTTCCGCACGCGGAGGAGCTCGAGCTGGCGCTGGACCATGTTGGCGACGGCGCGGACGCGCGCCTTCGCGTCGAACGTCTCGAGGACCTTCTGCTTGTCGGCGACCGAGGCCTGTTCGAGCGTGAGGTTCGAAGCGACGAGGTCGGCAAGGGCGCCGCTCTCCCGGACGTTGTCGAGGATGCCCGCGGTCTCTTTCGGGAGGCTGGGAACGAGGCCCAGGACCTCGCGCATCGACTCGCGAAGACCCGCGCCGAGCGCGTCCAGCTCGGCGTCGCGCTCGAGGTCCTCGTGGATCCGCTTCACCTTCGCCCGCATGTACGGCTCGAGCCCGAACGGCTGCACCATCTTCAGGCGGGCGAGCCCGTGGAGGACGACCGAATAATTCGATGGACCGAGGCGAATGACCTTCACGACCCGCGCGATGGTTCCCACCTCGAAGAGGTCGCCGAAACCGGGCTCGTCTACGTCGGCGTCCCGCTGGCTGATGATGCCGACGACGGGGCGGTCCTGACCGAGCAGATCCTCGACCAAGCGGACGCTGCGGGCACGACCCACGTTGATCGGGACCACGCTGGCGGGGAAGACGACGCTGTTTCGGAGCGGGAGAAGCGGAAGGGTCTCAAGCTCGGTGGCGCGGGGCTCGATGGTCACGATCGTGCTGCGTAGCATACTCTTTCTCTCTTGGACGCGCGTGCGAGAGGCGACGACGAATCACCGACGGCCCAGGCGGCGAGCGGCGCCGCCGTCCACGCCCGGGCGTTCGCGAGGCGCACCCTCGCCGAGGGGCTCTTCGTCGCGACCGTGGCGGGTACGACGGCCCTCCTCGTCGACGGCACGTGCGTCGCAGTCGGGCGCGCCTCCGTCGCCACGGGGATCGCGTGCGGGCTGGCGTCCGCGTCTCTCATCGTTCTCGTGACGCTCTGCCTATCGCCCGCCTTCACCGCGCTCAGCGCGCTCCTCGAGGTTCTCGCGAGAGGCCCTCGCGCGGCGCGAGCGCTCGGACCGATCCTGCTCGCGGCGTGCAGCCTTCTCGTAGGAGCGGAAATGGCCGCGACTCCCATCGTCGGCGAGAGGCGGCCCGGCCACTACTACACCGAGGTCCTCCTCCTCACCTTCAGCATCGCCGTGCCGCTTCTCGCCGCGTGCGCGCGCAGCTCGCGCAGGCTCGCCCGCGTGTGCGCCGGGCTCGTCGCTCTCGTAACCCTCACGGCAGACGTGGCCGTTCCCCGCGTCGAGTACTCGGACGCCCACGACCTCGCCGGCATACTCCTCGTCGGGAGCTTGCTGGCGCTGCTCGCTCCGTTCTGGCGCCGCGCGTACCAGGCGAAGTACACGCCGCACCTCTTCGCCGGCGCCCTCGTCGCGTCCGTCGCGACGGCAATGCTCGTGGAGCCGATTCGCCCGGGCTGGCGCGTGAGCGCCGACCACTTCGGCCGCTTCGAGCCCCCGGTCGCAGAGCTCCTGCGCCACATCGTCGACTTCGACCGCGATGGCTTCTCGACCGTCGCCTGGGGGGGGGACTGCGACGATCTCGACCCCACCCGCCATCCGCTCGCGCGCGAGCACGTCGTCGGACGCGACCAGAACTGCAATGGCATCGCGCTCCCCGCGCACGATACCGACGCGGATCGCGGGCTCGCTCCCCCCGCGGGGAATCCCGATCTACCGAAGGACGCGATCGACACCGTCCTCCTCGTGTCGATCGACTGCTTGCGCTACGACGCCCTCGTCCACGACGTCATGCCCCACGCGGCAGCACTCTCCACCGAGGGAATCGTCTTCCGGCGCGCCTACGCGTCGGGGACGCGAACGCACCTGTCGTTCCTCCTCATGCAGCGCGGAACGGACGACGCCGAGCCGGTCGCCGCGAGGCTCGGCTCCCGCGGGGTACACAGCGCGGCGGTCCTCGCGTTTCGCGACCCGAAGACGTTCGGGGCAGAGACTGCCGGCTTCGACCGCGTCGTCGCGCCGAGCGACATCCAGTGGTGGAACGCCACGCACGTCACCGACGAGGCGATCGAGGCACTGCGACGGACCTCCGGCCCGACGTACTTCTGGGTGCACTACATCGACGCGCACGACCCCAAGGCGCCCGTCCCGAGCGACGTTCCGGCGATTCACCGCACCTACCCGAGCGCCCTGTACTTGAGCGAGCTCGCCTGGATCGACCGGGAGCTCGGTCGTCTTCTGATGGAGCTCAAGGCGGAGAACAAGAGGCCGCTCGTCATCGTGACGAGCGATCACGGCGAGGGGCTCGGCGCGCACGACGTGAAGTACCACGGCGTCTCGACGTACGAGGAGCTCGTGCACATCCCGGCCTTCATGGCGGGGCCCGGCATCGCGCCGCAGGTCTACGAAGGGCTCGTGTCGCACCGCGACTTGCCGGCGACCGTGCTCGGCGCATTCGGTTTCGTGTCGGAAGACCCGAGCATCGAGAGGTTCGGTCGGAGCTGGCTGCGCGTTCGGGGCTCTTCCTCGCCGGCCGTCCAGCTGCACGAGTTCGTCGTGGCGCGGAGCGACCGCACCGTCACTCTCGCGGGCTTCGTCCAGCCGCAAGCGGCGATCATCGAAGGGGACATGAAGCTGGTCAGGACGTTCGAGGACGGCCTCACGGAGCTCTACGACCTGTCGCGCGACCCGACCGAGAGCGCGGGGCTCGATCCTGCGAGTGGCGAAGGACCCGCGCTCGCGAGAAAACTCGAGATGTATCGCGACATCGACCACTACCCGTGACCGCGCTGCCTGCGCTCACCGCGCTCGCTGTCACTCCCCCTCGAGCTTTGCCCTCGCCGCAAGCAGAAGGTCCCGAAAGACGTGCGTGAAGAGGCCCCGCGCGGCCTTCCCGAGGGCCGTCCCTACGAGCGGTACAGGGACGGAGAAGCGAGTCGTCCATTCCACGTCCGTGCCGCCGGTTTTCGGCAAGAAGCGCACGCTCCCCCCTTCGTGACGCACCGGCAGCGACGACTCGCGGATGATGTAGTCGAGCCGCGCGGGGCGGTCCCACCCGGTGACCTCTTCGACGAATCTCACGCGGCGCGCGACGGTAACCTCCCGCATGCACCCGAGCCCGTTGTAGTCCAAGTCCCCGGGACGAATCACCCGCGTGGCAGCGACGGCGTTGTGAAGGAAGGTCTCGTGGTTGCTCACCGCGTCGAAGGCACGCTCGACCGGGACGCCGAAGTGGACGAGGACGCGAACTTCTTCCATGGGGAGAGAGAGTCTTACGATTTGTGGGCGGACCATGTCATCTCGCTCGCGCGAGCCCACTACTCCCGGACGATCCCGATGGTGCCGTCGCTCTTTCGTTCGAGCATCGGCGCGTAGAGCCCGAGGTCCTTGCGCGTCCACCAGGCGCCGGTTTTTCTGTGCTCCTCGAGCGAGGTGAACCAGTACTGCCACTCGACGATCCGCACCTCGAGAGGTGGCGCCCCGTGAAGGGGGTCCTCGCGGAAGAGCGCGAGGACGGCGGGTGACCGCTGCATGAGGCGGAGCTCGGCCTCGACCACCCACTCGTTCCCGCGCCCCCACCCGAGCGACGCAAACCACAGGTTCCACTCGAATCGAGGCTGGTACGGCGCGTAGATCCCCGGGGGCTCGTTCATGTCTTGCGGCTTGAAGCGGTAGCGATAAGGGACCCAGGTGACCCCGTCGCGCGTCGCCTGAAACTCCAGCTCGTAGCGCGACTCGGTCATCACCGCGAAGAGGCCGTACGCATTGGCGACGCGCGCCGGCTCGAGGAGCAAGACCGGCAGCGCGAGGGGCGTATCTCCGGGGACATGGAGGAAGGTCATGACCGTCACGTAGACGATCCAGGTGAACACGAACGCGGTGCCGTAGCTTCGCCAGCGCGCGGAGGCGACCTGGGTCGCTGCCTGCGTCACCTTGAGACCGATCCGCGCGAGCTGGCCGTCGTCGAGGAGCAGTACCCCGAGGACGAGGACGAGGTAATTCAGGAATGCGTAGTTCGCGGTGAGGATGATCCCGATCTGGAACGGCGTCAGGATCGCGAAGCAGACGAGCCGCGCCCGCCGCCCGAGCCACGCGAGCCAGACGACGCCAAGCTCGACGACGAACGTGAGGATCACCGTGAAGGCGTGGAACCCGTGAGGCAGGTGCTGCGCGTACCAGCCGATCCACGTCGGCAGCGGGCCGTTCTCGTAATAGTGGTCCATCGCCGTGAGCGAGGCCCACTGGGGGTCGTGGCTGGCGATCTTCACGATGCCCGACTCGAAGTAGATCCGGAACCACTCCCACCGGAGGAGAAAGAGCGTGGCGCGCGACGGCGGCGTCTCCCCTCCGAGCCCCGGACGCCAACCCCGCGGAGCGAAGAAGAGCGACAGGAACGCCGCCTCGAGGAGCATCCCGTCGGACTGGTACATCGCGAACTCTTGCGCGGCCGCGATGAACGAAAGAAATGCGAGGCCGGCGACGGCGATCGCACCGCGGGGCCAGATGTTGAAGGCGAGGAGAAGCGACGCGGCGAAGCCGATGACGACGAGCGCTGTGAGCGCGCCGTCCCCCGCGCCGAGCCAGAGGAAGGAAGGGGCGAACCACACGCGCCGGAGAGGCCCCATCTGCGCAGCCACTTCCTGCAGGTAGTCGTTGGCCGGGAGAACTCCTTGCGGTCCAATCAAGCCGTGAATCTGGTAGGCGAGCGAGAGGAACGCCGAGAAGAAGACCGCCGCGAGCGCGCGCAGGAAGAGCCACCGGGCCCAGAGGAAAGGGACCCCATGAACGAAGACCCGCTCGAAGAGCGAGGGCTCGAAGGGGATCGATTCGTCCACCGCGCTCTCCGGCATGACGGTGCCGCCAGAGTACGGTCCGCGAGCGGGGCCGACTACGAGGATCGCGGGACGAACGAGCTGTGCTACTCCTTCGCCCGATGACGGTAGGACGCTCGCGACCCGGTGCGCTCGTCGCGCTCGCCTTCGCGTGCGGCCTCGGAGCCTGCGCGAGCGCCTCCCCCGCAAAGGACCCGTCGGCGATCCTTCGCGCGTACGGAGTGGCGCTCGCCGAAGGGCGCGCCGACGACGCTTACCGGATGCTCAGCGACGACGCCCGCCGCGGGACGTCTCTCGAAGCGTTCCGGCGCATGGTGAAAGACGACCCGGAGCAGGTCCGCGACATCGGGAAGTCTCTCGAGCGCCCGACGGCTCCGCCGGTCGTGACCGCGAAGGTCGTCGCCCCCGACGGGCAGGAGCTGGATCTCGTCCTCGAGAAGGGGGCGTGGAGGATCGACGCCGCCGCGATCGATCTCTACGCCCAAGACAGCCCCCGCCACGCGGTGCAGGGCTTCGTGAGAGCCCTCGAGCGCAAGCGCTACGACGTCATCCTCCGGTACGTCCCGGACGGGCACAAAGAGGGGATCGACGCGCAGAAGCTGAAAGAGAGCTGGGAGGGGGGGAGCAAAGACGAGATGGAGCAGGTGCTCTCGTCGCTCAAGCAGGCGCTCCCCGGCTCGAAGTTCGAGGAGACCGGCGATCACGCGACGTTCGCCTACGGCGCCGGGACGATGCAGCTGGTGCGCGAGCACGGGCTCTGGAAGATCGAGGATTTCGACTGAGCGTTCGGCGCTGACATGTCTTTCCCGCGCGTAGGAAAGACTTCTTCGGGCGTGGGAATGTCTTTCCTACGCGTGGGAAAGACTTCTTCGGGCGCGGGGATGTCGCTAGAAGCCCCGCGGCCGCGTGATATCCGGCGCCCGAACGTAAAGCGGCTCGACGGCGTCAGGATCATCCGGCTCGCGCGCCATCGCGAGGAGACCGACGCTCGTCGCGCGCGGCACGTCATGTGGCCCGTCCGCGCGCTTCACGATCTCGAACGGGAAGCTCGACGGATCGATCGCGTCCCCCCCCTCCCCCACCACGATCATCCGAGCGCAGGCCACCGACGCGAGCCGCGCGGCAACATCCGCGCGAGGGACGTTCTCCGGCGCGAGGACCAACCGTCCGGCAAGACGCACCTGGAGAAACACCTCCCCCTTCATCGCATCGAGGAGACTCGCGACGGCATCGCCGTCCCGCGCCTCGACGCCGAAAGCGACCGCATCGAGCGCCGTCACGCCGACGAGCTCCGCCCCGGTCGCGATCGCGATCCCCTTCGCCGTCGCCACCGCGATGCGCACCCCCGTGAACGAGCCGGGCCCCACGCCGACGCCCCACCTGCCGACGTCGCGCGGCCGCCACCCGACGCGCGTGAAGAGCGCGTCGACCATGGGGAGGAGCGACTCGCCGTGCGCGTTCGACACGCGCCTCGCGTCCTCGGCGACGACGGCGCCCCCCTCGAAGAGCGCGACCGAACCGAGCGACGTCGACGTATCGATGGCCGCGACGCGCGACGGACAGGGGGAGCCCACGCGCTCGACCGTCACAACTGCGCGAAGCGCCCGCTTCGGAAGGCCGCTTCGAGGAGCTGATCGACCCGCTTCGCGAGCTCTGCTGCGCGTGGATCGGGGGAAGCGGCGAGCGCTGCTTTGATCTCGTTCAGCGCCTTGAGCTGGCTGAAGAGCTGCACGTCACTGAGCCCACCACCGCCCGTGAGGATCTGCCGAACGCGGTCGATCTCCGCCGCGAGCGCCTCGATCCCCACCCCGGACGCGCCGACGCGTCGCGCCTGCGGGTGGTCACGGAAATGCGCTTCGAGCACCGGCGCGACGATCGATTCGAGGATCGCCGCCTGGTCCTCGTTGTTCCAGATGTGCTTGAGGACGAAAAAGTCCCCCGCGTCGGGCTGCGCACGACCGTCGAGGTAAGCGCTCGCCGCGAAGAGCTTGAGCAGCTTCACGACGCGCCGATCGCTGAGGCTCACCCCCTCCGCCCGGATCTGGAAGACGAGCCCCTTGTACGTCGCGAGGAACTCTTCGCCGAAGCGCATCCGCTGCGCGAACGCCCGGTGAAGCTCGCCGATCTCACGCGCGCTGGCGAGCGGCGCGATGGCGACTTGCCCGAGCGACTGGACCTCGTTCGTGATTCCGCGCTGGAGCAGATCCTGGAAGTGGTAGGCGTCGAGGTTCTCGCTCCGGATGCGGAGGAGGAAGCGGTCGAAGATGGCCGTCAGCGTCTCGTCGGTGGGGACCTCGTTCGAAGCGCCGAAGCACGACAAGAGCGGGCACGTGATGACGGCGCCGCCGCTCGTGTAGCGACGCTCGTTCAGGAGCGTCAGGAGCGCGTTCAGGATCGCCGAGTTGCTCTTGAAGACCTCGTCGAGGAAGACGACCTCCGAGTCCGGCAGCATCCCTTCGATGCGCCGCTCGTAGCGCCCCTCGCGGAACGCGGCGATGTCGACCGGGCCGAAGATCTCGTTCGGCTCCGTGAAGCGGGTGAGGAGGTACTCGAAATAGCGGGCGTCGATCAGGCGCGCGAACGTCCGCACCAACGCGCTCTTCGCGGTCCCCGGGGGACCCACGAGAACCGCGTGCTCCCCGGCAACGAGCGCGATGAGGAGAAGGCGAATGACCTCGTCCTTGCCCAGAAATCGCTCGGACAACGCACGCGCGATCTGCGCCAGGCGCGCCGGGAGGGGTTCGTGCGTGAAGGACGGGACGACGGCCACGAGGAGCCCGAGGCTAGCACGGCGCCCGTGGCCGCTTCACTGCACGGTGACGCGCGCGACCTCGACCTGCGGAGCCGTCGCCGTGCCGCTCCCCGTCGCGGCGCGGAAGTAGATTATTGTCAGCCGGCTTTCCGCGGCATCTCCGCGATGGTTGATGGGGGCCGGCGGGTTATTGTTTGGCTTGAGCGTCGATACCCGCTCCTATTTGCTATTGCTTATCCCGGTGTTCCTCTCTTGGATCTTTCATAACTCTGATACGCGTACGAAGTTAAGATCTGTTCTCTGTTTCATTGGCGGCTTCATAGTCGGAATTGCCCCGAGCCTTTTCTCATTCATATCCTC
>JBKQKP010000384.1:0-23621 GCA_052147435.1 Polyangiaceae bacterium | reverse complement strand
GTTGCTCGCGCCAACGGATTGGCGCGACTGCCCAATGACGCGGCCGATGCCGCGACTCAGTCTCAGCCGGGTCCGTTCCACGATTCCCGCATTTGCCCCTCCGGCGGTCATTCGCTGGAGCCCCGATCCCAAACGAGGAGCCCCCTGACGATGTCTGGACAAGCCTTGGTCGCTGCTGCCGTTGCTTCCGCGTCCTGCATGCTGCTCTTGGCCTGCGGCGACGCGCCCTCGGCGTCGGCGACGGTGACATCGGCGCTCGCCACGACGGACGTTCCCGCTCTCACCTGCACGCCCGTCGCGAACGTCGTCACGTGGACGAATGGGAACGTGAGCGTCGGTTATGATCTCTCGAAGGGAACGGCGTCGTTCTCCTACGGTGGCGTGAAGAAGATCTCGAGCTTCTACGCGGGCGTCGCGGCCCCCAAGTACGTGACCTCGAATTCGAGCGAGTACACGCGCCACACCTGCCAGATCAGCGGGCAAGAGGCGCTCGTCACGAGCACGGGCGCCGGCGTGCCCACCCTGGTGCAGTCGTTCGTCTTCGACGGCGGAGACCACTTCCTCGCGCGCGTCACCGTGGAAGGGACGGGCCTCTCGACGAACTGGATCGCGCCGGTGGTCATGAGCACGTCCGGAGGGCTCGACGTCGGCAGCCACGGGGACGTGCGCGCGCTGCGCGTCCCGTACGACAACGACGATTGGATCACGTACAACGCCGAGTCGATCGACACGTCGGACACTTCGTACGAGGTGGGTGCCTTCTACGACAACGTCTCGAGAAACGGCATCGTCGTGGGGTCGGTCACGCACGATACGTGGAAGACGGGCGTCTACTTCAGCGGATCGAGCGACAAACTGAACGCGCTCAACGTGTTCGGCGGCGCCACCAGCTCGACATTCACGCACGACGTGCTTCCGCATGGGCAGGTGAGCGGCGGCTCGATCGCTTCGCCGCTCGTCTTCGTCGGATACGCGCCCGACTGGCGAAGCCTCCTAGAAGAGTACGCCGCGGCGAACGTCGCCCAGCAGCCGGCGCTCCCCTGGACCGGCGGTGTCCCCTTCGGTTGGAACAGCTGGGGCACGTTGAAGACGAAGGTCACCTACGACGCGGCGGTGGGCGCCTCGGATTTCATCAAGAGCGATCTCCAGAACGCCGGCTTTTCCGACAACGGTGTCGTGTACGTCAATCTCGACTCGTATTGGACCAACCTGACCAGCGCGCAGCTCTCCGAGTTCGTCGCACACTGCAACGCGAACGGGCAGAAAGCCGGGATCTACTGGACGCCATTCGTCGACTGGGGGAAGACCGCGACGCGCACGGTCGAGGGGACCACGTACGTGTACAGCGACATCTGGCTCCAAGACGGGAGCGGAAACCCCATCTCGGTCGACGGCGCCTACGCCGTGGACCCGACACACCCGGGGACGAAGGGGCGAGTCGATTATTACATCGACATGTTCAAATCGATGGGCTTCGAGTACGTGAAGCTCGACTTTCTCTCGCACGGCGCCCTCGAGAGCTCCGTGCGATTCGACCCCAGCGTCCAGACCGGGGTGCAGGCCTTCAACCAGGGCATGCAATACGTCGTGGACCGCATCGCCGGGACGATGTTCATCAGCGAGTCGATCGCGCCGCTCTTTCCGTACGGCTACGGGCACGGTCGCCGGGTCTCGTGCGACACGTTCGGCGCCGCGATCGGCTCGATGGGGGCCAACTACGAGATGAATTCGGCGACGTACGGGTGGTGGATGAGCGGGACGCTCTATCCGTTCAACGATCCGGACGAGATCGTGCTCCAGGGATACACGGCCGACGACAACATGACTCGGCTCGTGTCCGTGCTTGTGTCGGGGACCGTCTTTCTCGACGGAGACGATCTCACGAACGCGACGGCGCAGAGCTTGGCGAAGACGATGCTGACGAACGGCCGGATGAACGCCGTGGCTCGCCTCGGCCGGGCGTTTCGGCCCGTGGAGGGGAACACCGGGACGGGCCCGGGCGACCTCTTCGTTCTTCAAGACGGCGGCACTTTCTACCTGGCGGTGTTCAATTTCACGACGAGCACCGTGACGCAGTCGGTGAGCCTCGCGCGCGCCGGCTTGAACGGTGGTCAGAGCTATTCGGTCACGGACCTCTGGACCGGAGCGACGTCGACCGCGAAGGGAACGATGCCCGTCTCCCTCCCGGGCGGGTACGCCAGGCTCTTCTCGCTCACTTGGCAATGACACGCGCGACGCCGATCCTGTCCTCCGCCACACGACCCGTGTGACGCGCGAGACCGATCCTGTCCTCCGCCACACGACCCGTGTGACGCGCGACACGGATCCTCTCGTCCGCCACTCGACTCGTGTGACGCGCGACACGGATCCTCTCGCCCGCCACTCGACTCGTGTGACGCGCGACACGGATCGTCTCGTTCGCCACTCGACTCGTGTGACGCGCGACACGGATCGTCTCGTCCGCCACTCGACTCGTGTGACGCGCGACACGTTTCCTCTCGTCCGCCACACGATCCGTGTCTAGCCAAAATTTCGCAATGTTTCCGGTCACCTGGCGTCACCTGGCGTCACCTGGCGTCTGAGACGGCCAAGAGGCGCGCCTCAGGGTGAGTCGTAGGTCATAGAGTTCCCGACCGATCGGTCTGGTTCAGGATGTGGAGCTCCCAATGCGTCGAACCGCTCTCGCTTGCTCACTCGTCGCGCTCTGTTCGTGTGCTTCCGGCGGCACATCGAGCATCGCGACCGGTGGGACCGCACCGGGAGAAGGGGGAAACGCGGCGGGTCCGGACGGCGCTGCACCGACGAGCCCAGTGGTCGATGAGGATGCGGCTTCCAACACGCCCCCCCCGCCTCCGGGCTCGGGCGACGACGCCGCAACGGCAGAGGACGCCGGAGAAAACGCGGACGACGCCCCCGCTGGAAGCGCAACGGATGCCACGACGGGCAGCCTAGGGCCGTACGGGAGCAACGGGCCGTACACGGTCACGACGGCGACGTTCTCCGTCCCCTCGCCGAACGGCACGTTCACGACGACCGCGTACATCCCCAGCGCTCCGGGGCCCGATCCCGCCGTGATTCTCTCGTCGGGGTTCTTCCAGGACGGGGACGCCTACGCCCCGTACGCCAACCGCCTCGCGAGCTGGGGGATCGTCACCTTTCTGCGCGACGATCCCAACCTCGGGGAGAGCACGGCCAACATCGTGTCCGACGTGAGCTACGAAGTGACGACGTGGCTGGCGACCACGAACGGAGACTCGACGAGCGCGGTCTACGGCAAGATCGACGTGAGCAAGATCGGTCTCGCGGGGCACTCGCGAGGCGGGCAGATCGCGCTCCTCGCCGGTGAGGGGCTCGTCGGGAAGATCCAAGGGGTGTTCGGTCTCGATCCGGTCGACACGACGACGGCTCCCGAGGCGAGCACGTCGATCGCGGCGATCGGCGTCCCCCTCGCCTTCATCGGCGAGACGACCGACAACGCATCGTCGGGTTGCGCTCCGGCGGACGTCGATTTCCTCACGCTCTACGGAGACGCCTCGTCTCCCGCGGTGGCGATCACGGCGCTCAACGCGGACCACACGATGTTCGAGGACCCGGCCGACTGCTCGTTTTGCACGCTGTGCACGGCAGGCACGGCCAGCCAGCCGACGGTACTCGCGACGGCGGTCCGATATCTGACGGCGTACTTCGCGCGACAGCTGCTCGGGGACGCGACCGTCGGCGCCACGTTCGCGGGAGCAGGGATCAATCAGGACGTAGCCGCGGGGATCGTCACGGTCGTCTCGAAGTAGCGGACGCCCTGTTTCCCGAATCTCGGAGCCATGGAGATCTCATGACGAAGGTCTATCGTTCGGTCGCTTCGGCGAAGGCATGGAGTCCCTTCGGCGCGATGGCACTCGCCGCGCTCATCGCTTGCGGGACCCAGTCTCTGGCGACCGGATCGGGCGCTGCGCCAACGCCGGATGCGGCGGCTCCGACTGCGACAAGCGTCGCCGACGAGGAGGCAGGCTCGCTCGATGGCGCTGCTCCGCTCGAGGCGGACGCATCGACTCCGTACGATCCATTCGCCCCGCAACCCGACGAGAGCGAAGGCCTCACGAACGTCTCGTCCAATCTGAACGCGGTCCTCGAGAACGGCGCCCTCGCCGGCGCGTGCGACAGCTACTACGACGCGGGGCAGACCGACCCGAAGACGACGGTCCTCTGCGGGAAGTGGCAGTTCTTCTACGAGACATTCGGGGTGTCCGGCATGCCGGAGGCCCTCGTTCAGTTTCTCGCCACCAACTTCCCCGACCAGCTCGGGCTCGCGTTCTCCAACCTGGGAATGATCCCGGACCCGACCTCCACCACGAACATGCCTCTCGGCATCGCCCCGACGGCGCCGCTCAACGGCAACATCCCCGCGGTCGCCTTCACGTGCGCGAGCTGCCACTTCGCTCAGCTCCCCGACGGTCGCTACTCCGTCGGGGCTCCGCACCAGGGCTACGATTACGCACGCCACATCCTGACCATTTCGATCGCGCCCGGGCTGGCGATGGGGTTGAGCCAGCCGTCGGCTCACGACCCGGCAGCGGTAGCGGAGGTGCAGCCGGTGCTCGACGCCATAGCCGCGAGCTCGTCGTTGAAGACACAGCTGACCTTGACGCTCCTGCCGCTCGCTTCACTGAAACAGCCGGCGCTCACGACGGAGATCGAGCACGACTACTCGACCTGGCCCACGGGAACCCTCGACTTCCTGATCGCGCCGCTGCCGATCGACGACCACGTCCACATCGTCGGCAAGATGATCGGTCTGTGGGGAATCCCGCGCCCCGCGGAGGTGACCGCCACGGGCATGTCCGGCGAGCTTCTTGGGTGGACCGGAGACACGGAGGCGCTCGACGAGTTCCTCGTCGGGTTCGCCACTTTGGGGGGCTCCGCCACGACGCCCACGGAGGCGCAGCTGACTCCTCTCATGGAGTACGTCTACTCGCTACGCGCGCCGTCGAACCCGACGCCACCCGATCCGGCGGCGGTCACCACGGGCGCGGCGCTGTTCTCGAGCAAGGGCTGCACGAGCTGCCACGACGGACCACGAGGGAGCGGCAAGCAGGCCTACACCTTCGCGGAGATCGGCACCGACCCAGCGCTCGAGGACTGGGCTGATCCGAGCGGGGACGGCGGCGCTTGCTGCGGGATCACGAACCCGCCGGGGGGGCTCACTCACGGGGTGAAGTCACCGCGTCTCGTCGGGATGTGGTCGCTGAACCGACTGCTCCACGACGGAACGCTGTCGACGCTCGATCAGCTCTTCTGCCGCGACGGCGGGGATGGTGGCCTCGACGGAGGGCGTCCCCCCACGGGGGTCGAGCCGCTCCGCACCGATGGACACGACTTCACCTGCAACGGCCTGACCGACACGGAGAAGACGGCGCTCATTGCGTACCTGCTCGCGCACTGAGCCCGGCGCAAAGCGCGAGGCTACTCCCTGTACTCGCGGTCGATCCGGTCGAGCTTGCGAAGTAGAGCGGGCCAAGCGAGCGCGCCGCCAAGCCCTTTCGTGACCGCGCCGATGTTCTCCTTCACGCCGCTCAAGATGCGCGGGTCCACGTGAACGAGCTCCTTGTCGCCCCCCTGCGCCAGGACTTGCACCTCACAGGCTCGTTGCAACGCGTACATGCGAATGAATGCGTCGGCGATCGTCGGGCCGACGGTCAGCAGCCCATGGTTGCGCAGGATGAGGCAGGCGGCCGAGCCGAGATCGCGCACGAGGCGCGGCTTCTCCTCGTCGCGAAGCGCGATCCCCTCGTAGTCGTGGTACCCGAGCGAGGAGAGCGCGATCGTCGCGATCTGCGAGATCGGAAGTAGCCCCTGCTTTTGTGCCGAGACGGCGACGCCGGCGTTCGTGTGCAGGTGAAGGACGCATTCCGCGTCGGGGCGGGCGGCGTGGATCGCGCTGTGGATCACGAACCCGGCGGGGTTGATGGGCCAGTCGCTCGGAGCGAGCTTCTCCCCCTTCAGGTCGACCTTTACCAGGCTGCTGGCGGTGATCTCCTCGAAGAGCATTCCGTAGGGATTGATGAGGAATGCGTTGTGCTCGCCCGGCAACCGGGCAGAGATGTGCGTGAAGACGAGGTCATCCCACCCGAAGAGGGCGACGAGGCGGTAGCAGGCGGCCAGATCGATGCGGAGGTCGCGTTCGCTCATGGCGGACGAGCATAGCCAGTACCGGGAAGCGCGGCTCGTTCGACCCGCCGAACCGCTTGAACATGGGGGCAACGCGTGCGAATTCTCCAGCCGTGAAAAGCTGGATGCCCTGGTTGCTCGTGGTCGCCTTGGTGGGGGCGGTGGCCTATGCGATGGGCTCGTCCAATCGGCCCCCCGAGCCCATCGCCGCGGCACCCGCCCCGCCGCTCGCCCCCCCCGACGATAGCGAGGGGCAGGGGGAGCAAGAGGGGATGGGGCAGGACATGGGCCACGGCGGTGGCGCCGAGGAGACCCTCACCGGGACCATCCGCGAGCACAAGGACGTCTCGCAGTACACGTATCTCCGCCTGGACACCGACGCCGGGGAAGCCTGGGCCGCCGTTTATCGCGCCCCCGTGAAGGACGGCGCGAAGGTGACGGTCCTCCACGCCTCGTCGATCCATTCGTTTCACAGCAAGGAGCTCAACCGCGACTTCGACACGATCTGGTTCGGGATGCTCCCCGGATACGAGGCCGCCCCCCCCACGGGCGCCGCTGGCGCCGCGAGTGCCGCGAGCGCAAAAGGAGCGGCCGGCGGCGACATGGGTCCGTCACGGAGCGCCGGCGTCGCCGGGGCGCTCGCGATCGCCGACCTGGCGAAGAGGGCCCCCGGGCTCGAAGGGTCGCAGGTGACCGTCACCGGGAAGGTCGTGAAGGAAAACGACGGGATCATGGGGCGGAACTGGATTCACATCCAGGACGGCACCGGCAGCGCCGCCGACAAGACGAACGACGTCCTCGTTACGAGCGACGCGACGGCGAAGCTCGGCGATCAGGTCGTCGCGACGGGCACGGTCAAGACGAAGCAGGACTTCGGATCCGGCTACGCCTACGAGTTCATGCTCGAGAAAGCGTCCGTCACCCCTGCAGGCGCCCGATAATCGAGTAAGGTTCAGGGTTCGAGAGGCGCGTCAGATGTCCCACCCGCGCGAGCACGTCCCCGGAACCGTCAGGCCATCTCCCGTCGAAGGGCCGACGATCCGTTTTCGGCTGAACGGCCGAGACACGAGCGTCATCGCCCACCCAGAGGACACGGCGCTCGACGTCCTGCGCGAGCGGTGCGGCCTCACGTCACCCAAGGACGGGTGCTCGCCGCAGGGGCAGTGCGGCTGCTGTCTCGTCCTCGTCGACGGCCACCCGCGCGTGACGTGCGCGATGAAGGGGTCGATGATCGAGGGGAAGTCGATCGGGACCCTCGAAGGGCTGAGCGCGGAGGAGCGCGACCTGTGGGCTCGGTGCTTCGTGGCGGCGGCCGGGCTCCAGTGCGGGTTCTGCATTCCGGGGATCGTGATGCGCGCGAAGGCGATCCTCGACAAGACGCCCAGCCCGTCGCGAAAAGAGATCGCCAAGCACCTCGACGTGCATCTGTGCCGATGCACGGGGTACACGAAGATCCTCGACGCGATCGAGCTCGCCGGGAAGGTGAAGCGGGGGGAGTGCACCGTGCCGCCGCTCGAGACGGACGGGCACGTCGGGAAGAACCTCGCGCGCTACCAGGGGCTCGAGCTTGCGCTCGGCGACAGGCCGTACGTGGACGACCTACGCCTCCCGGAGATGCTCGAAGGGGCCGTGCTCCAGAGCGCACACTCCCGCGCGACGATCAAAGCGATCGACGTGAGCGCAGCCGAAGCGATGCCGGGTGTCGTGGCGGTCGTGACCGCGAAGGACGTCCCCGGCCAGAACCGCGTCGGGATCTTCTACGAGGACTGGCCCCCGTTCATCGGCGTGGGGATGACGACGTCGATGGTCGGGGACGTGATCGCGGCCGTCGCCGCGGTCGACGAGCACGTGGCGCGGGCGGCCGCGAAGGCGATCCGCGTCGAGTACGAAGTGCACGATCCGATCGTGAGCCCCGAAGCGTCGATCGCCCCCGATGCGCCGCGGATCAACCCGACGCACGAGAACAAGCTGGGCCACTCGGTCATTCGCCGAGGCGACGCGGACGCGGCGCTGGCGACGAGCGCGCACGTCGTTTCCGGGACATGGAAGACGCAGCGGATCGAGCACCTGTTTCTGGAACCGGAGTCGTGCGTCGCGTACCCGACCGACAAAGGGGTGAAGCTCTTCACGCAGGGGCAAGGGATCTTCGACGACCGCCGGCAGGTGGCAAAATTCCTCGGCCTCACCGAGGACGACGTGGAGGTCGAGCTCGTCCCGAACGGCGGCGCGTTCGGCGGCAAAGAAGACATGGCGGTCCAGGCGCAGACAGCGCTCCTGGCGCGCGTCACCGGGCGCCCCGTTAAGCTCGCGCTGACGCGCGAGGAGAGCATCCGCCTCCACCCGAAGCGTCACCCGATCACGATGCACTACACAGTGGGGGCCGACGCGAACGGCCGACTCACCGCGGTGAAGGCGCGAATGCTCGGCGACTCCGGCGCGTACGCGAGCGTCGGCTCGAAGGTGCTCGAGCGGGCTGCCGGCCACTCGTGCGGCGCGTACAACGTCGCGAACGTCGACGTCGAAGCGATCGCCGCCTACACGAACAACGTCCCGTGCGGAGCGTTCCGCGGCTTCGGCGCGAACCAGGCGCAGTTCGCGATGGAAGGGGCGATCGATCTCCTCGCGGAAAAAATGGGGGTCGATCGCTGGGAGCTTCGCTACCTGAACGCGCTCGAGGTCGGGCACACCTTCACGAGCGGGCAGGTCTTCGAGAAGAGCGTCGGCTTGAAGAAGACGCTCCTCGCCGTGAAACCTGCGTACGAAGCGGCGCGCGCCGCGGGCAAGGCTGTCGGGCTCGCGTGCGGGATCAAGAACAGCGGTATCGGAAACGGCGCCCTCGAATGGGGGAAGGTCCGCCTCGTGGTCGACCCGCCGCAGCAGGTCAGCCTCTACAACGGCTACACCGAGATGGGGCAAGGGCTCCTCACGGTGCTCGTGCAGTGCGCGGTCGAGTCGACGGGGCTCGAGGCAAAGGTGTTCCGCGCAAAGGTCGACAGCACGTACCAGCTCGGGTGCGGGCAGACGACCGGCTCGCGCGCGACGCTGCTCGGCGGACGCGCCGTGGTGATCGCGGGAAAGAAACTCCGCGCAGACCTCGACGCGGGGATGACGCTCGGGGACCTCGTGGGGAAGGTGTACGAAGGGGACGAGCTCATCGACGACACGACGAAGCTCGGCGGGACCCCGAAGCCGGGGAACAAGCTCAAGACGCATACGGCGTTCGGATTCGCGACGCAGCTCGTGATCCTCGACAAGGAGGGGAAGCTCGAGAAGGTCGTCGCGGCGCACGACGTGGGGCGGGCGATCAACCCGGCGCTGTGCTCGGGGCAGGTCGAAGGGTCGGTCCACATGGGGCTCGGCTACGCGCTCACCGAGGAGCTCCCGTGCGATTCGCTCGGAATGCCGGTCACGTTCTCGATGCGCGACCTCGGACCGCTGCGCGCGAAGGACACGCCGGAGATCGAGGTGATCCTCGTCGAGGACTTCGAGCCCGAAGGGCCGTACGGAGCCAAGGGGGTCGGCGAGATCGGCCTGGTTCCGACGGCCCCAGCGGTGCAGGGGGCGCTCCACGCATTCGACGGCGTGCGCAGGTTCACGTTGCCGATGAAGGACAGCCCCGCCGCGCGCGCGATCGGCGTGGGGAAGATCAAGGCTCGCTGAAGCGGACTACCTCGCCCGCGCGGTCGCGACCGCGTGGGGGCGCGTCAGCACGAGCACGGTCGCGACTCCCGCCGCTGCGAGCGCGACGAAGCCAATGATGTCGCCGGCGAGGATCTCGTTGCGTGCGGACGTGACGTCCGACGGATTGCACGAATGCACGCAGGTCGAGCGTAGCGAGTCGAGCTGACCCGTGCCGGCGAGCCCGAGGTACGCGAAGCCACCGAGCCCGAGGAGAGCGACTCCGCCGAATACGTAGGCCGAAACGGGAATAGGGCCGCGGCTCGTGGAGAGGGGTTGCGCCTTCTCCGCCGCGATCTCGTGCCACATCAGGGTAGGCACCGAGACCGAGACCGGGGCGGTGGCCGTCGGTGCCGGCTCCGACGCCGCTCCGGGGGCCGCGGCGGGCGCGGGAGAGTCGCTGGGGGTAAAGGTCACGTGCAGACTGCGGTTCTTCTCCCCTTCGCGAATGACGTTGCGCGTCTCGACCGGCACAGCGCCAGCCACCTCGAAGCGGAACGTGTGCGCCCCCGGGTCGAGCGCGACAGCCCGCCCAAGTTGGGCGCCCGCGAGCGGTTGCCCGTCGATCACCACGCTCATCCCCGTGACGTCGCGACCGTCGGCCCAGACGGCGTCGAACACGACCGACGGCAGGCTCGCGTCGACCTCGCCGACCCATCGCGTGCAATCTTCGCGGATCGCGTCCGGGCAGACCGAGCGCGCACAAATGACGAACCCGCCGCGCGCTTCCTTCAACCTCCCATCGAGGCGCGCGACCTGAGCGCGCTCGACCGCGCGAACGCAGGCGGCCTTTTCATCGGCGGCTCGAGCGTCCGGCGGCGCGAGGAATGACGTCGCGAGCGCGAGGAGCGCGGGGAGGCGCGCCGCGGATGACTTCACGAAAGAGACATCACGGCTCAGAGGCATTCGGGCTTGTAGTGACGCAGACCCCTTGCGTCGATCGTATAGGGGGGCGAGCAGCCCGCGCGTGAACGCGCGGGTGACGCGGCAGGCTTCCGCCGAGGCTCGTCAGCAGGAGCAGGATGCGCGCCGAGACTCTCCGCATAAGGGGACGACGGTTCCGAGGCCGCCGACGACGCCGGAGAAGGGGGGGGCTGCGCGGGCTCGGCGGCGGACGGGGCTGGTTGACCAGCGCTCGCTGGCGTCTCCGGCGCGTGACGGGCGCCGCTCCGGGCCATCAGCGCAACCCCAAACACGGCGGCGACTCCGATCAAGGACGCGGCGCCGATGACGCCTGCGCGCCGTCTGCGACCCGGCACGTGCATCTCGGATACCGTCGCCACCCCGGTACCTAGGGACTCGACGGTCCGGTCGAGGATCGTTCGATCGTCCGGCAGGGCGAGCCCCGGAACGGCGACCGTCGGGCTCGTGGCGCCGGTAAGGCTCTTTGCGGCGGGCCGGAGCGCGCCGATCTCGGCCGGCGTGTTGCGGTCGGCGCCGGTCTCGAGCGCTGCACCGCACTCCGCCTCGATCGCAGCCACGCGCTCCGCGCGTTGCGCGAGCGTGCCCCCTCCGATCCGCTCCACGAACGCCCCCACCTCGATCGGCGTCGCCAGCGCCACTTTGCTCTCCAGCGCGATCGCCATCTCGCGTGCAGTTGCGAAGCGCCGCGACGGATCGCGCTCGAGGCCGCGCATGACGACCTCCTCGAGCTCCGGAGTCACGAGGGGCGCGTACTGACGCGGCGACGGGATCGTCTGATGAAGGAGCTTGTCGACGACCTCCCCTTCGTCATCCCCCTGGAAGAGCCGCGTCCCCGTGAGCGCCTCCCACAGAACGACGGACGCGGCGAAGACGTCCGTGCGCCGGCTCACGTTGCCGCGAAGCTGCTCGGGGGCCATGTAGGCGAGCTTCCCTTTGAGCTGACCTACGCGCGTCGTCTGGGCGCGCCCGCGAGCCTTCGCGACGCCGAAGTCGAGGACGCGCGCGATCCCGTCGGTCCCGACGAGAATGTTGTGGGGGGAGATGTCACGGTGCACCAGCTCGAGCGGATCGCCCGCGGCGTCGCGCGCCTCGTGGGCCGCGTGCAGCCCTTCGAGCGCGCCGAAGAGCATCGTCCCGACGAGCCCAGGCGTCACGGACTCTCCTAGCCGGCGCGCCTCACGAAGCAGGCGTGAGAGCGAATCGCCGTGGACGTAGTCGAGAACGACGAACAGCTCCCCCTCCGACGACTCGACGTCGAGCGTCTGGATCACGTTCGGGTGATGAATGCGCGCCGCGAGCCGCGCTTCGTCGAGGAACATCGTGACGAAATCGGGGTCCTCCGAGAGGTGTGCGTGGAGCCGCTTGATGGCGACCGTCCGCGAGAAGCCGGAGGGGCCGAGCAAGCGCCCGTAGTGCAGCGTCGCCATCCCGCCGGCCGCGAACTGCTCGTACATCGCGTAGCGGCCGAGCACGCGGCTGGGCAGGGGCAGCGACGCCTGGGACACGCTTCCACTATAGCCGAATTGGCTAGATAGAGCCGGCTACGGCCTTCGCGGCCGGGGGACGCCGTACCCGTTCAGACGCGCGACGAGGGTGGTTCGCGAGATACCCAGCTCCTTCGCGGCGCGCGACTGGTTGCCGCCGCACTCGGCGAGGACGCCGAGGATGCGATCGCGCTCCGGGTCGGGCGGCTCGAGGGGCGCGGGGGGCGCGACGCTCGGCGTCTCGGCGCCGATGCGATGGAGAGGCAACGCCGAGGCCATTCGCTGCACCGGGAAGTGCTCGGGCAAGAGCTCCGTCCCAGGCGCGACGAGGACGGCTCTCTCGATGAAGTTCTTGAGCTCGCGGACGTTGCCGGGCCACGCGTAGCTCTGGAGCATGAGGAGCGACTCGGGTCTCAGCGTGGGTGCGGGGCGCCGCGCGAGATCCTCGCAGGTTGCGCGGATGAACTCCGCCGCGAGCGGCTCGATCTCGCTCACGCGCTCGCGTAACGGCGGGACGACGATGAGCGCGCCGTTGAGGCGAAAGAAGAGGTCTTCGCGGAAGCCGCCGACGCGAACCTGCTCTTCGAGGTTGCGGTTCGTGGCGGCAACGAAGCGCACGTCGATCGTGCGCGGGGACAGACCGCCCACCCGCATGACCTGCTGCGACTCGAGCGCACGCAGCATCTTGGCCTGCAAGGCGAGCGGCATCTCCCCCACCTCGTCGAGAAAGAACGTCCCCCCGTGCGCGACCTCGAGGAGCCCGGGCTTGGCTTGCGTCGCGCCGGTGAAGGCGCCGCGCTCGTACCCGAAGAGCTCCGCCTCGAGGAGCGACTCGGCCACCGCGGCGCAGTTGAGCCGGAGGAATGGCTTGGCGCGGCGACGCGAGCGATCGTGGAGCCGCTCGGCGACGAGCTCCTTGCCGACGCCCGTCTCCCCCATCACGAGCACGTTGATGTTCCCCGCGGCGATGCGATCGACGAGCGCGTACAGCTCGTGCATCCGCGGGTCGTGAACCACGCGTGCGCGGGGGCGGTCGCCGGGGGCGTGCCCCGTGCCGGTCGCGTCGTCGCGGCGGGTGGCGTCCTCGTCGGAGATGGGCGCGGCGCTGGGAGGCGGGGCTTCATCGACTGCATGAATGACGAGGAGCGCCGAGCCGAGACGGAAGGCCTCGCCGCGAAAGACAGGCACCCGCCGCCCGGGCTCGAGGCGCTGATCCCGCACGCGCGTGCCATTGACGCTCCCGAGGTCCTCGATCTCGATGCGATCGCCGAGGTGAAGCTTCGCGTGCTTCCGGGTGATCGACGGATCGTCGATCCGCAGATCGCTCTTCTCGGAGCGGCCGAGCACGATCGTCCCGCGCGCGGGGAGCGCGTACCCGGTGAACGCCGACTGGCTCACGACGACGAGCTTCAGCGGGCGTGATTTGGCGGGCGCTGTCATGCGAAGAGTGTGCTTGGTGGGATGCCCGCGAGGTCAGGGCCCGAAGGTGGCCCGCACGTTGTCGAAGAAGAACCGCGACCCGCCCCCCCCCGCGTAGCCGACGCCCACGCCGATGCCCACGTTCCCCTGCACCCACGGGAGCGCAAGCGGTACGCCATCTTCGAGCACCTGTCCGTCTACCGTCAACGACGAGAAGTAGTTGTCGTTGTTGTCGTCCACCGTCATGGAGAGGATGACGTGGTGCCATCCGCCTGCGTCCGCTCCCCCGTCGAGGTAGAAGCTCGGGTGGCCGTCCTGCAGGACGCCTCCGTCTCCAAGCTGGATGTACTCCTGAACCTGGAATGCGCCCGTCGGCGACAGAACGACGTTGAGGAGCTCGTTCGTCCCCGTCGACTCCTGGGACAACGACATGTTCATCGTGGTGATCCACGCGTTCAAGTCGAGCGCCAGCATCTGGAATTCGAGCCTCCCCGTCGTCGGCTGCAGCGGGAACGACACGTTGTACCCTCCGCCGCTCATGGCTGCGTTGGGGCCGACGAAGAGGGAGCTCGGGGGAGAGACGTACGTCCCCGTAACGACGGCGGCGTCGGCCTCGTACCCAGCGATGCCGAGCGAGCTCGCATCGATGCCGTCGAAGTCCATGCAGTACCCGTTCGGCCCCGCGTCCGGAGGGCAGAACGGCTCCACGACGGTTCCCGAATCCACCACGAAGGTCGAGTCCACGACCGGACCTGCTTCCTCGACCGGCTCGGTCCCGCCGTCGGCCCCCGCTTCTCCGAGCCCGCTCGTGAGGTCCTCGTACGAGGCGAGCCAGTAGCAACCTGAAACCGTCAAGGCGAGGAGACTCACGGATGCGCTCGCGACCAAGAAGCGCTTCACGATCGCGATTCTAGCACCGCGCACCAGTGCCGGCGGCGCCTCTCCCCGCTGCTTCCAGCCTATTCGGCAGCTTGTTCGGCCGCTGAACGACTTGACCGGAGCACCTTTACAACTTGTTCAGAGTGGCTTCGCGCGGACGACAGCCGGCCTCGAGAACTCGGCCGGATATGCGCGAAGGCGGCCCCGCGCGCCGTGGAATGCCTCTTGCGAAGTGAGGTCGCGACGGAGGCGAACATGCGGCGTGTCCACAGCCTGATCCTCTTCGGTGCGCTCGCGACGGCCGCGTGCGTGGGACAGATAGGGGCCGGAGGGAGCGCCACCAGCAATGGCGGAGGGGGTGCAGGAGGCGCGGGAAGCGCGAGCCCCACCGGCGCTTCCACGTGCGGCACTACCTATGCGCCTGGCCACATCGCGATCCATCGCCTCACGAACGACGAGTACGACAACACGATTCAGGATCTCCTCTACACGACCGCCACTCCAGGCACCGGCTTCGATCCGAGCCCCGCGGGGGCGTCGGGCTTCGAGAACGACTCCAACGCGCTCATCCTCTCGGACGATCTGACGTCCGCGTACTACACGGCGGGCGAGGCGCTCGCGCAGGGGGTGATCGCGACGAAGGGGACGACCGGAGGGGCGTATTCACAGATCGTCACCTGCTCTCCTTCGACGGCGTGCGCGCAGACGACGATCACCAACCTCGCGACGCGCGCGTACCGAAGGCCGGTCACGAGCGCCGAGGTGGCGAACTTGATGACCGTCTACAACGCGGACACCGACTTCGACACGGGCATCCAGGACGTCATCAACGCCATCCTGGTTAATCCGAAGTTCCTCTTCGTGTACACGACGAGCGCCCAGTCGCAGGTCGCCGACGCGGCCTTCGCAATAGACGACTACGCGCTCGCCGCGCGCCTCTCGTACGCGCTCTGGCAGACGATGCCCGACGCTACGCTGACCCAGCTCGCGCAGGCGGGGCAGCTCCACGACCCCGCGACCCTGCAAGCGCAGGTGCTCCGGATGCTGCAGAGCCCGCGCGTCGCGAGCATGTTGACCTCGCTGCGCAACGACTGGGCCGGCCTCCTCACCCTGGCTGATCCGAACGGAACGCTCGTAGGGCTTCCGGACGCGACCCGCGCCGCGATGGTCGGAGAGGTCGACGCGTACCTCCAGGATCTGGTCGCCAACGACCGCAGCTTCTTGAACGTGCTCACGGGGAACTACGCCTTCGTGAACCAGACGATGGCGACCTACTACGGCATTCCCTTCCCGGGGACGGACCCCACCGCCTACGTGCAGGTGAGTCTCCCGCCGAATCGCGTGGGTCTGGTGACGACGCCCGCCATCGAGACCGCGACCGCGGGCGACGTCGCATACACGCACCCGGTGCATCGTGGGCACTGGCTCACGCAGAAGATCACCTGCACCCCACCGTCGCTCCCTCCCAACAACACGAACGAGACCTTCTCGGACCCGTCCACCTCCGGCGAGTCTCCGCGTGAGGCGCTCGCGCAGCACACGAGCGACCCCGCCTGCTCGGGGTGCCACGCCGTCATGGACGCGCTCGGCCTTGCGCTCGAGAACTACGATCCGTTCGGGAACTGGCGCACGACGTATCCAGGCGTCCCCGGCGCCATCGATGCGACCGGCACGCTCCCCGCTCCCGACGGAAGGAACTTCACCAACGGGCTCGATATGTACGCGGACCTCGCCCAGGACAACGGGACGAGGGGGTGCCTCGCGACGCAGCTCATGGCCTACGTGCTCACGCGCGCCCTCACGTCGAGCGACGACCTCTGCGTCGTGAACGCGATCGGCACCGCGAGCGTGACCCCCACGGGGAGCTTCTCCGAAACGATGAACCTGATCGTTCAGAGCAGGCAATTTCTCATGCAGACAGGAGAGGCCCCATGAGTTGGACAATCAATCGCCGTCGCCTCTTCACCGGCGCCGGCGCGATCTTCTTGCTCCCCATGCTCGAGGCGTTCTACTCGAAGCGGGCGCGGGCGAGCGGGTCGAGCGATCCGCTCCGGTTCGTCTCCCTGTACATGCCGAACGGCACGTACAACGTGAAGGACGGCCAGAACAACGCTACGGGCACCGCGGTCTGGTATCCGACGAACCTGCAGACCGGGCCGCTCTCGGCGGCGAGCTTCCAGACGCAGTCGGTGTTCTCGCCGTTCACGAGCGAGCTGGCGAACTTCTCCATCCTGATGCACCCCGCGTGCTCCGCGCGCGATCAGGCGGCGAGCGTCGTCCCCGACGGGGGGGGCCACGTGTCGGCCATCACGACGTTCCTGACGCAGCAAGTGTTCACGAACGTGAACTCGGCCTCGTGCTCGGTCCCGGGGAGCTCGTTCGACCAGCTCGTCGCGAACGCCGTGAACAAGCCCAACCTCGTGATGCACGGCGGCTGCAACGACTCGAACCCGGACGGGATCCCGTTCAACTACTCGGACTACGTCTCGTACAACAACGGCCAGCCGAACGAGCCGCAGAAGAACCCCGTCGAGCTGTACAACAACATGTTCGGGAGCCTGGTCGCCTCGCCGACCGCGCCGGTCGAGGCCGCGACGCGCAACCACAGCATCCTGGACTCGTCGCTCGCCGACATCAAAGACATGCAGTCCAAGCTGGGCGCGACTGACAATCAGAAGCTCGACGACTACTTCACCACCGTCCGCGATCTCGAGACGAGGCTCTTCACCCCCGTCTCGCTCGCGAGCGGATGCACCCCGGGCACCCCGCCCAGCGCGACGCTCAACAACGTCGATCTCGATGGCTCGCTGAGCGCCATCTACGACCAGCGGGTGCAAGCGTTCTTCGACATGGTCGCCCTCGCGTTCAAGTGCGACCTCGTTCGCTCGGTGAGCTTCCAGTACGACGGCGAGACCTGCGGGCGCGAGAACAACCCTTGCCCCACGAACCTCCTGTCGAACAACGCCGACCTCACGGGGCAGCTCCACATCGGCATCTCGCACTACGGACAGAACCCGGACGGCAACGACAAATGCATCAGCCGCGATCGGAACTACCTGTCGCTGTTCTTCTATCTCCTCGACGCGCTCAAGGCGGCGACGGACCCGAGCGGCAGTACGATCCTCGACAACACGATCGTGCTCGCGGGGTTCAACGTCACCGACGGCCAGCACACGGGCAACGCCGAAGGGACTCCGCTCATCGTCGGCGGCGGGAAGAACTTCATGCACCCCGGCAACTGCTTCGATCTGGCAGGCGCCGACATGAAGGACCTCTTTTACACGTTCAACACGTTCCTGAACCTCGGGATGGCGAACTTCCAAGGGAGCACGAACCTGCTCTCGATCTGACGGCGGCACGGAGGAGGCGCGATGAGGCGACGGATGGCTCCCGCTGGGTTTCGTGGCTTTCGCGGTGGAGCGCTGGCGGTCGCCGCCGCTCTCTCCTGGCCAGCCGCGGCAAGAGCGGCGAACGAGCGTGCCGCCGTGGTCGTCGTGGTGGAGGGGCCGCGCGCGGAGGCCGTCGCGGGGTGGCTCGAAGACGGCCTTGGAGCGCCCGATACACTGCAGGAAGAGCGAGCCTTTCGCGGCGCGCTTCGTGCTCGAGGGGCGCTGCCTCTGCACCTCGCCGTGAACAACGAGGCGCGCGACGCACGGCTGATCGCCTGCGCGCACGCCGCGGCCGGCGAGGCCGACGTCGCCGGAGCGCTGCTCGTCGACCTTCAGAAACTTCCGACCGGGATTCGAATCCACGTCTGGAGCATCGATGCGCGTCCGGGAGGGACGACGGTGGAGCGTGACATCACGCGCCCCGCCTCCGCGAACGTGCTCGATCTGAGCCGCGGGATCCTCGCCTCGCTGCCGCCGCTCCTGGCACCCGCCACGCCCGTCGCGCAGGTCGCGACGGGCGCGACGGCGACGGAACCCGCCAAGGGCACCCCCGCGCCAGCGACGGTCCCCGCGTTCGAGCACCCGATGGCGCACGTGGATGCGGGGCCCGCCCCCGACAAGGTCCCCTCGAGAGCCCCGGAGGGGGGCCCGTCGCCGATCACACTGCAGGCCGCGATCGGCATCGGCACGCGCCGCTTCTCGTACGTCGATCGGATCACTCCGACGCTGCGCCCGTACGACCTCCCCGCCGCTCCGATGGCCTCCGTCGCCGCCGTGATCTACCCACTGGCGTTCACCCACACCCCCGTTCTTCGCGACTTCGGCGTCACCGGCGACTACGCGCGAGCGTTCGCGTTCTCCTCCGAGGACTCCACGGGCGACGTGGTCGGTACGACGTGGCAGTCGTTCGATGTCGGCGCGACCGAGCGCATTCCGTTGACGCGTGCCCTCGTCGCGAACGTGGCGGTCGGCTTTGGAGGAGACGACTTCCTGTTCGACCAGAGCCTCGCCGGCACCGCGGCAGCGCTGCCGAGCGTCTCCTACCGCTTCGTCCGCGCGGGGGGTGACCTGCGCGCGAGCTTCCTGTCGGCGTTCACGGCGTTCGGAGGGGGGAGCTACCTCGATCTCTTGAGCACCGGCTACGTAGGTGACCTCTTTCCCAGACAGAGCGTGGGGGGTGTGGAGGGGCACCTCGGCGCGTCGTACGCGATTGCCCGAAGCTTCGAGCTGTCGGTGAGCGGGTCGTACTCGCGCTTCTTCTACTCGTTCAATCCCGTCCCGGGCGACGCGAACGTCGCCGGCGGCGCGCTCGACGAGCAGACGCGCATCCTGGCGGGCCTTTCGTACGTGATGTGAGAGGAGCGCATGACCCCTTCCGCGACCCCGATTCGTCTCCCCGTCCTCGCGCTGCTCGTCGTCTCCGCCGGGTGCGCGGGGACGCTACTCGACCCGGCGAGCTTCGAGGCGGCGACGGACACGAGTGACGCGGGGACAATCGAAGCGGGGACGGGCGACGCAGGAAGCTCGTGCCCCGACATCCCGACGACGCTCCTCGGGAGCTGCGGCCAAGCCGGATGCCACGACCCGACCACTCACGCCGAGCAGCTCGACCTCGCGTCACCGAACGTCGCGTCGCGCCTCGTCGGCGTCGCGGCCATCGAGGGGCCCGGCTATTTGATCGATCCGAACATCCCCACGGCCAGCGTCGTCTACACGAAGCTCCTCGCGACGCCCCCCTTCGGTGCCCGCATGCCTTCGGCGGCGGGGCTCGACGACGCCACGACCCAGTGCGTGCTCGCGTGGGTCACGACGGAGGCGAGCACGACACCGGTCGATGCGGACGGCGGTGCGTCGCCGACAGACGATGGCGGCTTCGCCACGCAAGACGCGAGCACGGACGCGGGGTCTGCGTTCTCCCCCCTCCGCGTCGCCGCGGGGCAGACGAGCCCGGTGACCGACGCCGTCGGCAACACGTGGAGCGCCGATACCGACTTCACGGGGGGGACCGCGGCGGTCACCTCTCCGGCAGCGGCCATTACGGGCACCGACACCCCCGCCCTCTACAACGGCCAGCGGTACGGGGACCCGAGCTTCACCTACCAGTTCACCGTCCCCAACGGCGAGTACACGGTGACCCTCAAGTTCGCGGAGCAATACGTGACGGCGGCCGGACAGCGAGAGTTCGACATCGCGATCAACGGGGCGTCGGTGGAGACGAACTTCGACATCTATGCGACCGCGGGCGGGATGAACATCGCGCTGGACGAGTCGTTCCCGGTGACGGTGTCCGGAGGATCGATTCAGGTCGCGTTCACGCCGGGCGCCATCCAGAGCCCCAAGGTCGATGCCATTCAGATCACGCAGGGGGAGAGCGTGACGGACGGGGGGACGGATTGACGCTCTCATGAAGACGAGACTTCTCATCGTGGTGCTCGCGCCGTTCTGCGTGGTCGCCTGCAACGGCTACTTCGGAGATGGGGGCGAAGCGAACCCGGGCGCGAGCACATCGAGCTCCGAGGACGCGGGAGCGGCGGCCGACGGACAGCCCAGCTGCGCGAGCGGCGCAGCGTGTATCCCGGCTGCAAGCGGTGGAAATGGATCGAGCGCTCTCGACGACGAAGGGGGCCTACCCGTCGCCGCCAGCGACGGCGCGACGAGCGGCTCTCACGACGGAGGCGGCGCCGGTGCGAGCGCGGACGGCGGGAACCCGATCCAGGCACCGTTGTCGGGAAACGTCACGGCTGGCACCTGGGTCGCGGGAGACATCAGCGTCCCCGGCGTGACGCTCCCGTCGGGGAAACCGTTCCACTACGACTACCTGCTGCCCGCAAACTACGACCCGAGCTTCACGTACCCGATTCTGGTCCACGAGCACGAGGACTTCGAGGGGAGCGCCTGGTACGAGGGACAGAACACCGATCCGCTTTACCTCGCATCCGCGAGCGGCGCGGACGGTTGGTACAACAACTCCGCCTGGCGGACGGCGTACCCGTGCATCGTTCTTCTGCCGTATGCCGACCAGAGCGCCAATGGCGGCGACGGCAACGATGCCGTCGAGAACTTCGGCGGATGGACGAACACGGGGGTGACCGGCACCGGGACGACGTTCTCCGGTGACTCGGGGCCGAACGTCTTCGCCGTCGCCGGGCTCGTCGAGAGCTTCCTCGCGACCTACTCGGTGAACGCGAACAAGGTCTACGTCACCGGCGACTCGCTCGGCGGGATCGGCTCTTGGTACATGATCCTCATGTACAACCGGGTGAACGGGCCCTCCGGCAAGCTCTTCACGGCGGCGTTGCCGTTCGCCGGGGTGATGGAGATCAACGGATTCGGGAGCGGGCCGACGGCGGCGCAGATCGCTCAGCTGAGGAGCGTCCCGGTCTTTGCCGTCTCCGGGGCGCAAGACGGGACGTCCCTGCCGCAGGATTGGAACCAACCGATGTGGCAGGCGCTCGCGGGGAACAGCACCTACCCGGCTCCGCCGAGCGGAGCGGAAGCGGGGACGACGGGGTTCCATTACATGCAGGATCCCAGCTTGGGGCACGACGTCTGGGATACGTACCGGCCGCTCCCGGCGGGGAAGCCGATGTACGACTGGCTCTTCGCTCAGTAGCGAGCGCGTCCGCCGATGCGTTTCTACCTGCGCTTCCCGCTCTTGCCCGGGTCGAGCGACAACTTCATGAGCGGCTCACACTCGGCCCGCGCGTCGCCGTACGACGCGAAGTGCGCCATCGCCAGCTTGCATCGCAGATCCTGAACCGCGTACACGCGCGGGTAGCCCTTGAAGAGCGGTCGCGCAGCCTCCCACGCTTCATTCGCGTCACCGCCCCTCAACAACTCCGCGACGTGCTGCCAAACTTCGCGGTCCGCGACGCCCAGCTCGCGCGGCGCGTCGTCCTTCACGGGCGGTTTCGCGTTGACGCCGGCTACCGGCCCAGTGCTCGCGGGCGTCGCGGGCGCGCTCTCGGGGGGCTTTGCAGCGACGGCGCCGGTCGTGACCACCGAGCTCGCCGCCGCCGCTCCGGAGAGCTTGCGTCGCATCCGCTCGATCGATTCCGCATCGAATCCAGACATCTTCGGATCGTACGTGGGCCGCATGAGGCTCCCTTCGAGGGTCTGGTGGCTCGCGCCGAGGGCGTGACCGATCTCATGAAGCAGGACGGCTACCTCGCGATGTCGGATGCGCGCTCGTCGCAGTCGCGTGCGCTCCGCCACGCTGAGCTGGTCGAACGCTTTCTCGACGGCGTCGTATTCGCGCGCGACGTTCGGCGCGCGCACCACCAGGTGCTTTCCCCCGACCTCACTCATGCCCGCCTGCTCGAAGTCCTCGGTCGCCATCGACAGCCCCCCGACGAGCCCGAGGACGAGGTCCACGCCGTCCCCCGTGTCCTCGTCGCGGAGCGCGGCGAGCTCGGCGTCGAGTCGCGCCGGCGCGGGCCGTTCCCAGTCATCCGCGGACTCGAGGACGAGGCGCGCCCCGACGCTTGCCTGCAGCGTGGCGGTAGCTCCCGCGAGAAGATCTCCGACGTGCGCTTTCCAGTCGGGAGTCTGCGCCGCGTAGGTGGGCGTGGCGTGCACGCGCACGCGAAGCGTCGTCACCCCGTCGCTCGGCGTCGCCTCGTCGCTCGTCGTCGCTGGCTTCGGGTCGGCCTGCGGAGCCAGAGGGGCGGGGGTCGCGACGGCCGCGTTGTGCGCCTGCGCGGTCTTCCGAGCCCCCCAGGTCGAGTCGTAGAAACAGCCGGCGCAGAGCGAGGGAAGAGCTAGCAGCGCGACCGAAATGAGCCTGGAGCAGAGCATGATTTCCTCCTTCCCTAGGCCCATCGGATCATCGCGCCGGCGTGTTGCTAGAAATCGACGCGTCGGTCTTGCGAACGCCTCCGAACAGCACGCTTAGCAGCGAAATGCCTGAGCATCGACAGATCGGTTGCAGCTCTCGTTCCCGCGGAGGAAGATCCATCGACAAGCTCCCCGTGGACCCCTCCTCACCCAAGCCCCCGGGCGGACCATCCCCGAATCCCGCGACTCCCCGCGTGGATGGAGGAGTTCGTTGGCTCTCGCGGCCGGAACGTAGCGCTCCTGCCATGCCGTCGCCCGCTGCGGGGGCGCCCCCCACGGTTCCCACGACGCCACGTGGCCCCAACCCGACGAGCCTCCCCCCGGAGGCATTGCCCGAGCAGCTGAGAGTCGGTCCGTGGCGCATCTACGCGCTGATCGGCGGCGTCGCGCTGGTCGCGTCGTTCGCGGTCGTCGCGGCGCTGTTCTTCGCGACCAGGGAGCCTTCGAGCGCCGAGCGCACGGAGAGCGCGACGCGCTTCCTGGCGGCGCATGCCACGCCGAGCGCCGCACCAACCACACTCAGGATCGCGACCGCGACGGCGACCGTGACGGCGACCGCGGCCCCGACCGCAACCACCCCCCCGGCCCCGACCGCCAACGCAACGCCGACCCCGACCCCGACCCCGACCCCGACCGCGACCCCGACCCCGACCCCGACCCCGACCCCGACCCCGACCCCGACCGCGGTGGTAGAATGCCCTCCGATGGGACGCGCACTCTCCACGCTCTTCCTCGCCGCGATCATCGGCCCGGGGCTCTGGTACTTCACGACCCACCGCCGCCCGACTCTCCCCGATACCCCCGCCGTGGCCCTGTAGCTGCGCGAGGTCGTGCGGCGCTCCACCCTCGG
>JBKQKP010000383.1:0-82639 GCA_052147435.1 Polyangiaceae bacterium | reverse complement strand
GGGCGGGGGGCCGGGGGGGTGGGGTTACGGGTTGGGAATCCCGCGCTCGTCCGCGAACGTCGCGGTCGCGAGCGCGCGCGGGTCATGCGGCCTGTCGCTCCCGAGCGCAGGGAACGGATCGCAGCGGCACATCACGCAGGCGTTGGTCTCTTCGACCATGCAGAGCGGCCTGCCGAGCGAGCAGTTGTCCTCGTGGGAGTCGGCGCACTGCGGGGTCCCGGCGAAGGCGTCCTTCGGCGGCGGCCTGTGGCAGGCGGCGAGGGCGAGCGAGAGCGAAACGAGCACCGAGGCGGTGAGCCGTCGCGACATGTTCTATTTGTGTACCCCTTCGCGGAAGGGGCGCAACCACGCGGTGCGCTGCGCTCAGCGACGCTCAGCGACCCGGCGGCTTCATCGGGAGCGACGGCGCGGAGAGCGGCGTCGGGGGGAGCTTCCCGGACAGGAACTCCTCCGGCGGCGTCTCGAGGGCGGCGATCGCGTTGAAGACGCGGTCCATGCCGTACTCGAGCGCGGCTTCCTTCTGGAAGATCTGCGCCGTCTTCACGAGGCGCAGGCTGGTCGTCTTGCCGAGGTCGATCTCGCGCTCGAGGAACGCCTCGAACGTGCCGAACCCCTTGGCCTCGTAGAGGCGGCGGGCCTGGATGTCGCGCAGGACCTTCCCGATGTCGAAGAACCCCTTATTGAGGTTCTTCCGGAGCCCTTTGATCTGGACGACCGAGTTGTGAAGATCGGCAATCTTCGCCTTGATGTCGTCCGCCCCGGTGGGGGTGCGGATCGTGGCGCGGGCGCTGCCAGGAAGCGGCGGCTCGGCGGCGCGAGCACGGGCCTCGGCGGCGTGCTTGGCAGCGTGTCTGGCTGCCCAGGGGGCGGCTCCGCGGAGGCCGAGCTTGCGCTTGGCGGCGTCTTTCGGGTCGATCTTGGCGCCGGCTGCGGGCGCTCCACCCTTGCTATCGGCCTTTGATTTTGCGGCTTTTTTGGTCGTCGCCATCGCGTTCGGGCTCATCTTCACGTCTCGATCGCGTCGGGCGGGCTCTGGTTACTAGCGCGTGACGAACGCACGGGCTCTCTTGCCCCCGCGCGCGTGACGCCTCGAGATTGCTCGCGCGATCGCACCTGGCCCATTAGCACCGGGCCGCGCTCGACGTCCACAAAGGAGTGAGCGAGGATGCACGGAAGTGGGCGTCTTCACTCGGCTCGAGCGCGCGGATGCGGAGGCGATCGCCACAGCGTACGGGCTCGGCGAGGTGCGGGGGGTGCGCGGAATCGCCGCCGGCAGCGTGAACTCGAACTACGCGCTCGAGTGCACGGCGGGGCTGTTTTTCCTGCGGATCTACGAGGAGCAGGACGCGGCGGGGGGGGCGGCGGAGAGGCGGATGCTCGCGGCGCTCGAGGGGCGCGGGGTGAAGACGCCGGCGCCGTTGGGAGCGGCTCGCGAGGTGAGCGTCGCGGGGAAGCCGGTCGCGGTGTTTCCGTGGCGTGCGGGCGGAATGCGGTGCCAGGCGAGCGTGACCGTGGAGGACGCGCGGCGGGTGGGGGCGGAGCTGGCGCGGGTGCACGTGGCGGGGGAGGGGGTGGAGGTCGGGGAGGGGCGGTTCCGGGTGGAGGATCTGTGGGGGCGGATTGAGGTGATTCGGGGGGCCAGCGGGGGGAATGCGGGGCTGGCCGGAGAGGCGGGGTGGCTGGGGGAGAAGCTCGGGGAGTGGACCGGGAAACGAGCGCCGGCGGGGGCGGTACCCGAAGGGCTGATCCACGGGGATCTGTTCCGCGACAACGTGCTGTGGGAGCGGGAGGAACGGGGGGAGATCGCGGCGCTGCTCGACTTCGAGAGCGCGTCGCGGGGGCGGTTCGTGTTCGACCTGATGGTGACCGTGCTGGCGTGGGGGTTCGGGGAGGGGCTGCGACGGGAGATCGCGCGGGGGATCTGTGACGGGTACCGGGGGGTGAGGGAGCTCGGGGAGGAGGAGCGGGGGGCGCTGCTCGCCGAGGGGTGCGTGGCGGCGCTCCGGTTCACGATCACGCGGGTGACCGACTACGCGATGCGGGGGGCGGGGATCGGGGAGCGGGTGATGAAGGATTGGAGGCGGTTCGCGATGAGGTTGCGGACGCTGGAGGAGCTGGGGGAGGGGGGGGTGAGGGCGACGCTCGGGGTCCCCTGACGTCGGGCCCCCAGAGTTGATTTACAGGAAGGTCGGAAGCAATCACGCCTTCCGACCTTCCGACCTTCCTGTCGATCAATCAGAAATTGGTACGAGGGGTCGCCCGCGCGCCGGCCCCCCGTCCGCTCGCGCTCGCGCGGGGGGACGGGGGGCGCTCTCGGCAACTCACGCCGTCGCCGTCGTCTCCGCGGCCGCCGCCTGCGGCGCCGGCGCTGCAGCCTCGGCCGGCGTCGCCACCGGCTCCGTCGCGACCGCCGCGGACTTCGCCCGCGAGGTCGTCTTCGGAGCCGGCGCCGTCTCGCCGTCCGCCGTCCGCTTCTTCGGGCGATGCGTCGGCGCGAACGCCTTGGCAACGACCGGGAAGCGATCGGCGAACGTCGCGTCGCGCTGGAGCGCGAAGCGGACGCCGAGCTTCATCCCCATCATCAACGTGACCGCCGCATCCCACGACGAGCCACGCTGCGATCGCGCGTACGTGTAGAAGGTCGCCGCCTTCGAGGCAGCCCCCTCCCACCCGTTCGCCGTGTCGAGCGCCGCAGCGACTTGCTGCGGGTCGACCGCCTTCGGACCGAGCTCCGCGGAGATCGCCGTGGCGTTCGTCCGGAGCTCGCTCGAAAGGCCTGCCGCGGCAAGGGTCAGCCCGTTTCTCGGGCGCCTCCCTTTCTTGCTGAGCTTCTTGGGCTCGACCCACCCCTCGGGCGGTGCCGACACGCTGGTCGGGACAGGGTTCACGCTCGCGACCGTCGCGGGCGTCGTGGACTCCGTTACGAGCGGAGCCACCTTCGAAACGACCTTCTTGCTCTTCGACTTCGATGCCACGGCTTTCTCTCTTTCGTTCACGTCGGTTTGTTCCGACTGACGAAACCTAGAGGGGCCTCCTGTCAGAACCGGACACGCGAAATGACGACGCCGATCGGGCGCGTTTTCCCGAGTGGGCGTGGCGGCGATCTCGGGGACGACTGCGCGCGGCCCGGAGACAGCGCGAATCGGCGGCACGCCGAGGGGTGGCCAGTTTTGACACCCCCGTCGAGTAGGGGGCCGCGCGCGCTGCTGGCTCACCGCGTGAGCCGGTGGCTGAGATTTTGAGCTGGCGGCTGAGATTTTGAGCTGGCGGCTCACTCATGGCGTTCGCGAGTAGCGCATCGCGCCCCCCGCGCTCCCCGACTACGTTCCCCCCCCATGCCTCGCTACGCCCCCGCCGCGCGTCTCGATCGCCTCCGCACCCTCCTCCGCGCCGGCCGCTCCACCCTCCCCGCGCTCGCCGAGAAGCTCGACGTCTCCCTCTCCACCGTCCGCCGCTTGCTCGAGGCGCTCGAGAGCGCCGGCGATTCGCTCGTCGAGGAGACGCGCGACGACGGTCGCAAGACATGGACGCTCGCGCGCGACTCGCGCCCGCCGCGCTCGCACGACGTCCGCCTCACCACCGCCCAGCTCATCGCGCTCCTCATCGCGCGCAACGGCGCCCGCGAGCTCCTCCGCGGCACCGGCTTCGACGACGACCTCGACGCCGCCTGCACCGCCCTCACCGACACGCTCCGCGAAAAGGACGCCGCGCTCGCGAAGGACCTCGATCGCAAGCTGTACGACCGCGGCGAGATGCCGCTCGATCACGCCCCGCACGCCGACGCGCTCGACGAGATGACGAGCGCGCTCCTCAAGAACGAGCGCCTCGAGCTGCGCCGCCGCGCGAGCGACGGCGAGGAGCGCACGCACAAGTTCGATCCGTACTCGCTCGTCACGTCGCGGAAGGGCTTCTATCTCACCGGCTTCAGCCACGATCGCGCGCAGAGGATCTCGCTCGGCATCGACGCCATCCTCGAGGCCACTCGCTGTCGTGGCGATACGTTCGACTATCCCGCTGACTACCAGCCGGCCGACATGTTCAAGGGCTCGATCGGCATGTTCGTCGGACCGATGACGCACGTGTGCGTCCGCTTCGACGGCGACGCGAAGCGGTTCGTCTTGCGACGACGCATCCACGAATCACAGCGCGTCGTCGCGGAGCACGGCGACGGCGCGGTCGACGTCGCGATGCACATCGCGGGGACGACGGAGCTCGAGAGCTTCGTGCTGTCGTTCGGAGACAAGGCGGAGATCCTGTCGCCGCCGGCGCTGCGGAGGAAAGTGGGGGACGTGCTGCGGAGGGCGGCGAAGAGGTACGAGGACAAAGCGCCAGGGGCGTGAGTCGCCTCTACCCCGCCGTCACCGTCCCGGCCTCGGCGTTCTCGCTCGTGTTGCACGCGGGTGTGGCCGGCTCGGCGGCCTCCTGAATGTTGAACGCACACTCCTGGAAGATCTCCGTACACCCGGGCAGCCCCCCGCCGTCCGCGAGCCCGGCGATGCACGACGTGTCCACCTTCTCGAGGAGCGCGTCGCTGAATATCACGACGCTCGTGCCGACCTGCGCGGCCACCCCCGCCGCCGCGTCGAGGCTCGCCGACGTGAACTCCGTCACGCAGCTCGGCTCGCCGAGGATGCTCGCGCACGCCGCGCAGTAGTCCTCGGCGAGCTTCTGATCGGCCGCCGTCGGGGCCGCGCTCCCGAGCGACGTGTTGAAGCACGCATTCGCCGACGACTCCCCGGCGTCCCCGCAGAGCACCGAGGGGAGACACTCCGTGACCGCATCGAGGTACGCGTTCGAGAACGTGGTCGCGAGCGCCGGGCACGTGCTCACCGTCTCCTGGTCGCACGCCGACGTGAGCTGGCATCGCGTCGCGTACGACGAGAGCGCGGAGCAGAACGAGCCGGCGCCGTTGGCGGAGCTCGTGTTCCCGGTGGAGCTGCTCGTACAGGCAGCGCCCGCGAAGAGAGCGAAGGCGACGAGCGGTCCGACGGCGGAGGCGATCTGGCGCATGACGCGAGCGTAGACGGAAATGGCGAGGGGATGGACTCTCGAACGGGCCGCTTAGACCTCCCCTTCCGCCTCCAGACGATCGAGCCGCGCCCACAGCGCCGGAACGTCCATCACGAGCCCAGGGCACCCCGGCACGTCCTCGATCCGCGCATCCGTCGCGGCGCGCACGCGCGTGTAGCGCCGGTCCTCGCCGGCGCCCAGCTCGTGGATCTCCACGATGCGAAGCGCGGGATCGACGAGCCAGTACCACCGCACCCCGAACGCCGCGTACTCCTCGTACTTGTCGACGCGGTCGCGCCGCTCGTCGCGCCGCTCGGGCGACACGACCTCGACGACGATGTCCGGCGGCAGGCGCACGAGCCCGCGCGCAGGGGGACGGCGGCCGGGGAGGAACACGGATACGTCGGGCTTGCGGCCGCGGCGGGGGAGGACGGCGAACTTCGCTTCGGAGCCGATGACCCAGCCTTTCTCGCCGAGCCAGGCCAAGAAAACGCTCGTCAGCCACGTCACGACGACCTCATGCAGAATGCTCGGCACCTCTTCCTCCACGAGGATGCCGTCAACCAGCTCGCCTTCGACGTCTTCGTCGAGGGCTTCCCATTCTTCGAGCGTCATCGTCGTGGTCTGCGCGCTCATCGCTCGAAGCATAGCAATCCGGTCCTTCGGTGCATCCGTGGAGCGTGGGAGAGCACGCGCGATGCCGGGCGGCGAAGAGTGGAATTGCGCCGCGAAAGGAGGAGCGTCAGGTGGCACGGCCGGCTTTTGTGGCGGCACGGCCAGCAGCGCACCTCGCCTACTTCACTCCACCCTCACCCTCGGCGTCCAGAGCGCCCCCCTTAGCTCCGCCACCTTCTTCGTCGCCCCCTCGAGCCTCCCGGCCTGCGCCTCCACCTCCGCCCGCGCCGCCGCCTCGTCGCCGTTCCCCAGTCCCTGCGCCCGCGCGTCCCGCGTCGCGTGCAGCACTTCGAGCACCTCGCGATGCAGCTCTTCTCCTGCGCTCACGACCCATGCGTCGAGCTTCTTCGCGAACTCCTCGATCATCCCGTCGAGCTTCGGCGCGATCTGATCCCCCACCGAGCGCAGCACCGACGGCGCCACTTCGAGCGCCTTCTTCCGGTACTCCTCCTCCACCTTGCTCCGCAGCACCAACGCGAGCACCGGCGCCGCCGCCACGAGCAACCCGCCGAGCAGCAGGTTCGCGAACATCGCGCCAACGCCGAACGTCAGGAGCGCGAACACCCCCACGTCGTAGTTGAGCGTATCGACCTTCACCTCGAGCCCCTGCAGCCCGCCGGCGGCCCCGCCGATCCCCAGCGTCTCCGCCACCCGCTTCGCCGTATCGTTCGCGTCCTCGCGCACCAGCGCGATCGTCCGCTCCGCCAGCTCCTCGAGCGACCCGGCGATCTCCTTCGACTCCGCCTCCGCCCACGTCCGGAACGTCTCCTCGAGGAACGCCGGCAAGTACGTCTTGATCTGCCCGTCCTTCGCCGACTCGACCACGTGCGGCAGCTGCCTCGTCACGTCGTCGACGAACCGCGCGAGATCCTTCTTCGCCCCCACGCGGATCCCTTGCACCTCTTCGCGGATCTTCATCCGCCGCTCCTCGATCGTCCCCGCGTGCCCCGCGAGGTCCTTCTCGAGCAGCGCGATCCGTCGATCGAGCTCGTCCCCCTTCATCGAAAGGGCGCGCCGTCGCGCGTCCACGCCTTTGCCGAGCAGCGTCCCCACCGCGAGCCCCTCGCCGAGCGCGTTGTCGAGCAAGATCCGCCCGCGCTCCTCCGCGAGGAACGTCGTCAGATGCTCGAGGAGCGCCTGCATCCCGCTCCCCACCTTGTCGCCCTTGAGCGCGAGCTCCGCGCTCACGGGGAACACCTTCGGCTCCTTCACCAGCTTCGCCAGCTTCTCCCGCGCGTACGCGAGCGCTTCTTTCCGCTCGTCCTCGCTCAAGATGTCCCACTTCGTGATCACGAACACGATCTTGTCCCTGGAGCCTTTGAGGAGCTTCTCCTCCAGGAACACCCGCTCGCTCTCTTTCAGGATCTGCCCCGCGTCGAGCAGGAACAGCACCGCGTCGGCGCGCGGAATGTAGCTGTACGTGATGTCCGCCCGCTGGAGCGACAGGTCGTTAACCCCTGGCGTATCGACGAGCAGGATCCGCTCTTCGAGGAGCGGCGAAGGAAACCCGATCTCGAGAAAGTCGACGTTCTCCGACGTCTCCCCGCCGCCGACGGCGAACGCGCGCGTCCGCTCGAAGTCAGTCGGCTCGCGCTTCCCCGACGAGTACACGACCGTCGCCTCGGGCTTCGCCGCCCACTTCACGTGGTGAATCGCCGCCGTCGTCGGCGTCACGCCGGTCGCGAGCACCTCCGTCCCCAAGAGCGCATTCACGAACGTCGACTTGCCGTGATTGAACTCTCCGACGACGACGAGGTGAAACCTGTCCTCCGCCAGCTTCGTCACCAGATCCCGCTCCACGCGGTCCCCCAGGCTCTTCGCCCCGAGGTCCCTCGCGATCCCGGTCAGCTCCCCGATCGCGCGCGCGACCTCGTCCTTCTTCTCGCGGAATCCTTCGAGCATCACGCATCCCCCTTCAGGAGCGCCGCGACCTTCGCGTCGACCTCCGGCATCGTCAATCCGCCACCCTCCCCCGTCCCGAGCGACGCCCGGTAGTACTCGCTCTTGGCGAACTCGCGCATCGCGAGCACGCGCTTCGGTAGCCACGGATGCGTCGCGAACGCTTCCATGTAGCGACCGACCCCTTCCTTCCCCTCCTCGTACTGCTCGAGGAACGCTTCGAGGTTGAACTCCTCGTAGAGCTTCCGCGATCCGAGCGCGAGCTTCGTCAGCGCCCGCTCGGCCACGACCGCGTCCTTCGCGCACAGCATCCCGGCCCGATCGCTCGTGATCTCCGCCCGCCGGCTCCACGCCCGGAGCGCGATGATCGCCGGCTGCACCGCCCACGCGACGAACGCTCCGGCGATGTTCGTCAGGAAGTACAGCGCCGTCATGTAGACGACGTGCGAGTTGTGAATGTGCCCGCACTCGTGCCCGATCACCGTCAGCAGCTCTTCATCGGAGTAGTGATCGACGAGCGCCGAGTGCACCTGGATGAACGACTCTTCGTTCGTTCCGTATGTCGCCGCGTTCAAGACGGGGCTGTTCACGATGTAGACGGTGGGGACGGGGATATCGAGCGTCCGCGCGCACTGGCTCACGATGTTCTGGATTCGCGGGAACTGCTTGTCCCCCACCTTCACGGCGTTGCCGAGGAGCTGGCTCGACGCGACCCGCTTGAAGAGCCGCACGGTCCCCGCGACCGCCAGCTCGACCGGCTTCACCCGCTCGAGCGCCTCGCGCGTCTTCCGGTCGAAGCTGTAGGCGTAGGCGTGCGCGGTGTCGGGCGGGGTGCCACCGGGCTCGTGGCCTTTGCCCCCGTGGTCTTTCTTCTCCTGCTGTTTCTTCGCGACGAACGCCTGAAAATCGAGGTCGGGAGCTTGCGCCATGTCACTCGTTGCCTTTCGCGGACACCAAACACAACTGCCGGGCGGAGCCGCCTCTTCCCGGTACGTGCGAGCGGGCGCGGAGATCTCGGGACAGGTGCGCGCTCACTTCAAGAGAGCGTAATGACGCCACCCGGGCTCGGCAATCGATGGGGGCGGGAGCACACACATCTTTACGTTCGCGGCGAGGGCCCCCCAAATTGCAGCTGACTGCGCGAATCAGAACGAGTGCACCTGCAGCCCCCCGTTCACGAACTGCGTCTCCTGCTGAGGCGGAGACGACTTGAACGCCCCTGCCGCCGCCGCGACCCCCACCGCCGCCCCCGCGACCCCGACCCCCGCGAGCGCCCACGTCGCCCACTTCGGCCACCTGCGCGACTCCGAGAGAATCACGACCGGTGCAATCGTCATGATCGCGCTCGACCGCCACTCGACGAGCGGCGCGCACGTCTCCCCCTGGCACGTCGCCACGCGGATGACTCCGTCCGCCTCCGCGACCGCCGCGATCCACGCCCCGCAGCGCACCCCCGCCGCCCGAATCGTCTCGTGCTCCAGCCGTGCGCGATCCATCTCGTCGCGCGAGCACGCAGGAGCCTCCGGCGTCTCCACCTTCACTTCGATCCCCTGCGCGAGCGACACCCACGCCGCCCACGTCGCCCCCGCGCCGGGCTCGGGCCCCACGATCGCGAGCGCGTGCTCCCCCTCGCTGCTCTTCACCTCGCCCGGCGCGATGCTCTTCCCGTCGAGGCGTAGCGTCCCCCCGCCGTGCCCCGCGAGCCGGATCGTCGCCGTGATCGTCCCCCCGGGCTCGAACGCGGTCTCGCCGAGCCCCGCCGCGCGCCCGCCGTCGAGCCCCGCCGCGCGCTGCCACGCCCGCTTCGCGCGCGCCTCGTTCTCTGACTTCGATCGCCCTGCGGCCGGCGCGGACGCGCCGTCGGCGTTACTCCGCAACCACCGCACCGACCACGCCCGCTCCACTTCGGCCAGAAGCCACGCGGCTTGCGGCAGCTCGGGGTGCTCGCGAAGCACAGCTTCGGCCCGCGTGAGCTCCCGCTCCGCCGCGTCGAAGTCGAGCGCCGCGAGCGCGTCTCGTGCGCGCGCGATCCCTTGCTCCACCGTCTCCCCCGCCGTCCAGTCGATCGGCAGCACGGGCGCCCCCTCTGTCGTCGGCGGCGCGAGCTTCACCCCGTGCTCCTTCCCCCACGCCTCGAGCGCGCGCGCGGCGTCTTCGCTCGGCGCGGTTTGCTGATCTCCTTCGACCAGCCAGACCACCGTCGCCGCGTCGATCATCCGCCGCGCCTCTCCCTAGTTCTTCTTCGTCGTCTTCTTCGTCGCGTTCGTCTTGTTCGCGCTCGCGCCCGCACTCTTCGACTCGCGAAGCGCCTCGAGCACCGCGTCGACGTGCCCGTCCACCTTAACGCTCCGCCACGCCCGCGCGATCTTCCCGTCGGGCGAGATGAGGAACGTGCTCCGGATCGTCCCCATGACCTTCTTGCCGTACATCGTCTTCTCGCCGTACGCCCCGTACGCGCGGTGCACCGCAAGATCAGGGTCGCTCAGGAGCGGGAAGCCGAGCGCGTATTTGTCGCGAAACCCACAGTGGCTCTTGATGGAGTCCTTGGACACACCCGCCACCGTCGCGCCCGCCGCCGCGAGCTTCTTCTTGGCCTCGGTGAACCCTTGCGCCTCGCGCGTGCAGCCGGGGGTGCTGTCCTTCGGATAGAAGTACAGAACGAGCGATTTGCCCCCGCGCAACGCTTCCGTAAGCGAGAAGCGCTCTCCACTGTCGCTCTCGAGCTCGAACGCAGGAGCGACGCCTCCTTCGCTTGCAACCTTCGCCATGAACACCTGATATCATGGGTTCAGAAGAGGCGCGTCCAACGTGGGACGCCGCTCGCGGTACGCCCACACAGCCACTGCCTACAGGAGACCGTTCGCAACGTGCAGCTGAACTTCGCGGCTCGTGAGGTCACCGTAAAGCTCGTCTATTACGGCCCAGCGCTCAGCGGGAAGACGACGAACTTGCGCGCGCTGCACCACCTGACGAACGAAGACTCGCGCGGTCGCCTCATGACGCTCGAGACGAAGGACGACCGCACCCTCTTCTTCGACATGCTCCCGCTCGTCTTCCGCGCCCCGGACACGGGTCGTATCCCCTCCTCCGCCGATCGCCCCAGCGCCGGGGGGAGCAAAGTGAGCTCCGGCGGCGCGATGAGCCTCCGCATCAAGGTCTTCACCGTTCCGGGGCAGGTGCTCCACTCCTCCACGCGGAGGCTCGTCCTCCAGGGGGCGGACGGCGTCGCGTTCATCGCCGACTCGCAGGTGGCCGAGACCGAGCACAACGCCGCGTCGTTCATGGACCTGCGCGCGAACCTGAAGGAGCTCGGGCTCAGCGTGAAGACGCTCCCGCTCGTGATTCAGTTCAACAAGCGCGACATGCCCAACGTCCGCTCCGACGCGGAGATCGAGTCGCTCGCGAGCAAGGGGCGCGAGCCGGTGTTCAAGGCGAGCGCCGTGAAGGGGGACGGGGTCCTCGAGACGTTCTTCGGGCTCCTCCACCTCACGTGGTCCAAGCTCGAAGCGGAGCACCAGCTCGCGAAGAAGCTCGGCCTCGACAGCGACAAGTTCCTCGCAACGGCGGCGGAGAAGCTCGGCCACAAGGGGACTGTCGACGACCTCCTGCGCGCGTGCGTCGGGGGGTCGCTGAACTACACGGCTCCGGTCGCGGCGGTGCGGTCATGACGGCGGGCGCCGCGCACCCGAACCCGCTCGACGCGATCGCGATCGAGCAGACGCTCCGCCTCGAAGAGCTCGTCAACCGCGAGGCTCTGAACGAGATGCTGAGGAGCTTCTACGCGCTCTTCGGGATCCCGCTGAAGATCTTCTCGGGCGACAACATGCTCCTCGGCGACGCCGGGAAGGAGCAGGAGGTCTGCGCGTACGTGGGGACGCTCATGAAGGGGCGCGCCGCGTGCGGCAGGGTCGTCGGCGAGGTGAAGGGGCTCGATCCGGGCGAGGAGGGGGACACGGTCCACCCCTGCTTCACCGGCGCGCGCTACCGCGTCGTCTCGATCGAATACGACGGGCGGCGGATCGGCCGGCTCATCGTCGGCCCGTACCTCCCGGTGACGGTCGACGCGGTCCCCCCGACGCTCCTGAAGATCGATCCCGGCGTCGACGCCGACCGCGCGAAATCGCTGCTCCTGAAAATGCCGCGCGCGAAGGAAGAGACGATCACGCGCATCGCCCAGCACCTGAAGGCGACGCTCGACCTCATCCTCTTCAGCGGCCACAAGGCGCTGCTCACGAGCACGATGCACCTCGCGAGCGTGACGGAGAGCTACCGCGAGCTCCAGGAGAAGAACGCGAAGCTCCAGGAGGCGTACGACCGCTTGAAGGAGCTCGATCGTCTCAAATCGAACTTCCTCGCCACGGTGAGCCACGAGCTTCGCACGCCGCTCACGTCGATCATCGGCTACAGCGAGATGCTGAGCGAGGGGATCGCGGGCGACCTGCAGAACGAGCAGAAAGAGTTCGTGAGCACGATCCACGAAAAGGGGGAGCAGCTCCTCCAGCTCATCATGAGCCTCCTGGATCTGTCGAAGCTCGAGAGCGGCACGCTCAGCATGAAGCGCAAGCAGATCGCGATCACCACCGTGCTCGGCGAGGTGGTGACGACGATCACACCGAACGCGCGCAAGAAGGGGGTCAACATCAAGCTCGAGGCGGAGCCCAAGCTCATCGAGCTCCGCGCCGATCCCGAGCGCCTACGTCAGGTGTTCATCAACCTGTGCGACAACGCGCTGAAGTTCACCCCGAAGGGGGGGACGGTCACGATGCGCGCGCGGACCGTGCAGGGCTCCGACGGCGCCGGGGACGACGACGAAGACGGCTTCGCGCTCATGGCACCTGCGCAGGCGAAGCTCGAAGTGCGGGTGATCGACACCGGGATCGGCATCCCCCCGAAGGAGCGCCAGAAGGTGTTCGACGCCTTCTACCAGGTCGATTCGTCCTCCACGCGCGAGTACGGCGGGACCGGGCTCGGGCTCTCGATCGTGAAGCGCATCGTCGAGGCGCACGGCGGGACGATCGGGATCGAGGAGAATCAGCCGCAGGGGGCCGTGTTCGTCGTGACGCTCCCGTCGTCGACCGGGGCGAACGGCAAGTCGGTCCCGCCTCTCGCGCCGTGAAAGCGCGTCGCGGACGGACGAGCTCCGAGCTCGATCGGATAGCGAAGCTGGCGGCGCGGTTCGGGGTCGGCGGTGCGAAGACGTCGATCGTTCGCGGGATCGGCGACGACGCAGCGGTCCTCGATCCGAGCCTCCGTGACGCCGGCGGCGCCGCCGAGCGCCTCGTCTGGACGATCGACACGCAGGTCGAGGGGGTGCACTTTCGCGCGGAGCTCGCGTCGTGGAACGACGTGGGGTGGCGCTCCTTCGTGGCGGCGGCGAGCGACCTCGCCGCGATGGGGGCTTCCCCGTGGTGCGCGCTGTCAGCGCTCATCCTCCCGCGGTCACTCGACGACGACGCCCTCGACGCGCTCACCGCGGGGCAAGCCGAGGCGGCGCGCGCAATCGACGCACCGATCGTCGGGGGGAACCTCTCGCGGGGAGGCGAAGCGTCGGTCACGACGACCCTCCTGGGATCTTGCGCGCGTCCTCTCGAGCGAACGGCGAAGCGCGGCGACGGGATCTGGGTCTCCGGCGCGCTCGGGCTCGCCGCCGCGGGTCTCGCTGCGCTGGAGCGAAAGCTCGACTCGTCCGACGAGGCGGTCGCGCGCGCCGTCCTCGCATGGCGGAGGCCGCACGCGCGGATCGACGCGGGGCTCGTGCTCGCCGCGACCGACGCGGTGAGCGGCGCGATCGACGTCTCGGACGGCCTCGCGCAGGACCTGGGGCACATGACGCGCGCGAGCAGGCTCCGCGCCGTGCTCGAAGAGGGGCCTCTCCTCGCGCACGTCGCGCCGCCGCTGTCGGCGCTCGCCCGCCGCCTCGGCGTATCGCCGCTCGATCTGGCGTTTCACGGCGGCGAGGACTACGCGCTCGTCGCGGCCAGCGCGCGCGCGATCGACGGCTTCGTGAGGGTCGGCCGCTTCGAGGAAGGGGAGGGGCTCGCGCTCGAGGACGCGCACGGGGGCGTTCGCGCCATCGAGGCGCGCGGGTTCGACCATTTCGCGTAGCTAGGGCGCGGGCTACAGCCCGTTGCACACGCTGGGGATCGTGTGCCCCTGCAGGAGCTGCCGGATCGTCGCGAACTCCGGCGCCTGCCCGCCGCTCGTCGGCCCGATCTGCATCGCCACGACGTCGCACTGCGCGGCGAAGGTGGTGAGCATGTTCGCCTCGGGCGAGGAGCCGAGCGATTTGGCCTGCGTGCGGAGCGCGGCGCAGCACTGCTTTGCGCGCGTCTGGTTGCTCGAGAGGGCGGGCCCGCCGCTCCGCTTCACGACCGCCACGGCGGCGTCCACCGTGGTCGCGGTGTCGTCCAGCGGAACGAGGATCGTCGGTGCTGCGTCGGTCGCCACCGGGGGGGGCCCTGCGTCGAAGACGGCCGCGGCCTGAGGCTTGTTGCACGCGGCGACGAGCGCGGTGACGCCGCCGACGCAAGCGAGGGCGGCGACGGAAACGAGCGTGCGTGCGGAGCGGCTGCGCATGACGATCTCCTTGGGTGACGACGCCGCAACGTACCAAGCTCCCCCCACGAGGTGCAGTTTTCCGGGCCATCTCGCGGCTCTCCGACCGCATGAAACTTGCGCTTTTCGAAAGGAGGAGTAGAAAGGCGCGCGAGGACTGGAGGCGAAACAATGCGAGCAAGAATCCGCCGCTTGAGAGACCGCGTCCGGGCGCTCTTCCCCGTTCTGGCCATTCCGATCGCTGCATCCTGAGCGAGCCGTCCAGGGTCCGCATGCGGGCGGGATGACTGCGTCATGCTGCGCGAGGCCGCTCATTTCCTGCGCTACTCCCCCGAAGCGCTCTCGCTGAAGGCGAGCCGCTCCGAGGTCGAGCTCTACGAGGCCATCTTCGATCGGGCCGACGCGGCCGGCTTCGCCGAGGAGCGCGAGACGCTGGTGAGCGATCTGGCCGGCGACATTCTCGAGGTCGGGTGCGGCACCGGTCGCACGTTCCGCCACTACGGCCCCGGCGTTCGTCTCACGGCGATCGACACCGACGACGCCTTCCGCGCCGTCGCGGAGAAGCGCGCCCTCGACGCCCGCTGCCATGTCCGCGTCGCCGCGGCGTCGGCGACCTCGCTCCCCTTCGAAGCCGAGAGCTTCGACGCGGTGGTCTTCTCGCTCGTCCTCTGCAGCGTCGACGACGTCGGTCGCGCGCTCTCCGAAACGGCCCGCGTCCTACGCCCGCGCGGCAAGCTGCGCGCGCTCGAGCATGTCCGGAGCGCGCATCCGATCGCCGGCGCCGTCATGCGAGCGCTCGACCCCTTCTGGGTCGTCCTCAACGGGATGGGCTGTCACATGGCCCGCGACACGGAAGCCGCGATCGCCCGCGCCGGGTTCGCGGTCGAGGACGCCCAGCGCTTCCAGCTCTTCGCGCCGTGCCTCCCCGCGTTCCCCCTACGCCGCATCACCGCGTCGCCGCCAGCTCGTTCATCGCCGCCAGCGTGACCTCGTGCCGGTGCGCGAACATCCGCTCGACCCGGCTCTCCACCAGCGATCGCGCGACGACGGCGAGCGGCTCGAGCGGTAGCTCGTACTCGACGTCGTCCACGAGCCACGACGCCGTCGCGCTCACGTGCTCGAAGCGGTGCTCGTGCACCCAGCTCGCGAACGGGCCGCGCACCATCTCGTCGACGAAGCTGACCCCCGGCTGGCACGCGACGTGGACCGACTCGACCGTGATCGGGAAAGGCCCAATCCACTGCCTCAGCACGACGCGCGTCCCTTTCGCGAGCGAGCACGGCGGTATCAGGATGCGCACCCGTTCCCAAGGGGGGATCAGGCGAGCCAGCGCATCGGGCCGCTCGTGGAACGCGTACACCTCGGCCCCGGAGACGGGCATCAGCGTTCGTCGGAAGAGCCTCAAGAGGACTGATCTCTACACCGGGTACGCCGAACGGCTTCGAGATATCGGTCCCCTCTCGATGAGCTAGGTCTCGCCTACACAGTCGACCCGATCGAGCGGTAGCTCGACCGCAAACACCGTCCCCTTCTCCGCCGCGCTCGCCACGCGAACCGTGCCGCCGTGCGCTTCGACGAGGCGCCGGACGATCCACAGTCCCAGACCTGCCCCTCGCACGCCACGGGAGCGCTTCGCCCGCTCGAAGGCCTCGAAGATCCGCGCCTGCTCCTCCTCGGGGATCCCGCGACCGTGGTCGCGTACGGTGAGGAGCGCTCTCCCCTGCAGGGTCCTCAGCTCGACGACGATCGGGTTCCCCTCGCCGAACTTCAGCGCGTTCGACACGAGGTTCGCGAGGACCTGCTCGATGCGGAATGGATCCCAGTGACCCGGGACGCTCCGCTCTCCGTCGATGATGATCGTGGCCCCCAGGCTCGCTGCCTCTGCACCGAAGCGGGTCGCGACGTCGCGCACTGCCACGGCGAGGTCCATCGGGGCCCGCTCGATCTCGAGGCGCCCGCTCCGTATTCGCGACACGTCGAGGAGCTGGTCAGCGAGCACGGTCATCCGCTCGGCGTGCCGCTCCACCTCGCCGATCGATCGGCGCGCCCGCCCGAGGTCCGGCGGCTCGCGCTTGAGCCCGAGGACGAGCGCCTGCGCGTGGAGGCGCAGCGCGGTGAGCGGAGTCCGTAGCTCGTGCGTCGCCATCGAGAAGAGCTCGTCGCGCGCGCGGAGCGCTTCGGCAGCTTCGCCTACGGCGACCCGCAGGCTCTCCCGTTCGTGCCGCTCGCCTACGCCGCGAAACACGACCGCCAGGAGGCGCGGCTCTTTCCCGTCGCTCTGGTCGCTGTCGAAAGGACGGACGCTGAGATCGAGCTCGACGGGATCGCCCCACGAGTGGAGAAAGTGAATCGTGGACTCCGAGGCGCGCGTCGCGCCGAGGCATGCCTCTGCCGCTGCGACATCCGCAGGCATGACACGCTCGCGGAGTGAGCTCAGCCCCGTGAGCTCATCCACGGTCGCTCCGAGAAGGGCACCGAGCGCCTCGCTCGCGAACGTCACCCGGAGCGTACCCGGCTCGACGACGGCAACCCCCAGCCCGAACGGCTCGAGCGCCATCGCGAGCGCGTGCCCCAGCCGGACGCGGTCGTCGATCCGAACCGCGCCCGACTGATACCTCCGCGGCCCGCCTTGCGTCGGCGATCGCAGCGTGACGGAGTGACGCTTGCGAGTCCCCATCGAACCTCAAGGATCGCACGAGTGCGGCAGCTCGCAAACGTGAGGAATGGGCGGAGTGAGCCCGGCAAGGTGGGCGCATTGCTCACGCAACGCCGGTTGCTCGTCACCCGCCCGTGAACGTGGCCTCGTCGGGGGTGAGGACGAGAATCGGCCACACGTGCGCGGCGGTCGGCGCGCTCGTAGGTCCAGCCGCCGAAAGGAGAATCCCCTCTGCGCCGCCGAACTGAGACGGGTCGGCGTCGAGCGTCACGGTCACTTGCACCTTGTCGCCGTTGTTCACCGTGACCGTCTGCTCCCCGTTGAAGGTGAAGGTCAAAAGGGGCGCGGTGACCTCCTTCTGTGCGCTCGCCCAATCGACGCCGCTGAGCGTCCACGGGGCAGTCGCCGCGGTCGAGAAGGCGTCCACTTCGAACGTCGCGCTCTGGCCGACGTCGAGGATGATGTACGCGTTCGTCCCCTCGGGAGCGACGCTGAAGTAGACGTCGTTCGCGGGGGTGGGGATGCAGGGGTCGAGACCGGCGGCGGCGTTGGCGTTCGACCATATCCGCTGAACCGTATAGCCATCGGCGGTCGTCTCGTCCTCGTGGAGGCCCGTCACGTCGACGCACAGATCGGCCGCTTCCCCCCCCGCGAGGAGGTCCCAGCCGAGGACCGTGTCGTCGCTCAGGTTCAGGTAGTACCCGAGCGTCGTCGTGGTCTGGATCGGATCGGTGACCCCCTCGACGATCTCGTGGCTCGCCGCGAACGTGATCGACTCGAACGGCGTGAGGTTCGAGCCCTTCTGCGGCGCGCACTCGGGGACCACGGCGTACGGAATGGGCGCGGCGCCCGCGGTCGCAACGAGGGAGTTGTGGTAGCCGCCGAACTGCGCGCAGCTCGTTCCCGTCTCGACGCTCCCCTCGGCCAGCGTGATCGTCGTCGATGGGGGGAAGTAGAAGACGTAGAGCGTGTTGGCGTCGGCGGCGGGGAGGGCGCCGCGCTCGATCTGGTCGTTGATGAAGATCTGGAGGCTCGAGGTCCCTCCCGCCGTGGCGTCCGTGTAGCTCGCCGCCGGGGGGGTCGTCAGGACGACGTGGCCCCCCGAGGAGCCCTTCCCGACACACGCGCCGGCGCCGTTGCAAAAACCCGCCGTGACGGCGCCCCACCACGACGATTCAACGATCGCGTCGTCGAACGTTTCGAGCGCGGAGGTGTTCGCGTCCCCCGCGAAGGTCACGGTGACGATCTCCGGGCTCAGGAGAAGCGGCCCCCCCTGGTACGTGAGCTGGGGGAGGGAACTATGGGGTGCTTCTGCGAATGGGGGCGCGCCTCCGCTGCCGCTGCCGCTCCCACTCCCGCCGCCCCCTCCTTGACCGGGCGGATCGCGCGACGTCCCGCCGCACCCGATCGCCAGCGCGAGTGCGACGCTCGCGGAGGTCAGTGCCGAAGCGAGGTCTCGCATGGTCTCCTCAGCGGGGCCCGACGCGCCGCGGTCCCCTCACTGAGTGGCGTACCACGCCCCCTTTTTCGCACCAGTGCGCGGGCGCAATCTAGATGACCCCGGTGGAGCAGCAGTACGAGATGATGCCGCCGTCTGCCGCGCTCCCGTTCGCGAGGCACTCGATCCCGAAAGGGGGGGAGCTTCCGGTGCACTCGATCAAGTGGTCGTAGGGGACCCCCCCTTCGGAGGTCTCGGCGCAGACGCCGGCTTCTGCCTCTTCAGCGCAAGGGCCGTGCGCGTCGGGGCCTGCTTCGGCGGCCGGAGGGACGTTGTAGTAGCTCCCGTCGTCGAGAAACAAGATCGCCTGTTCGCCGCGCGGAGTCTCGTCGCACGCCAAGAACGCGGGGAGGGCGCACAAGAAGCCGAGCGTGCAGGCGAGCACAGAGAACGCGGCGACGGAGCGCATCGGAGCGGGCGCATCCTAGCGCGGCGATCTGGTGACGTCCTCGACCCAAGCGTCGATCAATCGCCTCGCGATGCTGATTTTCGGCGGGACCGTAGGCAGCGCGTCCGCACGGTACCAGTGGGCGTCGAGGATCTCTTTTCCGTCGATCGCGATCTCGCCAGCGGCCCACTCCGCCGTGAAGCCGATCATGAGCGAGTTCGGAAACGGCCACGGCTGGCTGCCGAAGTAGCGGAGATTTTTCACCTCGACCGAGACCTCCTCGCGAACTTCGCGCGCGACGGTCTCCTCGAGCGACTCGCCGACCTCCGCGAAGCCGGCGAGCGTGCTGTAAAAGGGGAGCGGGAACCGCGCGCCGCGCGCGAGGAGCGCCTCGTCGCCACGACGAACGAGGACGATGATCGCAGGGGTGATCCGCGGGTACGCGAGGAGGCCGCACGCCGGGCACCGCATGCACCGCTCCCCATCGACGCGCTCGGTCGGCGTGGCGCATCGACCACAGAACCGGTGAGTCGTGGCCCAGTCGATGATCTGCGTCGCGCGTCCCGCGAACGCGAATGTCTCCGCCGACACGGCCCCGAATAGCTCGCGCAGTCCGAGGACGACGAGCGGCTCGGGGAGGGGAGCACCGCCGATCGCCGCAGCGACCGCGCGCGCTTCGCCGAGCTCTCCGACGTCGTGCTCCGCGCTCTTGTCCACGCCAAGCGCCGCCACCTCCGCGTCGCTCGGCAGACGGACCCCGCCCCTATCCCCATCGCGAACGAGCACGAGCCCTTTTGGATGAACGAGGAACCAGGCGCGCTCGGCGGTCGGTGGGCGTTGCATGGGGGGGGGGAGTCCAGAGGGGGAGCTTGGGGACGTCAGCCGCCGACGACAAGCGCCGTTGGGCCAGGGAGACTAGGAGTTACGCCTGCTTGCGGTACTGAAATAATGGGGTCCGCGTCGACGACTTCTCGGGTGCCATCATGGACACACTCCTTCAAGATCGTGACTCGACCACGAGTGAAGACCGTTTCGCGCTCCTCATCGCCCACGGGGGGACCTGTTTTGCATGGTTCCTCGCGCCACTCGTCGTCTACCTCCTGAAGCGCGAGTCGTCGCGTCGCGTCGCGTACGAGGCCCTGCAGGCGCTCCTGTGGTCCGGGCTCGGGACGGTCGTCGCGCTCGCCACGTGCGGGCTCGCGATCCCGTTCTTCCTCTTGTGGCACCTCCTCGGCGCTCTGCGCGCGTTCGAGGGGAAGCCCTTCGACTATCCGCTCGTCGCCGAGGTGGCGCGCAAGCACGTGTACGGAGCGTGACCGTCAGCGGAGCATCGCGCGACACTCACGGATGGGGCCGTGCTTCGCAGATTTGAGGCAAGAGCGAAAGGCGTCGCGCGCGAGCGCGGCGTGTCCGAGCTCCTGCTGAGCGGCGCCGAGGATCAACCAAGCTTCGGCGTCGCTCGGATCTCCCTCGGATGCGCGCTCGGCTGCCGCGACGGCGTCTTTCAGCTTCCCTCGCTCGAGCGCGCGGCGAGCCGCTTCGCGCTCCTGCGTTGCCGTCTTCGACGTGGCAACGGGTGATGGGGGAACGACGGCTCCAGGTGCCGCCGCCGGGGACGGTTGCTCAGCAGAGGGTGCGTTGGCAGCCACGGCGGCGACGGGTGCTGCGACGTCAGGGGCCGCGTTGGGCGCCGGTGCGCTCTCCGTGATCCGCGCCGCGACGACAGCATGCGGCGGAGCCGCCTGGTCGGCCGACGGGAAGACGTGGGCGATCCCCACGCGGACCATCGCTGCCATACATACGATCACACAGCCCGCCACGGTCGCCTTCACGTACCGCTGCAGCCTCGCGCGGTGCTCGGGCGACGGCGGCGCGTACGACTCTGCTCCTTCAGCCTCTAGGGAGATTTGATGGGGCGCCAGGCTCGGAAACGCCTCGACGGTCCCCTGATTTCCCTGCGCGGCCTGCCACCCGCTCGACCATTCCGAGAACAGCGGATCGTTGTCGTCGAGCTTCACGTTTCCGCGTCGTTTTCTCATCGGACCCTAGTTCGTGGGATGCGGTCCCCGAAAAGGATCACGCGAGCCCGCAGGGACACGTCGATTTGTGACGATTCGGACAGATGCCCCTTCCACGGAATACGCGCCCACCATCCACGGTTGGGCCCGCATGGCTGTACGGGCGATGCGGGGATTGCTCATGGTGCTCGTGCTCGCCCTCGTGGGGTGCGACCACGCGACGAAGGTCGTCGCGAAAATCACCCTCGAAGGATCCGCGCCCCGGGCGCTCATCACCGGTGTGCTCGACCTCCAGTACGCCGAGAATCGCGACACCGCGTTCAGCCTCCTGCGAAACGTGGCGACCCCAGCGAAGGGGTCGCTCATCCTGGTGATGTCCTGCCTCGCCATCGCCGCGATCGCAGCAGCGTGGTGGAAGCGACGGCGAGTCGCGGGGCTACTCGAGCACGCGGCGTTCGTCCTCGTCGTAGGGGGCGCAATCGGAAACGTGCTCGATCGAATCGAGCAAGGGTACGTGATCGACTTCATCCACTTGCGGAGGTGGCCCGTCTTCAACGTCGCGGACGTCGCTATCTGCGTCGGGGGGGCGCTCGTCGGCGTCGTGATGATGCGCCTGAAAAAGCGTGACGAGGGGGGATTGCGGGGGCCGGAAGAGCTCTAGCCTCACCACCCCGAGGCGACGCGCCCCCCTTCGATCGCGACTTCCTTCTCTCGCAACGCCACGATGCAGCTCGTGACCGGTACGACCGCCGCGAGCCGTCCGATCATCTTCACCTGCTCCCAATACACGCGCTCCACCACCTCGCGGAACGCGGCCGGGTCGATCGCTCCGCCGTACCCTTCTATCGACCCCACGTCGATCGCTCCGTCCTCACGCTCTTCGATCACGGCGCGACATCGCGCGATCGCCGCGTCGTCCTCGACGTTGAAGTGAATCGTCGAGCGCTCCCCCTCCTCTTTCAGCACCAAGGTCTCGAAACGAAGAACGACACGGCTCATCGCGCACCTGCTCGAAGGCTTCGAAAACAAGAGTGTCCATTCGTCGAATCACCACGCAGGCGGCCGCCCCGCCCTGACCCCCGGTGTTGGGGGGGAGGGGAGGCGGCCTTCCTGCGGGTGCGAGGCCGGCGTCACGCCAGCGGCAGCTTCATCTCTTCGAACGACTCGTTCGACGTGCCCATCACGAGCACCCCATCGAGTTGCCGCAGTTGAGGCACTTGTAACAAGCGCCGTTCCGCACTGTGATGTGCCCGCACACGTCGCAGACGGGCGCGTCGCCCATCATCTCTTCGAGCTGCGCGTCCAGGGCCGATCCCGCCGGCTTTGCGCCGATCGTGGTCGTCCCGAGTCCCTCGTTCATCGACGCCGTCCGCGCGAGCGCGTCCTTCGTGTACGGCAAGGGGTGGGCTTCCTGCGCGGCGGTCAGGGAAGACACGCTCCCTCGATCCGCCGTGCTCGTCAGCGGCGACGCCGCCTCTTCCGGCTTCACGTGCGCCAGGTCGTACCGGTTTGCGTACTCGATCCCGAGGACGCGGAAGAGGTAATCGACGATCGATGTCGAGAACTTCACGTACGGATGCCCCTCGACGAGCCCCTGCGGCTCGAAGCGGGTGAACGTGAACTGCTCCACGTACGTCTCGAGCGGCACGCCGTACTGCAGGCCGACCGACACCGCCATGGCGAAGCAGTTCATGAGCGAGCGGAAGGCCGCCCCCTCCTTGTGCATGTCGATGAAGATCTCGCCGAGCGTCCCGTCTTCGTACTCGCCGGTCCGGAGGAAAATCTTGTGACCGCCGACGCGCGCTTCCTGCGTGAAGCCGCGACGGCGCTTCGGCAGGCGCACGCGCAGACCGTGCGGGCGCGTCCCCGTCGGCATGATTTGCAGCTGGAGCTGCTGCGCGTCCTGCGTGTCCGCGTTCGTGTGCGGGATCGGCGCGAGCGGGGGATCCGACAGCGCGGCGTTCTTCGCGTCCTTCGCCTCTTTCGCGTCGTCCTTCGACTCCTTGCCGGACGTCGACAGCGGCTGCGATGCCTTGCATCCGTCGCGGTAGAGCGCCACGGCCTTGAGCCCGAGCCGCCACCCCTCCTCGTACACCTTGGCGATCTCCTCGACAGTCGCCTCGTTCGGGAGGTTGACCGTCTTCGAGATCGCCCCGGAGAGGAACGGCTGCGTCGTGGCCATCATCTTCACGTGGCTCATCGGCGCCAGGAAGCGGACACCGACCTTGCCGCAGCGATTCGCGCAGTCGAAGACGGGCAGGTGCTCCGGCTTCAGGTACGGCGCCCCTTCGATCGTCATGCGACCGATGATGACGTCGCTCGCTTCGTCGATGTCCTCACGCTTGAAGCCGAGGTGCTGCAGGAGGGAGAAGCCTTTCTTCCCCCGGTTCTCCTTCGTCGCACCGAGCCGCTCGTAGGTCTCTTCGCCGAGGACCCACGCCGCGAACGCGCTATCGAGATCGAAGACACCCGGGATCGCCGCCTCGATCTTCGCTAGATCGGCGTCGGCGAGCCCCTTCTCCTTCAGCGTCCGACGGTTCACGTGCGGCGCTGCGAGGAGCGTATTCGTCCCGCTGATGTACGCGACGATCTCCTGCCGCTCTGCCTCCGTGTATCCGAGGCGCTGGAGCGCCCCCGGCACCGACTGGTTCACGATCTTGAAGTAGCCGCCGCCGGCGAGCTTCTTGAACTTCACGAGGGCGAAGTCGGGCTCGATTCCAGTCGTGTCGCAGTCCATGAGGAGGCCGATCGTGCCTGTCGGCGCCAGCACGGTCGACTGCGCGTTCCGGTAGCCGAACGCCTCACCGAGACGCACCGCCGCGTCCCAGTCGTCGCACGCGGCTCTGTAGAGATCCGTCGGGCACTGGTCGCGATCGATCGCGTAGGCCGCGTCGCGGTGCATGTTCATGACCCGCAGCATCGGCTCGCGGTTCTTGTGGTAGCCGGCGAAGGGACCCTTCGACGCCGCCATCTCTGCGCTCGCGCGGTACGCCGCGCCGCACATGATCGCCGTGAGCGCCGCCGCCATCGCGCGCCCCTTGTCGCTGTCGTACGGCACGCCGATCTGCATGAGCAGCGACCCGAGGTTCGCGTACCCGAGGCCGAGCGGACGATAGTCGTGGCTGTTCTTCGCGATCCCCTTGGTCGGGTAGCTCGACAGATCGACGAGGATCTCCTGCGCGATGAAGAACATCCGGCACGCGTGGCGGTAGCCGTCGGTGTCGAACGAGCCGTCGTCTCGGAGGAACTTCGTCAGGTTGACGCTCGCCAGGTTGCAGGCGGAGTCGTCGAGGAACATGTACTCGGAGCACGGGTTCGACGCGTTGATGCGCGACGTGTTCGGGCACGTGTGCCAGCGGTTGATCGTCGAGTCGTACTGCACGCCCGGATCGGCGCACGCCCACGCGGCCTCGGCCACCTGGGTCCAGAGGCTCTTCGCGTCGAGCGTCTGGCAGACCTCACCCGTCGTGCGGAAGCGCGTCTGCCACTTGCCGCCCGCCATGACGGCGTTCATGAAGTCGTCGCTGACGCGGACGGAGTTGTTCGAGTTTTGCCCGCTGATCGTGTGGTAGGCCTCGCCGTTGAAGTCGCTCGAGAAGCCGGCGGCGATGAGGGCGTGCGCCTTCTTCTCCTCGCGCACCTTCCAGTTGATGAAGTCCTCGATCTCGGGGTGATCCATGTCGAGGCAGACCATCTTCGCCGCGCGGCGCGTCGTGCCGCCGCTCTTCGTCGAGCCGGCCGCGCGATCGAACACCTCGAGGAACGACATGAGGCCGCTCGACGTCCCGCCGCCGGAGAGCTTCTCCTGCCGCCCGCGGATCGCGCTGAAGTTCGAGCCGGTGCCCGAGCCGTACTTGAAGAGGCGAGCCTCGTTCTTCATCAGCTCGTAGATCGACATGAGGTCGTCGTTCGCGGTCTGGATGAAGCACGCCGAGCACTGCGGCCGCTCGTAGGCGTTCGCGGTCTCGACGATCTCGTCCTTCGCGGGGTCCCACGCCCAGTTCCCGCCGGACCCTTCGATCCGATACTCGTGCCAGAGGCCGCAGTTGAACCAGACGGGCGAGTTGAACGCGCCGACCTGGTGGACCATCAGGTACGAGAGCTCCGCTTCGAACGCGTCCGCCTCGGTCTTCGTGGCGAAGTAGCCGCCGAACTTCTCGCCGGCGGTGCGAATCGTGTGCGCGATGCGGTGGACGACCTGCTTGACGCTCTTCTCTCCCTGGTGCTTGTCACCGAAGAGACCCGCCTTGCGGAAATACTTGCTGATGACGATGTCGGTCGCGAGCTGGCTCCAGCTGGCCGGGATCTCTGCCCCCTCCATCTTGAAGACGATCGATCCATCGGGGTTCGTGATCACGCTCGAGCGACGCTCGTAGACGACCGCTTCGAGAGGATCGACGTTCGCTGTCGTGTTGCGGCGCGCGACGGCGACACCGGTGGCCAGGCGGTTCGACGGCGCGTCCGCGCTCCGCGCGGCGCGGTCTACACCAGGGGACGGTGCGCTGTCGGCGCGCAGGACGCCCGACGGCGGGGACGATTTCTTCGACGTCGCCGGTTCCTTCGACGACGTGGTCTTGAGCGTTTTCTTCGACACGGTTTCTACCTGCTGTTGACCGCCACGCCTCAGCTCCGCTGCGGACGTACCGTCTTTCTCCGAATGCTTCGTCGTGCCGTTGCCGTGCCCGTTCTTCATGATCGCTCGCCCGAACCCCGAATCCGATGATTGTGCCATGTCGCGCTCCTTCCCTTCCCCACCGCCCCGCGGCCCGCGCGGTTCGATGCTCTTCTCGACGCCCTGAGTTCGTGTATCCCCGCTCGCCTTGCCCCGTTCGCTCCCCGGCCTGCCCGCCGCGCTTCAGACAACACCTCTCCCTTCGCGTCAGACCGCTTCGACGCGTGGCGTCGAAGCTCTGCACGTTTCCAGTACCCCTGCGCGGCCCGTCCCCGCGTCGTTCGTCGTCTGCTTCCACGAACCCTGAACGCCGGTGCCCTCCGTCTGTTGTCCCTGCGCTTGGCCAGGGGCGAGGGCGTTCAGCCTCTGGGTGCTCGGAGCCGCCTCCGCTCACCCCTCCGAAGTGCCTCCGTTCTGTGCCCCGTCCGTGACGACCGACGTCACGACGGAGCAATCATAAAACGGCAACGCCTCGCGAGACCACCTTTCTAACCCCAAGATATGGGGTCTGTCCATAACAATGGATACGATCTGTTGTGCTACACGGTGTGGGCGGCGTCTCCATCAAACCGACACCGGAGCGCCGCGACGCCCAAAGGGTGGCCCTCGGCGGGCCTCATCAGACGGCCAGGTGGGCACGCTCCCCAGGAAGGGTTTGCCAACCTCGCGGGATCACTGAACCGACGATCGGCTTGAACACAAAGAGCCCACAGGGGGGCCTCGGTCTGTTCAGGGGTTTTCCTCAGGATCCCCGTCTGCGTACCCAGGCCTTTGCACAGAGATCTTCACAGGTTCCGCCCGCTCCGCTCGTACGGTCGAGGTGACCGGGGCGGGCTTGCCCGGCTTGCCGGGCGCGGGGAGCACGATCTTCGGTCGCTTCGGGTGCTTCCTGTAGAGGAGGAGCGTCCGCCCGATGACTTGGGCGAGGACAGCCCCGGTTCGCGCCGCGAGCTCGATGCCCGCTTCGTGGCGATCCACCGGCGCCTCGCGCTGGATCTTCACCTTCACGAGCTCGTGCGTCGCGATCGCGGAGTCGGTGGCTGCGATCAGGGAATCGGTCAAACCTTCTTTGCCGATCGCGACCACGGGCGACAAGGCGTGTCCGAGCGCGCGGAGCTTGCGGAGCGCCGCGCTCGAGAGGGCCGGCGGTTTCGTCCGGGTGGGCATGGCGGTTACCTTACTTCGATCCGCTCGCCGCGTTCAGAAGGACATCGGCGAACACGAATCCGTCCCGTTCGACGATCTCGCCCGTCTCGACGGGGATCGTGCTTTTGAACATCGGGCCTGCGAAGGCGAACGTGTGAAATTCGCCCCTCTCCCCGCACGGGTCGACGCTCGCGGGGAGCTCGTCCAGCAACGCCGCATCGAAGCGTCGCCCCGCGAAGCGCGCCGGGAGCACGCGCGGATCGACGCACGTGAGGATCGCTTCCAGTCCGAGGTCGATCATTTCACGCGCGAGCGCCGCCGTGGGGCGGCCCCAGATCGGGAAGCGGGGGCGCATGTCGACGGCGGCGAGCTGCTTCTCCCGATACGCGCGGATGTCCTCGAGGAAAAGGTCTCCGAAGATCACGTCGCGGACCCCTTCGCTCCGCGCACGCTCCATAGCTGCGCCGAGCCGCTCTTCATACACCGCGTTCGGGCACGGGCTCGGGATCGGCACCTTCACGAGCGGGAGGCCGAGCGCCTCGGCCTGCGCCTCGAGGAGGGACTCACGCACCGCGTGCATCGCGACGCGCGCGTGCGTCTCGTTGATCGTCGTGAGGAGCGCGACGACCTCGACCTCGGCGCTCGTCCTCGCGACATGGAGCGCGAGCGCGCTGTCCTTCCCGGACGACCAGGACATCCATGCGCGAGGCTTGCTCAAAAGAGCCTCGCGGCAGTGTCGTCCGTCCATATCCAGGCTTCTCGCGGCACTCGCAAGCGCCCGCCTTCTCGCACGAGCCTCCCTTTCGCGGCAAGGCGCTCGATCTCGCGCGTCCGCTCGGCGCTGAACGGCTCGATGCCGAGGTCTCGGCCGCACGCCCCGAGATCGAACCCGTCGGAGAGGCGAAGGCCGAGCATGATCCGCTCCCTCAAGAGCGCGAGCGCGTCCAAGGGTTCGCTCGAGATGGAGATGCCGTCCCCTTCGCCCACGCGCCCCCCCTTCGCGTTCTTGGTCGCGACCGCGTACGCGCGCGGGTCGATCGCGTTTCGATAGCGAAGCCCGAGCGGTGCAGTCTGTGTCGCTGTTGGCGCGGACGTTGGGGGCGCTGTCGGGTTCTTCGCCGTGCCCGTGCGCAGCATCCCGTAGGCTGCGCACCCGAGGCCGATGTACTCCTCGCCGTGCCAGTACCCGAGGTTGTGCCGCGCCTCCTCGCCAGGGACTGCGTAGTTGGAGATCTCGTAGTGGCGAAAACCTCGCGCACCGAGCGCGTCGTCGATCGCAAGGAAAGCCTCCGCCACGATCCCGTCGTCGGCGAGCGGGAGCCGCCCTCGCTTCGCCAGCGCGCCGAACTGCGTTCCCGGCTCGATCGTGAGCTGGTAGCAGGACAGGTGGGTGAGTCGTCGGCCCGCGCTCTCCCGCTCGGCGAGTCGCGCGGCCTGGGTGCTGGCGTCGGCAGGGCTCTGGTCGGGGAGGCCGAAGATGAGATCCGTCGACACACGCGGGACAGCGGACGCGAGCGCGGCGTCGATGGCCGCGAGCGCCCCCGCGGGATCATGGAGCCTCCCGAGGAAGCGGAGCTGCTTCTCGTCGAGCGACTGGGTCCCGATCGACAGGCGATTGACCCCTACGGAAGCGAGCGCGTCGGCGCGCGGTCGATCGAGCGACGTGGGGTTGCACTCGACCGTGACCTCGAGATCATCAGCGCAGTCGTAGGCATCACGGATCCCCGCGAGCACTCGGCCCAGATCGTCTGGCTCCCAGAGGCTCGGCGTTCCTCCGCCGAAGAAGACGGTTCCGATCCGGCGCGCCCCTGTCCCCTCCCGCCTCGCGTCGAGCTCTCGGAGGACCGCGTCGGCATATCCGTGCGAGTCGACCCCCTCGCGCCGCTCGGCGTAGCTCACGAAGTCGCAATAGGGACACTTCGCCAGACACCAGGGGAAGTGGACGTAAACACTCGCCCGCGGGCGGGAAGGTTCGCGCGTCGAAGGAAGAATCACTCGCGGAGTGCTTGCCACGAGGAGGGACCTTCGCGCCACCGCGCACTTCGCTAGGTGCCCAAAAGGAACCAGGAGCGTTCATTGCCCCCCGGAATTGGGGGTGTTATTTTGCAAAGACTAAGCCCGGCTCTCGCGAGAGTGCCGGGCTTGTTAGACATGCTTCAAGTCGAAGAGCTCATCGGTCGCGTGCGGAGCTATCAGCCCTCCGCCGATGTCGACCTCATCAAGCGGGCGTACGACTTCAGCTACCGGATGCACGCCGGCCAGACTCGGAAGTCCGGCGACCCTTACTTCGTGCACCCCGCGAACGTCGCGGGGGTGATTGCCGACCTGCGGCTCGACACCGCCAGCGTCTGCGCCGGCCTCCTCCACGACGTGGTCGAGGACACGCTCGTCTCGCTCGACGACGTCGAGAAGCAGTTCGGCGGCGAGATCGCGACGCTGGTCGATGGCGTCACGAAGCTCTCGAAGATCAACTTCACCTCCAAGGAGGACCGCCAAGCGGAGAACTTCCGCAAGATGGTCGTCGCGATGGCGCGCGACATCCGCGTGCTCCTCGTGAAGCTCTGCGATCGCGTCGACAACATGCGCACGCTCGAGTTCATGAGCAAAGAGGCGCAGGAGAGAATCGCCCGCGAGACGATCGAGATCTACGCCCCGCTCGCGAACCGCCTCGGGATGCAGAGCTTCAAGAGCGAGCTCGAGGACCTGTCGTTCAGATACGTCGAGCCGGACGCGTTCCAGGAGGTCTCGCAGGCGGTCGCGAAGACGAAGCGGGAGCGCGACAAGTACATCGCCGACGTCTCGAAGACGCTCTCGGCGCGCCTCGCCGAGCAGGGCTTCGCCGCCGAGGTGACCGGTCGCGCGAAGCACCTCTATTCGATCTGGCGAAAGATGAAGGCGAACGACGCCGGCATCGACCAGATCAACGACATCATCGCGTTCCGCGTCGTCGTCGAGAGCGTCAGCGACTGCTACGCGGCGCTCGGCGTCATCCACTCGAAGTGGACGCCGGTCCCGGGGCGCTTCAAGGACTACATCGCGCTGCCGAAGCCGAACATGTACCAGTCGCTTCACACGACGGTCATCGGCCCGGGGCGAGAGCGGATCGAGATCCAGATCCGGACGGCGGAGATGAACCGTGTCGCCGAGCGCGGCATCGCGGCGCACTGGAAGTACAAGGAGTCGGGCGGTGGAGGGATCGCCGACAGCGACGCGCAGCGGTTCGGCTGGCTGCGGCAGCTCGTGGAGTGGCAGAAGGAGCTGAAGGACCCGGCGGAGTTCCTCGAAGGGGTGAAGATCGACCTCTTCCAGGACGAGGTCTACGTCTTCACTCCCAAGGGGGACGTGCGCGTCTTTCCGCGAGGGGCGACGCCGATCGATTTCGCCTTCGCGATCCATTCGCAGCTCGGGGAGCACATCACCGGCGCCCGCGTGAACGGCAAGCTCGAGCCGCTCCGTTACAAGCTTCGCAACGGCGACGTCATCGAGGTCGTGACCTCGGCGAACCAGCAGCCGTCGAAGGATTGGCTCGACGCTGCCGGAACGACGCGGGCGCGCGCGAAGATCCGCACGTTTCTGCGGGCCGAGCAGCGCGAGAAGTCGCAGCGCCTGGGGCAGGAGCTCCTCGAGCGGGAGATGCAGAAGGCAGGGGTCTCGCTGAACCGGCTCCTGAAGAACGACAACGAGATCCGAAAGCTCCTCGAGCACCTGAAGGTGAGCACGGTCGACGAGATGTTCGTCGGGATCGGCTACGGGAAGATCGATACGCAGGACGTGACTGGGTTCGTCGCTCCCGACTCGGCCGACGGCAAGTCGTCCCCCCCCGACCACATCCGCGAGAGCAAGCTCGCGGGGCTCGTCCGGAAGGTGATCAAGGGGAAGGGGGACGAGGGGGGGATCCGCCTCAACGGGATCGACGACGTCCTCGTCCGGTACGCGAAGTGTTGCAACCCCCTGCCGGGGGACGACATCCTGGGCTTCATCACGCGCGGTCGCGGCGTCACGATCCACCGGCGCGGGTGCGCGAAAGCGTTCGACACGGATCCGGAGCGGCGCGTCGAGATCAGCTGGGATTCGAAGGCGAAGATCAATCGCGCCGTCCAGCTCCGCGTGGTCACGGCGAACCGGCCGGGCATCCTGGCGAACGTCGGGCAGACGTTCAGCGCGCAGGGGATCAACATCAGCGAAGCGAACTGCCGTGCGAGCGACGACGGAAGGGCCGTGAACGTGTTCACGTTCGTCTGCTCCGACCTCACGCAGCTGAAGAGCGTGATGCGCGCGCTAGGAAAGGTGCAAGGGGTGGTGGCGGTGGAGCGCGCATAGCGCTAGAGCGTGGGCCCGTGCCCCACGCCCGCTCCACTAGCCGCGTCACGATCGTCGGAGCCGGTCTCGCCGGTTGCGAGGCGGCTTGGCAGCTCGCCGAGCGGGGGATCGACGTCACGCTCGTCGAGCAGAAGCCGATCGCGCGCACCCCCGCGCAGACGACGGACAAGCTGTGCGAGCTGGTTTGCTCGAACTCGATGCGCGGCGCGGCGCTGATGAACGCCGTCGGGCTGCTCAAAGAGGAGCTCCGGCGCGCGAGGTCGCTCGTCCTCGCGTGCGCGGAAGAGACCAAGGTGCCGGCGGGGGGGGCGCTCGCGGTCGATCGCGAGGCGTTCGCGTCGCTCGTCACGAAGCGGATCGAAGAGCATCCGCGGATCCGTGTCGAGCACCGCGTCGTCGAGCGCATTCCGGAAGCCATGGCGGATCACCCCGTGATCATCGCAACCGGTCCGCTCACGGGGGACGGCCTCGCCGGGGACTTGGCGCGGACCGTCGGCGCGGAGCACCTCGCGTACTACGACGCGATCGCTCCAATCGTGAGCGCGGACTCGATCGACTGGGACAGGGTCTTCAAGCAATCGCGATGGGGGAAGGGGGGGGTCGATGTGGAAGAGAGCGACGTGCTCGACGCCACCGCCCTCGGCGACGAAGCGTACGTGAACTGTCCTTTCCATCAGGCCCAGTACGAGGCGTTCGTCGCGGCGATCGTGAGCGCCGAGAAGGTGAGCCCGCGCGCGTTCGAGGAGACGAAGTACTTCGAGGGGTGCCTCCCGATCGAAGTGATGGCGGCGCGCGGCCCGATGACCCTCTCGTTCGGGCCGATGAAGCCGGTGGGGCTCACCGATCCGCGGACGCAGCGGCGCCCCTACGCCGTCGTTCAGCTCCGTCCGGAGGACGCAGCCATGACGGCGTACAACCTGGTCGGGTTCCAGACGCGGATGACGTACGGCGAGCAGTCGCGCGTCTTCCGGATGATCCCGGGGCTCGAGGAGTGCGAGATCCTGCGGTTCGGCAGCGTGCACCGGAATACGTTCGTGAACGCGCCGGTGCTCCTCGACGAGCGGATGCAGCTGCGCGCGCGACCCAACGTGTTTCTCGCGGGGCAGGTCACCGGCGTAGAGGGGTACGTGGAGAGCTGCGCCGGCGGGTTTCTCTGCGCGCTGATGCTCGCGCAAGCGCTGACGGGACATGCGGTCGTTCCGCCCCCCGAGACGACGGCGCTCGGCGGGATCCGGACGCACCTGTCGAGGCCGCAACCGAAGTTTCAGCCTTCGAACATCACGTGGGCGTGCCTTCCGCCGCACGAGAACCGGAAGCTGAAGAAGCGCGAGCGGTACGGGGCGCTGGCGGAAAGAGCGCTGGTGGCGCTCGAGGGGTGGTTGGCGGAGGCACCGCTGGGGCGCGTGGACTGAGGGGGCCGGGGGGCGGGGAGCCGCGGTCATCTTGCTGCAGACGCCGGCGTGTCCGAGAGGAGGAGCACGCGATCCCAAGTCGCCCACCCCTCCGCTCCGGGCGAGACGAACCCCGCGAGCGCGAGCGCGATCCCCGGCGTCCCCGTCAGGAAGGTCGCGTCGGTCTTGAGCGCCCCTTTCCTCCCATTGCTTGCGACGACGAACGTTCGATAGCCCCCGAGGCCACGGCCTGGGCGTCGCATCGCCAGGGTGCGCTCGGCCCAGGCGCGCGCAGCGCGGCCGAACCGTTCGTCGTCCGTCTCGACGTGGAGGCGATTGAAGACGTGCGCGAGCCCCGCGGCGCCGTGACAGAGCCCAGCGTCGACGACGCCGCACGTGTCCGGGTCGCGGAGGGCGGCGCGAACGCCGATACGAATGGCGGCGTGTTCCCATGCGCGCTCCCCCGTCGCGCGCGCCGCGACGAGGAGCGAGGCGGCGATTCCCGGGTCGCCGTAGCACCACGCCGATCGAGCCGGAGTGGGGCGCGCCCCGCGCCGAGAGGTCGCCGCGAACGCTGACGGGCTCGACGAGGGGAGCTCCTGGTGCAATAGCCACGCGACCGCCCCCTCCAGGAGCATTGCGCACCGGCGCCGCGCGATGCCCGCGCGCCACGCGCGACCCAGGAGCGCGATGACCCCCGGAACACCGTGCGCCACGCCGAGATTGAAGCCGGTGCTCGCGTCACCGCGGAAGTCGCGTGGCCACCACGACCGGCGCGAGCGCCAGGACATCCCCTCATCGCGCGGCTCGGCGCTCGCCTCGAGGTGCCCCACGATCGCCTCGAGGAGGCTCACCGCAGATGGGCGCGGCAACCTCTCGAGCGCGTAGACCCCGTACCCGACGAGACCGCTGATGAGATCGTACGTCTCGTGCCAGCGGCGGACCGCGACGAAGTCGAGGAGCGCGGCGTCGATGTCCGCGTTCGAATCGTCGTCCGAACCCCTGCGGAGGACCTCCGCGACCCACGCGAGCCCCGTGAAGCCGCCGAAGAGATGCGGCCGAACCGTGCCTCGCCCGAGCGCGACGACCGCCCGCGACAGGTCGTCGGCGCTCTTCTCCGCGTGCCCGCGCCCGGGCAACGCTCCTTCGAGGAACGCGTGGGCGAGCGCGAACGCCGCGTGCCCCCCGGGGAACATCGCGGAAGCGAGTTTGCCGCGAAGGGTCGCGCCGAGGAGCGCGCTCGACAGTTCGTCCAGGACCGGCGCCAGAGAGGCGTCCATTCTTCTGACCGTGATCTTCGTCGAAGTCGCCCTGGATGGCCACCACAGTCAGGAGTCCGGGCCGGGTTCACTGATATACTGAAACGGCTTGTCCCTCCGCGCGGGCGACACCGTCGAGCACTTCGTCATCGTCTCGCCCCTCGGGGAAGGGGGCATGGGGCAAGTGTATCTCGCGCGCGACACGCGCCTTCAGCGCAGCATCGCGCTCAAGATCATGCACCCCGAGGCTGGGTCTGGCGAAGAGAGTCAGGGGACGAGCAGCGGAGCCGCGCGACTTCTACGCGAGGCGCAAGCGGCGGCGGGGCTCGAGCACCCGAACGTCGTGACGATCTACGAGGTCGGCGAGATCAAGGGCGAAGGGGGAGAACCCGCGCGCCCGTTCATCGCCATGGAGCTCGTGAAGGGGAAGGCGCTCCGGGAGTTCGTCGGCGACGAGAGCGTCCCGATGAAGGAGCGCATCCGGTGGCTCGGCGACGTCGCACGCGCGCTCGGCGCGGCGCACCGCGCGGGGCTCGTCCATCGCGACATCAAGCCCGAGAACGTCATGGTGCGCGAGGACGGCGTCGTGAAAGTCCTCGACTTCGGCCTCGCCAAGCGCGCCGCGGGGACAACGGCGAGCTCCACGTCCTCGACCGAGGCGCAGGTGCTGCCGAGCCTCACCGGGAAAGGCGTGGCCATCGGGACCCCTTACTACATGGCGCCGGAGCAGATGCGCCGCGAGGTGCTCGACGGGCGCGCCGATCAGTTCGCCTGGGGGGTGGTCGCCTACGAGCTGCTCTCCGGCGTGCCGGCCTGGGGGCGAGACATCGACGCGCTCGGGATGGTCTCCAAGATCCTGAGCGAGGATCCCACGCCGTTGCACGAGGTGCGTCCGGACGTGCCGCCGCATGTTGGCGCCGTCGTGACGCGCGCGATGGCGAAGGGGAGGGGAGCGCGGTTCGAGTCGATGGAGAGACTGGTCGAGGCGCTCTTCCTAGAAGGGAGCGAGGCCGAAGCCACGATCCCCCGCCCGTCGGGCAGAGAGCTCGGCGTCGTGCCGGTGCAGGTTAGCGTAGAGCCCGCGATGGGAGCGCCCCAGGCGGGCATGGCGACGGGGCCCGTGAAGTCTCCGCCGCAACGTAGGGGGCTCGTTGCGCTCCTGGCGCTCGTCGGCGCTGTCTCCGTGTCGCTCCTCGTGTTCGTCGCGTTGTCCAAGCGCGCGGGCCGGCCCCCCGCCGCGGAGAGCGTCTCGCCCACCGCCGCCACTGCTCCCGCCGGCAAGGATGCCGGGTCGCCCGATTTTGGCTCGACGATCTCGAAGATACCCGAGGCCGCGGAGGCCTACCGCGCCGGGGTGTCGGCCTTTCGCGACGCGGACCTGGTTCGCGCGGGGAGCGAGCTCGCTCTCGCCGTCCGGACGGACCCCTCCGACGCGGTAGCGCACCTCCGCCTCGCGTTGATGATGAACTTCCCGCTGCAAAATCAGGCGCGCGAAGCGCTGCAAGAGGCCACGCGCATGCGCGCGTCGCTCGGTCCGCACGATCAGGCGCTCGTCGACGCCTTCGCACCGCTGAGCAGTGCTCCCGGTGATCTCGTCGAGACGGAGCGGAGGCTCGCGGACCTCGCTACCCGCTTCCCGACCGACGCGGACTACGCTTTTCAGCTGTGCCGAGTCCAGGCAGCCGTCGGAGAGTATTCGCGCGCAATCGCCACCTGCGCGCGCGCGAGTGAGCTCGACCCAGGAGGGGCGGCGCCGATGCGGGTGCGCGCGATGGCGCAGATGCACGCGGGCGACGTCACCGGCGCCCTCGCGTCACTTGACGGCTGCCTTCGAATCTCGCCCCTGGCGACGTGGTGCCTTTCCCCGCTCATCCAGATCCGAGCCTTCGAGGGGGACTGTGATGCCGCGCTCGCCGGCGCTCGCCGCCTGGTCTCGATCGCACCCGCGTCTGCGGACGCCTACGCCTGGTTGGCGGAGACCTTGATGGGAGCGGGGGAGCCGATCGAGAGCGTCCGGGCGGCCCTCACCAAGAAGCACGATCGCGAGCGCTCCGCGGCGCAGGTCCAGACGCTCGAGGACCAAGCTTACCTTGCGATCCGCACGGGCGATTTTGCGGCGGCGAACACCCAGCTGCGCGCCTGGGAGGACGCGGTCGCGGCGAGCCACGACGAGGATGATCACTACGACGTTTCTTCGCTTCGGGCTCAGCTCGCCCTGGAGGAGGGGCGGAGCGGCGAAGCGCGGGCCCTCGCCAAGGCTTACCTCGCGCAACGGCCTGCGTGGGCGACCATCGAGGACGACGACCCCTCGATCTTCTTCCTGGGCACGCTCTACGCGACGGGCGCCATCTCGAGGGGCGACTTCATCGCCCAACGGACGAAGTGGCTCGCCGGGAGGAGGGAACAGCCGCACGGCAACTCCAACGGCTCCGCCCCCGGGTTCGCGTGGGTTGCGGGCTACGCCACCCCGGCTACCTCCGCTCTCGATGCGCGCGAGGCGCTGGAGGCTCTCCCCGACTATCTGCCGCTCCCCGATCCAATGATGCAGGGGTCACGCATCGCGGAGGAGATCGGCAAGGTGTACCACCTGGCCGGACGAGAGTCGGAAGCGCTCCCCTTCCTGCGACGCGCCGCGAAATCCTGCGTCGGCCTCTCGTCCCCCGTCGAACAGACGCGGGCGAGTCTGGAGCTTGGTGAGGCGCTAGAAGCCGTCGGCGATCGCGCTGGCGCGTGCGATGCCTACCGCGTGGTCGTTCGCTCCTGGGGACCCGCGCGGAGCTCGGTCAGCGCGAGACGCGCGGCGGCGCGCCTCCAAGCGGTCTGTTCCCGGTGAGATCCCCTCCGCAGCGGTCAGCCGAGTGCTTCAGCAGCCCCACTGATTCTGCTTCGAGATGCACACGCAGCTATCTTCGCTGATCTCGTTCGCGCCGGTCCTGACGCTGCTTCTCACGCGCAAACCTTTGACCGTCTCCTTGGTGAGACGAAGGCGGGTCGATTGAATCTTGTCGGTCGCGGAGCTGTTGCTGTTGTTGTTGGTCATGCCAAGCCATAAAGCAACAACGGGGCCATCGAGCCGTCGCGGGCTCTCGTAGCGAAAATGCCGGCAAAAAGGCGATCTGGGCGATCGTTGCCGAGCTCCACGCCTTATACGTCTTGTACAAATCCAGCCCGCGCTTGTCGAAGTTGTACAAAGCGCTTTGTACAACTTGTAGACCCTCCGTACGCTCGCGGAAGAGTGGCAGAGAGCGACGAGCACGCGACCGAGGCGAGGATCAAAGTCGCCCCCACGACGGCTCCCCCTCCGTCGATCGATGCGCGGCGAAAGCCTCGGTACGCACTCCTCGTGATGAGCGAGCACGCCAGCGCCGCGGCCTTCACGCTACCCGAGGAAGGCGAGGTGACTATCGGGCGCGCCGAGCAGTGCGCGCTTCGGATCGATGACTCGCTTCTTTCGCGCGTCCACGCGGCGGTTCTGCGAAGCGGCGACGATCTGATGGTGGTCGATCGGGGAAGCAGAAACGGGACGTGGCTCGGTAGTGAGCGGTTGATCCCGAATCAGCCCCGCCCGCTCTCGCTCGGCGATGTCATCAAGCTGGGGAAGACGAGCCTCGCCCTCCAGTTTGCCGGAGGAGGCACGAGGCTTCGGCGCGTCTGGACGCACGTCTACTTCGAGGCCCGCCTCGAGGAGGAGTGCGCCCGCGCTGGGCAAGGGGGGCAGCCTTTCGCCGTCGCGCGCGTTCATGCGAGCGCCACCGCCGCGCCGGTCGTCGAGAAGACGCTGCTCGAAGTCCTGCGCGCGATCGACGTTCTCGCCACGTATACGGAAGGGGACTACGAGGCGATCCTCGTCGACACCCTGCCGCATGTCGCCAACGCGCTCGGACACGAGATCGAAGAGCGCTTGAAGCGAGAAGGGGTCGCGGCGAGGGTCTCCCTCGCGTGCTACCCGCAGGACGGGCGGACGCCGGAATCGATCGTCGCGCGGCTCGGAAACGAGAGCGAGAGCCCGGGCGGGGCGAAGGACGTCGTGCGCACGGGCGCCCTCGCGCGCCTGGATCCGCTGGTGAACAAGGTGGCTGGTTCGAGCATCAGCGTCCTCGTCCTCGGCGAGACCGGAGTCGGCAAGGAGGTGCTCGCGCGCATGCTCCACGAGCGCTCGCCGCGCCGGGGGGGCAAGCTCGTCTGTTTGAACTGCGCGTCGCTCTCCGAGTCGCTCCTCGAGAGCGAGCTGTTCGGGCACGAGAAGGGGGCGTTCACTGGCGCGCTCGCCGCGAAGGCGGGGCTACTCGAGTCGGCCAACGGCGGGACCGCGTTCCTCGACGAGGTCGGCGAGATGCCTCTCTCGCTGCAAGCGAAGCTCCTGCGGGTGATCGAGCAGCGCGAGGTCCTGCGCGTCGGGGCGCTCACTCCGCGGCCGATCGACGTGCGCTTCGTCTCGGCGACGAACAGGGACCTGCAGCGCGAGATCGCGCTCGGTCGATTTCGGCAGGACCTCTTCTTCCGGCTGAACGGGTTTTCGATCGTGATCCCGCCTCTTCGCGAGCGGGTCGAAGAGATCGAGCCGCTCGCCCGACACTTCGTCGATCTCGCGTGCAAGCAGTCCGGAAGGAGGCGGCTCGGAATAGCGGACGAGGCGCTCGCGCGTCTGCGTTCGTACGAGTGGCCCGGCAACATCCGCGAGCTGAAGAACGTCATCGACCGCGCGGTGCTGCTTTGCAGCGGGACCCTGATCACGGCGGACCACGTCACCCGCGAGCAAATGGGGCGGGTGGTCTCTCCGTCGGTACCGGTGGCGCTCGAGGGGGCATCGATCTATGACGGTTCGTTCGAGCCGACCGTGTCCACGAAGGTCGACATCCCGGCCCTCGCGAGGTCGGCGCCGACCCTCCCCCCGGCACCCGTCACGGCGGAGGACGACGAGGATCGCGCGCGCGTGATCGCCGCGCTCGAGAAGTGCGCCGGCAACCAGACCCAGGCCGCCAAGCTCCTCGGCGTATCCCGGCAGACGCTCGTGAACCGACTCGAAGCGTACAACCTGCCTCGCCCGCGCAAACGCATCCCCTAGGGCAGCGCGCAGCCGTGGTCAGTGCGTCATGCCTGGATAGACAGGCAGTGGCATCTTCGCCTGCTTCTCTTTCACTTCCTTGTTCGACGTCTCGTAGGACTTGTGCTGCGGGTTCTCGTAGTCCTCCCACCCGTCCACCTCGTCCGAGAGGCGCTCGACGTCCTTCGGCCGCGCGTCCGCGAGGTTCGTGAGCTCCTGCGGATCGTCCAAGATGTCGTAGAGCTCCTGCGAACGGACGCTGATGTTGTGAATGAGCTTCGTCCGCCCGTCGACGTCGATGACCCCGCGCGACACGTAGTGAACGCCGGTTCGCCACTGGTCCGAGTAGAGAAAGAGCTGGCGGGGCGGCATCGGAGCTCCACGCATGTACGGCAGGAGATCCCACGGCTCGCTCTCCTTGTCCGGGGGGAGCCCGGTGAGCTCCGCGATCGTCGGCGTGATGTCGGTGAGGAGCATCGGCGTGTCGACCGTGGCGACGTGAGTCCCCGGGACGCTCGCGAGGAGCAGGACATGGATGTCCGGTTGGTAAAGGGTGAAGCCGTGGCGGTGATAGCCGTGCTCTCCGAAGAGCTCGCCGTGATCCGAGTAGAGGAAGATGGCCGTCTTGTCCTTGTCCGCGCGTGTGTCGAGCGCGTCGAAGAGGCGCCCGAGCTGGTCGTCCTCGTAGTTCAGCGCGCTGTCGTACTTGTCTTCGTCCGTGTCGCCGTAGTCCCACTTCGGGTGCTTGATGTACGGGTCGTGGTTGCTCATGTAGTGGAGAAACAGGAAGTACGGTTTCGAGCCGTCGGCCGGGACGGTGGAGAGGTACTTCAGCGCGGCGTTGGTCGTCTGCTCGGCGGAGTTCTGGTACGCCTTCTCCCAGTCGTTGACCTGCCAAGGGGTCTCCCAGATGCGGAATCCCTGCCCGAGGTCGTGGATGTGCTGGATGACGTACGACAGCGTGTAGCCGACGCGATCGTACCCGAGGGGCTGAAGGCGCTCGGCGAGCGTCGTGGCCCCCGGGAGCAACGTGTAGTCGACGGCGTGCCCGCGCGCCTGGGGGATGCGTTCGATGTCCCAGCCGGTGAAGAGCATCGACAGGGCGAAGCGGGTCGTGGGGGCGGGGCTGTATGCATTCTTGAACCACGTCGCGTGCTCGCGGAAGCGGTCGATCCGCGGCGTCGTCGGGCGCTTGTAGCCGATGAAGCCGACGTGGTCGGGGCGGAGCGCTTCGATGTGGATCATGATGACGTTGTCGCGCATCGCCGGTGCGTTGGGATCGCGCGCCGCGACTTGCGGAGGGGGCTTGTAGGGGGTCGCCGGGTGATCGCGGCGTTCGCGGTCGACCGGGTGATGGATCGCGCCGATGAAGAGCGCGGCGTACGGAGCGCGACCGACGACGCCAGTGCGAACGGGATCCGGCAGCCGATCGAACAGCAGGGTGCTCGTGAGCGTGAACAGGAGCGCCACCCCGACGAGGGCCAACACCGGAAAGCGTGCGAGCGATTCGAGCGGCGTCAGTCGCGACGCGATCGCAGGTCCGATCGCAAAGCCGACGACCGCCGCCGCGGGCGTAATCGCGTGGGTGTCCGGCAACAGGGCGTAGAGAACGATGACGCCGAGCACGGCCAATGCGAGCTCCTCGAGCGGTAGCCATGACGGGATCGCGACGACCCGCTTGGTGAGCCTCACGAGCGAAGCGGCCGGCGTGGCGACGGCTGCGACGACGAGCGACGCGCCGAGCGTGCAGGCGATCGTGGTCGCCGCGGACACCAGAATGGCTTGCTCAGCCGGGCGGAACTCCCCGACACGAAGCCCGACGCGCCACGAGAGGTTCGCCCCAAGCGCGAGCAAGGTCGCGTATAGGACGACCGCGACCCCTTCCGCTTCCGGCTCTTCGCCCCCCAACCCGGCGCGCAGGTGCCGCCCGAGCACCCCGGCGCCCGGGCGGCTCAGGACGAAGCCGACGGGTATCAGCAGGAGCGCGAGCGGCAGAACGACGAGGCACGTGGCCTCGAGTCCGGCGCCGACGCTCGAGAGGAAGGGGACGTGGGCGCGGAGCGTCGTGCTCGCTGCAACGAGGCCGTCCTCGATCGCGGCGAAGACCACCGCGCAGACGATCCGGGTCCGGAGGGAGAACGTTGGCGCGGCGGCTGTGGAGGGGGCGGCCTCCTCGGCGGAGGCATCCTTGGGCTTCGAACGCTTGCGTAGGATTCGCAGAACCTCGGTCACCAGAGGAGCGCTGCCGAGGACGCAGAAGATCGCGGCCGCGACCGTGATCAACGTCGCCACGCGCGTGCTCTGCACGCGATAGACGAGGAGGCCGAGCCCCCAAGACAGCGCGCCCGCCGCGACGACCAGCGCGGAATAGACGCCGACGGCGACGCGCGCGTACGCCGGCTCTTCGCCACTCAGACCCGCGCGCGCCTCCCTGCCCAACGCGCGCGGACCGCGCAGCACTGATGAGAAGTTCACTAGGAGAATCCTTGCCCTGCGACCCGAAAAACCGCAAGCGGTGCTCGCAAGCCCCGGGGACGGTCTACGGCCGTGCTCGAAAGGGAGTTACGCTCAGGGTCGCGGGTCCCTTCTGCCAGATCGATCTCACGGCATGCAATCGAAGACGACGACGCGCGCAAACCAGGGTGAGGTCATCGTGCCGTTCGTGCCCGACCGGGCGCACGCCCCGATGGCGACGCACATACGCAGCACGATGCTGACGTCGTCGGTCGCCTCGCTCCGGGCGCGTGGGCTCTTCGACGCCTACCGCGCGAACCTCGACCCAGCGGATCGCGACGAGCTCCCGGCGACGGTCGCGGGCTTCTGGCTCCCGATCGCCAAGGGGATCGCCCATTACGAAGCGTGCGACCGCCTCCGGCTCCCGGCAGGCGATCTGGTGGAGATCGGCGCCAACGTGGGCGCCCGCTCCACCCAGTCGGCGCTCAGCCTGGCGACGCGGCTCGCAGCCGGGAGCGGCGTGACCCCCTGGACGATCCTGACGCAGTCGCAGCGCCTCTGGGACCGCGCGTTCAAAGGGGCCGGCCTCGGCGTCTTCAAGCTGGGGCCCAAGGAGGCGCGGGTCGAGCTCGTCGCCTGGCCGCTGGCGCGGATCGAGTACAACCGCGTCTCGTTCCGGGGGATTCTCCGCGCCATCTTTCAGCCCTTCTGCACGCAGATGTACGTGAATGAAGTGACGTCTCTCTGCACGCCTCTGACGGTGGGCTATCGCGTCGCCTGGGCATGAGGAGACCACGCGCTCGGTGTGCCTGGACGGCGCGACGGGCCATGAACCTGTCTGCGTCCAGGGTTGATCGATTGGAAGCCCCGTGATTTTCCCTGCAACGCGCGAGCGCGAGTGCGTGCCTCGGGCGGGCACGGAGGCTGCTTTGGATCGGTTCCAAGCCCCCCTGAGGAGGAGACAGACCATGGTTCGTTCACGTGTTCTCTCGCTCGTCTCGTGCACCTTCGCGATCGGCGCCTTCGCCTGTACGAGCACGGTCCTCCCCCCCGTGGACACCACGGGCGGCACCGAGGGCACTGCGGCGGCCAACTCGGCCCCGACCGGGTCCGAGGTCGCGGTGAGCGTCGTGAGCGGCGCGCTGAACAACAACAGCGGCACCGGGGTCGCGTGGTATCCGCCGGCGCCGAAAAGCAGCCGCATGCAACGCGCGTTCGCCTTCTTGAACCCGATCGGGACGGCGTACGCCGCGACCTGGGTGTGCACGGGCGACACCCTCACGCCGACCTTCGACGGGCCGGGGGCAGACCCGTACAGCTTCACCCCCGCCTCGTGCTCGATCACGTGGGCGAACGGGGCGACCGGATCGTCGGTATGGAGCGGTCCGTTCACTCTCAACTTCGGCCCGAGCTGCGACGCGGTTCACCCCCTCATGGAGAAACAAGCTGCGGGCTGCGAGCTGACGCGGACGACGGCCACGAACGGCGACACCCGCACGATTACCGGCTGGGACGGGAGCTCGTACGCGATCGAACACAATACGAACGGCGAAGGGACTGGCTGGGACTCGTCGGTCACCCCCGCGCCGAACAATGACGGCGTCGAAATCACGTGCGGGGCCGGGGGGTGCTCGTCGACCCGATCGATCGTCATCAACGGAAGTCACCTGACGGGAACGGTCACGGTCGGCGCCGCCTCGACCAAGATCTGGGACCACACCGTCACGGCGGCCGCCGGGATGAGCGTCGTCGGGGCTGGCGCCGAGCGCCTCGTGAGCGGCGTCGTCACCGTCCAGCACAACCTCCTCAAGTACACCTCGACGACGACATTCTCGTCGGTGGGGTACGGCGAGCCGCTCTGTTGCTTCCCGACGGCCGGCAGCGTGAGCACTACGTTCAGCAGTGGGACCAACGTAGGCAAGACGGAGACGCTCGCGTTCAGCGCCGCGTGCGGCGAGGCGACGTTGACCGCGGCGGACGGGTCGGTCGCGTCGCTCACGCTGCAGAACTGTCTGTAGGTCACGGATACTCAGCGCGTTTCTGCGAGCGAGGTTCGCTCAAGACCCTGCCAGGGAGGGTCGGGACCCAGTGAAAGAGGGTCGGGACCCAGTGAGGGAGGGTCGCGACCCAACTTTGTAGGGTCGCGACCCTGTCAGGAAGGGTCGGGACCCAGTGAAAGAGGGTCGGGACCCAGTGAGGGAGGGTCGCGACCCAACCTTGAAGGGTCGAGGATCGTGACCCGCGTTGACGTCCGGATTCCTGCGGGCGCATCATGAAACGTTCGGGAAAGAGGGGTGATGGGGAACCACGCGCTCGCGTGTTGGATCGCGGCTCCGCTCCCGGGGCTCGTCGCCCTGTGGTGCACGGCGTGCCTCGCTCCGTCGTCGCATCCACCACTCCCCGGTGAAGACGCCGCGTTCGACCTCGACTCGGGGGTCGTCGCCGACACGGCGCCTGCGGTCGACTCGGCCCCTCCGCCCGACGCGGGGCCCCTGCCATGCGCCACGAACAACGGCGGCTGCGACCCCCACGCCACGTGCACGAACGGCGACGCGGCGGCGATCTGCACGTGCAACGCGGGGTACGCCGGTGACGGCCTGACGTGCGCATCCGACTGCCTCACCGGCAACGGCGGCTGCGATCCGAACGCCACGTGCGCGAACGGCGACGGCGGCGTCGTGTGCACGTGCAACGCGGGCTACGTCGGGAGCGGCGTGACTTGCGCATCCGACTGCGCCACGGCGAACGGCGGCTGCGATCTGAACGCCACCTGCTCCAACGGCGACGCGGGGGTCGTCTGCACGTGCGATCCCGGTTACCTCGGCAGCGGTGTCACGTGCGCGTCGGCGTGCCTCACGAACAACGGCGGCTGCGATCCGAACGCGACGTGCTCCAACGGCGTCGCCGGCGTCCTCTGCGCGTGCAACGCGGGCTTCAGCGGCACCGGCACGACCTGCTTCAGCAACGACTACACGAACTGGCCGGCGCCGTCCGACGGTCCCCCCGAGACGGAATACACGGTGTCCGCCGACGGCACGATCGTGACCGACGGCGTGACCGGGCTCGTGTGGCAGCGGCAAGTCTTCGCGGATGCATGCCCATCCGACGACGACGCTGGGCTGGGCGGCTGCACGTGGCCCGACGCGCAGACGTACTGCGCCTCGTTGAACGGCCTTGCGCTCGGCGGCATCTCGTCCGGGTGGCGCCTGCCGAGCATCGTCGAGCTCATCTCGATCGTGAATTACAACGACGGATCCCCCGCGATCGACACGTCCGACTTTCCCGCCACGCCCGCGGTCCCCTTCTGGGCGCACACCCCGAACGCCGCGGACTCGTCGCAGGCGTGGTCGGTGAGCTTCGCGACGGGGCTCAACACGACCCAGGCGACGACCCTCGGCTCGGCCGTCCGGTGCGTGACTTCCGTGCACCCGACGGCGAGCACCCCGAGCTGCGGCACCGTGGGTCTCGCGTGCTGCTATGCGCAGAGCTGCGGCCCCGATCTCGCTTGCTACGGCAGCACGTGCGCGGTGGCGAGCGACTACGAGCAGTCGTTCGTTCCGGCGGACGCGCCGCTCGAGTCGTCGTCGATGGTGTCCGCCGACGGGGCGATCGTGACCGACGCGGTCACCGGCCTGCACTGGCAGCGCGCGCTCGACGCGGATCCATGCCCGAGCGACGCGGATGCGGGGACGAGCGGGGGCGGCTGCACGTGGCCTGACGCCCAGACGTACTGCGCGTCGCTCGACGGGCTCACCATCGGTGGCATCTCCGCCGGGTGGCGCGTGCCGAGCGTCGTCGAGCTCTTGTCGATCGTGAACTACTCGGCGGGCTCGCCCGCGCTCGACACGGCGCTCTTCCCGAGCACCCCCCCCGTCGTGTTCTGGGCGCAGACGCCGAACGCGAGCAGTGGGGCCCAGGCGTGGTCGGTCAGCTTCTCGACGGGCTTGAACGCCCCCCAGGCCACGACGACCGTGTCTCCCGTCCGGTGCGTCTCGTCGGTCGCCCCTTCGTTGTCGCCCCCGACGTGCGGTGTCTCGGGCGACGCTTGTTGCCACGCGAACGCCTGCGGTCCGGACCTCGCGTGCAACAGTGCGGTCTGCAATGTCGACTCGAACTACACGCAGTCGGCGGTCGCCGCCGATTCGCCGCCCGAGCCGGGCTACACAGTCTCGCCGGGTGGATCCGTCGTGACCGACGGCGTAACGGGACTCGTCTGGCAGCGCGAAGTCCTCGCGAACCCCTGCCCGAACGACGATGCCGGGACGGGCTCGCCGGGGTGCCGGTGGACGGACGCCGCCGCCTATTGTGCGTCGATGAATTCGCTCGTGCTCGGCGGCTACGCGAGCGGCTGGCGTTTGCCGAGCGTCGTCGAGCTTCTGTCGATCGCGAACTACGCGGCGACGCCGCTCATCGACCCGTCCCCCTTCTCGAACCCGCCGCCGGCCACCTTCTGGTCCGGCACCCCCAACCCCTCTGCCGCCGCGCAGGCATGGAGCGTGAGCTACGCGACGGGGGAGAACACGTCGCAGCCCACGTCGACCCTCTTCGAAGTGCGATGCGTGAACGCCGGCGGCGTCACCCCCGCGCCGGAGGGGTGCGGTTCCGCGGGAAAGGCGTGCTGCTATGCAAGCACGTGCGCCGCGCCGCTCTTGTGCTCGGGCTCGACGTGCGTGACGGACACGAACTATGCCCTGTGGAAGCTGGCGCCCGACGCACCGCCTGCCGGGTTGGACGGCGGAGCGAACGAGTACACCGTGGCCGGCGGGGTCGCGACCGACACGGTCACGGGACTCGTCTGGGCGACCAATTCGGGAGGCGGCATGCAGACGTGGGGCAACGCGAGCGCCTTCTGCGCTTCCTTCAACACAGCGAGCTTGGGGGGCTTCTCGAGCGGCTGGAGGCTCCCGAGCCTCGTCGAGCTTCTGTCGCTCGTGAACTACTCGGTTACGTCGGGTCCCATGATCGACACGTCGGTATTCACGGCCGCCACGACGTCGCCGTACTGGACCTCGACGCTCGGCGCGGGGACGACGACGCAGGCGTGGTCGGTCAGCTTGAGCAACGGCTTTACCTCACAGTCGGCGACGAGCACGGCGATGGGGCTCTTTTGCGTGAACTCGGGGTGAGCCAGAGGAACAGAGGAACAGGAAGCGAAAGGAAGCATCCGATGAGAAGGAAGAACGTCATCCTCATGAGCCTCGCGATCGTCTTGCCGCTCGCCACGGCGATCGACGTGAAGCCGGTGAAGGGCTCCGAGCCCCCCGGAAGGCTCGTGAACAACGGCGACGGAACGGTCACCGATACGGTGACGAACCTCGTCTGGCAGCAAGCCGGCACCAACCTCGTCACCAACCAGGCGACCGCCGTCACGACGTGCTCCGGGTTGAGCCTGGGGGCGTTCACATCGGGCTGGCGTGTCCCGGCAATCAAGGAGCTCGTGTCGATCGTGGACTACGAGTCGGCGACCGCACCGATGATCGACACAGCGGCTTTCCCGAACACGGAGGCGAGCACGTCGGAGCCGTATTGGACGACCTCGACCACGCTGTGCGTCGCGTTCGCCAACGGCGAGGTGACGACTTCGGAGTGCACGGACAACAATCCGGTCCGCTGCGTCCACACCGGAACGTAGACCCGCCCCGCTCTACCTACGCCGCGCACTCCCCCGCGCCGATCGCGACGTGGAACCCCTGGGTCTCCCCGATGTCCGCCGCTTCCTCCGCCGTGGCCGGCCCGAGCAGCGCGCCAAGCGTCTCGACGACGCGCTTCGGGTCGACCCTCTGGAAGAACGCTGCGGGCTCCTCGCCGGCCCGGCCGTCCGACTCGAAGAGCCCTAGGAGCGCGACCACGGCGTCCGGGACCCGGCGCGCGACGATCTTCACCACCTGGCGCCCGAACCGCGCCCCCGCGGCGTCGACCCCTCCGCCCAAGTGAAGTTGGTACATCGGCACGGCGACCCCGTTCGAGCTCTTCACGGCGCCATGGAAGCCGAGGTCGGCGATGTGATGCTGCCCGCAGCTGTTCGGGCAGCCGGAGATCTTGATCGTCGTCTTCGCGAAACCGCGGAGCGCGTGGGCGTCGTCCCCCGCGAGCCGGTCGGCGATCGCGCGCGCGAGCGAGCGCGACCCCGTCACCGCGAGATTGCATGTCTCCGCGCCCGGGCAAGACGTCACGTCGCGCACCGTATCGCGATCGAGCTCCGCGAGATCGAGCGCAACGAGGGCGCGATGGATCGCCGGCAGTGATCGCACGTCGACCCACGGGACGACCAGGTTCTGATCGACGCTGAGGATCACGCTCCCGTCGCCGAAGCGCGTCGCGAGCCCGCCGAGCGCGCGGAGCTGCGTCGCAGTCACGTCGCCGAGCGGGAGGCGAACGTAGACCGCCGCGAACCCCTCCTGCTTCTGCGTGAAGACCGCCGACGCCTTCCACGCCAAGTACCCCGCCGCGCGAGGCCCGCCCTCTTCGACGGCGGGGGCCGGGGTCGTTGCTGGCTGGGGCGCTTCGACGAGCTCGGCGATCGCCTCGGCGGCCACCTCGGCGCGCTTCTCGGCGTATGCCTCTCGAAAGCTCGCCTCTCCGAGCTTTCGCAGGACGTACTTCATCCGCGCGCGGTGCTTGTTCTCGCGGTTCCCGAGCGCATGAAAGAGGCGCACGATTGCCTCGGCGACGCGTGAAACCTCGCTTGCGGGGACGAACTCGTGGAGCACGATCGCCGCTTGCGGCGTGGTCGACAGCCCCCCCGCCGCGAGGACCTTGAACCCGCGCTCGCCGTTCTGGACGCGCGCGACGAAGCCGAGGTCGTTGATCGCCCCCATCGCGCAATCGCTCCCGCAGCCGCTGAACGCGATCTTGAACTTGCGGGGCAGGCTGCTCGACAAGGGATGGCGGAGGAGCATGCGCGTGAGCGCCTCCGCGTACGGCGTCACGTCGAACGCCGAATCACCGCAGACGCCCGCCACTTCGCACGCCGTCACGGTGCGGACCGAGTTCCCGCAAGCCTCGCGCGTGGTGAGCCCCACGCCGTCGAGCCGGCGCATCGCGGTCTCCACGTCCTTCATCTTCAGGAAGTGAAATTGCACGTTCTGCCGCGTGGTCACGTGGCCGAAGCCGCGGGAAAACCTGTCGGCGACGTCGGCGAGCGCTTCGAGCTGAACGGGGAAGAGGCGCCCGAAGGGGATCTTCACGCGGAGCATTTGCGCGTCGCTCTGCCGCTGGCCGTACACGCCGCGCAGGAGCCGGAAGCCGCGGAACTCCTCGCTCGTGATCTGTCCGCTCTCGAAGCGAGCGAGCATCTCGACGAACGTGTCGACGTCCTTTGGATCGGAGAAACGGGGGAGGAAAGCCTCGAGCGACATGGTCCAGTCCGCCGGCGCCTATCTCGATTTCGTAAGCGAGAACAGCCGCGTGTTACGTTGCCTCGAGCGGCGAGTTCGTCGCCGTTCGACATCGTGCGATAGTGTCTATGATAATGGAGGACGCCTTGGCGGCGCGCAAGCAGGATCTCGAGAAGGGGGCGAAGGGGGACGGCACGGCCGCGGCTCGAGCGGGCCGGACGGCGCACAAGAACGGGGGGGACCCAGCGGACGGCCGAGCGTCGCGCGACCGCCCCTTGGCTGGACCGGGCGACGACGTCGGCGCCGCAGACCTGGGCCGTCGCGTGGCGGAGCACCTCCGCGAGCGGCGCAAGGCGCGCGGCATGTCCCTCGATGACCTGGCGCGGTCCTCGGGCGTGAGCCGCGCGGCGCTCTCCCAGGTGGAGACGTGCAAGTCGAACCCGACCGTGGGCCTCCTGTGGAAGATTGCCGTCGGGCTCGGGGTTCCCTTCGCAGATCTCATCGGTGAGCGGCGAACCGGCGCGACCGTCCTGCGCCGGAGCGATTCGCAGGTTCTCCGCTCGATGGACGGCAAGCTCGAAAGCCGCCCGCTCTCCCCGGCCGGCTCGTCCCCGCTCGTCGAGCTCTACGAGCTGCGCCTCTCCGCGCGATCGACCCACGCCTCCGAGCCACACGCGCCCGGGACGCGGGAGATCCTCGTGGTGCTGACGGGCTCGCTTCGCTTGCGCGTCGCCGACGAGGTGTATGAACTCTCCGCTGGTGACTCGATCGGGTTTGCGGCCGATCGCCCCCACGCGTACGAGAATCCGGGTGCGGCCGACGCTCGCTACCACAACGTCATCCTGTACGAGCGGTAGCCCTCCGAGCGGCCGCGCGCCGCCGTCCTTTGACTGTTGGCGCCTCATTCGCTAAAACGAATGCGTGTTCGTGATGGCGAATTGTGTCCGCCCTGTCGTCCGCGGGAAGGTCTGGCTCGTCGGGGCCGGCCCCGGGGATCCCGAGCTCCTCACCGTGCGCGCGGCGCGGGTGATTGGGGCGGCGCGGGTCGTCGCGTACGACGAGCTCGTCCCCGAGGGGATCCTGGCGCTCGCCCCCCGCAACGCGGAGCGGATCCCCGTCGGCCGCCGCGCGGGCGGGTGCAAGCATCACGATGGGCGTATTCACCCTGCCGTCATCGATCGGGCGCTCGCGGGGGTCGACGTGGTGCGAGTGAAGTGCGGCGATCCGTACGTCTTCGGTCGCGGCGGCGAGGAGGCCGAAGAGCTGGCGGCGGCGCGCGTTCCGTTCGAGGTCGTGCCGGGGGTCACTGCGGCTGTCGGAGCAGCGGCCGCGGCGAACGTCCCTTTGACCCACCGCGACTGCGCTTCGTCGGTGACCTTTGCGACCGCGCACCTCGCGGCCGACGAGGATGGCAAAGCGTTCGTTGCGTCGCTGCCGTCGCAGGGGACGCTCGTGCTCTACATGGGGCTCGGGAGCCTCGACGCAACGCTCGCGGCGCTCGCTCGAGCGCGCGGCGCGGATCATCCCGCGGCGGTCGTCTCGCGGGCGACCTGGGTGGACGAGCGGACCGTCATGGGGACGCTAAGGACGCTCGGCGATCGCGTGCGCGAGGCGAAGCTCGAGGCGCCTGCCGTCGTGATCGTCGGCGAGGTCGTCTCGCACGCGGTCGAGAGCCCGCGGGAAAGTCGCGTGCTCGAGCTCGCGCGCGCTGTCGGCCGTCCCGCGTAGCTATTCCGTACGCAGGCGGTCCTTCAGCGCCTTCACGAGCTCGGCGAAGCGCGACTCGAACGGGGTGCCGTCGGCTCGCCAGCGGTCGCGCAGCGCGCGCGCCGCGTCGATCCACTCCTTCTCGGGGAGGGCGTGCTCGAGCACCTCGCGGATCAATCGCGCGAGCGCGGGAGACTCGCCGGACGTGGAGATCGCAATCGAGACCGCGCCGCGACGAAGCGTCGCGCAGCCGTACGCCGATGCGTTTGCTTTGTCGTCGACCGCGACGACGAACGTCTGCTGAGCCTCCGCGGCGTCGGCGACGCGGCGCTGGACGTCCGCGTCGTCGGTGGCGGCGACGACCAACCAGGCCCCTTCGACGTCCTTTGCCTCGAAGCCTCTCCCATCCCAACGCAAGGCACGCGCGGCGGCGAGCCCTTTGACGGTATCGCTCGCGGAGGGAGCCACGACGTGGACCTTCGCCTTGGCTTCGACGAGCTCGGCGATCTTCCGCTCCGCGACGCGCCCTGCGCCCACGACGAGGACCTCGCGCCCCTCGAGCTTCAAGAAGATGGGGTGGAGTGGGAGCGCTTCCTGCGGCTGGGCGGACCGCTTCGCGGAAGAGGGCGGGGCCGGCGACGTGTCCTCGTGAGGTTCCGTCATGACCGAGGCTTAGCGCAGGGGCGGGCTTTGTGCCCGCGAAGGATGGCGAGAGGGACCCGCTGCACGAGCGGGATCGGAGGCCTCGCGCAGGTCGAACGGGATCGCCGCACCCCGGAGTCGGGTCGCCGCGGTCGAGATGGCCAGCTCGCCGACGTCGCTACCAAAGAAGGAGCGCCGTGCGCGCGCGGCGGCCTCGAGCGTCGTTCCGGAGCCACAGAACGGGTCGACCACGAGCGCTCCTGGCGTGCTCGCAGCACGGACGATGCGGTCGAGCAGCTTGAGCGGCTTCTGCGTCGGATACCCCGTCGTCTCTCGGCGGAGCGGCGTGTTGGCGACCATGCCGGGACAATCGGTCCACACGCTCCCGAGCGCGCGCCCTTCGTCTGCGTAGTACCGGTACGTCCGCCCGCGGATGGTTCGCTCCCTGTACGCGCGTCCGTCCGCCGTCTTCTTCGTGAAATGCATCGACAAGCTCGTCGAGGCGAACGGGGCGCGCAGGACAGGGTCTCGCGCGTTCCAGACGTAGTCTTCGCCGGCGGCGTAGACGAGGATCGTCTGATGAGTCATCCCGAGGCCGGTTCGCCCCTTGGCGCCGTTCCCCGGGACCCAGATGATCTCTCCCGCGAAGGCTCCCGCCGGGAAGATCGCGTCGCAGAGGAGCTTCGCTTCGTGCACGGCCCGGTGGTCGAGGTGCAGCCACATCGTTCCGCGCAGCGAGAGCGCCGTCCGGACGGCACGCACGCGCGGCTCGAGCCACGAGACGTACGCGTCCATCGACGGCCAGCGGTCGTCGTATGCGATGGGGCCCGACGCGCGAGGCTCTTGCGCGCGCGTCCGCGCTCCGAAGCGCGCACCAACGGCGAACGGAGGATCGAGGTACGCGAGCTCGACGCTCTCCGGCCCGACATGACGTGCGAGGTCGATGGCATCGCTTCGCGCCAGGACGTTCACGGCGCCAGACCTCCGGTGCGCGCGGCGCTCGGGGCGTCCGCTAGGCCCGACACTGGCTCCGCGTCGGAAGCGCCGGATGACTCGATCGGGCGGAGGAGCTCGCGCACGATCGCCTCGTCGCCGTCGCCCTCGCGGGCGCTCGCGAGCGTCGCGAGGTGGGACGACTCGCTCTGATTGGCGGCGTCGATCCACGGGCGCGCGGGGCCTGTCGGCTCGCACCCGCGCTCGAGCTCCGCAACGTCGCATCCCGTCCGCACGTGGAGATGATCGTCGTGGGTCTCGGCAGGGGGGCCCGGTTGAAGCATGACGCGCTCCGCGCGGAGCAGCGTCTCGGCGGGCTCGCCGCGCGCCCTCGCCCACTCGGTGAGCAGTCCCTGGAGGGGACGGCTCAGGAAGATCCATTCGACGCGCGCGTCGTCGTCCTCGACGAGCGCCTTTACCAACAGCCACGTTCTGGCGACATCAAATCGCAAGAACCTACCGTGCACGTCGTCCCAGGCGAGGCCGTCGGCGTCGAAGCGTACGAAGCCGGGGCTCTGCACGGGGGCGCCGCTGAGCGTCGTCACGAATAGAAGGAGGTCGGCGTCGTGACCCGTTCGATGGGACATGTGCTCGGGGAGATGCCCGCCATGGCGTACGGAGAGATCCCCGATGACGAGCGGCGGGCCTCCCCGCTCTCGCACCACGGCTTGCGCGGCGCGCTCGAGGGTCGCCACGAAACGAGGCGCCGCCCAGTGTCGATCGTTTCCACGAAGCCACCGGATCCCCAGCGCGTCGCGCGGGAGCTCGGCCCCGTCGGTGAGCACGCCACGGTGCGGCATTCCGATCGAGCCTTGAATCCCGGGCGCGAGCGGCGACGGGGCGCGCGCGCATCCGCCGAGCGCGGGGAGGGGCGAGGCGAGCGCGACGAGCGCGACGAGCGTGCGAGCGGCGTGAGCCGCGGGGGTGGGCCTCCTACGGAGCGTCATTGCTGCCTTTCTTCGTACCAAGATCGCGCGACGAGCGCGACTTCGCGTGGCGCCTGTGGAGAATCGATCGAGGCGAGCGCTACCTTCTTCGGTCGTTCGTCTCTCCGCGTTATTGACGCGATGTCCCGAAAACTGCGTTGCCGCGTGCGGAACAAGCCGTGCGCCAGCTGTGGCTACCGTGTTGAAAACTTCTTCAAAACGTTGCCCGCTGGAGCTTGCGCCCCCGCTGATCGCGAAGGACTATGTCGGCCCGCGCGTCCTCGTCCGCGCGGAGGTTTTCGAAGAGGGTGGGCACATGTCGATGCACGCAACGCGAGTCTCCCAACCGGAAGCTACGAGCGGCACGTTCGAGACGGACAAGCCCTTCGATGCGATCGCCGAAGCGCACCGGCTCGCGTGCGAGATCGAGCGCCTCCTCACGCACAAGGCCGATAACGCCGAGCCTTACGGCAGACGCCTCGCCCGCGCGCTCGCGCAGAGCTTGATCGACCAGCTCGCCGACCTGTCCCGCGATCCGAAGCGCACCAAGCTCGCGTAAAGCCTTCGCTCCTACCTACTCGCGCACCGGGAGAAACCCCGCGATGCGCGCCTCAATCGTCCTCACGGCGGCCTGCGAATCGAACGAGTCGGCGAGCCGCAGCTTCCCGTCGTCGCGCGTCAGGTACCCCTGATCGACGAAGGCCCCGTGGGCGTTCTCGAAGAGCGGGCGGCTGACCGCCTCCCGGCGCTCGATCTCCCCGGCGAGGAACATCCGCTCCCCGGTGGCAAGCGCTCGTCGCACGAGGTCCTTCGGCGGGAGCGGCCCCTTGAGGAGCGCCGCCAGCCCTCGCGCGGCGATGCGGTACCCCTCGACGAAATTGCGGACGACCTGCGCGTAGAAGACGACGTTCGCCCGCGCGTCGTCCCCCCCCGAGATGTCGATGACGCCCCCTTTTCGCGAGAGCTCGCCGCTGGCCACCATCGCCGCGATCGTCTCCTCGAAGATCTGTTCGAACGGCGCGTCGGCGCGAAACTGGAACTCGTACTTGAAGAGACGTGAGAGGGCGCGCACGCGCTCGCGCAGAGGCTCGGCCTCCGTCGGCGTCCGCGGAGGGGCGAGCAGGGCCGTGGCGATCATCGCGCGCGACAGGAAGAAGTGAACGACGATGTTCTTCGAGAGATCGAGCGAGAGCCGCGCCTCGTCGGGGACGACGTAGATCGCGTCGCGGCCGGCCCGGGGTTTGGTCCCCTTCACGCCGGCGGGCGCTCGGACCTCCATGTTCCCGGCCCGCACGAACAGATCGCAAGCTTCGCGCACGGCCTCGAGCCGAATGCCGCCGGGGCTCTGCGGATGCGCGAGCGAGGGGGCGAATCTTGCGCCGAAGCCGTGGAGGATCGACGCGATCCGGACGCAACTCTGCTCGAGGTCGGCGTGCGCGATGCCGCGCTTGCCGTGCGTGAGGAGCGCGGTGGCGACGAGCGCGCCGGGGGTGACCGCCGTGACGCGGTTGATCTCGTTCATGGCGCGGTAGGCGAGGCGAGTCACGAGCGCGCGGCGTTTCGCCGGCGTCAGCTTCGCGTCTCCTCCGAGCTTCGCTTGCGGGTCGATCTCACCAAGGACGGCGGGGAGAGTAAGGATCTCTCCGAACTGGATGTTCAGACGACCGTACCTCTGCGCGATCGCGTTGGCGCTGGCGAGCAGTCCGCGCATGTCCTCGGGGCGTTTCTCGCCGCCCGTGAGCTCGCTCACGAACGCCTTCTCCTCGACCACGCGCTCGTAGCCGATCGAGATCGGCACGAAGTAGACGGGGCGCTCGACGCCGAGGGCCGCATCCACGACGAGCGAGAGGAGCCCGACCTTGGGAGAGAGCAACTTCCCCGTCCGCGAGCGCCCCCCTTCGAGGAAGAACTCGAGCGTCCAGCCGTCTTTGATCAGTCGGCGCACGTACGCGTCGACGACCGCGCCGTAAAGACGATCCGTCCCGAAGCTCCGGCGGATGAAGAACGCCCCTGCGCGCCGAAACACCGCGCCGAGCGGGAAGAAGTTGAGGTTGTCGCCCGCGGCGATGAGCGGAAGCTGCAGGTGGTGCGTCAGGAAAACGTGCGTGAGGAGCATGTAGTCGAGGTGCGACTTGTGGCTCGGGAGAAGGACGATAGAGCCGTCCTTCATCGCCGTCCCCACCCTGGCGAGCCCCGGCTCGTCCACCTCCATCGCGGAGTACATGCGCGCCATCGCCGTCTGGAACGCGGGCTTGATCGCCGTGACCGCTCCCATGTCCGGCGCCGCCTCCATCTCGCGGAGCATCGAGAGCGCGCGCGTCGTGATCACCTGCCGCTCGGCATCACCTTGGCCGGCCATGTCGGCGATGATCTTCTGGAGCTTCGGGCTCCGGATCACCTCCTCGCGCAGGCGGTCGCCCGGCTTCATCGTCGGGCCGATGACGGCCCGCCGCTCTCGCTCGAGCCTCCGCAGGAGCGTGTACGTCAGCTTCCGGACGAGAACGTCGTCGGAGGGGGAGGAGCCCGAGTCGCCGTTCGACTCCGCTTGCGCGAGAAACTGCTTCACGTCCACGGGCTCGCCGGCCCGGAGCGCGACGTCCCGGTAGTTCGCCAGGAACTGCGCGACCGTCCGCACTTTTCCGGGCCACTCGCGCGGGCCGAGGAGCGAATCGACGATCGTGTGCCGGGCCTGGTCGGGTCTCTTCGACCAGACGAAGACCTGCGGGACGATGAGGATGGGCCGCTCTTGGGAGCGTTGCGCGTCGAAGAGCGCACGCAGATAGGGATCTCCCTCGATCTTCCCCCGTCGCGCGCCGCTGCCGAGCCCCGCCGGGCGCTTGAGGAACAACGCGGCGGACGACCCTTCGACCACGGCGCGCTGCAGGTCGGCGGCATCTCTCGCTTCGTCGTGCGGCTGGAGCGCGCGGAGCCACCCGCGTCCCATCGGTTCGAGCACCCAGAGCCCGAGGTCGTTCGCGAACCTGACCTGCGGGAGCATGAAGCGCTTCGTGAGGTAATCGAGCGCGAAGAAATCGACGAACGACAGGTTCCGTAGCGCATAGATGACCGTCCCGCGCTGATCCGCGCTGCGCACCGCCGAGACCCAGGCCTCATCCACCTCCACGTGCTCGAAGAAGCGATGGTAGAGCCACGCCAGGATCGGGTTCGGCTCGTACGAGACGAGCGTCCTCGTAGTGCCCGGGGGCAGAGAGCTCACGGGGAGATCACGTGCCCGAAGGGGGCGTCGCCAACGGGGGGGCGCCGAACGTTTTCGTCGCTACGGCGACGATCCGCTTGGCGGCGTCGCCCGTGATCCCCGTGGTGGCGTACGGCCACGTGAAGTTGAAAGCCTGAACCTGTCCGCACGACAGAGAGACGAGGACGTCGTCGGTCGGCGCGCCTGGGGCGGGCTGGATCGCGAAGCCGAACTCGGCGTACATGCACGTCGACTGCAGCGGGCCGAAGTTCGAGCCGTGACCGAGGATGTCGAGGACTTCCGTCTTCTGCGCGGGGTCGCTGATCGTTTGCCAGCTGATGACCCGGAAGCCGCGGAACCGGAGGTCCTGCGCCGTTGGCGGCGCGGCGGGGGGGGTGCCGGGGATCAGCCCCGGCGGGATGAGCCCCGGGGGGAGGAGAGCGGCCGCTCCGGAGATGAGCTGTTGAACCTCTTTCGGGATTTGGAACGTGACAGCCCCCGGCGCCTGCTGTGCAGCCGTGGGCTCGACGTTCTGCAGGCGGTAGATCGTGACGGTCGCGGTGCCCAGCGAAGCGAACGGCTGCGAGAGGGTGGGGGCGCACCCTGCGAGAGCGGGGAGCGCAATGAGCGCGAGGGCGAGAGCCAAGCGACGCATAGTGTGGGCCTCCGCGGGGCAACATAGTCGATGGGGGGGGCGCCCAGCAAAACGCGTTCTCATCCGCGCGCCAGATCACCAGGTGATCCGGTACTCGCAGTATCTCGAGAACGTGAACCGGCACCGCGTGTGCTCCACCGACGCTTTCGCAGCTCCCGTGAGGACGAGCGCGTGCTTCAACCAGGCGGGGACTCCGTGCGTGCAGATCGCTTCGTTCGGGCCGTCGTTCTCCGCGGTCGGGGCCTCGAGCCGCGCGCGGAAATGGGAGGGGCTCTCTTCGTGGACCGTCACGCTCCCCCCATCGAAGTAACGAGTCCAGAGCCAGTCCGCGCGACGGACGACTTGCGCGGCGCTCGCGAGCTTCAACGTCAGCTTGAAGACGGTGTGCAGGTCGGCGTCGGCGACGCGTTGGGCGAGCGCCGTGATCTCGGGCGCTGACTCCCCTTTGCTCGACACGAGATAGGCGTGCCACGCGCGATTCCAGAGGCCGATCGGGTACCAGGCGCCGGTGATGAGCAGCGCGCCGAGCTGGTCGCGGTCCGCCGCGGGGACGCCGTCGACGACGCGCTGCCAGCCGGGCTCTCCGTGCCGGTCCACGACGTGCGCATGCATGTGGACGAGCAGCGAGCCGCGCACGCGACCCGGGTTCGTTGCTGTAGAGGCCTCGGCCACAGGGCGATCGTAACGGATTTCGCGCCGTTCAGACCTTCACAGCCCGGACGCTCGACCTCCTCCGGAGCGCCTCGGGGAAGCTCGTCACGTCGATCGTCGCACCGTGGCTCACGGAGACCGCGTACTTGATCGTATCGCGGAGCTCCCGAACGTTCTCCGGCCACTCGTACTTCGCGAGGAGCGACGACGCGGGATCCGAGAGCTCCCACCCCACGTGCCCCGCGCGCGCCGCGAAGCGCATCGCGAACAGGTGCGCGAACAGGTCGACCTCGACGGCGCGCTCGCGCAGCGGCGGCACGCGGAGCGTGAACGAGCTGAGCGAATAGTAGAGGTCCTCTCGGAAGCGCTTCCCCGCCACCTCGGTCGGCAGATCGCGGTGCGTCGCGCCGAGGACCCTCACGTCCAGCGGCACCTCGGTCTTTCCCCCGAGCCGTACGATCGTGCGCGACTCGAGCGCCGTCATCAGCTTGGCCTGTGCGCTCGCGGAGAGCTCTCCCACTCCGTCGAGGAGCAGCGTGCCTCCGCTCGCCGCCTCGAGGTGGCCGATCTCCCGCTCCGTCCCGCCCCCCCCTTCGTAACCGAAGAGCGCCCCTTCGAGCAGCATGTCGGGGAGGTTCGCGCAGTCGATTCGAACGAACGGCCCGTCGGCGCGCGCGCTCCAACGGTGGATCTGCGAGGCCACGACCTTCTTGCCGACCCCGGGCTCCCCCTGGACGAGGATGGACGTATCGGCGCTCGCGAGCTGCTTTGCGAGGGCGAAGACGTCGCGCATCTTGGCGTCGGCGACGGCGACGCCGATGCTTCCGTCGTCTTCGGTCGTCTGCTCGGCCGCGCTTTGCACCGGGTCCGCTTCCGAGATGGCGGCGGCCACGAAGACCTCGCAAACCCCGATCCGGATCGCGTCCCCGCTCACGACCATCCTGCGCGCGTTCTTGAGGGAAGCTCCGTTCACCTTCGTCCCGTTGCGGCTCGCTCCGTCCTCGCAGATGAGGATGGGCCCCTTGCGGACGATGCGGGCATGCTGACGCGAGACGCGGGGGTCGTCGATCGAGACCGTCGAGTCGCCCGCGCGTCCGAAGGTCACCTCGTCGCCGTCGCGCATCTCGATGACGCGGGGGCCGTACCCCTGGTGGACGAGGAGAAACGCGCGCCTGCTCTCGCCGCGCAGCCCGTCGGCGAGCTCCACGCCGAACGCCGTGGCAGCGTCGGTCGGGATCGTCTCGGGTACTGTGATCTCGGCGGTCACCGTGATCGAAGGCGGGGGCACGGTCACGGCCTCGTCACTGACGGTCTCGCGCGTCATGGGCGGATGCAAGGTTACAGGGTTCGGTGGTGTTGCGCCCAGCCAGCGGTTGCCGCATTGCGGCATGGACACTATGGTCCGCTTGGCGCGACCATGCGCGCCACGGGCGAGTCGCCGCAAAACCCGGCTCGGTCAGCACACCATGGCGAGTCGGCTCGAGTCCGCGAGCGCGGACTCGGTCACCATCTGAGGAGGAACGCGTGAGCATCACGATCGAGACGGCCGCCCGCGAACGAAACCTGAAGCTCATCGCGGAGGAGAAAGAGCGGGTCATCGACCTGGAGCCGAAGTTCCTCGTCCAGATGGCCCACCTCACGACCCCCGCGACCGTCGCCAAGTACGTCGAGACGGCGGCGACGAAGAGCGCGGCGAATCTCGTCATGCTCGACCTCGAGGATTCGATCCCCCGGGGGAACGAGGAGCTCCTGAAGCAAGGGCGCGACAACGTCGTCCATGCCGTGAACGACCTCGACTGGGGGCGGCGCCTGCGGTTCTTTCGCCCGCGCGGGCTCGCGCTCGATCCCGGGCATACGGACATGATCGACGTCGTCACCCGGTGTGGCGCGAAGCTCGACGGCCTCATCTATCCGAAGACCGAGAGCGCCGCGGAGGTCGTCTCGATCGACCACACGCTGTCGTCGCTCGAGGCGGCGCACGGTCTGCCGAAGGGGAAGATCAAGATCGAGGTGCTCATCGAGAGCGCGAACGCCGAGGAGCAGGTGTTCGAGATCGCGCGCGCGAGTAAGCGGCTCGTGGGGCTCATCTTCGGCGCGTTCGACTACTGGGGATCGCTCCGCATGGTCGGCGTTCCGTACCGGACCGACCACCCGCTCGTCGATCACGCGCGCGCCCGGATCGTGAAGGCGGCCGCGAGCGTGGGCATCCCGGCGATCGCCGAGATGACGCTCAACTACCCGACGAAGGAGAAGAGCGCGGAAGAGCAGAAGGCGGCGCTCGACGAGTGCCGGCGCGACGCCGAGTACGCGAAGGAGCACGGGTTCCGCGGGAAGTGGACCGGGATCCCGCCGCAGACGCAGATCGCGCTCGACGTGCTCTCGATGAGCGACGCGGTGATCGACGAAGCGATCGAGGCGGCCAAGGCGTTCCTCGAGGCGGAGCGCGAGGGGCGCGGGGCCGTGATGATCAAAGGAAAGATGAGCGACCGCGCGACCGATCGCATCTACCGCGTTGCCTTGAAGACGGCCTACGCTCTCGGCAGGCTCGACGAGAAGACCGCGAAGGAGCTCCACATCGTATGACCGCTGCGTTCGACCTCGCGTTCCCCGCGCTCGAAAAGTTGTATCAGACCGGGCGCGACCGGCTGCGGAACCGCGTCCTCGAGGGGGCGAAGATCTCGGCGCCGAAGCTCGACAGGGAGCAGCTGGGGGCGCACGCGCTCGCGTACCTGATGACGGAATACGAGGCGGCGCGCGGGCTGAACAAGTGGGCCGGCGATGTGGCGCACACGAAAGAGGGGGGCACCTACGAGCACCTCGTCGCCGAGACGTATCTCGCGGAGCTCGTGCGGTCGCTTCGCGGGGGGATCGACCTCGGGCAGACCGAGACCATCCCGCTGAGCGAGCTCGGGATCGGCGAGGACATCGTCGCGCAGACGATCGGGCAGAGCGCGCTCGCGAAGTGGGCCGACGACCACACGAGCTCGGAGCGGTACCTCGAGATTGCGGCGTTCGCGCGCGAGAAGGGTGGGGGAGCGCTGGGGCTGACGGACGAGACGCTCGTGGCTTCGCAGCGCGAGTTTCGGAAGTTCGTGGACCGCGAGGTGAAGCCGATCGCCCAGGAGATCCACCGCAAGGACATCCTCATCCCGCTCGACCTCGTGACGAAGCTGAGCGAGCTCGGAGTCTTCGGCCTCACGATCCCCGAGGAGTACGGCGGGCTCGGGCTCGGGAAGATCGCGATGTGCGTCGTGACCGAGGAGCTCTCGCGCGGGTACATCGGCGTCGGGTCGCTCGGGACGCGCGCGGAGATCGCGGCGGAGCTGATCCTCGGCGGAGGGACCGAGGCGCAGAAGAAGGAGTGGCTCCCGCGGATCGCGGCGGGGGAGGTGCTCCCCACGGCGGTCTTCACCGAGCCGAACAACGGGTCGGACCTCGCGCACATCCAGTCGCGTGCCACCAAGGAAGGCGGAGTGTGGAAGGTGCGGGGGCAGAAGACGTGGATCACCCACGCCTGTCGCGCCGACCTGATGACCCTCCTCGTACGCACGAAGCCCGAGGACCCGGGATACGGCGGGCTCTCGATGTTCCTCGCGCCGAAGACGCGCACGGGCGAGGGGGGCCAGCCCGAGTTCGTCGACTGGGGCCTCACCGGAACCGAGATCAAGGTCCTCGGGTACCGCGGGATGAAGGAGTACGAGCTGTCGTTCGACGGGTTCGAGGTCCCCGAGGGGGCGCTCCTCGGCGGCGTCGAGGGGCAGGGGTTCAAGCAGCTCATGGCGACGTTCGAGAGCGCGCGGATCCAGACCGCGGCGCGCGGCGTGGGGATCGCGCAGGCGGCGCTCGAGGAGGCGCTCTCGTACGCGCAGGCGCGAGTGCAGTTCGGAAAGCCGATCTTCGAGTTCCCGCGGGTCGCGCGGAAGATCGCGCGGATCGTCTGTCGCACGCAGGCGGCCCGTCAGCTCTCGTATTACGCGGCGAAGATGAAGGACAGCGGCAAGCGGTGCGACCTCGAGGCCGGCATGGCGAAGCTCCTCGCGACCCGCGCCGCGTGGGAAGCGGCCGACGCGTGCGTGCAGATCCATGGAGGCAACGGCTTCGCCGAGGAGTACACGGCGAGCAGGCTCCTCGTGGACGCGCGCGTGCTCTCGATCTTCGAAGGGGCCAACGAGATCCAGGCGCACGTCATCGCGCGCCGCTTGCTCGAATAGCGCGGCGAGGGGACGAGGACAGACGAGGGACAGATGCGAAAGGAATTCCAGTACGGCCGGCTCCTCGAAGACTTCCAGGTCGGCGCGACGTACGAGCACCCGTGGGAGGTGACGGTCGACGCGGGGACGGTGGGGATCTTCCAGGCGTGCTTCCAGGACGCCGTCCCCACGTTCGCCAGCGCGAGGTACGCGCGCGAGCTCGGGCTGCGCGACAGGCCGATGCACTCGCTCTTGCTCCTGAACTTCGCGCTCTCGTTCAGCGTGCACGACGTGAGCGAGCAGGCGATAGCTCACCTCGCGTACCAGGACGTGCGCTTTCCGGCCCCTTGCTTCGCGGGGGACACGCTCACCGCGACGAGCACGGTCCTCGGCGCGAAGGCAGCGAGCGCGGGGGATCGCGGCGTCGTCCACGTCCGGACGATCTTGGCCAACCAGGATGAGCGGGTCGTCTGCACGTTCGAGCGGAAGGCGTTGGTGCGCGCCGGGAAGCTCAGCGCGCGGCCCGAGCCTCCGTATCCCCCCGCCGTGCCGAAGAAGGACGACGAGCACACGCTCCCCCCCGAGCTGCGCGAAGGGGTGCGCGCCGCGTCGCGCAAGGCGGGGTTCGCGGGGTTCGCGGAGGACTTCGCGCCGGGGGACGTGATCACGCACGCGATCGGCAAGACCGTGAGCGACGCGGAGCACATGCAGCTCGCGTTTCTCTTTCGCAACTCGCACCCGCTCCACTTCGACGAGGTCTACTGCAAGGCGGGGGCGAGCTTCGCGGGGACGCGGGTCGTGTACGGGGGGCTCGTCTTCGGGTGGGTCGCGTCGCTCGCGAGCCGCGACACGTGCGGGAATGTCGTGTGGGACGTCCGCTACGACAACGGTGCGCACCCGAGCGGCGTCGTCGCGGGGGACACGATCTACGCCGCGTCGAAGGTCCTCACCGTGGCGTCGCACGATGCCCGGACGTCGCTCGTCACGTTTCGCTTGGTCGGCGTGAAGAACACGCGGCCGGCGGATCTCCTCGAGAGCGGCGTGGACCTCTTCACGTCCGAGCTTGCGAAGAAGGACGGGAAGGTCAAAGAGAAGGTGTTCGAGATTGACCGCACCGTGCTCATGCGCAAGCGCGGCTAGAAGGACTCACCGATGTTCACCATCAAGAAGATCGACCACGTCGCCGTCTGCGTGAGCGACATCGACGCCGCCGTCGCGAAGTACAAAGAGGTCTTCGGCCTCGTCGGGACGCAGCGGGAGACCGTCGCGTCGCAGAAGACCGAGGCGGTGCTCCTGCCGATCGGCGAGAGCAACATCGAGCTCATCTCCCCCCGCGGGAACGACGGCTTAGTGAAGTTCTTGGAGAAGCGCGGGCCGGGGCTTCATCACATCGCCATCGAGGTCGAGGGTATCGAGGCAGCGCTCGCGTTCCTGAAGGGGATCGGCGTGCCGCTCATCGACGAGACGCCGCGCGCCGGGGCCCGTGGGCACAAGGTCGCGTTCGTGCACCCCAAGGCGACCGGGGGGGTCCTGGTGGAGTTGGTCGAGCCGTCCGAGCACGCCACCGGCTGAGGCGCGAGGCGGCGTCACGCCCTACAAGTACCCTCTCCGCTTCTGCCCCGCCGAGAGAGTGGGCTTGTTCTCTCCGCTTTTCGTCCTGTACCTTTGCATTTGACGGGGGAGCGTCTGGCATCGAGCCGAGGCGCGCGGACGGTTGGGACGCAGTTCTTCGTGAGGAGGCGGGCTTTGAAGACGCGGGATGCTGGAGTTCGCGCGACGTTGATCGCGTGCTTGGTCGCAGGATCGCTGGGGATGGCGCCGACCGCCTTCGCGCAGCAGAAGCCGAAGCCGAAGCCGGCCGCCGCCGCGACGGGCGACAAGCCGCTCGACAAGAAACAGCTCGCCGAGGCGAAGCAGCACTACACCGACGGCGACACGAAGTTCAAAGCGGGGGACTTCGACGGCGCGCTGAAAGACTTCCAGGCCGCCGACGGCATCAAGGCGACGCCGCAGACGGCGAGGTACATCGGCGCGTGTCTCGATAGCCTCGGCCGCTTCCAGGAGGCGCTCGACGCCTACCAGCGCTTCCTCTCCAACGTGCCGCCGAAGATGGCGATGATGGGGGACCAGATCAAGCTCCGCGTGGCCGCGATTCAGGCGCTCCCCGGGAAGCTTCACGTCACCTCCAGCCCCTCCGAGGTCGGCTTCTCGCTCGACGGAAAGCCGCAGCCGATGCCGACCCCCGCCGACGTCGAGGTCCCCCCGGGGCACCACACCCTCCACTTCACCGCGCCGGGGCACGACCCGGTCGACAAGGACGTGGACGTCACGTTCGCGTCGAAACAGGAGCTCGCCGTGACGCTCCCCGCGAGCGCCGCGCCTCCGCCGCCCCCCCCCGCGCCGATCGCGGCCGCGACGCCCCCTCCGCCGGCCGAGCCGGCAGCCGCCGCCGCGCCCGCCGCGGCCCCCGCTCCGCACAGCAACACGGCAGCATGGATTACCGGCGGCGCGGCCGTCATCGCCGTGGGGATCGGCTCCGTGTTCGGCGTGATGGCGCTCAACGACAAGAGCAACTTCAACGCCGATCCGACGACCGCCACCGCCGACAGCGGCGAGAACCACGCGCTCATCGCCGACATGTCGTTCGGCGTCGCTGTCACGCTCGGCGTGACGAGCCTCGTCCTCTTCCTGTCGAAGGACGAAGCGCCCGCCGCCCCCGCCGCGACGACGACCTCCGAGGTCACGCGGAAGAGGGACGAAGCCAAAGCCAAGAAGCCGTCCAGCTTCACCATCACCCCGTCGCCCATCATCACCGCGCACGGCGCGGGGGCAGGGGCGCTGATTCGGTTCTGATGCCTCGTCTCTCGTGAGCTGCCTCGTCGTGTTGCCTGGTTTGCTGGTCTGCTTGCTCTCGACCCGGAGGATGGGATGACGCTTCACAGCCGCGCGAGCCGCGCCTTCCTGCTGATCACCGCGTTGGTGATCGCAGTCTGTATGACCATGGGCTGTGAGCTGCTGGTCAACTTCGACCGGTCGCTGATCGACGCGGGAGTCGAGGTCGATGCCTCGCCCGACGTCGCGACCGCCGACGGGCAGTCGCCGGAGGACACGGGAGTCGTCGATTCGACGCTCCCGCCGACCGACGCGGGCGACTCGGGTGTCGCCGACTCCGGGAGCGCCGACACGGGCGTCGCCGATACCGGCGTGGACGCCGCCGACGCAGGGTGCTCCTCCGCGGCGCAGTGTCCGACCGATCAGGCGTGCGACGTCGCGACCCACCAGTGCACCACCACCTGCAGCGCGAGCCAGCCGTGCAACGGCGTCTGCTGCAACGGCACCACCTGCGAATCGACGGCGTCGGCGACCGCGTGCGGCGCGGCCGGGGCCACGTGCACCAACTGCGTCACCGGCGACGGCGGCGCGGCGTGCGTCAGCGGATCGTGCGGGTGCAACAGCGCGAGCGACTGCCCCGTGGGCGAGTCGTGCAGCCCGGGGACCCACCAGTGCACGACGTCGTGCTCGGCGAGCCAGCCGTGCAACGGCGGGTGCTGCGGCTCGTCGAACACCTGCACGACGGGCCTCGCGCCCGCCGCGTGCGGCGACAACGGCGGGACGTGCGCCGCGTGCAACGGCACGCCGCCGTCGAGCGTCGGCGAAGCGTGCATCGCCGGATCGACCGGCGGATCGTGCGGGTGCAACTCGGCGACCGACTGCGGCTCCGGGATCGCGTGCGACACGACGACCCACGCGTGCGTCACGACGTGCTCGGCGACGGCCCCCTGCAACGGCGGCTGCTGCAGCGGCACCACGTGTGTGGGGGGGACGACGAACGGCGCGTGCGGAACGAGCGGGACCTGCGCGGTCTGCTCCGGCAGCACCCCGGTGTGCCTGTCGAACGAGACCTGCGGGTGCAACACGTCGTCCGACTGCCCCACCGGGCAAGCGTGCAACACGACGTCGCACGTCTGCTCGACCAGCTGCGCGGGCGGGCTCACCTGCAACGGCGGGTGCTGCGACTCGACGAACACCTGCAACGCCGGCACCGGGCAGACGACGTGCGGCTCGACCGGCGGGGCGTGCGCGACGTGCGTGGGGAACGCTGGCGGGACCGCGTGTGAAGCGGTGACCGGCGGCGGCGCGTGCGGATGCGCCGCGGCAGGGGATTGCCCCGGCGGCACAGCGTGCAGCGGCGCGGGGACGCCGCTCCAGTGCACGAGCGCCTGCTCGGGGAGCCAGGCGTGCAGCGGTGGGTGCTGCAACGGCGGTACGTGCACGACGAGCGACACCGCGCCCGGCACGTGCGGACCCGCGGGCGCCGCCTGCGTGAACTGCACGCTCGTGACGAGCACCGCCGGCCACGCGTGCGTCGGGACGAACTCGTGCGGATGCAACTCGTCCGCCGACTGCAACGCCGGCGAAGCGTGCAACACGACGACGCACGTGTGCTCGACGAGCTGCGCCGGCGGGCTCACGTGCAACACGGGCTGCTGCGATACGACGTCGAACCTGTGCGTCGGCGGGACCGCGCAAGGATTCTGCGGCTCGACGGGGGGCGCGTGCGTGACGTGCGTGAACAACTCGGTCGGGAACACGTGCGAGACGGTCACCGGCGGCGGCGCGTGCGGGTGCACGTCGAGCGCGGACTGCAACAACCTCGAGGCGTGCGGCGACATCACGGCGGGCCAGTGCTCGACGTCGTGCTCGGTGGCCAATCCGTGCAACGGGGCTTCGTGCTGCGCCAGCGGGACGTGCGCGGCGGACAACGCGGCGACGTCGTGCGGCACCGCGGGGGGCACGTGCGCCGACTGCACGGGGAACGCGAACGGCGATCAGTGCGTCGCGTCGGTCTGCGGGTGCACCTCGTCGAGCGATTGTCCGGCGGCGGCGCCCGCGTGCGACACGACGTCGCACCTGTGCACGACGGCGTGCAGCTCGACCCAGACGTGCAACGTCGGGTGCTGCACGCTCGCGTCGGGGGGGACGTGCGTAGGGGGAACCGCGACGACCGACTGCGGCTCGAGCGGCGTCTGCACCGACTGCACGACGACGTGCGTAGGACCAGGCTGCGCCCCGGCGTGCAGCGGATCGCCGACGCTCTCGTGCGTGGACACGACCGTCACGACCTTCACGGGGGCGGTCACGGGCGGGGTCGCTTCGAGCACGGTCCTCACGATCGCGACGACAGGCGCGGCCACGTGCACGCTCGACGACGGCACTGGGCCGGTCTCGGTGACGTGCAACGGCACGAAGGGGGTGACGCCGACGACGACGACGATCTACACGCTCTCGGCAACCAATGCCGCGGCGACCGCGACCGCGACGGCGACCCTCACGATCTCCTGCGGGGCGACGTCCAATCCGTCGGCCGCATGCGCGACGGGGGCGACGATCTTCTGCGAGAACGTCCCCATCGACACCACCCAGTCGTCGCAGGCGCAAGACGCGTGCAACGCGTGCAACGGCGCCGGGACCTGCACGGCAGACGCGCTCGACGCGGTGAACCTCGGCGGCGGGAGCGCGTGGCTGTCCGGCACGACCGTGTACTACGTGTACGCGCCCGGGACTTTGGGGGCGATCGCGTGCACGAACAATACGTGGGTGGTGGCCGCGGGGGAGATCGACGTCTCCGCGACGACCTGCCCGTCCGCTGCCTGGTAGCGCGCGGCCTCCGCACCAAGCGCAGCCGCCTCTGACATCTCCACGGTCTCCCCGAGCCCCGCGCCGGTCTCCCCTGGCGTCTACACGGTCTCCCCGAGCCCCGCACCGGTCTCCCCTGGCGTTTACACGGTCTCCCGGGGCTCCGCGCCGGTCTCCCCTGGCGTTTACACGGTCTCCCCGGGCTTCGCGCCGGTCTCCCCCGACGTCTACACCGTCGCCCGGGCCCTCTACTTCGCCCGCTTGGCCTTCGCCGCCGGGCGCTTCGCCTTCGCCTTCTTCGCCCCCTTCGCCTTCTTCGCCGCCGGGGCCGCCTTCGCCGCGACCGCCTGCGCCCGCGCCTTCACCGCCGCACGCTTCGCGCGCCCCTTGGCCAGCGCCGCGCGTGCGCCCGGCTTCGCGAGCTTCGCCGTCTTCGTCGCCTTCTTCGCGGTCTTCACGGCCGCGTGCTTCGCCTTCGTCGCCGCCTTGCGCGCGGCGCCGCGGTTCGTGAGCGGCCGCGGATCGGAGAGCGACGCCGCCTGGCTGGAGCTCTTGCCGAACACGTTCGCGACCACGCGCGCCGCGAACGCGTTCATCTCGCGAAGGACCGACAGCGCCGCCTCGCGTTCGACCGTGCTGTCAGCGTTCGTCGTCATGACGTCGTGCTGCCCCACGTTGGCAGCCGAGAGCTCGTTCATCAGCGTCTCGATCTGATCCATCGTCGCCTGCGTGACGCCGGCGTCCGTGGCGGGCTCCTTCCACTTGCCGCTCCACGCCTGCAGGAACCCCTGCGCGACCGCGATCGTCGCGCTCGTGCGGCGCGGATCGATCTTCTCGCCGCGCCCGTAGGCCTGCTGCGCCGCGAGGTCGTCGGGGTTGTGCGTGGCGACGAGCTCGCGCACGTCGATGAGGATCACGGCGAGGTCGTCGGCGGTCTCGCGTTCCGTGGACGTCGCCGCTTTCTGAGCGACCGTCGCGACGGTGCGTCCCCCCTCCGCTTGCTCCGTCGCCGCGATGACGTTGGCGTACTGCGTGACCCACGCCTTGTCGATCCGCACCTTCGCCGCGTTCTTGTCCTTCGTCGCGATGCCGGCCAGAAGCGGCGGGAGCGCGGCGAGCGTCAGCTTTGCGCGCTCGACGTCCGCATCGGCCGCGCGCGTGCGTCGCGCCTTGGAGTGCTTGACGGAGGCGGAGGGCGTCGGGGAGGTCGTGTTGGTCATGGGTGTGACGGTTCTACCGACCGTGTCGCCGCAGGCGCAAGCCACAACCACACACACGACGCCGAATCGCGCGCGAATCCTGCTAGGCTCGCCCCCGCATGACACCGAAGCGACAGATACGGGCATGGATCGCGGTGGGGCTCGCCCTCACGCTCGCTGCAGCGGCCAACGGGTGCGAAATCATCGCGAACTTCGACCGGAGCTTGATCCCCTCGGAGGGGGGGGTAGACGCCGCCTTCGACGCGAACTTCGACGCGGCCGCCCCGGAAGACACGGGGACCGACACGAGCGCCCCCGGCGTGGACAGCGGGTTCGACGCCACCCAGTCCGACTCCGGGCAGGACGCCAGCGTCGCCGACTCGACCACGAAGGACACCGGGACCGTGGTGGACTCGAGCGTCGCGGACACCAACGTCGCGGACACGAACGTGGCGGATACGAACTCGCCCGATACGAGCTCGGAGGACGCTTCGGACGACGGGGGGTGATCCCGCTTCCGCCCTCCCTGTTCCTTCTCTCTCTACATCGCCGCGATCGCCGCGGCGACCTTCTCCACATCCGCCGGCAGCACCACCGGCGTCCCCGCCCTCCGCGCGTCGACCCCCGCCAGCGTCCGCTCGTGGTACCCGAGCTTGAACTCGGTGAACTTGAGCCCGTTCGCCGTCGAGATGACCACGACGCGGTCGTTGTCGCCGATGACGCCGCGCGCGCGGAGCTTGAACAGGCACGCGAGCGCCACCCCCGTGTGAGGGCACGTGTACAGGCCCGTGCGGTCGGCCCGCGCGCACGCGTCGGCGAGCTCGTCCTCGGTCGCTTCCTCGACGACGCCGTTCATCGCCTTCAGCGCCGCCATCGCGCGCGGCGCGCTCACCGGGTTGCCGATCTGGATCGCGCTCGCGTTGGTCTTCGTCGCGGCGACGGCCTCGACGACGTCTTTCCCCGCGACGAACGCGCGGTACATCGGATCGGCGTTCGCGGCCTGCGCGACGCACAAGCGCGGGAGGCGCGCGATGAGCCCGAGCTCCTTCATCATGCGAAACCCCGCGTAGAGCGCCGCGGCGTTCCCTAGGTTCCCGCTCGGCAGGACGACCCAGTCGGGCACCTCCCAGTCGAACTGCTGCGCGATCTCGATCGCGACGGTCTTCTGCCCTTCGATGCGGAGCGGGTTCATCGAGTTCGCGAGGTACACGAGGTCCCGCTTCGCCAGCTCTTTGACGATCGCCATGCACCCGTCGAAGTCGGTCTCGAGCGCGAGCACCGTCGCCCCGTGCGCGATCGGCTGCACCAGCTGCGCCGTAGACACGAGCCCCCTCGGCAAGAGCACCGCCACAGGCAGCCCAGCCGCCGCCCCGTACGCCGCGAGCGACGCCGACGTATCGCCGGTACTGGCGCACGCGATCACGCGCGACTTGATCGCCCCCTCCGCGATCCCCTGGCGCACGACGCTCACGAGCACCGTCATGCCGAGGTCCTTGAACGAACCCGAGTGCGCGTTGCCGCACTGCTTGATCCACAGGTCCTTCATCCCGATCTCGCGCCCGAGCCGCTCGGCCCAGAAGAGGTTCGTCCCCCCCTCGCTGGTCGAGACGATCGCGTCGTCCTTCACGTCGGGGGCGACCCACTCGCGCTTCCCCCACACGCCCGATCCGTACGGCCACGACGTGCGCATGTAGCGCTCGTCGAAGAGCTTCATCCACGCCGCGGCGCTGCGGTCGCGGAGCGCGTCGAGATCGTGCGCGACGGCGAGCAGGCCGTCGCAGGTGGGGCAGCGGTACATGGGCGTCGTCAGCGCCCACTCTCCGGAGCACCCCGCGAAGCAGCGGAACACGGCGCGATAACGAGCGGACATCACCCCATACTAGACGTACTAGGGATTCGGCACGCAGCGCAGGTTGGTGCCGGTCGCGGTCGGCGTGGGGCGGCAGACGTACCCGGCCGCATTGCAGTCGGAGTCCACGCAGCACACGTCGGTGCAGTAGCCGGGGGTCGTTCCCGTGGCCGTGCAGAGGTTGCTGTAGCAGTCGGTGATGCTGGTGCACGTGGCGCCGACCTGTCCCGTCGGGGGAGGGCCGCCAACCGTCTTCGTCTGTTGAACGGCGTCGCACACGGGGACGACGGGGGTCCCCGCCGGCGGCGTCCCTGTCGACGACGCCGTGAGCGCCGGGAAGTAATCGTCGTTGCAGACGAACTGGTTCCCCTCGTACGAGCCGCACTGGTTCGAGCTGCAGCAGGGCTGCGCGCAGAGCTGGACGTTGTCGCTGCAGCTCTCGTTGTAGCAGTAGGTCGCGCAGTAGTCCGACGCGCACGCCGAGCTAGCGCTGCACGTGTTGTTCGGCGTGGTCGCGCCGGCGGTCGTGCACGCGAGCGTCGTCGCGCCGGCGAGCGTCGTGACCGCGCACGTCGTCCCGTTCGTGCAGTTCGTGTTCGTGCAGCACGTGTCCTCGCATTTGCTCGCGGTGCACACGCCGGAATAGCACTCGCTCCCGGTCCCGCACGTCGCGCCGGGCAGCCCCGTCCCGGTCGTCCTCCCCGCAGCGGTCGCCGAGATGCAGTAGTTCCCGCCGGTTCCTCCCCCCCAGCACACCGAGCCGCGATCGCAGTCGGCTGACGTGCAGCAAGGCGTCGTGCACGAAGCCGCGGTCCCCGCGGGGGCGTTCGGCCCGAGCTCCGCGCCGTCGCTGCAGATCCCGGTCGTGCACGCGAGGTTCCCCGAGCACGTCGTCCCCGCGTCCTGCGTCCCCGGGGGAACGCACTCTTGCGTCCCCGGGTCGCAGACGTTGGGCGCCGCGCAACACCCCGGCGTGCTGGGAGACGCTGCGCAGGTGACGCACGCGGCGGTGTTCGAGATGCACAGCCCGGTCTGCGGCACGCACGTCTCGCCCGGCGGGCAGACGGCGTAGGGGCCGGTCGGGTTGTCGATGATCCCGTCGCAGTTGTCGTCGATGCCGTTGCAAATCTCGTCGGCGCCTGGGTAGACCTTCGCGTCGTCGTCCCTGCAGTCGACGTCGATGAGCCCCTTGTTCGGGTCCACCTTCCCGCAGTTCGTGAACCCGTCGCCGTCCTTGTCGCTGTACGGGCCGTCGTCGATGATCCCGTCGCAGTCGTTGTCGTAGCCGTCGCAGAAGTCTTTCGACTCGCACGCCTTGCAGCCGGCCCCTTCGCAGTACATCCCCGCCGGGCAGGTCCCGTTCCCCGGGTCCACGTACGGCGTCATCGTGCACGACGGCGTCGCCGCGCTCGCCGGCACGATCGCTTCGCACCCGACCGCTGCCAGCATGGCCGCCAGCGCGGCGCACGCGAGCGCGCCGAGCGCGAGCGAGGGGCCGGAGAGCGGGGGGCGAGAAGCGGGAGTCATCAGAACCGAGCCTCGAGGAGGAGGGCGCCGCCGCCGCGCAGTGGCGTACCAGAGAGTACGACGGGGGGTGGCGCCGAGCCCGCCGATCCGGCCTTCGGAGACGCGGAAGGGCGCGTGCGAGCGAAGAAAAGTACGACCGCGCCGGCGACGCCCGCGGCCCCGGCGATGAAGCAGACGTCCGCGGTGACGGCCTCCCGGTGGGCCGTGGCTTCGCTGTTTTCGTACTGGTTGTACCCGTCCGTGTCGGTCGTCGTCGTCCCGCTGGGGCGGTCGGCGAGCGCCTTCACGCCGTACGCGGTCCCCATCGCCAGCCCCGCCACGCCGATGACGGCCGCGCTCGCCGTGAGCCAATCGAAGCGCCCGTAGTGCTCCGGCGGCAGCTGGACAGGGGGGACGACGACGGGCACGGGGATCGGCTCCGGCGGCTTCTCGACCTCTTTGCGGGCCCCTTGCAGGCGTTTGAGGTACGTGTCCGCCTTCGCCCGCTCCTGCGCGTCGAGGTCCATCCCCTCGTAGCGCTGGAAGTACCGCAGGGCGTCCTCGATGTCCCCGAGCTTCTCGTGCACGACGCCGAGGTTGAAGACGAGGTCCTTCCCATTTGGATCCAGCTTCAGGGCGGTCTCGAGCTCGGTGATCGCCTCGTGGTAGGACCCCTGCTGGTAAAGCTCGTGCGCCCTCGCCGCGTGCTGGTGAGCCTGCTGCGCGGCGAGCGTCTGTTCGGGCGTCAGCTTCGGGGGGTCCGCGTACGCGAGGCTCGAGGCGAGGATCGTGACGGCGACGACGCGCGCGACGCGAGAGGCAGGCGCGGCAAACGCAAACGCGAGACGGGCCGGCATCTGGCGGCAAGGATAGCGCGCACACGGCCTTCGGAGTAGACGATTGGCATGATGGACGGAGGCGAACTCGACGCGCGCGTCGCGGCGATGGCGGCGCGCGCACGGGTCGCCGCGCGCCTTCTCGCGCCGCTCCCGCGCGAGCGAAAGGACGCCGCGCTCCACGCGATCGCCGCGGGCCTTCGCGCGTCGCGCGCGGAGCTCGTGTCGGCGAACGGGCGCGACGTGGAGGGGGCGCGCGCGCGGGGGACGAGCCCGGCGATGGTCGACCGACTCACCCTCGATGCGAAAGGCATCGACGCGATGGCGGCGAGCGTCGAGGAGATCGCGGCGCTCCCGGATCCCGTGGGGGAGGTGATCGCCCGGACGGAGCGCCCGAGCGGGATCCGCGTGTCGCGCGTCCGCGTGCCGATCGGCGTCCTCGCGATGATCTACGAGGCGCGCCCCAACGTGACCGTAGAAGCGAGCGCCCTCGCCCTCAAGGCGGGGAACGCGGTCATCCTGCGCGGCGGCTCCGAAGCGAGCGCGTCGAACGGTGCGCTCGCGGCGGTGATCGCGCGCGCGCTCACGGACGCCGGGCTCCCGGCCGACGCGGTTCAGGTGGTCCCCTTCACCGAGCGAGACGGCGTCCGCGCGATCGTGCAATGCACGGGGATCGATCTCGCCATTCCGCGCGGCGGAGAGGCGCTCATCCACTTCGTGACGGACAACGCGCGCATCCCGGTCGTGCAGCACTACAAGGGCGTCTGCCACCTTTTCTTGGACGCGGGGGCGGACGTCGAGATGGCCACGCGGCTCGCGGTCGACGCGAAGCTCTCGCGCCCCGGCGTGTGCAACGCGCTCGAGTGCCTGCTCGTCGACGCGAAGGACGCCGCGCGGCTCCTCCCCCCGGTCGCGCGGGCGCTCATTGCGAAAGGTTGCGAGCTCCGGGGATGCGAGCGGACGCGCGCGCTCGTGCCGGAGGCGAAGCCCGCGACCGACGACGACTGGGGGCAGGAGTTCCTCGCGCCGATCCTCGCGGTGCGGGTGGTCGACGGGCTCGACGGCGCGCTCGCGCACGTCGCCCGCTACGGCTCGAGTCACACGGAAGCCATCTGCACCTCGGACGAACGCCACGCGGCGCGATGGCGGAGCGAGGTCGACGCGGCCTGCGTCGTCGTGAACGCGTCCACGCGCTTCCACGACGGGGGGGAGCTCGGCCTGGGGGCCGAGCTCGGGATCGCGACGAGCCGCCTGCACTGGCGCGGTCCGATGGGGCTCGAATCGCTCACGACGATGAAGTGGATCGTGGACGGCAAAGGACAAGTCCGGCAAACGGGCGGTTGACGGGGCGGGGGGCAAGCTGGGATCGTTCGGGGGAGGAGAACTACGCGATTGGCGACCACGAAGCGTGCGGGAGCAGGGGGCGGCGGCAAAGGGGGAGGCGGCGGCGGGGGAGAGCGGCCGAGGATCCGCTCGTCGCATGACGCGCCACGTGTAGACCGCGCCGCGCGGAGCGCGGATGCGCCGTTGCCGGGGCGGCCGCGACCATCGCGCCCCCGTCCACACCACGACGGCCCGTCTGCGGGCTCGCCGCGGCGTCCGGACGAGCACCGTCCGAAGCGGCCACCGACCCCCAAGGTCTCGATCGGCCCGCGCACGCGAAAGGCACGTCCGCACGCCGAGCCCTCCACCTCCTCGTCCGTGGCGAGCGACGACGCCCGCGCGCTCGCCATCCTCATCGCCGTCGCGGCGATCGACAAGAAGGCGGTCGGCCTCGAGATCCTCGATGTGGCGGGGAAGGTCGATTACGCCGACTTTCTGGTCCTCATGACGGGGCGGAGCGACCGGCAGGTGGCCGCGCTCGCGCAGGGGATCGAGGACGCGCTCCGGAAGAAGAACCGGCGGCCGATCTCCGTCGAGGGGACGCAGGAGGCGAGCTGGATCCTGATGGACTACGGCGACGTCGTCGTTCACGTCTTCCAGGACGACGCCCGGAGCCTCTACGACATCGAGGGGCTGTGGCTCGACGTGCGCCGCATTCCGGTCCCGCTCCCCGAAGGGGTTCGTCCCGAGCCGCCTCAGGTCGAGTCGTAGGCGCTCGCGCCGGTCCCGTACCGCGCGATGTAGTCCTCGAACGGGAGCTTCGACCGCGCGGATCGCGACGTCATCGCCCTCACGTTCCCGAAGATCGGCCGCTCGGGCCACGGCCTGTCGTGAAGGCCGAAGCACCAGCCGATGTTCGCCCATCCGTCGGGATCCCTCCCGTCGAGGGCGTAGCGGTCGTTCAGCCGCACGAGGAGCGCGTGGGCGTCCGCGGGGCGCTCGGTCCACGTGAGGACCAGCTTCCCCCAGAGCATGCGCGCGTACCCCTGGATCGTCCCGCGCGTGACGAGCTCGGACTGCGCCGCGTTCCAGAGCGCGTCGGGGGAGCGCGCCGCTTCGAGGTCCTCGGGGGAGACGAGCGCGGGGCGTTTGTCGCGGGCGTGCGCGGCGAGGGTCGCGCGGGCCCAGGCGGGGAGAGACTCGTAGCTCGTCGCGCTGGCACTTCGCGCGGCGAAGTTGAACGCGAGCCCGCGCCGCACCAGGAGCTGCTCGAGGAGCGCATCGCCCGACTCGGTCGCGTTCCTGTCGATCGCCGCGTCTCTCACGGCGATCGCGACCCCCCTCGCCGAGATCGCTCCCCAGTGGAGGTACGGGGAGAGGTTCGTCGTCCCGTCGCGGCTCGGATCGTTGCGATCGATCGCGTACGCGGTGAGCCTCTTGTTCACGAAGCGATCGAGGCGGGCGTCGGCCTCGCGCGCGCCGCCGGGAGACTCGATCACCGCGGGGACGGTGTGATCGATCGCGCATCGCGCGACGAGGTCCCCCAGGTCGGCGCGCGCGAGATCGACGGGGTCGAAGGGGAGGGGGAGGCGTGCGGGGGGGGCGACGCGCGGCTCGGGCTCGTGCAGGGGGCGAAGCGCCCACGCGTCGCGCAGCTTGAGGAGCTTCGGCCGGAGCGTGCGCGCGGCGGTCTCTTCCTTCGGGAAGAGCGCCATCGGCACTCCAGCGGCATCATCGATCGTCACGAACGCGCATCCGGCCCCCTTCGCGGCCGCGGCGTTCTGTGCCGGGAAGAGGAACCCCGGGTGCTCGTCCGACACGACGAGCGCCGCTCGCGCCGCGAGCTTGCCGACCACGCCGCGCGCCTCGTCCCTCGTTCGAGGGAGGAAGAACGCGTAGGCGACCCCGCGCGCCGCGCAGTCACGCGCGTTGTCCCGTGCACACTCGAGGGCGAACGTGTGGAAGCGATCGCTCGCGTGGGGGTAGTCCGGCCGGATCGACTCGTAGAACACGCAGGGGAGGCCCAGCTCGTTGGCGCGCTCGATCGCGTAGGCGAGCGCGGCGTTGTCGCGCGCGCGGCGGTACGCCTGGCACCAGTAAAGGACGTACTGCGCCCCCGCCCGCACCGGCGCGTCGTTCCAGCACCGGACGCGGGGATCGCTCTCGGTGAAGCGGAGGATCGCGCGCGTCACGCACTACCCCTTCGCTGCCGGCTCTTTCGCGTTGGCGTCCTTGCCGTCCTTGTCGTCCTTGTTCTGTCCTCTCGCGAGCCCCCCCGGGCGCAGGATGAACGCGATCCCGATCGACAGGAAGTAGAGCCCGATGAGCGCCCCGCTCACCGCGATCTGGCTCGACACCTCGGGCCCCGGCGTCACCACCGCCCCCAGCGCGAACGCCCCGAGGATCGCCCAGCGGCTGAACTTGAGGAGCTGCTTCGGCGTGACGATGCCGGCCAGGACGAGGAACGAGATGAAGAGCGGCAGCTCGAAGACGGCTCCGAACGCGAGGAGCATGTCCGTCGAGAAGTCGAGATAGAACCCGAGCGTCGGCCGCTGCGTGAGGACGGTCCCCGCGTCGTCGACCTGCCCGAGGAGCGAGAAGAAGTAATTGAACGTGAACGGGAACGCGACGTAGTACGCGAACGCGACGCCGGAGAGGAAGAGCGAGCTCGAGAAGATGACGAACGGATAGATGAGGCGCTTCTCGCGCGCATACAGCCCCGGCGAGATGAACGCCCAGAGCTGGTAGAAGATGACCGGGATCGCGATGACGACCGCCCCCACGAGCGAGAGCTGCAGGTAGCCGATGAACGCGTCGGCGGGGCCGAGCGTCTGGAACTCGGGGGGGCCGGGGAAGTGATGCTGGGCCCACGCCTTCTCGTACGGGTGGATGAGCCACGCAAAGAGCTCCCTCCGCGCGTACCAGCAGAAGCCGAAGCCGATCCCCGTCGCGATGGCGGCGCGGACGATCCGCTTGCGGAGCTCGTCGAGGTGCTCCCAGATCGTCATCTTGACGTCTGTCTCGGGAGCCTCCGGCGACTGGGGATCCTGGGCCGCGGTGGTCATGCGTCGTGCGGAGGATGCTCCGTCTCACTCGGAGGCGTTTCGTGCGCTTCGACAGCGGCATGAGCTGGCTCGTCTTGCGGGATCACGCCGTCGGGATCGCCCGTGCGGTAGAGCGGGTCGCGCGCGAGCGGGGAGGCGGGGAGGGCGTTCGCGTTCGCGTACACGAGCGCGGTATCGAGGAGCGCCCCGTAGCTGTCGGCCCCTTCCCGGGGGTACTCGCGCTCGCGCTGGACGATGATCTCGTCCTGGTGGTTCCCGACCGACGTCGTGTACGGATCGGCCAGCGCGCTGACGGCTCCGATCTTGGCGGCGCGGGTCACGTTGTCCATCTCGCCGCGCGCGAGCTTCCGGATCTCGGCGATGTCTTGGGCGATCCCCTCGCCACGCAAGACGTCGTCGATCCCGCTCTGCTGGCGGATGTCGGACGCCATGCGGCGGAGCTTCCCCGCCCACTGTCCCATCTTGCGCAGGACCTTCGGCATGTCCTTCGGGCCGATCACGACGACGGCCACGATGACGAGGACGACGAGCTCGCCGAAGCTGAAGCCGAACACGCCGTGAACCTAGCAGGTAGGAAGGCGCCGAGGTAGGAGCTGAGACCGACTGGCGCCGGGACCCCCGGGCGTGCCAGGCTTCGGCCTGGAGGTCCTGCCACCATGAGCGTCATGAGAAAGCCTTGGGGCTTCGCCCTTGTGAGCGTTCTGGTCGCCGGGGCATGCATCGGCACCGCGTGCGGGAGCTCTTCCCCGAACGGCGCGACGAAGCCCGGCGGCTCGAACGCGACCGACGCGGCGGGGGACGGCGGGAGCTTCGTCCTCGGGGTAGGGGACAGCGGCCCTACGCAGCTCGTCATTCAGCCGTCGAACCCCACGCTCGCCGTGAACGCGGCGGGGGTGACGCTCCAGTTCACGGCGCTCCTCGGGACCACGTCGACGCCCGCCCTGTGGTCGATCGGCGCCGCGGGGGTCGGGTCGATCGACTCGAACGGGCTCTTCACGGCGTCCGGCCTCATCGGCGGCTTGGTCCCGGTTACCGCGACGGCGGCGGGACAGACGGCGACGACGAACCTCACGATCGATCTCACGATCGTCGAGAACCCCGGCAACGTGAACGCAGGGCTGCAGGGGTCGCTTCAGGCGGGAGAGTCCCCCGACGGCGGCGCGGATCCGGCGTTCGCGTGGCTCTACCCGTACGACACGACGATCTTTCCGCGCGACGTTCCGGCTCCGACGATGCAGTTCGGCGGCACTGGCTTCGATGCAGCGATGGTCCAGGTGACCTTCCCCGGTCTCAGCTACACGGGGTTCTACGGAGCCTCGACGCCGGGGCGCGTCCAGTTCTCCGCGGTCGCATGGAATGCGATCACGGGGAGCGCGGGGGGGTCGGCTTCCGTCCAAGTGCAGGTGACGAAGAGCTCGGCGGGCGTCGTGAGCGGGCCGATCACAGAGAGCTGGACGATCGCCCAAGGGAGCCTCGCAGGGTCGATCTATTACAACTCGTACAACTCGGCGGTCGCCAACAACACGGGGGCGGTCCTCAAGCTCCGGCCCGGCGAGGCGGCGCCCACCGTCGTCATCCCGACGAACGTCGATGGCGAGTGTCACGTGTGCCACGCCGTCAGCGCGAACGGGACGATCATGGAGGCGGCGAACGAGCTCGTGAGCGGCGAGTACGACGCCAGCGCACCGCCGACCGACGGCGTCTACGATCTCACGTCGAACGGCGCGCTGATCATCACGGAGCCCAATCGCACGTGGGATTTCGGGGCTTTCTACCCCGACGGCACCAAGTTCCTCCGCTACGGCGCGGTCCCCTGGACCGGCGGCGTCGCCTGGGCCCCCGACGTCCGCGGGCTCGGCAACCCGACCACCGACGTCCCGAGCGCGCTGTTCAATCCGAGGACCGGCGCACAGATCCCCGCGCCCGGCCTCGACGACGGGGGCGTCGGTGGTGGCCCGCTGAACATGATGATGCCGGCGTTCTCTCCCGACGGGAAGGAGGTGGCATTCACCCACTACGACACGGGGCTCGGTCACACGATCGCCGTCATGGACTTCGACAACACGACGAACACGTTCTCGAACCTGCGCGACGTCGCCACGGTCCCCTCGACGCTCTACGCCGGCTGGCCCACGTTCACGCCGGACGACCTCTACCTGTTCTTCGCCGGCGGCACGAGCGACGAGTACGACTCGATGTCCGACAGCCCTCCCACGCCGCCGCAGCCGACGTCGAACATCTACATCGCGCACATCCCGTCGAAGACGATCGCGACAGCGGACCAGCTGAACGGGCTCATCGCCGGGAAGGTGTACCTGCCGTTCCCGGACGATCCGAACCTCAACTTCGAGCCGACGATCCTCCCGGTCGCGGCGGGGGGGTACTACTGGGTCGTCTTCACGTCGCGCCGCAACTACGGAAACATCGTCAACGGCGATCCGTATGTGGGGACCGGCGGGGAGCCGAGCCCGCGGAAGAAGCTCTGGGTCGCCGCGATCAGCATCGCCGCGAACGGCGGAGAGACGCCCCCCGTGACGGCCGCCGCCGACGTGACCCACCCCGCGTTCTACCTCGACGGGCAGGAGGTCACGGCGGGGAACATGCGTGCGTTCTGGGCGCTCGACCCGTGCCTCCAGACTGGCACCACGTGCAGCACGGGAGATCAGTGCTGCACCGGCTTCTGCCGCCAGCAGACCGAGGACGACGGTGGGATCGCGTTCTCCTGCGTCGTCGCGCCCACGGGGTGCTCGCAGGCGAACGAGAAGTGCACGACGTCGGCGGACTGCTGCGGGGTCTCGGCGGGTTACCAGTGCATCAACGGGTTCTGCTCGGCGCCGTCGCCCAAGTGATCGTGGCACGAGCTCGGGGGGTGGGGTAAACGAGCCCCCCCACATGCCCGCGCCCGCCGAGCCCTCCGTCCCCAAAGGCGCGATCGCCCTCCAGGCGATCACCCCGGAGGCACTCGCGCGCGAGCTCGGCTGCGAGATCGGCGAGGCGCGCAAGATCGTGAGCGCGGTCCAGCGCGACAAGCCGCTCGCGCCGACGGCGGGCGTCCGCCGGGGGACGCTCGAGGCCGCTCGCGCGCGCGGGGTGGTGCCGACGGTACGCGTCGTCGGCGAGCAAGCCAGCGCCGTGGACCCGTTCGTGAAGTACGTGCTCGAGACAGGCGGCGACGTCGTCGAGACCGTCCGCATTCCGCTGGAGCGCGAGGGGCGCTTCTCCGTGTGCGTGAGCTCGCAGGCGGGGTGCGCGCTGGCGTGCGCTTTCTGCGCGACGGGGCGCTTGGGGCTGAAGCGGAACCTCGAGACGTGGGAGATCGTCGAGCAGGTTCGCGTGGTGCGGCGGGGGCTGAGCGCAGGGCGGCTCGGTCGCGTGCATGGGGTCGTCTTTCAGGGGATGGGGGAGCCGATGGCGAACCTCGATCGCGTCCTCGAGGCGATCGCCGTCATGTGCGAGCCGAGCGCGCTGGCGATCGACGCGCGCGCGATGACCGTCTGCACCTCGGGGCTCCCGAGCGGCATCCTCCGGTTGGCCAAGGAAGCTCCGCGCGTCCGCCTCGGCATCTCGATCGGGAGCGCGCGGAGCGAAGTCCGGCGGAGCTTGATGCCGATCGACCGCGCGCACTCGCTCGACGAGGTGCTCGACGCGGCCGTGGTCCACGCGCGCGCGACGGGGCTCGCCCCGATGTGGGCCGTGACGCCGCTCGCAGGGGTGAATGACTCCCCCGAGGACGCGCGCGCGCTCGCCGAGAAGGCGCGATCGTTCGCGGAGCGTGCGGGGGTGCGGCCGAGGGTGAGCGTGATCCCGTACAACCCGATCGGGGAGGGTGACCCCTTCGTGCGGTCCTCCGCCGAGGCGTTCGGTCGGTTCCGGGACGTCATGGCGGCTCATGGCCTCTCGACGCACTTCCGCTACAGCGGGGGGGGGGACGTCGCCGCGGCCTGCGGGCAGCTCGCTGGGGCGGCCGGCGCGTGACGATTTAGTGCCCTGCTCGGTGGCGAGTTTGCGACACTCGCCCCCTCGCATGCGTCTTCTCGCGGCCACGGCCGCGCTCTTCATCGCCATTCTCTCGGCTGTCCCGGCGTCCGCCTCTCCGGAGGACATCTTCGGGTACGGCACCCGCTCGCCCGCGATGGGGGGGACCGGCGTGGCCCACTCCGACGGCTTCGAGGCGGCGTACACGAACCCGGCGCTGCTCTCGCGTATTCGCGACCTCAAGCTCACGCTCGGCTTCGCGGCGGCGACCTTCAACCTCCACGCCGACGGCGCGGGCCTGCCGGGAGAGGTCCCCTACGACTCGATGCGCGAGATCATCATCGGCGTCGACGTTCCGCTCCCGCTCGGTGGGGTGCTGAAGAATCGCATCGGCACCGCGCTCGCGCTCTCGACCCCGACCAACGTCGTCGTCCGGGGGGACATCCCCTACCCGGAGCAGGCGCAGTTCCCCCTCCTCCCGGACCGCGCGCAGTCGGTCTCCGTTCGGGCGGGGATCGGGATCGACTTCGGGTGGGGCATCCGGCTCGGGGCGGGGTTCGCAGCGCTCGCGGAGCTCGACGGGAGCGCGGTCGTCGCCACCGACGCCACGGGGCGGGTCACGTCGAACGTCCAGGAGCAGCTCGTCGCGACGTACGCGCCGACGTTCGGTCTCTCCTTCGACGTCCCCCTCAAGGACCACGAGACGACGCGGATCGGCGCCAGCTACCGCGGCGCGCTCGCCGCGAACTTCGACGTGGCGATCGACGCGACGAAGCTTTCGTCCTTGAACCTCCCCGTGCTCACGATCGCGGGCCTCGCGCAATACGACCCGGAGCAAGTGAGCTTCGAGATCGCGCGGAGCCAGGGGCCGTTCCTCTTTGCCGCTGGCGTTACGTACAAATGGTGGAGCCAGTACCCCGGGATCCTGGAGGCGACGGTGCCGTGCCCGGCGAGCGATCCGAGCTGCGGATCGCTGACTCCCCCCTCGATCACGTACTCGAACACGATCGTCCCGCGCGTCGGCGTCGAGTACACGCTGCGGGCACAGCGGTCTCTGAGCGTGCACGTGCGGGCTGGTGCTTTCTACGAGCCGTCTCCGCTCCCGTCGAAGCTCCCGTCGTCGCAGGCGTTCGACCCGGTCTCGCAGCAGGCCATCGCCGTCCCGACCCGGTACTTCGATGCAGACAGGCTCGCGATCACCCTCGGCTACGGGGTGACTCTGCGCAACCCGCTCCCCCCGATCACGCTCGACCTCTTCGGACAGGCGCACGTTCTCATGCCGCGGACGATCGAGTCGGACGCGTCGAATGCCTCCCTTCCGGGCGTCGCCTCGGTCGACAGCATCGGAAAGGTGAGCGGTACGGTCTTCGCGGCGGGGCTTCTCGCGGGGGTGGCGTTCTAGATGCGCCGCCTCGTCGCCATGGCCCTCGCCTCGTCGGCGATCCTCGCGTCCCCGCTCGCGCGCGCGAATCCGCTCGACTCATTTGGCTTTGGCTCACGCGCCACGGCGATGGGTGGAGCGACCGCGGCGGATACGCAGGACTTCAGCGCGAACTACTACAACCCGGCCGGACTCGCGCTCGCGCGTCGAATGGAGATCTCGGTCGGGTACGTGAACGTCGATCAAAACCTCTACATCAACGGTCTCAGTAGCGGCGTCGACCCGATTCGCGGCATCGTCGCCGGAATCGTCGCGCCGGGGACGCTCGCCGGGATTCCGTTCGCGTTCGGCTTCGGCGTGTTTCTGCCGGACGATCGCCTCGCGCTCGTGGAGGCGCTCCCGCAAGACCAGCCCCGCTGGGAGATCTACGACAACCGAAACCAGCTCTTCTACCTGGCGGCAAACCTGGCGGTGAGCCCGTTCCCGTGGCTCCAGATAGGCGGTGGTGCGGCGTTCAGCTCGTCGACGACAGGGACGATCGACATCAGCGGGCAGGCGAACATCTATACGCCCGACTCGTCGCAGC
>JBKQKP010000382.1:0-6493 GCA_052147435.1 Polyangiaceae bacterium | reverse complement strand
GGCGGGGGGCCAGGGGGGTGGGGTTCGCGGTGGCGCTCCTGGCTGCGGTGGGGTGCGACCAGGGGGGCTACCAGGCCGTGACCTGCAGCAAGGAGATCCCCACGAACGGCTGCCCCGTCGACCCGGCCGCGCAGGAGTGCAGCGACCCATGCTGCGCCGCTGGGTACAACTGCACCAACGGAGAGTGGGTGCTCGCGTTCACGTGTTCCAGCTTCAACATCGCCAACTGCCAGACCTCCGCGGCGTCGAATTCCGACGCGGCGACGGACGCGACGTCGGACGGCGCGGTGGACTCGGGCGCCACCTCCTCGTGCATCGACCTCAACTTGCCCCCCGGCGCCAACGCCAACGGCGGGCCGCAGTGCATCGACCTGGAGCTGCCGGATTGCCCCGTAGGCCTCGTCCAGTGCAGCCCCGACTCGTGCCGCACGGACGGGTGCGATGGGCTGTTCTATTGCACGGCCGAGGGCGAGTGGATTCAGTGGGGGGGATGCGCGGAGGACGGCGGCGGCGTGACGCCCGTTCCGTGAGCGCGCCAAGCGACGCGCGTCAGACCTTCACGTCCTCGCGCCAGAAGAGTCGCAAGTAGCGCTCCGCCTCACGCTCCCCGAACGCGCGCGCGAGCCAGCGCCGCGCGGGGCCGTTGGCTCGCACGAGATCGCGAACGGTCCGCGCGGCGATCGCGTTGCCGAGTGCCGCAGCCTTGTCGTCCTTGCGCGGCGCCCCCTCGAGCCCCTTGAGATACGTGTGCACGTAGCGAACGAGGACGTCCGCCAGCCGATGCGCCTCGCCGCGCTCGCTTCGCAGCGTCGCCCCCCCTCCGCCGGAGAGCGGCGCGAGCCACGCGGGGACCGTGGAGCGGCGAACCCCCTCGCACCCGTCGACCACGTGCGCGAGCGGGATACCGAAGTCATCTGCGAACGTCGGGTTCAGGATGCCCGGCCCTGCCGCGTCGAGGAGGGCGCGCGCCCGGCCGGTGGGGGCGATGATGAGATCGGCAAGGAGGACGGGGGCTTCGACCTCGGCGACGGGGTGGATGACCATCGCGACGCCGGACATGAACGGCGGGACCCGCAGCTGCGAAACGACCGCCCGGGCGATCCGGTCGCTCTCGAGAACGAACGTGGCGAGCGCCGCGCCGGGGAGCTTCCCCGCGACGAGGAGCTCTCCCACGGGGTGCGCCTGCGTGCGACCGCCTCGCTCCCGAAGCTCGCCTTCGAGCTCGCGCACCACGCTGGCGAGGTCCACCACGACTCGGCCATACCACAGCTGCAGGGCGCGCAACCGGCCGTCGCCCCTGTTCAGAACGCCCCCCGCTGCGTACGCTCTCGAGTCCATGGCTGACGCCCCGCCGATGTCCCGAGGCTCCGTACGCCAAGGGGGCAAAGAGGAGCTTCGCGCGTCCTTGCTCAAGACTTACTTGCTCCGCATCCGGAGCGAGAAAGGCGAGAGGGCCGCGCGGCAGCTCCTGACGAACGCGGGGATCGATCCGTCCACGGTCGACAACGAGACCGGCTGGCTCAGCGTGGGGACGGCGAAGCGCGCGCTGAAGGCGATCGCCGAGATTCTCGGGCCGGAGGCGCTCCGCAAGCGCGGCGAGTGGACGTCGAGCCCCGAGGCGCTGGGGACGCTCGTGCGGATGCTTCGCGTGGCGGAGCGGCCGATCGACGCGTACCGCTTCCTCGCGTCGAACTCGCGCGAGGTGACGCGCATCGGGACGTGGGAGCTCGAAGAGCCGGGGAAGAAAGACGGCGGGGCGGAGCCGGCGAAGAAGGTCGAGCCGCTCGCGGTGAAGATGACGTACCGCCTCCGCGAGGACGCGGACGAGAGCGTCGATCGAAATGACAAAGAGGGGGAGGAGCTGCTCTGCGCCGCGCGCGAGGGGGAGCTCGCGAGCCTGCCGACGATCTGGGGGCTCCCCGACGCGACGGTCACCCACGAGGCGTGCATCGCCAAGGGGGCCGAGGCGTGCGTGTACGGCGTGACGTGGGAAGGGACGAAGCAGCGGACCGGCCCCGTCGCGGGGGCTGCCGCGGCGGCCGTCGCGCTGGGGGGCGTGATCGGCGGCGTGGGTGGGCCGCTGTCCGGAGCGATCGCCGCGATCCTCGGCGGCGCGCTCGGCGGGGGGGCGGGGTACTTGTGGGACCGCGCGCGCGAGGACAAGGCGACGCGATCGTTCGAGAGAAATCGCATCGCGGCGCTCGAGCGCGGGCTCGAGCTGCGCGGCGATCTCGGGGCGACGCCGGGCGAGCTCACCGGAACAGTGCTCGGCGGGAAGTACCGCATCGGGCGGAAGATCGGCTCGGGCGGGATCGGCGTCGTCTACGCCGCGGAGCACGTGACGCTCGGGCACGAGGTCGCCGTCAAAGTGCTGCGCGGCGCGGCGGCAAAGGACGGCGGCGAGATCGCGCGCCTGCGTCGCGAGGCGTACATCCAGGTGCACATCGAGCACCCGAACGTCGTGCGCGTGTTCGATCTCGATCAGATGCCCGACGGATCGATCTACGTCGTGATGGAGCGCTTGATCGGCCGCGCGCTCGCCGACAAGCTCGCGCGCGACGGGCTCCTCGCGCCGGGCTTCGCGATCCCGGTCTTCATCGGCGTCTGCAAGGCGCTCGGCGCGGCCCACAAGAAAGGCGTCGTGCACCGCGATCTGAAGCCCGGGAACATCTTCCTCTGCGAAGACGGCATGTCGAAGGTGCTCGACTTCGGGATGAGCAAGCTGTCGTCGGCCGAGTCGCTCACGCAGACGGGCTACACGCTGGGGACCCCGGAGTACATGGCCCCCGAGCAGTGCATCGGCGCGAACGTCGAGGCGCGGACGGACATCTACGCGCTCGGCGTCTTGATGTACGAGGCGCTCACCGGCGAGCTGCCGATCAGCGCGCAGTCGCGCCGCGAGCTCCTCGATCTGCACCAGCGGCAAGTCCCCACGCTGATGCGCGTCCGGCGCCCCGACCTGCCGATCCCCGAAGAGCTCGACGCGGTCGTCATGCGCTGTCTGAAGAAGCGAATGCAGGAGCGTCCGAAGAGCGCGCTCGAGCTCGAGCAGATGCTCTCGGCGATCTCGCTCGCGGGGCTCCCCACGGCGTATCCCCCCGGCACGAGCCGCCGCGCGCCACCGCCGGCCGCGCCGAAGCCTCCGGGGCCGAACGCGGACCTGCAGACGCTGCCGGCGATGGCGAGCACGCCGAAGCGGGAATAAGGGGAGACGGGCGCGAGGGGCGGGGAGACGGTGTAGACGCCCGGGGAGACCGGCGCGGGGCCCGGGGAGACGGTGTAAACGGCAGGGGAGACCGGCGCGGGGCCAGGGGAGACCGTGTAAACGGCAGAGGAGACCGTGTAGACGGCAGGCGAGACCGTGTAGACGGCAGGCGAGACCGCGCAAACGCCAGAAGCACCCGTGTAAGCGCCAGAAGCACCCGCGTAGACGCCAGAAGCGCCCTACGAGCTCGCCTCGGGGAGCGTGGGGCGCGCAGCGGGCCGCATGAACCGCGCGGCGACGGGCACGACGATCCACTGCGGCAGCACCCGCGCGAGCCACGCGCCGATCGCGTTCAGCCAGCCGGTCACGATGACCCTCCGACCGCGATCGAGCGCGGCGAGACCGATGCGAACGCAGCGCTCGGCGCTCATGTACATGGCGCCGACGAGCTCGATGTTCACCTGACCCGCTTCGAAGAACTCGGTCTTCGTCGCCCCCGGGCAGAGCGCGAGCACCTTCACGCCGCGCGGCGCGAGCTCCCACGCGAGGGCCTGCGTGAACGACAGGACGTACGCCTTCGTCGCCGCGTACGCAGCGACGTGCGGCGCGGGCTGGAAGGCGCCCGTAGACCCGACGTTGACGATCGCGCCGGAGCCGCGCGCGACCATCTTCGCGCCGAGCGACAGCGAGAGCTCGGTGAGGGCGCGGACGTTGAGATCGAGCATCTCGAGCTGCCGCGCGACGGGCTTCTCCACGGCGAGCCCTTGCACGCCGAAGCCCGCGTTGTTGACGAGCACCGTGGGGACGATATTTTTCTCGTCGAGCGCGGCGAGGACACGCGCGGGGCCGGTCGTCGCGCCGAGATCGCAATCGACGACGAGCACCTCGACGCCGTGCTTCGCGCGAAGCTCCGCAGCGAGCGCCTCGAGCCGGTCGCGCCGGCGCGCGGTGACGACGACGTCATGACCGCGCGCCGCGAGCTGACGCGCGAACTCGACCCCGAGCCCGGCCGATGCCCCCGTGACGAGCGCCCACCCCTTCTTGCTCTTCGTGCCGTTCCCCATGCCCGCCACCGTCCCTCGCGCGCGTCAGGTGTGCAAGAGCCAGGCGAGCCCCGCGATGCTGAGGGCGAGGAGGGCGAGCGCCGTGAGGACGACGGCGACGTCGGTGGAGCTCCAGGCTTTCTCCTCGTTTCGGGGAGAGGGTTGAACAGGAAGACGCGAAGACGGGAAGCCCAGAGGAGAGTGGGGCTCGAAACCCAAATTCTCTCTACTTCCCGCCTGCGCGTCTTCCTGTTCAATCCCCTCTCCAACCGGCGGCAGAGGGACATCCTCCGCCCCCATCGGCTCGTCCTCCGCCGCCTCCAGCTCCGCGAGCGCCAACGCCGCCGGCTCGTCGAGCGCGATCACCGTCCCCCCCATACCGAGCGGCACCCCCGATCGCCACGGCACGTCGCGGTCCGGAGGGAGCCGCGCGTCGCCGAGCCACGCGCCGTTCTTCGACCCCTGGTCCCGCAGGAGCACGGTCCCTCCGCGCCTCACGACGTTGACGTGCGCGCGCGAAACATCCGTATCCGCGAGCGGCATGTCGCACTCCGCGTCGCGCCCGATCACGTACACGCGCCCCTCGTCCTCGAGCGTGAGCGCCGCGCCGACGTCGCGCCCTTCGACCACGTGAATCGTCGTCTCCGCGTTCTGCCCTTGCGCGCGCATCGCTTGCGACACGAGCGCCAGCGCGAGATCGCGCGTCGCCACGGCGAGATCGCGCGTCGCCGGCGTCTGGTCGATCCGGACCTCGAGCCACACGCGCCCCACGCGCAAGAGGTCGCCGTTCTTGAGCGGGCGCGGCGTTCCCGGAGAGAGGCGCGTCCCGCCGATGAACGTCCCGTTCGAGCTCTTCTCGTCCACGAGCGCGTAGTCGCTCCCCACGGCCCGCACCGTGGCGTGCCGATGGCTCACGCTCGGATCGGGGAGCCGCACGTCGCACCCGGAGCCCCGCCCGATGACGACGCGCCCTCCGTCGAACGTCAGAGCAGCAATGCCCTGCGAGGCGTTCGACGAGCGGAGGAGGAGCGTCAGCGGCAACGGAGCCGGTTCATAGCACCGGGATGCTTCGGAGCGATGGCCGGAGATCGTGCGCGCGCCCCTCGACCCACCGGACGACGCGCAACGCCACGTCCTCCCCCCTGTGTCTGCTCAGCTCCTGGATGCCGGTGGGGGAGGTGACGTTGATCTCGGTGATCTTCCCGCCGATGAAGTCGAGCCCGACGAAGAAGAGCCCGTCTTGCAAGAGCCTGGGTGCGATGTCGGCGATGATCGCGAGCTCCGCCGGGGTCACGTCGCACGGCTCGACGCGCCCCCCGACGTGAATGTTCGACCGGAAGTCCGAGCCGTGGGCGATCCGGTTGATCGCGCCGAGCACCTCGCCGTCGAGGAGCAGCACGCGCTTGTCGCCTGCCGTCACGGCCGGGAGGTACTCCTGCACCATGGCAAGCTGCTGCCCGTCTTGCGTGAGCGTCTCGCAGATCGCCGGCGCGTTCTTGTCGTCCGTCCGCAGGAGCATCACGCCGGAGCCCCCCGCGCCGTAGAGCGGCTTGATGACGGCGCGCCCGCCGACCTCGACGACGAAGAGCATGATCTGCGCCCTGTTCGAGGACACCAGCGTCTTGGGCATATGCCGCGCGAAGTGCTGCCCGTAGAGCTTCTCGTTCGCCTCGCGAAGCCCGCGCGGGTCGTTGAAGAGCACCGTGCGATGCCGCGCGCGCTCGAGCATCAGCGTGGCGTAGAGGTACGGAATGTCGAACGGGGGGTCCTTCCGGATGAAGACGGCGTCCACGTCGGCAAGGCGCACCTCCGCCTCGGCGCCGGCGGCGAAGTGGGGGGGGGCGTCGCCGACGGTCACTTCCCGGACGCGGGCGCACACATCGCCCCCGGAGAGGAACAAATCCCGGGGCAAACAGTGAAGAGCGACGTGACCTCGCGCTTGGGCAGCGCGTTGGAACGCGAAGGTCGTATCCTTGTCGGCGAGGATACGTTCCATCGGGTCCATCACGTAGACGAAGCGCATGCGAAAACTCTCTCTCTTTCGTGCGGGCCCAACAGGATTCTCCTGCCTCGACGCCCGCGCAACCCTTTCCCCCCGGCCCCCTTCCCCGCAGGCAGGGAAGGGGGAGCGTGTAAGACACACGCGTGTTCACGTTCCCCCCGCCCTGCCTGCGGGGCGGGGGGCCAGGGGGGTGGGGTTCGCGGTGGCGCTCCTGGCTGCGGTGGGGTGCGACCAGGGGGGCTA
>JBKQKP010000381.1:0-40652 GCA_052147435.1 Polyangiaceae bacterium | reverse complement strand
CTCGGTCGGCACGCTCGGATGCAACGGGCAGTGGCCGCAGATCTGCACCGGCGCCGGTGGGTTCGAGGACTTCGGGGCGCCGTGCTCGGGGAGCACGCCTGTCTGCATCGATGGAGCCTGCTTCGCTGCCGACGCGGGGGCGGACGCTGGCTAGCGTCCTCGGGCGTCCTCGCCCGCGGCGCCTCCGTCGGACACGTCTCCAAGCGCCTCCTCGAGCGCCGCGTCGTCGGCGCTCGCGGCCGCGTCGATCGCCACGCGGAGCCGCTCGTCCGCGACGGCGTCGACGGCGACGCGCAGCCGCTGTCTCCCTTCGTCGTCCAGTTGCGGTCCGAGCGCGACGGCCGCCGCCGCACGGGCCTCTGGCTCCGCGCCATGGCTCTCGACGATCCGCCACAAGTTCTCCGGGTTCACGGGCGCCGTGCGGAGATCGGCGTTTGCGCCGGCGCCGATCGCGCGAAGCTCCTGGATCCACTCTCGCACCCCACGCTCGCGGCGGCCGAGGAGCGCGGCGGCGGTCTCGACGCGTCCCCGCGCGTGGGCGTCCATGGCCTCACGAATCCGCTCGACGAGCGCCGATGCGCGGTCGTCGTCCCAGCGCGCGGATCCCGTCGGCAAGCGGACCACGTGCCCCCCCTCCATCGTGATCGAAACGCCGACGACTTGGTTGTTCCCGAACCCATCGATGTAGCGCGCGGCGTCGCGGATCTTCGACATGGGATGAAACTGCTTCAGCCCGAGCCACGTCACGAGGATCCCGTCGGCCCCCACGGCGATACGGCTCGGCATCGCCATCGCCAACAACGTCGATGCGCCGAGGACGGTCAGCCCCTTCGCCAAGAGGGCGAACAGCTCGGGTGACGTCCGGAGAAAGCCTCCGACGAGCGCGAACAGGATGGGGACGACCACGAACAGGAGCCCCGAGCGAAATGCCCAGTGTCTGAGGACGAGGGAGGAGCTCCGGAACTTCGTGACGGTCTGCGATACGTCGAAGCCGAGCGCGCGCAGCATCCGCTGCCCCTCGGCCTTGTCGCGCACGATGAAGTCCGTCGGTAGTCTCCGCGGTCGCCAGATACGGACGACGAGCTGGTGGTTTCCGAGCGGAACCAGCTGAGCGTCGCGGATGCTCGAGCGGGGGATCGCGCGCTTGCCGACGCGGAGCACATCCGGCTCGAGACGGACGCTCTCCTCATGGAGCGAAGGTGCCGGGTTTCGTCGCACCACGAGCAGCGACGCGAGCGCGGACACGATGACCAGAGGCGGAACGGTCGCCGAGCTTGCGAGCCGCAGCGCGGAAAGGACGAGGAGCCCGAGCGCGACGAGCCCTGGGCCCAGGGACAAACCGAGGAGCCAACGATTGTGCTCCCGGACGACGAGATGCTCGTCGAAAGGCTCGAAACCCATGCGTCGGTCTAGCAGTTGCTTCCAGACGCACAATACTGTCCGATCGTCGCTGCGGTCTCTCGTTCGATGGAGTTGCCAAGGATGTCGTTCAAGCGAAGAGGATTGCTCGGCAGCCTCGCTGCCGTCTGCTCACTGCTCGCGCTCGGCGCCATCCTGGGGGGCGGTTGCGGCGGGACGAGCGACGTCAGCGGCGCGTTCGACAAGGACGCGGCCTCCGGAGAAGAGGGGGGCTACGCGCAGTCCGCGGATGGGAGCAGCGGAGAGAACGACGGAGCGGCCCCTTCCGACTCGACCTCGGGGGAAGACGGCGGCGGCGAAGTGAGCGACGCGGCGAGTGACGGGGCGACGACCGTCGATTCGGCATCGGGGGAGGACGGGAGCAGTGGAGAGAACGACGCGACCGTCCCCGAAGACGGCTCGTCGCAGGACAGCGGCAACGCGAATGACAGTGGCAGCGCGACTGACACGGGCACCGGGCCCGGCAGTGACAGCGGCACTGCCGCGGACGGGGGGTCGAGCCAAGGGTCCGACGCCGCGACTGACGCGGCGCCTGGGGCCGATGCGGGGTGCGGCGCAGCGACCTGCCCGCACGGCTGTTGCGATCTGCTCGGCAACTGCCAGGACAGCGAATCCAACACCACGTGCGGCTACGGAGGTCAGGCTTGCGTGACTTGCACGAGCCCGAGCACGTGCGTGGCTGGCGGTGGAACGTCCGCGGTCTGCGGGACGTGCACCGGCGCGACGTGCCCGAGCGGCTGTTGCGACGCCGATGGGGTCTGTCAGAACGGCGACACGAGCGCCGCGTGCGGCTTCGGGGGCGAGTCGTGCGTCGTCTGCACGAGCCCGAACATCTGTGGAGTCGGTGGTGGGGCGCAGGTCTGTGCGGTGTGCGGTCCGACGACGTGTCCGAGCGGATGCTGCGACACGAGCGGGAACTGCCAGAACGGGGACACGAGCGCCGCGTGCGGCTTCGGGGGCCAGTCGTGCGCCGTCTGCACCAGCCCGGACATTTGTGGAGTGGGCGGGGAGTCGCAGGTCTGCGCGGTGTGCGGTCCAACGACGTGTCCGAGCGGATGCTGCGATACGAGCGGGAACTGCCAGAACGGGGACACGAGCGCCGCGTGCGGCTTCGGGGGCGAGTCGTGCGTCGCGTGCACCAGCCCGGACATCTGTGGAGCTGGCGGGGGAGACTCGTCGCAGGTTTGCGGGATCTGCGGCCCCGCGACGTGTCCCAAGGGGTGCTGCGATACGAGCGGGAACTGCCAGAACGGGAACACGAGCGCCGCGTGCGGCTTCGGGGGCGAGTCGTGCGCCGTCTGCACCAGCCCGGACATCTGTGGAGCTGGCGGGGGAGAGTCGCAGGTGTGCGGGATCTGCGACCCTACGACGTGTCCGAAGGGGTGCTGCGACACGAGCGGGAACTGCGAGAACGGAGACACGAACGGCGCGTGCGGCTACGGCGGCGCGGCGTGCGTCGTCTGCACGAGCCCGAACACCTGCGGTGCAGGCGGAGGGACTCCGTACGCCTGCGGAGTCTGTAGCCCGACCACTTGCCCCAAGGGGTGTTGCGACACGGGCGGGAACTGCCAGAACGGGGACACGAACGGCGCGTGCGGCTACGGCGGCGCGGCGTGCGTCGCCTGCACGAGCCCGAACACCTGCGGCGCAGGCGGAGGGACTCCGTACGCCTGCGGAGTCTGCAGCCCGACGACTTGCCCCAAGGGGTGCTGCGACACCAACGGGGACTGCCAGAACGGGGACACCAACGGCGCGTGCGGCAACGGAGGGACCGCCTGCGCCGTATGCACGAGCCCCAACACCTGCGGGGCCGGTGGCGGGACTCCCCAGGCTTGCGGAATATGCGGTCCGACGACCTGCGTGGGGGGCTGCTGCGACACGAGCGGAACCTGCCAGAACGGCGACACGCCCGGCGCATGCGGCTCGGGAGGGAACGCGTGCTCCATCTGCACGGGGTCGCAGACGTGCCTGGGTGGCGGGCATTGCAGCTGAGATCTCCGGCGCGACGCCTGGGCACCTAGCAGCGCTCGCGAAGCGGCCTACCGCGCGGTAGGATTGACTCCATGCCGCACCCCGCGACCGACGCGCGAGTCATCATCCGCCACTGCGACACCTACGAGCCGGAGCGAATCCGGTGGATCGTCCGCGAAGGGCTCGAAGAGCTCGGACTACGTCCGCGCGGTCGCACGCTCTTGAAGCCCAACCTCGTCTGCGCGGGAGAGCTGTTCGAGCACGCGCACACGCGCCCCGAGTTTGCCGAGGGGGTCCTCATGGCTCTTCGCGACCGCGACGAAGGCGCGATGACCGAGCTCGCCGTCGGAGAACGATGCGCGATCACGATCCCGACCCGCTTCGTCTTCGACCAGGCAGGGTTCGACCCGGTCATCGCGCGAACGGGGGCCAAGCGGTACTGCTTCGACGAGGTCCCTCAGGTGGAGATCCCGCTCCGCCACGAAGGGCGCTTGCGCGACTCGATCTTCACGCCGGAGCCGATCGCCCGCACTGACTTCTTCGTCAACTGCCCCAAGTTCAAGGCGCACCCGTGGACCACGGTCACCTTCTCGATGAAGAACTACATCGGGATCCAGGACGACCGTCACCGCCTGATCGATCACGACCACGCGCTGAACCGCAAAGTGGCCGATCTGCAGTACGTCATCCAGCCTCAATTCATCGCGATCGACGCGATCATCGCGGGCGAGGGGCGCATGCTCACGCCGATCCCGCGCGCGATGAACCTCATCGTCATGGGAAACAACCAGGTCGCGATCGACTCGGTGTGCTGCCGGATGATCGGCGTCGAGCCTCGCGAGGTGGAGCACATCGCGCTCGCGCACGAGCGGGGCTTCGGGCCGATCGAAATGAACGAGATTCGTCTGTCCGGAGACGTCTCGATGGACGAAGCGAAAGACCGCGGGCGCGGGTTCGAGGTCGGGCTCGTTCGCGTCGAGAAGTACTTCCAGGGGACGAACATCCAGGCCTATGCCGGCCCTCCTCCCGAGCATGGCAACGACGAGAGCGCGTACTGCTGGGGCGGGTGCCCCGGGGTCATGGAGGAGGTCATCGAGGTGCTCCGACTCGCCGACCCGCAGTGCGACGCGAAGCTCCCGCGCATTCACCTGGTGTTCGGTCACTACAAAGGGCCGCTCGACGTGAGCTACGGCGAGAAGGTCGTCTTCGTCGGTGACTGCTGTTCGTGGCAAGGGAAGCTCGGCTCGGAGCTCATCAAGATCGACAGCCTCTACAAGCACCGATCGACGCTCGATCCGCACCACGCAAAGCACAAAGACGTCTACGGACGGATGCTCAAGATGGCGAAGAAGCTCCGCGAGGCGAAGGACCGCCCGTACATCCGGCTCGAGGGGTGCCCCGTCAGCATCGGCGAGCTCGTCTTGCTGATCGCGGAGCTGGGGGGGATCAACAACCCGTATTTCGATCGCAGGCAGGTCGTGGGGTTCAACCTCTCGTACCTCGCGTGGCGGAGGTCGTCGCTCTGGAAGCGATTGCGCGGAGAGCCGTACCAGGTCGCCGGCGCGACGATGCGCGGGGCCGCGAAGCCGGAGCTGCTATGATCCACCGCGCTCATGCCTGACTCCGATCCGCCGCGTCCAGGCCCGGCCTCCGAGGTCTTCGAGGAAGAAGAGTCGTCGAAATCGCGGACCGGACGCTTTCACGTTCAGCATCGCGGCGGCACGCGCGTGGAGGTCGGCGAGCCGATCAAAGTCGGGGGCCCGAAGCCGTGGATGTGCGCGGTGAAGCTCGTCGGTCAGAAGCGCGACGACGGCGAGCCGGAGCAGCCGGAGCCGACGCAGACGCTCCTCGTTCGTACCGGGAGAGGGGTGACGCCGGAGGAAGCGCAGCGGGAGGCGATCGCCAACCTCACGCTGGTGTACGGGAGCCCGATCTCGCCGCCACCGCTCACGACGATCGAGCTGAAGGAGTCGCAGCGGCCCCCCCCTCTCCCCAAACCTTCGACGCGCCCCTCGTTCATCGACATGCTGAAGGGGGTCTTCAAGAAGTGACGCGTCCGCCCGGACCGACCTGGAGGTAGGACAACATTCCACCTTGAGACGCAGATTTCCGCTCGACGCGGATGGAAGCTTCCGCTATCAGCGTGCGTATCAGAGGGGGCCATGCTGAAAACTTCCTGCGCCGCGGTCGCTGCTTCGTCTCTCTTCGTCGTCTTTTCAATGGGTTGCGCCCACCAGCAGACGGTGACGCTGACCTCGGCCTCCACGGCCGCACCTCCGGCGACCCCGGCTCCCGTCGCCGCGGCTCCCGCCGCTGACGTGGCCGCCGCCCCGGCAGAAGCGGCGACGCCGGAGCCGAGCGAAGCGAAGCCCGCCAAGAAGCCGGGCGAGCCGATGAGCTTTGCCGAGCTGAGCTCCGCGCTCGGTCCGGACGAAAAGATGGGGCTCGAGATGGACCGGACGACGCGTCCGCCCGCCGGCAAGGGGCTGAGCTCGGACGGTTATGCGGCAGTCGGGGCCGCACATCAGGCCGTCGATACGGGCTCCGGCGCGCGTACGGCGGGGGACATCAAGCTCAGTGGCGGCCTGACCGTCGGCGCGGTTCGCGCGGGGGTTCACGAAGGGGCCGGTCGACTTCGCGCCTGCTACGAGCGCGGCCTCGCCGAGAACCCGCGCCTCGCCGGCAGGGTCATGGTGAGCTTCTCGGTCGATGAGCACGGTGATGTCTCCGCCGTCGACACCGAGAGCGACGTGATCCCGGGGGACGTGACCTCGTGTATCAAGGACGCCTTCTCGGCGATGACGTTCGCCGCGCCGAAGACGGCGCCCGCGAAAATCGTCTACCCGATCGACTTCAACAAAGACTCCTGAGCACTGCCTGGGATCGGTGTTGCCGGCGTCGATGACGGCCTTGGCGCCGTCAAGGCGCGAGTTGGCGCCGTCAAGGCGCGAGTTGGCAGCGTCGATGCGCGGGTTGACCTGGCCAAGACGCGAGTTGACCGGGTCAAGGCGCGAGTTGACCGGGTCAAGGCGCGAGTTGAGGTCGTCAAGACGCGGCTTGAGCGCGCTCGTGCGTAGACGGCTGAATCCCGCTCAGTCCGTCTTCGCCACCGCCTGTCTGAGAAGCATCGCCGACAGCAGCCCGAAGAACGCGAAGCCAATCACGTCCCCCGCGACCCCCATCTTCTCGAAGTACCCCCCGCCGACGTTCAGCGTCGTGGCGAGCTTCCCGCCGAAGCCGATGAGGAGCGCGATCGCGATCCCCGCGAGCGATCCCCCCGCGACGAGACCGGTCGCGTAGAGCATGCCGGGGCCGATGTCCCCTTCTTCCTTCCGCTTGGCGATCTTGTCGGCGAGCGCGCGAACGAGGCCCCCTATCCAGATGGGCGCCGTGGTCGATACGGGGAGGTAGGCGCCGACGGCCCACGACAGCGCGTGCGCCCCCGCGAGCTGAGCCGTGAACGCCGCGAAGACGCCGATGAGCACCGGTCCCCAAGGGAGCTTCTGCGCGAGCATCCCCTTGATGATCGTCGCCATCAGCGTCCCCTGCGGCGCGGGCATCCGTGCGGAGCCGATCCCGTGGAGCTCGCCCGGGACCGACTTGTCGAGGAGGAGCACCGTCCCACCAATGACCGCGATCGACACGATGACCCCGATGAGGAGCGCGATCTGCTGGCGGATCGGCGTCGCGCCGACCAGGTAGCCCGTCTTCAGGTCTTGCGACGTGGCCCCCGCGTTGGCCGCGGCGATGCAAACGATCGCGCCGACCAGCAGCGCGATCGGCTGGTACGCATCGCCCGTCCACTTCAGCGCCACGAACACGAGGCACGTCCCCATCAGCGTCGCGATGGTCATCCCCGAGATCGGGTTCGACGAGCTCCCGATGATCCCGACGATGCGGCTCGAGACGGTCACGAAGAAGAAGCCGAAGACGACGACGAGGAGCCCGGTCAGGAGCGACCCCGGGAACGTGCCGGGGAGCGACGGGAGGAACGCGATGATCGCGACGAGCGCGACGCAGCCCCCGAGGACGATGGACAGCGGCAGGTCTCGCTCGGTCCGCTTCCTCGACGCGGCCCCCGCCGCGCCGTCGCGGAGATCGCGGAGCGAGTCGCGGAAGCTCGCCACGATCGTCGGGAGCGAACGCAGGAGCGTCATCACCCCCGCGCACGCGACCGCCCCCGCGCCGATGTACCGGATGTACGCCCGGTAGATCTGCTCGGGGATCCCGTGGTTGGCGATCCAGCCGTCGCTGAAGCCGAGTGCGTGCAGGTCGGCGACGCGCTGCGCTTCGGGGACGAACAGCGAGATGAGCGGAATGAGGACGAGCCAGGAGAGGACCCCACCCGAGAACATCTCCGCGGAGATCCGAGGGCCGATGATGTAACCGACGCCGAGGTACTCGGGGGTGATCTCGCAGTCGAGAACGGCGTTGGGGTACGCGGCCGTCGCGCTCGTGCGCAAGGAGGGGACGTCCTTCCACAAGCCGAGGATGCTCATGAAGAGCTTGTAGGCAATCGCCGTGTACACGCCGGAGAAGACCCGCTTCGCGAGGTTGCCCCCCTTTTCGCCGACGATGAGGACGTCCGCGCACGCCGTCCCCTCAGGGTAGGGGAGGTTGCCATGCTCCTTGACGATGAGGCTGCGCCGGAGCGGCACCATCATGAAGACGCCGAGGAAGCCGCCAATCGCGGCGAGCGTCATGATCGTGAGGTACGTGAAGTACCGCTCGCCCCCCGCCAGGAAGAGGAGCGCGGGGAGGGTGAAGACGACCCCCGAGGCGATCGACTCGCCCGCCGAGCCGATCGTCTGCACGATGTTGTTCTCGAGGATCGTGCTGTTGCCGAGCTTCTTGAAGACGGCGATCGAGAGGACGGCGACGGGAATGGACGCGGAGACCGTGAGGCCCGCCTTGAGCGCGAGGTAGACCGTCGCTGCGCCGAAGATGATCGCGAAGACGGCGCCGAGAACGATCGCGCGCGGCGTGAGCTCGGCGACGTTCGCCTCCGCGGGGACGTGGGGAGCGAAGGGCGGGGCGTCGGTCGGTGTGGGCTCGGCCATGGGGGCGCAGCCTACCAGTCCGGATCGCGATGACCCACATCCGCTTCGCGTCCATGGGCGACTGCGCTAAGACCCCCGCCATGCGAAACGCGATCGCCGCCCTTCTCGTTACCCTCGTTTCTGCTTGCGCAGGGGGGCCGGCCGCGAAAGGCCCGTCGTCTCCCTCCGTCGAAGCCGCCACGAGCGCGCCGCCTGCCGCGACGCCGACCGGCACCCACCACCCCTTCTCGATCGACGACATGCTCTCGTTCGATCGCGTCAGCGATCCCGCGGTCTCCGGCGACGGCAAGCTCGTCGCGTTCACCGTGGGGACCCCCGATCTCGAGGCGAACAAGCAGGGGAAGGACGTCTGGCTTGCCGCGACGGACGGTTCCTTCGTTCGACGCCTCACGAGCCACCCGCAGGCCGACTCGAGCGCTCGGTTCTCGGCCGACGGAAAGAGCCTCTACTTCCTCTCGTCGCGGAGCGGCTCTTCGCAGGTCTGGCGCATCGCCGTCGATGGCGGCGAAGCGACGCAGGTGACGAGCCTTCCGATCGACGTCGACGCGGTCATGCCGTTCCCCGACGGAAAGCGCCTCCTCCTCGCGCTCGACGTGTACCCCGATGCGCCGACGCTCGACGAGAGCGCCAAACGGGCACATGCGGTCGAGACGTCGAAGGAGAAAGTCGAGGCCTTCGATCAGCTCCCCGTGCGCCACTGGGACAGGTGGGACGACGGCACGCGGACGCACCTGTTCGTCTTCACCGACGGGGCGCACGAGCCGATCGATCTCATGAAGGGGCTCCCTTACGACGCTCCGACGAAGCCGTTCGGCGATCTCGGCGAGGTCGCGATCTCGAAGGACGGGGGGGAAGTGGTCTTCACGTCGAAGATGGTCGGGCGTGAGGATGCGTGGTCGACGAACACGGATCTCTGGCTCGTCCCTTCCGACGGTTCGGCCAAGGCGCGTTCGATCACGAGCGCCAACCTGGCGACCGATACGGCCCCCGTCTTCTCTCACGACGGGACGAAGCTCGCGTACCTCGCGATGACCCGCCCCGGCTTCGAGTCGGACAGGTACCGCGTGGTGGTGATCGACTGGAAGACGAAGAAGGCGACGACGCTCACGGAAGCGTGGGATCGCTCGCCTCAGGAGCTCGTCTGGTCGAAGGACGATCGGGCGCTCTTCACGACCGCCGACGACACCGGGCGCCACCCGCTCTTCTCGATCGATGCGAGCTCGGGGAAAGCGACGCTGCTCATCGACAAAGGATCGTCGACCGATCCGAAAGTCGCCGGGGACCGAATCGTTTTCGTCCACGACGACCTGCAGCACCCGGACGAGCTCTGGACGGTCGATGCGCGGGGGGGACACCCGCACGCGATCACGCACCTCAACGACGCGAAGGTCGCGACCGTCAAGTGGGGCGAGACCGAGCAGTTCTCGTTCGTGGGAGCCAAGGGGGACAAGGTCTACGGGTGGCTCGTGAAACCGCCGGGGCTCGCGGCTGGAGCTCGCGTCCCCGTCGCTTTCCTGATCCACGGCGGGCCGCAAGGGTCGTTCGACGACCACTTCCATTATCGATGGAACCCCGAGGTCTTCGCGGGCCACGGCTATGCAGCGATCTCGATCGATTTTCACGGATCGACCGGCTATGGCCAAGCCTTCACGGACGCGATCCGCGACGACTGGGGGGGGGCGCCTTACGAAGACCTGATGAAGGGGCTCGACGCGGCGCTCGCGAAGTACCCATTCCTCGACAAAGACCGAATGGTCGCTCTGGGCGCGTCCTATGGCGGCTACATGATCAACTGGATCAACGGCAAGACAGACCGCTTCAAGGCGCTCGTCTGCCACGACGGGAACCTCGACGAGACGCTGGCCTACTACCAGACCGAGGAGCTCTGGTTCCCGGAGTGGGAGCACAAGGGGCTCCCCTGGGAGAACCCCGACGGCTATGCGCGCCAGAGCCCGCTGAGCCTCGTCAAGAACTGGAAGACCCCCACGCTCGTCATCCACGGCGGCCGGGACTACCGCATCGTGGACGCACAAGGGATGGCCACCTTCACGGCATTGCAGCGGCGAGGAATCCCCTCACGTTTCCTGTATTTCCCGGACGAAAATCACTGGGTCCTCAAGCCCGCGCATTCCAAGCGGTGGCACGAAGAGGTCTTTGCTTGGATTGACAGGTTCACGCGCGGCTGAGCTCGTGCCCGGTAGTCGAATGCGGACAAAATGCATCGATTCTCCGCCGAGCCGTCTAAGCTTGGAGAAAAGGGGGATTCGATGCATCGCCGAGTAAACTTCGCGGTCGCTCTCGCAGTCGTGGGGTCGTTCACTCTTCCGGGCGCCCGCCCGGCCTCCGCCGACGACGACGCGACCGTCCAGGACGTCTGGATGCTGGTGGACGCGAAGATCAACGGAAAGGATCTCTGGTCACCGGGAGGGCGGGAGCTGCACTGGTCAGTTTCGAAGTGCCCATATCGAATTCAGTTCAAAGGGCAAGTGCAGGTCGATAAGCCGACGAAGATCACGTACCGCTGGGAGCGGAGCGACGGGACGGTGCTCCCGACCCAGACGTTCGACGTGAAGAAGGCGGGCTCGCCGGTCGACGTGACGCCGCCGGATCCGTGGGTCGTCGGCGCGAGCGGGCAGCTCTTTCGCGGCGCGGAGATCTTCCACGTGCTCACGCCGAGCGACATGTCTACCTCGACACCGATCAAGGTGGAGTGCGAGTAGCTCGCGGGCCGGTTTCTCTCAGGACGCCGCGTCGACGCGCGCGAGGAGTCGGCCGATTCCTTCCGTGAAGACGGGCTCGGGGGTCAGCAGGCTCACGATCACATAGGCCTCTTCGGTGAAGTCGAAGAAGACCCCGGGGTGCACGTAGACGGCGTCGTCCTCGAGGAGCGAGAGCACCCACTCCTGTTCGGTCTGCGTTCGTGGGAGGCGCAACGTGGCGTACCATCCCCCTTCGCACTTCAGGAGCGTCACCGCCTTGCCACGGGTCGCGAGAAGAGCGCGGAGCTGCGCCAGGTTCGCGGCGGTTCGCGCGCGGATCGCGTCGCGCGCGGTCGCGCTTGCGGCGAGGAGCTCCGGGAGCGCGCGCTGTACGGGCGTCCCCACGGAGAGAAACGTGTCGGCGATGAGCTCGAGGCGCGAGAGCGCCCCGGCGACCGCGCGCTCGTCGGCCCCGGCGATGGCCGTCCACGCGAGCTTCAACTGCGGGAGCGCGGCGAGCTTGGAGAGCCCTCCGAGCGCGAAGACCAGGGAGGCTTCGCGCGCCGCATCGAGCGCGCTCGCGGCCCGCCGCGGATCGTCTCCGAAGTCGTAGCGCGCGAAGACCTCGTCGCTCAGGATCGGTAGCCCGGTGGCTGCCAGCGCGCGAAGCTCGTCTTTCTTCAGGTACGACCCAGTCGGGTTGTTGGGGCTCACCACGACGATGGCGCGCGTCGTTCGGTCGATCGCCCCCTTCAATGCCGGAAGGTCGATGTGCCATTCGCCGTCGTACGCGAGCGGATAGGGGACGACGCGGACGCTCTCGAACGTGGCCAGGTGCTCGAAGAGCGGATAGCTCGGCTGGGGGACGAGGACGGAGTCGCCGGGATCGGCGAGGAGCTTGAAGAGAAACGAATAGGCTTCGCTCGTGCTCGCGGTGAGGACGATTCGATCGGCATGGATGCCGCTCCCGCCAGCGCGAATCTCAGCCGCGACCGCTTCGCGCGCCGAGAGAAGCCCGAACGGAGCCGGTTCGTAGACGAGGCCTCGTCCGTCGGCCAGCGCGCGGAGGATCGCTTCGCTCGCGAAGGGGATGCCGGCGCTCGTCGGGTTCGAGACGGTGAGGTCGAGCAGACTACGTCCGCGGTCTCTCTCTCCGTTGAGCGCAAGCGTGAGCGCGTTCGGACGGGGATCGTGGGCGCTGCGCTTGGAGAACATCGGGACGAGCTTGCCTCTACCACGCGCGAGGTACGTTCAGCACGCTGCACCCGGGGCGTGCTCGTCGTATAAGGCCCCAGTGCTTCCATCGCGTTCGTCGCGCTCCCGCGTCTTGGTGGTCGCGTGGGCAGCGTATGCCGCGCCGATGACGCTCGGCGCTCGTGCGGCACGAGCCCAGGGGAACGACCGCTCGGCGCCGATCGGGGGGCGGTCGGCGCTGATGGGGAACACGGGGGTCGCCCTCGCGGAGGACGGCGCGGCGCCGTTCCTGAACCCGGCGACGATCGTCCGCATCAACGACCAGGCGCTCGCGTTCTCCGTCAACTTCTTCACCTTCAGCGCGACGAACTTCACCAACTGGCATCAGCCGGCGCCGGCGGACCCGAGCCAGTTCGGGAGCGTCGCCCTCAGCAACACGTCGATCAACACGAACGGCTTCAACGTCCTGCCGTCCACGCTCTGTTTGTTCTTCACCGTTGCGGGGATCACAGCGGAGGGGGAGCCCGACGGCGTCCTGCACAGAGGCCGGCAGAAGCTCGCCGTCTGCGTCGGGAGTCTCGAGGCGAGCAACTTGAACCTCGGAGCGCTCTACTTCAACGGGACGACGCCGGCCGGGACTACGACCCAGGTCCAGTCTTTCTCCGGAAACTGGAACCGCCTGTACGTCGGCCCCAGCTACAGCGTCTCCTTGACCGACGACTTTGCGATGGGTCTTTCCGTGCATGGCGTGGCGACGAACGACACGTTCGACGTCGAAGGGAGCAGCATCACGTCGACGGCGTCCGGCGGTTCGATCCAGTCGTCGCTGGGGACGTCGGGGAGCGGGCACGCGGTCGACCTCTCGGCGATCCTGGGAGCCATCTACCGCGTCGGGCCGATCACGCTCGGGGCGAGCTTCCAGACCCCGTCGCTCCACATCTATGGCGCGTACAACGGAGCGCTCCACAACGAGTACGCGGGCGGAGGGAGCGAGTCGGCGCTCGTCCTGAGCGGCACCGGAAGCTTCAGCGCGCCCCCCCCCGTTCGCGCGTCGCTCGGGATCGGCGGATCGTGGAGGAGGCTGACGCTCGAGCTCGATGGGTCGTACGAGTTTCCTCTCTCGAACACGATCCAGACGACTCTCGTCCAGACCTCCGTGACGACGACGGGTACCGCGGCCACGGCGACGACGGGGAGCGAGACGTTCGTCGTCGCTTCGCGCCCCATGTTCAACGTGGCCGGCGGGTACGAGTACTTCCTCTCGCCGACGTTCAGCGTTCTCGGCGGCGCGAGCACGAACGTCAGCACGCTCTACGGGCTCTCGCCAACGATGACGCTCGGAAATCTGATCGCGACGCGCGGCGATTCCGTGAACGCCTCCTTCGGAATCGGCTCGTACAGTGACGCGGAGAAGCTGCTCATCGGCGTGCAGCTCGGGTACGGCTGGGGGCAGGCTATCGGGGTGAACCCCTACGTGGTGCCCAACAACTGGGCGGTGGTCGATACGCAGACGTACTCCGCGACGCTCATCCTCGCGGGGGCGACGAACCTTCGCGCGATCACGCGGGCCGTGCGCGCGGTTCAAAGCGTGGTGACGACGGGGAAACCCGACGCGGCGAAGCCGGTGACTGCGCCTCCTCCATGATTACGAGCGCGGCCGTCGGAAGGCCTGTAGCCTGCTCGATGGAGACAAGAGGGAGGGAATCATGAAGAGCACGTCGCGAGTCCACGGCCAGAGTCTGGCACTCGTCGGATCTCTGTTCTTGGCGTCGTGTGGGTCGAGCGGCCCTGCGACGCCGACCATCACGTCGGCTACCGCCGCGATTGACTCGATCACCGTGACGTGGACCTCCGTACCCGGATCGGCGTCGTACAACGTCTATGACGCGCTAACCGGGGTTCCCAGTAGCTCCAATTCGATCGACAGCAACTCGACGAACAGCCCTACGACCAGTCTGACGTTCACCCCCTCTAGCCTCGGCGTGCCTCTCGTCATCGCCGTCACTGCGGTCGATCCGAACGGGAACGAGAGCAATGATAGCGGCACACGCACCATCGCGACGCTGGTCCCCACCGCCGTCGCGGTCGTCGATCAGGTCAGCGGAACCAAGAATCTACTCGTGTCTTGGGACGCGGTGTCGGGCGCGGCCTCGTACAATGTCTACGCCACCAAGAGCGCGACCTCGGGTGGGCCTGCGCCGACGGCGAATGGGGGCGGCACGAATGTGGCGGCGCCCGCAACGTCGGACGCCTGGGATGCCGTCACTGCCGGCGATTACTACACGTTCGCCGTAACGGCGGTCGACGCGGCGGGTAATGAGGGAGGCATAAGCGTGCCGTTCACGATCGTGGCTCCGGCGCAGCCCTAGATTCGGCACGGTCGCCCGGACGAGGTGCGCGCCGCGAAGGACGGCAACGGCGCGGACGTCCTCGTGCGGGGCGACCTACGAGTGAACACCGGGGGTGCGATCGTAGCGACGCGGGCAGATGCCCCATGGTTCGTGGCGCGTCGCCCCCCCGGCGCGTGAGTCCGCGCGAGCGCACGACCCGCGATCACACTCTCATCGTCACCATCTAGCGTGGTCGGAACGCTTTTCGCTTACGAGTCCGGGCGAGCGACGGCACCCGCGTGACTCAATCCCCAGGAGGAGGCGTTCCCATGAATCAGTTCCTTTCGAAGGCGCTGCTCGCAGCGCTCTCGGTCAGTGTCGGCTTCGGCGCGTACGCTTGCAGCAGCAGCACGCCGCCGCCCGCGACCTCGGGCTCGGAGGACTCCGGGACGGGTTCCAGCTCCGGCTCCAGCTCGGGTTCAAGCTCTGGCTCCAGCTCTGGTTCGAGCTCCGGCTCCAGCTCGGGCTCGAGCTCCGGAGGCGCCGATTCGGGCTCGTCCTCCGAGACCTTCACGGACCTCTACAACACCGTCATCGGTCCCAACGGGCCCTACGGCTGCACCAGTCACCACACCGCAGGCGGGAAGGACTCGTTCCTCGATCTCGGCGACGCGAGCGCCGCCTACGTGAGCCTCTACAACACGCCGGCGTCGGGTCCCAAGTGCGGAGACGGGGGGACTGCGGACCTTCGCGTGGACCCAGGCTCGCCGTCGTCGAGCCTGTTGTGGCTCAAGGTGTGGACGCTGGAGGACGGCGGGCTCGCAGTGCCGTGCGGTTCGCAGATGCCGAAGAACCCGGACGGCGGGGAGACGAGCGGGAATCCGCTCAGCAGCGGGGACGAGGCGAAGGTCAAATCGTGGATCAGCGGCGGCGCGCTGAATAACTGAGGGTCGCCGTCAGTCCGCGAACGTCGCCACGACGGGAGCGTGGTCGCTCGTCCCGAACTTCCGCCGTATCTCGCACGCCGTCGCCCTGTCCGCGAGCGCTCGTGACGCGAGGACGTAGTCGATCCTCCATCCCAGGTTCCGCTCGCGCGCCTGCTTCCAGTACGGCCACCACGTGAAGAGGCGCGCGTCGTCAGGCGCAAGCTTCCTCCCCACGTCCACCATCCCGTGCGCGAACATTCGCGCGAACAGCTCGCGCTCCTCGGGGCGCTGCCCGATGAGGCTCTCCCCAGGTTTGCTGCGCTGGCTCGGGTGAACGTCGATGTCCTCGACGGCAACGTTCAAGTCGCCGCAAATGACGAGCCTCTTTCCGGCGCCGCACACCTCGCCCACCCACGCGGCGAGCTCCTCGAGGAACTTCACCTTCGCCGCGTAGTCCTTCCCGCCGTTCGGGACATAGATGGACGCGAAGCTGGTCCCCTTCGTTTCCGCGACGACGATGCGCGTCTCGGTATCGAAGCCGGGGTGGCTGAACGTTGGAGCGTCCGCGAACGCGTCGCGGCGAACGTGAAGGCTCACTCCCGAGTATCCCCCCTTCGCGCCGTGCCAGTAGTTTACGTAGTCGGCGAGCGCGAAGAGCGAGTCGGCGAGCTGGTCGGGGGCGGCCTTGATCTCCTGGAGACAGAGGACGTCGGGCTTCTCTTCGGCGATGAGCGCCACGACCTGGTCCATCCGCGCGCGGATCCCGTTCACGTTCCAGGTGGCGATCTTCACGGGACGGCATCCTAGGCGACCTTCGGGAGGCCGTGGTAATGCCGCTTCATGACGCAAGACGAAGCGAAGCTCGAAGCGGCGCGCGCTGCCCTCGCCGAGCTGCCAGACGCGGGCGTCGTCGGGCTCGGATCGGGCTCGACGGCGAAGCTGTTCATCGACGAGGTGGGAGCGCTCGTGAAGACGGGGCGAAAGCTCCGCGGCGTCCCGACGTCCGAAGGGAGCCGGCGGCAGGCGCAGGCGCTCGGGATCCCGCTCCTGCCGGACGACGGCCCCTGGGCGATCGACGTGACGGTCGACGGCGCAGACGAGGTGAGCGACGCGCTCGACCTCGTAAAGGGGGGGGGCGCCGCGCACACGCGAGAGAAGATCGTGAATTTCGCGAGCGCGCGGAACGTGATCATCGTCGATGGGAGCAAGCTCTCGAAGCGGCTCGGGGAGAAGTGGGCGATCCCCGTCGAGGTGCTCGCGTTCGCCCACCCGATGACGGCGTCGCACCTGGCGAAGCTCGGGGAGCCGAAGCTCCGGACGAAGGACGGGAACGTCGTGCGCACCGACGCGGGGAACGTCATCTACGACGTGCGCGTCGGCCCGCTCGAATCACCCGGCGAGATGGACCGTGCCCTTCGCGACATTCCCGGAGTCGTCGAGACGGGGCTCTTCGTCGGGCGTTGCGATCTGCTCATCGTGGCCGCGCCGGAAGGGGTGCGGAGGGTGAAGAGGGCGAAGCCCTAGAGGCGCGCGTCCCCCGCCGTCAGCGCACGCAGTCGATCGCCGTCGCTCGCAGCTCGAACGCGCCTCGCCGCGCGACGAGGTAGGCGATCGCGCCGTGCCCCGCGTCCGTGAGCGCGATCTGCTCCTGTCCCGCGATCGCGTCCTGGGGAGATACCGTGAGCGCGTCGCCGAGCGGATGATCCGTGCCATCGAAGACCTGCGCGCGTACCTGGTTTTTCCCGCGACCCGCCTCGGTCCACGCGAGGAGGAACCGCCGGTCGTCGAGGGCCGAGACGCTCGGCGCCATGGCGCGATCGCCCGGGCCGCCCGCGGGGAGCGAGAGCTCGTGGACGAGGCTCTGTCCCCCGTGCGCCGTCCACCGAACCCATCGCACACCCCACGGCGATGCCGCCACGTCGCGCTGCGCCCAAGCGACGATCGCCTCGTCGCCGCGCGCGTCGAGCGCCGGCACACCGACGTAGTCACCCGCCGAGAGACGGGTCAGGTCCGACGTCGTTTGTCCTCCACGGAACGACCCTATCCAGATCGCCCCAGCGCGCCGGAAGACGAGCACCCGCTCCCCGCTCGTCCCCAGCTGCGCCACGCGCGGCGCTTCGAGCGCTTGCGGCCACGGGAGCTTCCATAGCCGCACCATCCCGTCTCCGTCGCGCGGACCCCAGACGACGAACCCGTCGCGCAGTCCGATCGCAGAGTCTCCGTCGGCGTCTGCGAGCGAGCGGAGCGCGCCGGTGTCGGCTTGCGCCTCGACGGGGGCGTCGTCGCCGAGCTCCGGGACGATGTGATGGAGCGGATCGCCCGTGACGACCTTCGCGCTGCTCTTCATCGCAAGCGTCCGCGCGTCGAGCTCGAAGGCGGTGCCGCTCTTCGTGGAAGTGAGGGTCGCGAATGCGACGCGCTCGTCGAGTGTGGTCGCCTCGACACCGCCGCGCACGAGCGCACGGCGCGCAAGCAGGTGAGGCACCCCATCGATCGCGCACGAGCCCGGCGCCCGCGGCGGAGGCTTCGCGGCGACGCCCGGCGGCGCTTCGGCGCGAGCTTGGACCGCGACGAGCGGGCGTGGCGAGGGTCGCTCGACGACGATCGTCACGAGGACCGGGATCGCGATGGCGGCGGCGATCGCGGCGATCACGCGCAGCTCGCGCGATCGAGGCATCGTCCGGCGAAGGGGGACGGACAGCGGCGGGGGACGGTCGGTGAGAGCCCTCTCGGCGTCTTGGTACGGCGTCGGGCGCTCGCTCTCCGTCGCACGCTCGTCCGTGTCTTTCTCCTCGTGGTTGCCGTCGTCGTCATCGTCGTCGTGATCGTCGAGCAGCTCGGCGCTGTGGACGTCTTGAAACGCTTCGTCGCGACCGGGGTGCGGCGACGGCGGCGGAAGCTTCGGAGGCGACGGGGCGGGGACCGGCGGAGCCCCATGGAAGATGAGCGTCTCGAGCGGAGGACGCATTGCCGGCAGCGGGCCGGGCAACCGGGGGATGACCGTGGAGCGCGGTGTCGGGCGGTCGTTCGGGAGCAGCGCGTCGACGCGAACGAGCGGGAGCGGAGGCACGTCGATCTTCACGGGCGGGAGCGGGCTCGTCGGCCTCGTCGCCTTGCCGCTCTCCACGCGCAGCGAGATCTTCGCGGGGCGGGGCGGCGAGAGCGGCGCCGAAAGGGCAGGGGGCGGCGGGCGCATCGTCGATGCGCGCGATGGCCGATCGCGAAGGGGCTTCTCGTCGTCGCTCACGTAGCTCGCCTCTCAGGCTGGAGTGCCGCCCAGATATGGGCCGCGAGATCGAGGCTTGCCAGGACTTCCTTTTGATCGCTCGGCGTACCGTGCGAGCAAACGAGGGTGTCCCGCTACGAGACGGAGAGTCCGCTACTTGCGTGGGGTGGAGGGTGGATCGATGGACCCACAGGCGCGGGTCCACAGGTGCTCGCGCGGCGCGTTCGGCGCGAGCGAGAGGGGGGCCGTGCGTTTCCTAACGGTGATCGGTCGACTTGGGGTGCGGGAGAAAAACGGGATCGCCCGGCGACCACGTGCTCCCCGGAACGAACGTCCACGCGCCGGAGGTCGGGACGAACACGCCGAGCCGCCCTTGCGCGCGCGCTCCCGGCTCCGACTTCGCTTCCGCCCACGCGCGCTGCCGCGCTTGAACGGACGCGTCGTCTTGTCGATACGAAGGAGGCGCGTTGAAGCGCCCTTCAACGAACGTCGACGGGAGCGAACAGCCCCACGCCTCTCGGTACGGACTCCAAGTGCAGTCGACATACGCCACCTCGCCCGCCTGCGTGCTCGACGCGGCTGTGGCGACGAGCGAGACGACGGCGACGGCGGCGCAGATCGTGATGCGCGCGAACGGTCGTCGATGATTCATGGTTCCAACTCTCCTTGCTGCTCACTCCGCGGCGACGGGGGATCGCTCGCGCATGGCACCAAGCTTCAGGGTGCAGGATCGAGCGTGGAGGTTTCAAGGGGCCATGATTCGCACTACTCGCACATTTCGTCCGAGAGGGGGCGGTGCGTGAGCGTCACCCGTGCGACACTTCCGCCGTGACGGGCGTGGCGTCGAAGGGGCTCGCAGCGCTGGTAGGGCTTGGCTCCCTCCTGCTCCTTACGATGGTGGCGACGGGGGCCAAGCCGCCAGAACCGCCGCCGACCAGCTCAGGGGGCTGCCCCCGCGACATGGTCCTGGTCGACGGGGACGAGTGCTCCGAGGTGGACGAGCCGTGCCTCGAGTGGATGACCGAGCCTCCCGGCGAGGAGGAGAAGATGCGCTGCGTCCGTTTCGGGCCGTCTCGGTGCACCGGCACCCTCACCCACGCCCGCTTTTGCATCGATCGGTACGAGTACCCGAACGTGAAAGGGCGGCTACCCGTGGTCATGAAGACCTGGCCGGAGTCCGCGGCCCTCTGCGCCGCGCGCGGCCGGCGCCTTTGTAAGGGGGGGGAGTGGACGCTCGCCTGCGAGGGGGAAGAGCGGCTCCCGTATCCGTACGGCTATGTGCGCGACGACACGGCGTGCAATATCGATCGCCCGGTCGCGGGGCCATTTCCACGGCTGGTGAACCCCCGCCCCCGAGGGGTCGAGATCTCACTCGTCGATTGGCGTGTCCCCTCCGGGGAGATGGATGGGTGCACGAGCCCGTACGGGGTGCACGACATGACCGGGAACGTCGACGAATGGGTGGTCAACGAGAGCGGGCACCCCTACGCGAGCGGGCTCAAGGGGGGGTACTGGGGCCCCGTGCGGGATCGCTGCAGGCCGATGACGGTGGCGCACGACGAGCAGTTCGCCTTCTACCAGATTGGATTTCGGTGCTGCGAGGACCCGCCGACGCACCCGCCCGGCCACTGAATCAGCGGGCTTGAGTGGAGCGACGGAGCCTGAGCAGAGCTTGGGGCCGCTCCCCCTTCGCCTCGAGCTCTCCGGCGCACGCGGGGGATCCGCGCTCGAGGTCCCTGCACACTTGAGGGCGTCGCTCGTACACCGTGCACACGAAGCGAGCCCTCGCGACGTCGATCGCCAACGCGGCGCAGTGCGCTTCCTCGAGACGGAGGTAGGCGCGGTTTTCGATCCACACGACGAGCCGCTCGGCGTCGTCGCCCAGGCGGGCGTGGTCATCGCCGGAGACGGGGACGTAGCGGTCGAGCGTGGAGAAGCAGCACGCGCCGCAGGAGAGGCACTCGGGGGGACCGGAGGGCATGGCGGATGGTGATGATGACGAGGGGCTGTCGGACAGGCCCTAGCTGATGGAGAAGGGGTCGCGGTCGACTCGGCTCGTCGCGAGATCGAGCCCGGGGAGCGCGGCGGCGATGCGCGTGCGGAGGGGCTCGAGCGCGATGCGTTCGCTGTTCGAGTGGAGCGCGCAGACGACGGTGACGCCGGCTTCCGCGGCGCGAAGCGCGTCGTGGTGACGAACCTCTCCCGCGACGATCACTTCGGCCCCCTGACGGATGGCGGCGTCGAGGAGATCTCCCGTAGCCCCCGCGCAGACCGCGCCGCGCGTGACCGTCCCCTGCGTAGGTCCTGCGATCAGGACGTGCGCGACGCCGAGCCGGTCCTTGACCCGCGCGACGAGCGCGCGCCGGTCGATCGGGGCGAGTGCGCCGATGCGCCCCATCCCGCGCCCGAGCGGATGTGCCGCGAGCCGCACGAGGTCGAACGCGGGCTCTTCATAAGGATGCGACGCGCGGAGGGCGCGGACGATCTGGTCGGTGCGGCCGATCGGGACCGCGGTCTCGAGCCGCACCTCCTCCACGGTCTCGAGCTTCCCGGCGTTCCCCACGGCGGGGTTCGTCCCTGCCTCGCCGAAGAACGTCCCCGTCCCCGGCGTGCGGAAGCTGCACGACCGGTAGTCGCCGATCCGCCCGGCCCCCGCCTCGAAGAGCGCATCGCTCACCTTCGCGAGCGACGCGACGGGCACGAACGTCACGAGCTTGTACTCCGCGTCCTTCGGGAGCGTCGCTCGGATTGGAGCGCGATCGGCGGTCATCCCGATGGCGTCGGCGAGAACGTCGTTGGTCCCTCCTGGGGCGGCGTCGAGCGCGGTGTGGGGGGAGTAGACCGAGATGCCGCGCCGAACGACCTCGTACAGGACGGACCCGCGCGTCACGCGGGAGACCGGGCGGAGAAGGGGAGGGTGATAGGAGACGATCGCCTCGCAGCGCGACGCCTCGGCTTCGAGGACGACGGCGTGCGTGCAGTCGATGCAGAGGAGCGCGCGCGTGAGGGGGGCTTCCGGGTCTCCCGCCAAGAGACCGACGTTGTCCCAGTCCTCCGCGTGCGCGAGGGGGGCGATTGATTCCAACGCGCGGGCGAGATCGGCGACGTTCATGGCGGGTAGGGCTCCGACGACGCGGGAGCGTACGATCCCCTTCCCCCAGGGCAATCGAGTTCTGCGTACGGGGGCAGACTCCCTGACGGGTCACCGCCCCGGCGTGCTCCCCGTCCACCGCTTGTACGCGCGCCCGAAGGCGCGAACGTCCGCGTAGCCGAGCGCAGCGGCGACCTCCTTCAGCGGCTTGCCGCTCTGATCGAGGTACTCGCGCGCCAGCGCCTCCCGCACTTCGTCGACCATCGCGCGAAACGACGTGTGGCGCTCTGCGAGGCGACGTTGCAACGTTCGCGCGCTCGTACCGAGCATACGCGCAACGTCCCGTACCGAGGGCTCACCCGAGCGCAGCGCCGCGCGAATCGCCTCGCGCGCCTGGTCGAGGTCGTCGGCCTTGGTCGGCGGCGCCAGTGCGCACGCCTCGCGCTCGAGGAACTCGTGGAGCGCGCCGTCCCCCGTCCGTACCCGCTTGCCCAGGTCGGACACCTTGAACCGCAGGGTCAGATGCCCGGTGTCGAACGACATCGAGCGGCAGCGAAGGAAGCGCTGCAGCTCCTCGAGCTCTCTTGCCGTACCCGGCGCGGAGTGCGCGAACGAGACGTGCTCCGGAGCCCACTCCTCGCCCGCGAGCTGACGTCCGATCGCCACGAAGACGGCGAGCACGAACTCGTTCCCTTCCCGGCCGAAGCAAAGCGGCTCTCCGGTGATCTCCCCATCGACCACGGCCGTATCACCGTGCTCGACGAGGGACAGGCGCAGCAGGCTGTTGAAGAGCGGGACGAACCGCACGAGCTGCTGGAGCGCGTCGCGAGGTGTCGGCGCGCTCCGGAGGAGGAACTCGATGATCCCGTACGCTCCGGGGCGCAGGCCGATCGCCGCGTTGAGCCCGAGGAGGGGATCGCCCAGGAGCCGAGCGATGTGACTGCAGAGCGCCCGGAAGCGATCCAGGGGGAGGGAGAGCACTTCCAGCCGCTGGGCGTCCTCGGGCAGCGAGTACTCCCCGATGAGGCCGGGGGCCACGCGCCCCGTTCGCGCTTCCAGATGGGACAGGAAGAGCGGAAGAATCTTCGAGCGCATGATGGGCGACTTCGGCAGCGCGCCCGCCATCACGCGCGACCGGTCGCCGGGGCTCTGACCCAGGGGAGCTTTGGGACTGGGACGCGATACGGCGAGATCGGCCTGGACGTTCGCTCTCATGGGACTCCGAGACTTACGTCCCCCGTGCGCCGTCTCTTCCTCGCCCGGGAGGCCCCGGGGGCCGATCGCGCCGAATGATCGCCAGAACGCGCCGCGCGGGGAGGGCGCCTGGGCGTGCGCGTACTTGACCCGTGACGAGCGCATCGGCCTTCGACCGAGAGCCACGGTGCAGCGCTCGCCCACTCAAACTCTTCCACCTTTGGAGAACTCTGGAACATGAAGCTCAAGCTGATCTCATCGACCCTCGCCCTCACGCTCCTCGGAGCGGCTTTCGCCGTGAACGACGTCGCCTGCGGCAGCGCAGCCACGACTGAGTCTTCGGGCACGCTCTCGGCAGCCGTCACCACCGTCGGCCCTGATGGCGCGACCTACGCCCTCCCCACGGGGGCGACGCTCAGTCTCGTCAGCTCGACGAGCTCGGCGACGTATTCGATCGCCGTGGACGGAAACGAGGCGACGGAGTCGTACACCCTTCCGGCCGGGACCTACTCGGCGACTCTGTCGAGCGTCACCTCGCTCGTCCGCACCGCGTCCTCGGGCCCGGCGACGTCGGTCCCCGCGACTCTCTCGGATGCGCAGCCCTACCAGGTCGTCGTCACCGCGGGGGCGACCACGTCGCTCACGTTCCACTTCGCCATCGCCGGTACGGGCGAAAACCTGACCTTCAGCACGGGCACCGTGAGCACGAACGTCGTCGTCAGCGCGACGGGCGGGTCGTCGACCGGCGTCGGCGCGACCTTCCAGGTCACCCTCGCTGCCGGAGGCTCGTCCACGACGATCAACGGCTACGCGACCGGCGCCATGCAAGGCACCCTCACCGTCACCACGACGGGCGCGTTCGCACCGGCGGTCGATGAGGTCTGCGCGCCGATCGGCGCCCTCGTCCTCTCCGGCGTCGTGGACAACGGCTACGGCTACAACGTCCTCGAGGGCGCCGGCTCGACGGGCGACATCTGCTTCTCGAACCGAGTACCTGGCGACACCGGAAACGACGTGCTCCCCGCAGGCTGGGACGGCGTGACCACCTGGCAAGGCAACGTTGCGATCCTGCTCTCCAACGGAGCGAGCACGTCCGACCAGTACCTGCTCACGGGGTACACGACCACGCCCGCGTTCAACGGTACGACCCTCAACCTCAGCGCGCTCGCGACGGCCACGTCGTTCACGGCGACGTCGTTCCTCTACTGGGAGAGCGAGGGGACCGCGTCGGTGACGAGCCCGGCGACGATCGAGCTCCTCCCCTGAGGGCGAGCCGCGATGCTCGGGAGGGGGCGTGTCCGGCGGGACGCGCCCCCGCGCTCTCCGGAGCTAGTCTCGCGCGACCTACGTCGTCAGCCCGACGGGGCAGCTCACCCCCGTCCCGCCGATCCCGCAGTACCCGTCCGGATTCTTCTCCAGGTACTGCTGGTGATAGTCCTCCGCGAAATAGTACTCCGGTGCGTCGAGGATCTCGGTCGTGATCGCGCCGTGCCCCGCCGCCGTCAGCACCTTCTGGTACGCGGTGCGCGACGCCTCGGCGGCCTTCTTCTGCGCGGCGCCGTACGTGTAGATCCCCGAGCGGTACTGCGTGCCGGTGTCGTTCCCCTGGCGCATCCCCTGCGTCGGGTCATGGTTCTCCCAGAAGAGCCGCAGGAGCTCTTCGTACGAGATCACCTTCGGGTCGAACACGATCCGCGCGACCTCGCTGTGACCGGTCCGCCCAGTGCACACTTCGCGGTACGTCGGGTTCGGCGTGAACCCGGCCGCGTAGCCCACGGAGGTCGAGTAGACCCGCTTGGTCTCCCAGAACTTTCGCTCGACCCCCCAGAAGCACCCCATCCCGAAGAGGGCGAGCTCCATCCCGGCCGGGAACGGCGGCTCGAGCGGCGTCCCGAGGACGACGTGCTTGGCGGCCACCGGCATCTTCTCGGTTCGCCCGGGGAGCGCATTCTCTTTCGTCGGCATCGACGCCTTCTCGAACCATCCCATCGGCTGTCTCCTCGGCTCGTTGTATCACTCCGCCCGAACGATTGTGATGACGCGGCTCCGCCCCGCGAGTCGGACCTCGCACTCGTCGCCGGCACGCTTTCCCAGGAGCGCCCGTCCGAGCGGCGATCTGGGGGTGACGATCTGAACCGTACCGTCGGCCAGCCGGCTCCCCCCTCCGTGCGGCGCGATCCACAGGACCAGCGCGGCGCCGTCCTCCTCCGCCGTGATCAGCGCCCCGAGCGACGCCGGCTCCCCCTCGCGCAGCGGTCGCAACGGCATCGCGTGCACCTCGGCGAGCCCCTGTTTCAGCTCCTCGATCCGGAGCGCCTCGCCCCGCGCCAGGTACGACTGCTCGAGCGCGCGCGTGTCCTTGTCGTTCTCCGGCTTCGCCTCCTCGTGCGTCGCCCCCTCGCGCGCCGCGCGGTGCGCCCGCTCGCGCGTGGCGAGGTCGGCTGCCAGCAGGCGCGTGAGCTCGTCGCGCAGCTTTTCCTTCGTCGGCGTGGGCATGGCGGGCACCGGAGAGCCTAACGCAGTATGCTTATTTCACTGGAGTAGATGAGCCGAGTGCGCGCGTGTTGATACGGTCCGTGATCTTTCGTCTCGTCCGTTCGGGTGGCGCGGGGATCTTTGCTACGGCGGCGGACATCGGGACTCTGACGCTGCTGGTCAAGTGGTTCGGAGTCCCCAAGGTTGTGGCGAGCACCCCGGCCTTCATCCTCGGGTCACTCGTCATGTTTCTCGGGCACAAGTACTTCGTCTTCGAGCAGCGCTCGGCGAAGACACTCGGACGCGAGACTCTCCTCTTCGTCGTCGTGCAGGCCGTGGGGATCATCCCGACGACGCTGGTCTTCCAGATTCTCCTCGGGCTCTCTCCGCTCTTCGAGCGCCACTTCGTCCTCGTCCGCCTCGTCGCGAACAACCTCGTGTGGCTCGGCTACTTCTTCCCGCTCTGGCACTTCGTCTTCAAGGCGCCGGCGAAGGAGCCGGTCGTCGCGTGGACGTCAGCAGCGCCAGAGGTCGGCGGTGAGAAGCTCGACCTCGGCATGGGGCAGGAGCTCGAGGGGCGCGCCGCCCTCGAAGACCAGCGCGTCTCGCGGCGCTAGCTCCTCGGTAAGACACGCCCGACGTACCGCCGCCATCCCGCGCGCCACGACCAGGATCGTCACGTCGCCCAGCGAGGCGACCGTCGTCGGCGCGTCGAAGCGGGCTCGCGTCAGGAGGTGCCGGTAGCGACCGCGCCGCGTCATGACGTTGAGGTCCTCGGTTGAGCCGCCGACCAGTGTGGCGGATATGTCCACGTCCGCCGGGAAGGAGAGCGGCGCGGCCCCCCTGTCGAGCCGAGTCTCCCCCCGCCCCTCGACCACCAGCAGGAACCCTTCCCCTTCGAGGATGGCGATCGACCGGTCGACCCCCGGAAACCGCGAGAACGGCCCTGAAGCCCCCACCTGCGCCATGCTCAGCCGCCAGTCGAAGTCGTCGATAGACCCGACCTCCGGGGAGCGCGCGATCTCGGTCGTGGTGCCGCCGCCGTTCTTCCACGGCATGGTGCGGTACGAGGTGGCGTCGAGCTTTCGCACGGAGGGAAGAGCCTACCGCTCGTCGGGTACAGCGGACAAAGGGCCAACTCGGGATTACCTTTCGAGTGTGGGTCGTCCCCTCACTCGCGCGGTGGGCTGGGTCGCGGCAGTGATCCTGGCCACGGCGGCACCGGCGTACGCCCAGGAGACGACTCCGCCTGCAGGGTACGGGCAGTCGCAGCCGGCAGCACCCGTCGGGCCAGCGGCGCCCCCGGGTTATGCGCAGTCGGCAGCGTACCTGCAGTACCTGCAGTACATGGCGCTGATGAGCTACGCCGCCGGTGCCTCGGGCGCCGCACCCGCCCCCTCGGGTAGTGCCGCTCCTCCTGCGGTGCCCGACTGGTTCACGAACGGCGCGCAGATGACGAGCGTCCCTTCGTCCGGGCCGGGATCGGCCTACTTCACGAACGGCGCGGAGGTGACGGCGTATCCTACGGCGCAGCCGTCGGCTCCGCCCGTTGCCTACCCGCCCCCTGCCGCCTCCGTGTCGAGCGCTCAGCCTCCTCCCCCACCGGTTGCGCCGAGCGCCTCCGCGGAGCCTGCCCCGGCGCCGACGCTCACAGCTCGGGCGTCCGCCGGGCCGCAGGGGGGCATCCCGTGGATCCAGGCGACCCCCGTCCCGGAGAACGTCAACACGTACCTCGCCCCTTCGGAGGTCTCTCCCCCGGTCGCGATCGAGCGCCCTTCGACCGCCGCCACGGGCCCCTCGGACAGCGAAGGCGTGCCGCGCGCGACGCTCTTGATCCCGAGCGACCGCGAAGGGGCGCCGTTCCGCAGCGGGGGGACCCTCGCGCTGATCCTGGCGGCGCTCGTCACCGGAATGCTCGTCGGGGGGATGGCCGTCGTCCGCTTCCGCTCGCGGGGAGCGGCGCCCCCCCCCGGTTGAGCGCTGTCGCTCAGCGCTTCGCGATCGCCGCTTCGAACGCGGCGATCGGCTGCGCGCCGACGACCCTGTGACCGTTCACGAAGAACGTGGGGGTCCCCTTCACGTGGAGCGTCGCGGCGTCCGCTTCGTCGCGCGCGAGTCGGGCGACGATCTTCGGGTCGTCGATGTCGCTCGCGAAGCGCGCGGCGTCGAGGCCCACGTCGGCGGCGATCTTGTCGAGCCCCGCGCGATCGAGCGGAGCGCCGGCGTGCGCGTAGAGCCGATCGTGGAAGTCCCAGAAGTGCCCCTGCTCGTCCGCGGCGAGGGCGGCTCTCGCCGCGACGCGCGCCTGGGAGTGCATCGGGAGCGGCAGGTTCTTGAAGACGATCCGGACGTCGCCGGGGTGGGCGGTCTCCAGCGCGCGGAGAGTCGCCTCCGCCTTTGCGCTGTAGGGGCACTGGAAGTCGCCGAAGGAGACGATCGTGATCGACGCGCGTGAGGGGCCGCGCGCGGGGGCGCCGTCGACCGGTACGGGCTCGACCGCGTCTCCCGTCGGGGAGTCGTCCGGCCCGTCGTTGCAGTCTTTCGCTCCGCAACCCGCTCCGTCGTCCTTCGCTTCTTTCGCGTCCGCGACCACGTGGTCGAGGCCGTTCGCGGTCAGCCCCGCGTAGACGTCCCGCGGTCGGACCCCGGTCGCGACGAGCGCGCGTGCGGCGACGAGGCGCTCTTCGACGACGTCGCGGAACGTCTCGTACGTCTGCGCGCCGACGACGCGCCGACCGCTGACGAAGAACGTCGGCGTTCCGCTGACGCCGATGTGGTCGGCGAGCTGCTCGGAGGGGGCGAGCGGGGCGTTGTTTCGATCCGATTCGAAGCGGGTCAGATCGAGGCCCGCTGCTTGCGCGGCGGCGACGATCGAACCGTCCGCGAGCGCGCCGCCGAGCGCGAAGAGGTGCGTGTGCATCGCCTCGAACTTGCCCTGCGCGTCGGCCGCGAGCGCCGCGAGGGCGGCGGGACGGGCGCGATCATGGAAAGGGAGCGGGCGCTCGGCGATGACCACGCGGAGCGCGTCGCCGTACGTCGCGCGGAGCTTGGCGATCGTCTGCTCGGCGCGCTGGCAGTACGGGCACTGGTAGTCGGTGAACTCGACGATCGTCACGGGGGCGTCGGGGTTCCCGATCGACGGAAGGCCGTCGATCGGGACGCGATAGATGTCGACCGCGCGGGGGGCGGGTGCGCCGCTCGGCGCGGTGTCTTGGCCGGTCTGCCCGACCGGCGAGGCGGCCGCAGGATCGGGGCCCGATCCCGTGGAGACGGCGTGCGAGCAGCCTTGTGAGGCGAGGGCGAGGGCGACGATGATCGAGGCGCGATTTCGACTTCTCATGGAGGTCTCCTGTGCGGCGCGCCCGAGGGGCGCGCCGTGCTTGAAGGGAATGCACCGCGCCGGACGCGCGGAGACATTCCACGCGGGACGAGGGCTACGGGTGTCTGCGAACTAGCGAGCTACGGGGTCCCGATCGCGCACGACTCGTTCGGGTCGCAGTCGTGGGCGACCGACGTGCATGGTGACGCCGGCGCGGGGGTGAAGAGGGGGGCCGGCATGACGCAGGCGCGCTCCTCCGACGGAAGGGTCGCCTCCTCCATCGAGCACGTGGCCCCCGGGGGCACGTCCTCGGCGCTCGCGAGCGTCATCGGTGCTCCGGCGGAGGCGTCGCGCTCCGCGGCGATCGACTCGGCCGGTACGCGTCGCGTCTCGGTGCGTGGAAGCTTCGTCAGGGTGGCGACCATGCAGGCGGCGGCGAGCGCCATCGCGGCGAACGTCTGCACGCGCGCCCCCCGCGCGACGCGCGCCTCACGCTTCACCTCCGCCGCGCGCAGGACCGACGCCAGCGACGGGACCACCACCGGATCGAGCGCGCGCGCCCGCCGCGCGAAGAGCTCGCGCTCCAGCGCCTCACTGGACTCCGTCTCCGCCTCCGTCTCCGCACTACGCAACGGATTCACGGCACACCTCCTCGATACTCGTCGAACGTCGCGCGCAGGATCTCGCGCGCGCGAAAGATCTCCACCTTCACTTTCGCGAGCGACCACCCCATCGTCTGCGCGATGTCGTCGTAGGCGAGCCCGTGATCGAGCCGGAGGAGGAGCGCGGCACGCCGATCCTCGGAGAGCTGCGCGAGCGCGCGCTCCACCACGACGAGCGCTTCGCGATCCAGGAGCTCCGCTTCGGGCGTTCTCCCCGCGCGGTCGGCGATCTGGGCGTCCGCCGGCGCGGGCGAGTCGACGACCACGCGGCGCAGCCTCCCGCGGGCGCGGCGAAGCTCCATCGAGACGTGGCGCGCGATCCCGAAGACCCACGGCGCGAGGCGCGTCCCGGGGGCGAGCTCTCCCACCCGGCGGAAGGCACGGATGAACGTCTCCTGCGTAGCGTCGGTCGCGAGCGTCGCGTCGCCGAGGAGGTCCCGCTGGAATCGGTGGATGCGCGGCGCGAGCTCGGCGTACTGCGCCTCGAGCGAGGCCTCCTCCTCCGACGCGCGCTCCGCGGCGTCGGCGTCGGCGTCCGTGCGATCGCCGAAGAACGCTGAAGCGACGGACTCGACCCTCCCCTCGACGCTGGGGAGCGAGCGGGCGGGGGGGAGAACGGTCACGCCCGTACTGTGGCCTGAAGCGGACGGAAGTTACAGGCGACGGCAAGAATGTGAGAAATCAACGAATTGCGAGGCGTTACTCCGCGCCTCGACTCGGTGAGAGAACGTCGAAACGGCGGCGTGCCCGGCCTTCAGGACGGCCGGCTGTCGAGCGCGGGGGGGATCTGCTGTCTGAAAATCGGCGTGGGAGGGGTCGACGCCGAGAGCTGGCCGATGGGAGGGGGGATGGTCGCCGGGCCGATCATCCTGCGTTGCTCCCACGTCTGGACCACGAGCTGCGCCGCCGACTTCGCCTTCGGTAGCGGCGCACCGAACGCCTCCGGCAGCTTCGCGTTCAAGACGACGCGGTTCCCCGTGTCCTTCACGACGAGCCTCTTGGAGAGCGCGCCGGAGAGCTTCATGGAGCCGATGTCGGTCCAGCGATAGCTCTCCACCGTGTCCATGCGGTCGAAGAGGAGCCCGCGGCGGTGGTCGATGACGACGAGGCGATCGCTCGTCGCGAACAGGAGATAGCTGTGGCGGAAGAACGGAATGCGGAACGTCCAGAACGACTGATAGCTCCCGGCGCTCGCGGCGATGAACTGCTCGTTCGGCTGGCAGAGGCCGCGCGCGAGCGTGCTGACGTAGACGTCGTTGAACTTGATCATGACTGTCGTACGCGCGCGGAGGGGGCGGCCTCCCTCGCGCGGGGAAGATCGTCAGCGTGAAGGACGACGGGATGAAGTGACGTAGGCGCTCGTCCAAGATCGGCGAAGCCTCCGCTACTTCGGTGGATTCACCGGCGGCGGCGGGACCTGGTCGTTCGGGACGACGCACGACGACAGATCGAACAGCATGAACTCGAGCGCCTTCTCTTGCGGCGAGAGGTCGCGAACGACGCAGCCCGTCGGGACGGTGCCGCCGTGTCCGATCCCACCGTAGTCCGGCTGCGCGGCCAACCCCGACGGCGCGCCGACGTGCAGATCGCTGTACACGACGCGGCCGCAGTACGAGGGCTCGCCGCCGTCGCCGAGCGGCGCGTTCACGGGCGTGTCGAACGAGAAGTACTGGGTCGCGCCGGGGGTGCTCGTGTCGGTGGCGGCGTGGATCCACGACTGCGAGGAGACGTTGGCCGCGCCGAGGTCGGCGTTGTGCATCGCCTGGGCGACCTGGAGATCGCCGCTCGTCTCGAGTGCGCCTACGACGCCGAGCCACTTGTCGAGCGCCTGCCCCTTCAAGAAGACCCCCCCGTCCGGGAGCTGCGTGTCGATGACCGTATCGACGTCCAGGAGGTCGGCGGGGTTCGTCGAGGTGATCGGGTGCTCGCCGGTCGTCCAGGTCGCTAGGTTGTCCGCGCCGAAGGGACCCGTGTTGAACCAGGCGTAGTGGTAGTGCGACGCGAACACGCGTCCACCAGCGCTCGTGTACTGCTCGATCGCCGCCTGGTTCATCGAGGCTGTCTCCGCCCCCTCGCAGGACAGGAGAACGATGTCGTACTTCATCAGATCGCTCGGCGAGTCCCAGAGCGAGGCGGGGCTCGACGCCGCCGGCGACATCGAGGGCGCGGTCAGACCGGCAACCCCCGAACCCTCGAAGACGTGAATGTGCCCAGTTCCCCCCGCTCCGCCGGTGTACTCGCTCGCGTCGAGCCCCATGCGCAGGAGGAGGCACTCGAGCGAATCGGCACCGCCGGTCGACACCGCGATGCTCGGGATGTCCCCTTCGGTCCCGTTCGCGGGCAACGAGAGCGACTTGTCGGGCTGCGGGTTGTCCGCGCACGCGGTGACGGTGGAGATCGTGACCTGCTTTCTCCACTTGCCGATCTGAATGACGAGCGGGACGTTCGCCCCGGCGGGGGCGTCCGTGATCGTGAACTTCCCCGAGGTGTCGGTGACCGCCGCGGCCACGGCGCCGCCCGTGTAGAGCGAGTCGCACGAGTCGCACGACGCGCCGCTCGGGAGCGGGGCCGGTGTCGAGCCGGGGACGTAGACGACGACGCCGTACAGTGGGTTCTTCTGCGCCGGGTCGTAGACGGTGCCGCTGATCGTCGTCGATCCTCCACCCGCGCACGACGGCGTCGTCGGGGACCCGCTCCCGCCGTCACCGCCAGGGAGGAGGCTGCCTATCCCCCCTCCGCTCCCGGAGCTCGCTCCCCCCTCCTCGCCGTTCTGAAAGCCCGTTTGGTCGCCGCCGGCGCACGCGGGCGAGAGCGCCGCGAGCGTGAAGGCTACGAGCGCGAGCGCGCAAGTCGACGCGACGCGGACCGTGGCACGCCGATGCGGGTTGCACGACTCGATCATGGGGGCGCATCTCCTGAGCACGAGGCGGGTGGAAGCCGAGTCAGATGACGAGGCGCAGCGTGAGGAGGCCGGAACGCTCCCCCTCGTCGGACTGGTCGAAGCCGTGCTGCAGCCACATCGAGAAGCGCGCGCCGGCGCAGAGCCACGGGTTGAACCAGTAGCTCGCCCCGACGTTGACGAAGTGCATGTACGTGACGCAGCCCGGGTCCCCCGCCGCGTTGCATGCGCTGCCGACCTGGTATTCGACGAGGTCGTACTGCGCGCCGATGCCGTCGAAGCGGCCGGGCGCGACCTTGTGGAGATTGAGGTCGATCCCCCCGGTGAGGACCACGCTCGTGTACTTGGCGGCGGCGATCTGAGCGACGTTCGCCGGGTTCACCGTGTCGTTCTGGTCTACGGCGATGTTCGCGAACGGCGTCACGAGCTCGTCGGCAATCTTCACTTTGACCCCGCCGCGCACGTTGAATCCGGTGATCGGCTGCGCGGCGTTCGTGTTCGTGTTCGTGTTGACCGTGTACCCCTGAAACTCCGCCCGCGCGTCGATGTACTTGTGCGTGAAGAGCAGCGCCGGCGAAAAGACCATCATGTCGAACGTGTCGTCCGGGACGTTGCTCGCCGATTGCTGCACTGCCTGGTAGGGCTGGATGTAGAAGCGGTTGAACGGGGGGAAGCTCCCCCCCACCTGGAGCGCGGCGGACGTGGACGTCGGGTTGCCCGCCGTGAAGGTGAAGCCGACGCGCAGCCCCTTGACGACCTCGTAGGTGCCGCGGACGCCGTTGCCGAGGTTGAAGCCGCTGTAGAGGAGGGGCTGCTCGGTCGCGTAGTCCTGGAAGAGCGCGTCGCCGATGTGATTCGAGACGAAGTTGACGCTCCCTTCGTCGATGACGCGTCCCACCTCGCCCGTGAAGCCCGCCCCCTCCACGTGAATGAGCTGCTGCCGGACCTGCAGCTCCGCCTGCCCCTCCCACGTCGAGGAGCCGTGCAAGTCCGTTCCGGCGTTGAACATCAGCTCGCTCACGAACGAGACGTGCTTGCCGATGTTCCCGCGCAGGCCGAAGTCACTGAGGCCGATCGCGCTGATGCGCCCCTGCCTCGTCTCGGTCGGCCCCTGGATGATCGTGTCGAGCTTGAGCCCGCCGACGATCGTGACGAACGGCTCGACGTGGACGAGCTCCAACGCGCTCGTGAGCGGGCCTTCCGGCGGGGGTGTTGCTGCGTTGGCGGGCGGCGGAGCTTCCTCCTTCGCGGGGGGCGGGGCGTTGGTGTTGTCGTCCTGACGGCTCCACGCGGGCGCCGAGACGAAGAGCGAGGCAAGCCCCACTCCGAGGAGGGAGTATTTCATGGCGATGGCTCTGTCCGGGGCGCCGGGCGGGCGTTACTGCGTGAGGGCCGAGAGGATGATCGCGATACCTTGCGCGCTTCGGATCGAGCCGAAGTGGTGCTGGAACAACCCCTGGTTCTGGGCGTTGCCGTAGAAGTAGCCCGTCGGATCTACAGCCGTGAGAGGGATGTTGGTGTTGTTCGCGCCGAGGAGCGCGGAGCACGCCTGACAGGTGAACTCGTCCTGGTAGCTCCCCTGCGCCTCGTCCTGCATGACCACCGTCGTGTACTTGACGGCGTGGCCGCCGCAGACGCCGCTCTGGCCGAACGCCGTATTGCCGTCGGCGCACGGGGTCTCGAAGGTCCCTTGGAACGGGCTCGGGTCCGCGGATGCAGCGACGGGCGACGACGTCATGGGGCCGTTGAGGTTCGTGTCGAAGTACGTCGGCGTGAACGCGGCGCGGTTGCCCATCTCGCACGCGACCCTCCCCTGCATGGTGACGTTGTCCGGGCTCGCGGGGTTGCCGCAGTACGACTGGTACGTCGCGACGCCGTGCTCCGCGCCGGACGCGAGGACGATCGTCTGGATGTGTTGGAACGGCTGCACCCCGGCGCGGTGCAGGCGCCGCAGGGCGTCGCGCGTGACCGTCGGCCCGAGAGAGAAGGCGACGATCGAGAACATGCGATTGGGATAAGCCGTAATCGCCGACTGGATGAAGCTCTGGACGATCGGCACCGACCAGCCGTGGTCCATGTTCTTCGCCGGGTTGTCGTTCTTGGTATCGGTCCCGGTGGGATCGTCGGAGAGGTCGTAGCGCTGATCGACCGCGATGACGTGGTAGCCGAGCGCGAGGAGCTGGTCGCCGAGCATCGGGCCCTGCGTCGCAGCGGGGAGGCATCCCGACGTGACCGGGCTGCTGCCGTCGCCGGGATTGCAGGTCTCCCACTCGGCCGGCGTGTCGGAGTTTCCGTGGATGAGAAGGATGATGGGTTTGGTCGTGTCTTCGTTCGCGGGGACCGTGTACTCCTTGGCCGCGCACGTGTAGCCCCCCTCGTTCCAGGGATGACCGGGCGTGTTGTAGATGAAGCCCGTGGTCGGACCGCCGGGCTGGCCGTAGGCCGTGTAATACGCCGGCTGCGGCTGGCATCCCGGGTGGGTTGCCAGGGGGCGGTAGTCGACGCACTCGAAGGTCGACGTCACAGGCCCATTGCATGCGGGCGGGTCTGCGCTCGCCGGGTTGTTTCCGGGATCGGTGCCGGCGTCGCTCGTGGAGGCGGGGGCCCCGCCTCCGTTCGTGCCGCCAGACGATGACGTCAGGCACGCGCCCGACATGGAAGCCAATAGAAGCATGTGAATACGATTGAGCTGGATCACGGAACCCTCCTTGCGGGCGCTGGGCGCCCCGGTATCAACGACCTCGACGCGCCCTCTGGCGTCGTCGAGCGAGAAGTGCGAGCCCTGCGCCGCCCCACGCGAGCCACGTCAGCGGGCCGCGCGGAGACGACGGTGAGGCCGTGGCCGCGCAGTTGTCCGGGAGGCCCGGGTCTTCATCCGTCGCGGCGGCGGGCGAGGCGTCGTCGGGGACCGGTGCGGCGTCCACAGCCGCGATGCCTCCGTCGGGCCCACCGCCGCCGGGGACGATCACCACCCCGCCGTCGGAGCTCCCGCTCGTCCCGCCGCCGCCGTCGCCCGAAGAGCCGGTGCCGCCGTCGGAACCCGGCAGAGGAGACGACGGGTCGAGCCCGAAGAACCGAGCGGCGTAGTACGTCGAGCAGATACCGACGTCGATGATGTACGAGCCGGCCTGGCCGCACTTGGCGCCGTTGGGCATGTTCGGATCGATCGGCTGAGTGGTCGCGACCTCGGCGCCGTGCTGCGCTCCCGTGATCGTGTACGTCTCGACCAAAGGGAGGCCGTTCGTGTCCGCGTAGACGGCGTGCGGGAAGGTCTCGACCGTGTCGTTGCTCGTCGCCGTCTGGCCGATGCCGTTGACGTCGGTCCACTGCTTCACGAGCTCCGCCTCGTTGTCCGGCGAGACGACTGTGTCGGCGGTCCCCTGCCAGATCGAGACGCGCGGGTACGGCCCGGAGTACCCCGTGTAGGCGCTGCGGACGAGATCCCCCCACGCCTGCGCCGTGCGATCGAGGTACGCGTTCGCCCCTGTGTACCCCTGGGTGCAGGCCTGCGCTTCCGCCGTGGTTGCCTTGATGGTCGCGCACCCGTACGGGATGCCCGCGATGATCGCGCCGCCGGCGAAGACGTCCGGCCAGTCCGCGAGCATCAACGCCGCCATTCCCCCGCCGCCGGAGAGGCCCGTCACGAAGACGCGGCTCGCGTCGATCGGATAGGTGGCCTTCATCTGGTCGACCATCTCTTTGATCGACTCGTTCTCGCTGTTACCTCGCTGGATGGTCGTGAGGTCGAGCGCCTCGGACGAGACGAAGTCGTTGGGGGCGTCGGGCCAGCGGCCGGCCCAGTTGAAACACCCTTCGTCGTTGTTCACCGTCGTGTTCTGGGCGGGGTAAAGGACGTAGAACTTCCACTGGTCGGCGAGCTGGTCCCAGCCGGTGTCCGTGTAGATCTGGGGGGTCTGCGTGCAGCCGTGCAGCGCGACGACGAGCGGACGCGGCGTCGAGGGCATCCCCTGCGGCACGTACGTGTCCATCGTGAGCTGCGCGGGGTTCGTACCGAAGCTCGAGACCGTCGTGAGCTGGGCCCACGCCGCGGGTGATGCGGTGACGATCGAGAGGGCGAGCGCGATGTTCGCAATTCGGTTCATGGGCCCGCGGCGCTGTGCAGGCGACGTGCCGCACGAGAGTCATCCGTGTTCTCGCGCGTTCTCGCCAGCGAGCGTCCAAGCGCGTCGTCGACGTCGCATCTCCTTGGTCGATGAGCCGCGCCATGCGTGACGCAGCGCCAGTCCACGCGCCGCCCGTGCCTCGAGAGCGCGCGCAAGATCCCATGTGGCTCGGACATTGCCATGCGCTCCGGAAACTCGTTCGGAGGTGGGCAATGAGCGCGATGACTGCGGAGACTCGAGCTGACACGCAACCCTGGTGGAGAGAGCCGACGCGCGGCCAGTGGGCCTCCTTCTTCGCCGCGTGGGTCGGGTGGATCCTCGATGCCTTCGACTTCACGATCTTCCTGCTCGTGATGCCTCTGCTCGCGAAGGAGTTTCACCAGAGCATCACGGCGACATCGGTCTCCCTGACGTTGACGCTGCTCGTGCGCCTACTCGGCGGCGTCGTGGCGGGGGCGATGGCCGACAAGTGGGGGCGCAAGCTTCCGCTGATGATCTCGCTCCTGTGGTTCTCGGCCTGCGACGGCGCCGTCGCGTTTGCGCCGTCGTTCATGTGGGTCCTCATCCTGCGAACGATCTTCGGCTTCGGCATGGGGGCCGAGTGGACGGCCGGAACCGCGCTCGCGATGGAGAACTGGCCCGCGCGCAGCCGTGGGATCGCGTCAGGCGTTCTTCAGGGGAGCTGGGCGATCGGCTACCTGTTGGCCGGCGTCATCTCGGCGTGGGTGCTCCCGCACTGGGGCTGGCGCGGTCTCTTCCTGCTCGCCGCGGGGCCGGCGCTCCTCGCGCTGCCGATCCGCTTCTTCGTCCCCGAGAGCCCCGCGTGGAAAGAGGCGGCCGCCCAGAAGGCGGCGCAGCCCTCGTGGAAAGAGATCTTCTCCGGACAGACGGCCTTCCTCGTGACCGTGGGGGCGGTCGTCGGGATGCTGGGGTTCATCTTCTACTACGGCATCACGGCGCTCTACCCGACGCTCCTCATCAAGACCTTCGGCCAGACTCCGGCGGGGGTGGCGAAGCTGATCGCGCTCTTCAACATCGGCATGTTCGGCGGGTCGATCTGCGCGGGGTGGGTCGCCGGCAAGTACAGCGTCGTGGCCGCGTACGTCGTCCCGTGTCTCATCGGGTGCGCGCTCTTGCCGCTGTACGTCGGCGTCTGGGGGGGCCTCGACGCCCTTCCGGCCGGCAGCTTCCTCATGGGCGTCTTCGGCGGGGGGCTCGTCGGTGCCGCGCCGTACTTCAACACGATGCTGTATCCCCCGCACATCCGCGGGCGCTGCATGGGGACCGCGTACCACATCTCGGCGATGGGGGCGGCGTTCGTGCCGCCGGTCATCGCGGCGCTCTCCGAGCACGGGTGGACGCTGCAGTGGTCCATGATGATGATCGTGGGGACGAGCGGACTGCTGATGTGCACCGCGTTCGGGGTGTTCTACGGGATGATCCGGAGGATCGAGCGGGGCGCTCACGCCGAGCAGCGGGTTGCCGGGCCGCTGGTCGACGTTGTTGGCGCGCAGGTCTTCGAACCGGACGGCGTCTGACCCGGGGGTCAGGGGGTGCACGAAGGGGGGCTCGCACCACCGTCGGCGTACAAGCACGTCCCTGACCCGGGGAGGCAGAACGAGCACCACCCCGGGGGCGGACAGCCAGCTTCCCGGAACTCGGCGACCGTCGAAGTGTAGTTGATGGCGGCCTGGCCGGAGGCAAGCCCCAGATAGGAGTGGCAGGTGCACTCGTCGATGATGTACGTCGCGCATGCGCCCGTGCCGCCGAACGTGCACTCCTTTGCGGGGCCACGCTCGGTGGCGAGGTCCGCCTCGAGTGTCGCGCACAAGGAAGCTTCGCTCGCGGCGTCAGCGGCGTCACGGCCAGCGTCGAGCCCGGGGGGCGTCGCGTCGAATGCCGCGTCCCCGGTCGTCGCATCCTGGCCGCCACTCCCATCGGGCTCGGCGTCCGCCGGTCCGGAGTCGCCTCCGCTCGGTACAGTCGTTGAACCGACCGTCCAGTTGTAGGTGCAGGCGCCGCTCACGGCGACGGCGAGCACAAAGAGAACGCGCAGGGAAAGGCGCAATCGCGGAATGATCATTGCGTAGCGACCGAAGCCGGCGGGAAGATGCCCCGCGTGCAGGGTAGTACGACCTTCCGCGCGGCGCTCGTTCTCGCAGTCGCCTTCGTCGCAACAGCCATGCCCGTGCTGGCGCGCGCCGATCGCGGCTCGGCGGAGGAGGCACGCGAGGCGTACGACCGGGGGACGGCAGCGCACGCGCGCGGAGACTACCGCGCTGCCGCGAACGAGCTCGCCCGGGCCGACGCGCTCGCCCCCAACACCGTTGCGCTGAAGGCCGCGCTCGACGAGGCGCTCCTCGCGGACGATCCCGAGCTGGGGATGCAGCTCGTCGAGCGGGCCCGTGTCCGCGCGCCCGGCGACGCGACGCTCGCCCCGTCGGTTCACGACGCGACCACGCGCTTCGCGGGACGTACCGGGCGCGTGCGGATCGACTGCGGTGGGCGGAGCTGTCGAGCCTCCATCGATGCCCGCCCGATGGATCTCGTCGCGCCGGCGATCGTCCTCGTCGGGCCGCATCGCGTCGTAATCGACGCGGACGGGGCCGTGACCACGAAAGACATCGCCGTCGCCGGCGATCGGGAGGTCGACGTGGTTCTCCCGGCGCCGGCTCCACGTCCACCGCCGACTCCCCCAGCGTCCACACCGCCGGCGCCCCCGCCCCCCCCTTCGCACCCGCCGTCGACGGGGGGCTCGAAGGGGCTCTCTCCGGTCTGGTTCCTCACGGCCGCGGCCGTCACGGCGGTCGCGGGGGGATTCACGATCGCCTCCGCCGTCGATACCGCGAACCGTCACTCGAGCTTCGTCGCCCAAGGATGCGGATCCGAGGGGGGGGCCGACTGCGGTACGCTGGCGAGCAGTGGCAACAACGCGCAGACGCGAACGAACATTCTCGCGACGACGACAGGGGTGCTCGGCGTGACGACGATCGCGCTCGCCTTGTTCGTCCAGTGGCGGCACGTTCCCGCCGCGGGCGCGGAGCGCGTGTCGCTGATCCTCGGCGACAGGTCGGCGGCCCTGCGCGTTCGCTTCTGAGCCATCCACCATGAACACGACCGAGGACGCAGCCTCTGCGAGCCGCTACGACGTCCTCGCCAAGATCGCCTCCGGCGGAATGGCGACGGTGTTCGTCGGCGCGCTCAAGGGGGGGGGCGGGCTTCGGCACCTCGTCGCGCTCAAGCGCCCGCACCAGCACCTGCTCGACGATCCGGGCTTCCGCGAGTCGCTCCTCGCCGAGGCGAACGTCGCCTCCGGCATTCGGCACGCGAACGTGGTGAGCGTCCGTGAGATAGAGCGGCTCGGGGACTCGATCCAGCTCGTCATGGACTACGTGGAAGGGGCTTCGCTCGGGCAGCTCCTCGTGCACGCGGCGAAGTCGGGGCCCCCCGTGCCGGTGGGGGTCGCGCTCCGGATCGTGCTCGACGCGAGCGCCGGGCTCGAGGCGCTCCACGAGCTGACCGACGACGCCGGGAAGAAGCTCGGGTTCGTGCACCGCGACGTGTCGCCGCAGAACATCCTCGTGGGGGTCGACGGCGTCGCCCGCATCACCGACTTCGGGCTGGCGAAGTGTGCGGAGACGAGCGAGCAGCCGACGACGAAGGGGACGCTCAAGGGGAAGCTCGGGTACATGGCGCCCGAGTACATCCGGAGCAAACCGATCGACGCGCGGGCCGACGTCTTCGCGATGGGGATCGTCGCGTGGGAGGCGCTCGCAGGGAAGCGGCTCTTCCGCGGGGAGAGCGACGCCGACACGATCGAGCGGGTGCTCACCGCGGAGGTCCTTCCGCCGTCGAGCGTCGCGAGCGGTCTGACGCCGGAGATCGACGCCGCGGTCCTGCGCGCGCTCGAGCGATCGCCCGAGGCGCGGTTCCCCACGATCCGCGCGTTCGCTGACGCGATCGGGGCGGCAGCGCGCGAGAAGATTGCCCCCGCGACCGAGGTCGGTGCCGTCGTGCGCGAGTCGATGGGGGGGGAGCTCGCGGCGCGGCGCAGGGCGGTGGG
>JBKQKP010000380.1:0-4300 GCA_052147435.1 Polyangiaceae bacterium | reverse complement strand
CCAACGTCCCTCTCCCCCCCAACACCCGCGGCACATCGATCCCCCCTCGAACCGCGACATAGCGCGCACGAAGCTCTCCCCGCGTCTCGACCCGCAGCGTCTCCCCCTCCTCGAGCGTTCTCTCCGCCCCGTCCTCCGCCGCCACGGTCACTGGCCCTCCACGCGCCACGATCGTGAGCGACCCCACGATCTCGATTCCCGCCGTACCCGCCGCGTTCCCCACGGCCCGATTCGCCCGCGCCAAGAGCTCCGGCACGAGCGCCCCTCCCGGCGGAATGCCCTCGTGCATCCGCCCCGGACGCCCTCCGTCCTGAATCGTCGCGAGCCCCGCGACCTTCACGACCTCGATCCGGCTCGGCGCCCCCGACCCAGCGCTCATCGCGCCACCTCGAACCGCACGCGGTCCCCGAGCGCGAGCCGCGCCCCCCGCTCGGCGTCGAACGGCGCGAAGTCCACCGCGCTCGCGAGCAGGTGCCATCCCCCGGGTGAAGCAAACGGATAGACCCCTGTGTACCCGCCCGCGATCCCGATCGCGCCCGCGTCGACCCGTGCACGCGGGGTCGCGCGTCGCGGGATGGCGAGAGGCGCGGCGACCGGTCCCAGGTACGCGAACCCCGGGAGGAAGCCGACGAGGCGGACAACGTAGACGCGATCGGCGTGCGCTCGGACTGTCTCCTCGCGCGACAGCCCGGCGCGGGATGCGATCTCGTCGAGATCGGGCCCGTCGTAGCGCGCGCGGATGACATGCTCGCGCGTCGCGATGGCCTCGCTTGCACGCGGAACGCGGTCTTCGACGAGCCATGGAGCCTCGGCAGGGTGCGAAGGGTCGAACGTCACGAGCGCGTGATTCTCCGTGACCACCGCGTCGATGACGCCGGGATGGGCGCGGAGGGCGTCGAGGAGCTTGCGCGCGTCGCGATCGGGGTCTCTTCGCCAGCGGACGGCGGCGTCCCCCATCGCCTCGATCCGCCGTTCGGCTGTCATCGGTCCCCCGTGGTCGGTCCGGCGTCGAGCTCTTCACGCACGCCGCGCGCGATCGCGAGCGCGTTCTTCGTGTCGCCGTGCACGCAGAGCGTGTCGAACGCGCCGCTCGCCGCGAGCGCCTTGGCCTGCGCGCGCGCCGCAACGGGATCCGCGATCACCGCGCCGGACTCGCCGCGGGGAACGAGCGATCCGTCGGGGCGCATCGCGCGATCCGCGAACCCTTCGCGCGCGAACCGGAGCCCGACGGCTTCGGCGGCCTGGCGGAGCTCTCCTTCCGCGGGACCGAGAACGAGCGGCGACCCGAGCGCCGCGCGCGCACCTGCGATGACGGCTCGAGCGAGCGCCGGATCGCGATTGGCGGAGTGGTAGAGCGCTCCGTGCGCCTTCACGTGCGAGAGCGTCACGCCGCATGCGCCCGCGATCGACGCCAGCGTCGCGCACTGCGATCGCACGCTCTCCTGGAGCGCGGCCGGGGCCACCGCAACCTCCCGACGGCCGAACCCCTCCCGGTCCTCGTACGACGGGTGGGCCCCCGCGCGCGTCCCGGCCTTCGCGCATGCCCGGAGCACGCGCTCCATCGACCGTTCGTCCCCCGCGTGCCCGCCGCAGGCGATGCTCACGGCGTGGGCGAGCGCGTAGAGCTCGTCGGGCTCGTCGTCGGTCTCGCCGGCGTCGATGTTGAGAAAAACGTGAGCCACTTTGGACATCTCTCGCGCCTCGATGATTTCTCCCCGAGAACGAAGATAGGAGCTTCGATCTCGATGATGCGAGCTTCGATCTCGATGATGCGAGCTTCGATCTCGAAGATGCCATCTTCGAGATCGATGAGAAATCAACGAGTTTGCTCGTCGCCTCTCCGAGATCGAAGCTCCGACCTGCGAAATCGACGCTCCTCCGGCGCGCGCCGTACGATTTCGAGCAACGTACGCGGCGGCTGATCCGATGGGATCTGTGCGGGGACAAACCCCGCTCGGAACCCCGAGACGGAAGGATCACGCGATGAAGACGACGAAAAAGGTGCTCATTTCAAAGAACGCAAGCGTCCTGGCCACAACGGAAGGCATCGGGAAGGCGGATCCGGTGCCGAAAGTGGGGGCCCCACCGACCCCGAAGGACTACGTCGCGTCGGTCGCGATAAGGGGCGCGAGGCTCCAGCCGCCGGCTGGGGTAATCGAGGCCGGTCCCGGGGCTGCCAAGGAGATCGCGAATTCGACGACGTACGTCTCGGACTTCGGTCAGAGCGCGCCTGACGCGTCGACCCTCGCCACGAACATCGCCTTCGCGGCCGCGTGGAGCGGCCAGTACACCCTCGCGGACTCGTGGTTCGGCTACGTGAAGGAGCAAACGCGCCTCGCTTGGCTGCAGGCGAATCCGCAGCTCGATGACTTCGGTCCTGCGTTCGCCTATGCGCTCGAGCACAACGCCGCGATCGGTACACAGTACGCTTCCACTGCGAAGGTTTTCGACGCGCGCCGCCAGTCGGCAGTGAAAGGGGCGGCCGTGAGGGCGTCGAAGAAGGCGGCTGCGAAGGCGGCCAAGAAGGCGAAGGGGGGCGCCGCGGAGGAAGCGGCGCCGACTGCCGCGGAGAGCAACGTAGAGGAAGCGGCGGTCGCGGCTCCGGTTCCTTCAGTCGCTGCGCCCGCTACACCGGTTCAAGCCAACGGCGCGGCGGCGAAGGTCTGAGGCGCGTCGTTTGCCGCAGGGAGTGTGTCTCGGCCTGTCCCCATTCCCGACGGAGGAATGGGGACAGACGAGCCGTGAGTCGAGCTCGGGCCCGGCTCGATGGCCGAAACCATGCCACAGACGCCCCTCCCTCCCCATTGCTTCCCGCCCCGGCCATGCTTACCCCTTTGGCGAACCCATGACCCACCCCTTCGCCAAAACCAAGCTCGTCGCTTTCGTCTTCTCGCTCGTCGCGGTCCTCTCGTTCGCGCTCGTCGCGTTCCTCCCCGGCTGCCAGAACTACGACGTCCTCGTGCAGAAGGATCAGACGTGCCAGCAGAAGTTCGGTGACCTTCAGGCGAACCTCCAGCGCCGCTCGGATCTCGTGCCGAACCTCGTCGCCACCGTGAAGGGCTCCGCGAAGCACGAGGAAGACACGCTCGAGGCGGTCACCAAGGCGCGCGCGGAAGCGACCGGGATCACGATCGCCCCCGGCGATCTCGACGACCCGCAGAAGATGGCCGCGTTCCAGGCGGCGCAGAGCAAGCTGCAGGGCGCGCTCTCGCACCTCCTCGTCGTGAACGAGCAGTACCCCGACCTGAAGGCCAACCAGAGCTACCACGACCTCCAGATCCAGCTCGAAGGGACCGAGAATCGGATCCTCCGATCGCGCGAGGAGTACAACGCCGCCGTCGCCGACTTCAACACGGAGCTCGGCAAGATTCGCGGGCAGGTCGTGAACAAGGTGACCGGCAAGCCGTTCCAGGCGCGCGCGTACTTCAACGCGGCCCCCGAGTCGCAAGTGGCGCCCAAGGTGGCCTTCTAATGAGAGACGGCACGTCCGCGACCGAGTCGCGGCGTGGTCGATACCAGGACGGCACGTCCGCGACGGAGTCGCGGCGTGGTCTACACCAGACCGCACGCCATCGTGCGCGCGTCCTCGTCGCGTGCCTCGCCGCGTTCGTCTGCCTTCTCTTCGCGAGAGGCGCGCTGGCGAAGTTCGCCGTCCCCCCGAACACCGGCCCCGTCACCGACACGGCGGGGGTGCTCGACGCGGCGGCGAAGGACCGGCTCGCGCAGAAGCTCGTCGCGATACGCGCGCAGACGAGCTACGAGGTCACGATCTTCGTGTGCCCGTCGCTCGAGGGGGACACGATCGAGGACGTCTCGTACGAGACGTACAACACGTGGAAGCTCGGCCAGGCCGGGAAGGACAACGGCGTCCTTCTCGTCCTGGCGATGAACGACCACAAGAGCCACATCGAGGTCGGCAAGGGGGTCGAGGGGGCGCTCACCGACCTCGAGTCGTCAGACATCCTGTCGAACGTGGTCAGGCCACGGATGCGGGCCAACGACGTCTACGGCGCGCTCGACGAGGGATCATCCGCGATCGCGCACGCGCTCGTGACCGACGACCCCGGACAGCGGTACCCCGCCGGACGCGGCGCGCGGGGATCGGACAATGACCTTTCGCACGTGATCTACTTCTTCGTCGTGCTCGTCTTCATCATTCTCGTCATCTCGCGCGGAGGACGTGGTGGACGCGGCGGTCCCGGCGGCTTCTTCTGGTTCGGCGGAGGCGGAGGGGATGGAGGCGGCGGAGGGGGCGGCGGCGATTGGGGCGGCGGTGGCCGGGGAGGTGGCGGCGGCGGCG
>JBKQKP010000379.1:0-20444 GCA_052147435.1 Polyangiaceae bacterium | reverse complement strand
CCCACGAGGATCACTTTATCGAACGGGAGCCGCGGCTTGCCCTGCATGCAGAGCACCTCCCCGACTTCCCCTTTGACGAACTTCTCCTTCGCTAGCCGGCTCACGCGCCCCGCGAGCCGCCAGTCGAGGAGCCCCGCGAGTCCGCGCATCGGGCGCTCGTCGCTCCACACGGCGCAGGCGATCACCTCGGCCGGGTGCTCGTCGAGCGCGTGCAGGTTTGGCAGGACGAAGCGGAGCTCCACGCGGCTACCTCTTCTTCACTCTTCGCGTCGCGGCTCGTTCTGCCGAACCTTCTCGCCGATCTGGTTCAGGACGCCGTTCACGAACGCGCTCGACTCGTCCGTCCCGTACGATTTTGCGAGCTCGACGGCCTCGTCGAGGACGACGGCGCGCGGCACGTCGGGACGGAACATCAGCTCCCAGGTGCCCAGGCGGAGGAGGTTTCGGTCCACGCGCGTCATCCGCTCGATGCGCCAGTTCGACGACGCGGCGGTGATGCTCGCGTCGACCTCCGCGCCTTTCTCCGCGATCCCCCGCACGACCTCGTCCGCGTACGGGCGCCCCTCGGGGTCCGCCTCGAAGTTGCGCCAGAAGAGCGCGATCGCCTTGTCAGCATCGACCCCCGACGCCTCGATCTGGAAGAGCATCTGGAGGGCCGCCTCGCGGCCGGAGTGTCGCGCTCCCACGAGGTCCGGCCCTTTGTTTGGGCGCGGGCGTTCCGAGCGCGCGCGAGAGCGAGACCATCTCGATCGCGCTCACGGCCGCATCCCACCCCTTGTTCCCCGCCTTCGAGCCTGCGCGCTCGATCGCTTGCTCGATCGAGTCGGTCGTGAGCACGCCGAACGACACGATCACCCCCGTCTTGATCTGCACCGCTGCGAGCCCTTTCGCTGCTTCGCCGGCGACGTAGTCGAAGTGCGGGGTCGCGCCGCGGATGACGCAGCCGAGCGCGACGATCGCGTCCACTCCGCCGGCCTCGGCGACCTTCAGCGCAGCGAGCGGCATCTCCCAGGCGCCGGGGACCCTCACGACGGTGACCTTCCCGAGATCGGCCCCGTGGCGCGCGAGCGCGTCGAGCGCGCCGGCGACGAGCGGCTCGACGATGAAGCTGTTGAACCGGCTGGCGACGAGCGTGAACCGCGCTCCGGCCGGAACGACGAGGGTCCCCTCGATCACGCGATGCTCCGTCATTTCTTCTTCTCTCCTACGCTCTGCAGCAGCCGCGGCGCGCTCGGCGCCGGTGGCGCGTCCCGCATCGAGTCGAGCGGCACGCGCTCGACCACGTCGAGCCCGAACCCGTGAATACCGGCGATCTTACGCGGGTTGTTCGTGATGAGGCGGATCTTGTGGACCCCCAGGTCCGCCAGCACCTGCGCCCCGAGACCGAACTCGCGGAGCGGCTGGTCCGGGGCCCCCTCGGGCGAGGGGCTCGAGAGCGCGACGTAGCTCTCGAGCTCGCGCAGCGTGTTCCCGCGCGAGGGGAGGTAGACGAGCGCGCCGCGCCCTTCCGCTTCGATCTTGGCGAGCGCCTCGCGCAGGTGCCTCCCGCCGTCGACCTGCGTGGAGGCGAACACGTCGCCGAGCGTCGAGCCGGCGTGCACGCGGCAGAGCACCGGGGCGTCGCCCGTCACGTCCCCCTTCACGAGCGCGAGGAACTGCCGCCCATCGACGAGCACTTCGTACACGTACGCGCGCCAGTTCGTCCCCGTCGCGTCGAGCCGCACCGTGTGCTCCATCGTGCGGCGGACGAGCCGCTCGGTCTGGAGGCGGTACTGAATGAGGTCGGCCACGGTGAGGATTCGCAGGCCGTGCTTCTTCGAGAAGAGCTCGAGGTCGGGCATCCGCGCCATCGACCCGTCCTCTTTCATGATCTCGCAGATGACCCCCGCGTGCGTGAGCCCCGCGAGACGCGCGAGGTCGACGGACCCCTCGGTCTGCCCCGTTCGCACGAGCACCCCCCCCTTTCGCGCGCGCAGTGGAAACACGTGGCCCGGCGTCACCAGGTCCTCCGACTTCGCCGTGGGGTTCGCCGCGACGCGGATCGTGTGCGAGCGGTCCGCCGCGCTGATCCCGGTCGTGACGCCGTGCCGCGCCTCGATGCTCACCGTGAACGCCGTGCCGAGCGGAGGTCCGCCGCGCCCCGGTTGCTGCATCATCGGGAGGCCGAGCCGGTCGACCTGCTCCTCGGTCAGCGTGACGCAGATGAGCCCCCGTCCGTGGGTCGCCATGAAGTTGATCGCGTCGGCCGTCACGTACTCGGCGGCCATGCAGAGGTCCCCCTCGTTCTCGCGGTCCTCGTCGTCGACGAGGACGACCATCTTGCCGGTGCGGATGTCGCCGAGCGCGGCGTTCACGCGCTCGAGGAGCGCGGGCTCGATGTTCAGGGCGGGGGGCATGGTCGGCTTCTTTCTTCCGTCGCGCGCTCAGGCGAGACCGGCGCTTCGGAGCTTGGCGAGGAGCGCATCGTCCGCGGACTGCCCCGCGTCGCGTACCTCGGGAACCTCGAGCAAGCGGGCGACGTAGCGCGCGACGACGTCGACCTCGAGGTTCACCTTGGTCCCGACGGCGATGCCGTCGAGCGTCGTTTTGTGCAGCGTGTGCGGGATGAGGGTCACGGTGAACCCCCTGTCTGACACGGCGTTGACCGTGAGGCTCACCCCATTGACGCAAATGGAGCCCTTCTCGGCGACGTATCGGGCAAGCTCGCGCGGCATCGTGAATTCGACGTGGAGCGCGTCTCCGACCGGGCGCCTCTCGGCGACCACCCCCGTCCCGTCGACGTGCCCGCTCACGATGTGCCCCCCCATCCGCTGCCCCAGGGCGGCGGCCCGCTCGAGGTTCACCCCTTCGCCGATCGCGACCGTGCCGAGCGTCGTCCGGGCGAGGGTCTCCTGGGAGCAGTCTGCTTCGAAGCCCCCGGTGACCTTGGCGTCTACCGTCAGGCACACGCCGTCCACGCTGATCGACTCGCCGAGCTCGAGCGGTGCAAGAGCGCACCCGATCGTCACACGCGCGCCGGGGCCGCGCGGCGTGCGGGCGCGGAGGGTCCCTTTTTCTTCGACGAGGCCAGTAAACACGGCACTCCCGCATGTAGTAGAGGGTCCGGGGTCCGTCCAGGACTACACTCCGGATGGTTGGGATGATCGCCAAGACGCTCCTGTTCCTCTTCTTCCCAGCGGCGGCCGTGGCGGTCCTCGGCTGCGGCCCCAGCTACCAGGCCCTGTACGAGGGGGACGCCCGCTTCGAGCACTGCTACGCGCTCGAAGAGAACGGCGCGGTCGGGATGACCCAGAAGAGCGACTGCTGGCGCGGCTGGATCCTCCACTACACCTACGGCCAGACCCGCGACCGGGTGGAGTACGCGACCTCCCGCTACAAGGCGATGACCCGGGCCCCGCAGGCCCCGACCGACGAGGCCATGATGGAGGCCGCGCCGGGGGAGGGGCGCTCGTCGAGCATCGCCGCGCCGGCGCCGACGAGCGCCTTCGCGCCGCCGCCGAAGACGCTCGACGAATCCACGGGGGTGGAGATCGAGAGCAACGAGGTGACCGCCGGCTACACGGACGCGGGGAGCGCCGTGGTGACCGAGGAGAGCGCGCCGCCCCCTCCCGCGGCCGCGTGCACGAACCGCTGCGAGGACAAGTGGAGCCGCTGCCGCGATTGTGACGGGGGGGCGAAGTGCGCGGCGTGCACGGCGACGTACAAGGCGTGCATGCGGGGGTGCTTCGCGAAGTAGGCTCCGTCGTGACGGGCCATGCGCGACCTGCCGGTCCCTTCGGGCGCGCGCGAGCGACGATCCGGCGACGGCGTACAACGTGGCGAGCACCGACGACGGCGTTCCAGAAGCCCGTGGCATCGTCCTGGCAAAGTCATGAGGCGATCACCTACCGATGGGTCAGCGTTCTATGAATCTCAAGCGACGATGGCGCGACCCGGGTGATCGTCCTTTGAAAGTCATGAGGCGACCACCTCGCCCGAGGTGATCGTCCTATGAGATTCAAGAGGCGCTTACCTCGGCCAAGGAAACGTCGCATGACTTTCATAGGACGCCGACCCATCGGTAGGTGATCGCTTCATGACTTTCCCAGGACGTCGTCACGGCGTCTACCCACCGTCAATGAAGTCGCCGCCCTCGTCCCGGACGTGGAGGCGCGCGTCAAGGACGAGCCCACCAGCGCCAGAGAGGCTGCGGGAACTGCTCATGACCGTACAACACGGATCATCTCGCTCGCGAGTCGCGATTGCCCGCGCGCTCCTCTCCGTGTTCCCCGAACGAGGGCTTAGTTCCCCCCGTCGGCGCTCGCGTCGACAACGTCGGCAGCGGCGTCGGCTCCCGCGTCCGGCGCGCCTGGGTACTCCTGCGCGACGGCCATCCACAGGTAGTAGGGGGAGCAGGTGTTGTTCGTGACTTGGAACCCGGTGGGATCGCCAGCCAGCTCCGAGACCTCGGTGATGTTTCCCGAGGAGGGGGCCGAGTTGCTGCCGGGGTTCGAGTACGGGTTCGGGTCGGCGGAGACCCATAGCTCGGAGAAGAAATAGGGGCCCACGAAGGGGCCGCCGTCCGGCAGCTTGGGATGGATGACGTACGTGAGCTGCCCCGGGAAGTTCATCCAGACCCCCTCGAACGGGCTCGACATCCAGTAGGTGCCTCCCCCCGTCTCGTAGACGCCTGCGTCGGGCTGGAAGGGCTGCGCGGTCACGTACGGCGCGCTCGTGACCCCCGGAGGGAAGCTCGGGACGTAGACCGTTTCCGCGTCGCACGATCCTTGAAGCTGGCACCCGGTCTGCGTCGAGAGGACCCCCCAGGCGCCCCCCGCGCACGCGACCGAAACTGCCAGCGTCAGAGCAAAGACCCGGTTCCTACGCACTAGGCACCCAAGAGCTCCGCCGCACGAAGCGCGTGGTACGTGAGAATCATGTCGGCCCCCGCGCGCCGGATGCTCGTGAGCACCTCGAGGATCGCGCGGTCGAGATCGATCATCTTCGCCGCCGCCGCCGCGTGGAGCATCGAGTACTCCCCCGACACGTTGTACGCCGCGAGCGGGAGGTTCGTCTTCTCGCGCACGGCGCGCAGGATGTCGAGGTACGGCAGGGCCGGCTTCACCATGAGCATGTCGGCCCCCTCGGCCTCGTCGAGCGCCGCTTCGCGGATCGCCTCGCGCGCGTTCGCCGGGTCCATCTGGTAGCCGGCGCGGTCGCCGAACTGGGGGGCGCAATCGGCGGCTTCGCGGAAGGGGCCGTAGAAGCAGCTCGCGTACTTCACCGCGTAGCTCATGATCGCCGTCGTCTCGAGCCCCTCGCCGTCGAGCGCGGCGCGGATCTTCCCGACGCGCCCGTCCATCATGTCGCTCGGCGCGACGACGTCCGCCCCGGCCTTCGCGTGCATGACGGCCATCTTCGCGAGCACCTCGAGCGTCGCGTCGTTGTCCACTTCGACGGTGCCGTCGCGCCGCGTTCGCAAGATGCCGCAGTGGCCGTGGTCGGTGTACTCGTCGACGCACACGTCGGTCATCACGACGAGCTCCGGCACGGCGGCCTTCATCTCGGCGACGGCGCGCGGGACGATGCCGTCGGGATCGCAGCCGCTGTCGCCGCGGGGGTCTTTCTTCGCTGGGAGACCGAAGAGAATGACGGAGCGGATCCCCCGCTTCGCGATCAGCTTCGCCTGCTCGCGCGCCTGGCTGAGCGGCAGCTGCGACACGCCGGGCATCGTCGAGATGGGGCGCGGCGCGTCGACGGTGGCGCTGAAGAACATCGGGTAGACGAAGTCGCCCGGCTCGAGCGCGGTCTCGCGCACCAGGGCGCGTATCGACGGGCTCACGCGGAGGCGGCGGGGGCGGATGGTCGGAAACGCCATGGTTCGTAGTGCGGAATAGCACACCGGCGCTGCCTCGTCCGCGTGCGCTCGCTCACGTGCGGTCGCGTGTGGCCGTGCGAGGGGGGAGCCCGGGGGGTAAGGTTCTTTGGGCCGATGAAGAAGGTTCGCGCGGTCGCGGTTCTCGTCGGGCTCGCGGCTCCGGTCGCGCTCACGGAGGCGTGCGGCGCGCGGACGGGGCTCTTTCCGTTCTACGGCGAGGGCGAGCCGGACGCGGCCATCTCGAACGACGCCCCCTTTGTCGTGCCGGAGGACGCCTCGGTCATCGACGACGTCGTCCTCCCCCCGCTCGACGTGAACGCGCGGGACGTCGTGCCTCAGGTGGCCTGCGCCGACGCTTCGGACACGCTGATCTACACGGTGACGACGGACCAGACCGGGACGAACTTCCGCATCCTCCGCTTCGATCCCTCGTCGGCGACGTTCACGGACATCGGCGCGCTGGTCTGTCCCGATCCGTACGAGCCGTTCTCGATGGCCGTCGACCGCGTGGGGAACGCCTACGTCCTCTATTACGACGAGGCTCAAGCCAGCTCGGGGATCGCACCTCCGGGGAACATTTATCGCGTGGACCTGAACACGGCGGCGTGCGAGCCGACGACCTACGTCCCGAACGCTCAGTTCCAGAGCTTCGGGATGGCGTTCTCCGCGGACGACACGGGGGGCGGCGAGACGCTCTACATCGCAAGCAACGACAGCAATCCGAACGAGACGACCCTTCCACCGGGGTTCTTGGGAGCGATCGATGAGACGACGCTCGCCCTCACCGACGTCGGGACGTTCACGCCGACGGTCACCGAGGCGGAGCTCACGGGGACGGGGGACGGTCGACTCTTTGGGTTCTGGGCACCCAACGGCCCAGAAAGCCCCGGTTCAGCGATCGTGCAGATCAACAAGACGAACGCCGCGATCATCTCGCAGCAGCTTCTCCCGACGGTCACTCAAGGGAACGGCTGGGCCTTCGGCTTCTGGGGGGGCGACTTCTACCTGTTCACGAACCCGGGCGGGATCACCGGCGGCGACACGACCTCGATCGTCCAGCGCTACGACCCGACCACCGGCACGGTCACCCAGGTCGCGAGCTACCCCCAGACGATCGTCGGCGCGGGCGTCTCGACGTGCGCGCCGGTGCAGTGATATCGCCTGGGCTCGTGAGCGGCCTCGCGGGCAAACGGATCCTCGTCACGCGCGCGCGCGAGCAGGCGGAGAAGACCGCGGCGCTCGTTCGCGCGCGGGGAGGGGAGCCGGTGCTCTTGCCCTCGATCGAGCTTCACCCGCCGAAGGATCCAGCCGCAGTCGAGGACGCGCTTTCGCGAGCCGCCACGTTCGCGTGGGTCGCGTTCACGAGCGAGAACGGCGTGGAGTGGACGTGGAAGGTCATCGAGGGGATGAAGCCGTCGCCCGGAGCCGGGATCTTCGGTGAGGCGAAGCTCGCGGCGATCGGGCCGAGCACGGCGGCGGCGATGGAGAAACGCGGGCTACGGCCGGACGTGGTCGCGGCCGAATCGAAAGGGGAGGGGCTGGCTGCCGCCGTCCTCGCGGCCATGGCGCCGGGGGAGTCGCTGCTCCTCCTCAGGGCGCAGGTGGCGCGCGATGCGTTCCCCGACGCGCTCGTCGGCGCCGGGCACCCCGTCGAGGTGGTCGCCGTTTACGAGACCCGCCCGGCGTCGGGCCCCGAAGTGACGCGGATCGTCGCGGAGCTCGAGGGGGGGGCGATCGACGCCGTGACGTTCACGTCGGCCAGCACGGTCGAGAGCTTCGTCGCCATGGTGGGGGGGGAGGAGAAGGCGCGCGGGCTGCTTTTTCGCACGATTGTCGGGAGCATCGGCCCCATTACGAGCGAGGCGCTCGCCGCCCACGGCCTGCGGGTCGACGTCACCCCCGCCGAAACGACCCTCGAGGCCCTCCTCGGGGCTCTTGCGGCCCGTTTCGGGCCGACTCCGCCGTAATTGACAAGGCGCGGACCCGGCGGCGATCCTGCGGTTCGCGCGACTTCGGCGCTCCTCCCCATGTCCTTGAGCTCCCTCATCGTCCAGCGCGAGATCGCCACGATCCGCCAGGTCGAGGAAGCGCTGGCTCGCCAGGTGCTCTACGGGGGGGATCTGGTCACGAACCTGCTCGAGGTGGCCAAGCTCGACGAGGCGACGCTCACGCTTCTTCTCGCCGAGTCGTTCGGGCTCGCTGCGGCGACGCTCGGACCGCTGCCGAATCCCACCGAGCGGGCGCGGGGGCTCGTGACCGACGAGATGGCGTCGTCGCGCGCGATGGTTCCGCTCGGGATCGAGAACGGCGCGCTCGTCGTCGCCGTCGCCGAGCCGCTCCCGAAAGAGGTGGGGGACGAGCTGTCGTTCGCGCTGGGGCTCAAGCTCGTGCAGCGGATCGCTCCGATGGTGCGGGTGCGCGAGGCGCTGTCGCGGACGTACGGCGCGCCGCTCGAGCGACGGTTGCAGCGCCTGCTCACGCGCCTCGGAGCTGCGCCCGCCGCGGCCGAGCCACCGCCGCCGCCTCCTCCCCCCAAAGAGGAGCGGGCGTCGATCCCCCCGAGCGCCAAGTCCCCCTTCCGTCCGAGCACGACGCCGTTCACGGCAAGCCCCGCCCCCCCGAGCACGCGCCCGCGTCAGGAGACGCAGCTCGGCCTCGCCCCCCCTCCGGACATCGTCCCGCAGAACGCTCCGGCAACGCTGGTTCAGCGCTCGGCCTCCGGCCAACGCGCGCCACGCAGGCGTCGCGGCCCGATGGTCGCCGAGCAGGCGGTGGCGGAGCTCGCCGAGGCGTCGACGCGCGACGCCATCCTCGATCTGTTCTTCGACTATTCCCGCCAGTACTTCGACTACACCGCGCTCTTCGTCGTGCAGGCCGACATCGCCGAGGGGCGCGAAGCGTTCGGCGACGGAGCGTCGCGCGACAAGGTGCAGGGGATCGGCGTGCCGCTCGATCTCCAGAGCGTCCTGGCCGCGGCGCGCGACGCCGCCGCCGCCGTGCGCGTCGTTCCGGCCGAAGACGGGATCGACTCGGTGCTCCTCGGCGACATGGAGAGAACGACGCGCGGCGAAGTGCTCGTCGTCCCCGTCATCGTGCGAAAGCGATCCGTGGCGCTCCTGTACGGCGACAGCGGCGACGACGGCGTCGATCCGCAGGGGGTGAAGGAGGTCGTCTCGTTCGCCCTCCTCGTGGGTCAAGCGTTCGAGAAGCTCATCGTCCGGAAGAAGGCGCAGGCGGCGCTCGCGTCGGGGCAGATGCCTGGGCCGGCGTCGAGCCGCCCTCCGATGCCGCCGCGGGCCGTCGAACAGCGCGTTCCTACTCCCCCCCCTCCACCCCCCGCTCCCCAGCGCGCGGTCTCGGAGCCACCGGACGGATCGGCGGCGGTCGACCAGCTCCTCGAGCAGACCCCCACCCCGGCGTTCGCGTGGGGGGGGAGCGTCGCCGTCATCGACGGGGGGACGAGCCCGCCGCCGAGCCCACCACGGGCGACCCCGGCGCACCCGAGCGATCGGCCCCCCCCTCCGAACGCCTTCGTCCTTCGTCGCCCGAGCGGCCCCCCCATTCCGCGAGAAGATCCGGACGAGGACGGGGCGGGCGCCGCGTCTTCCGCGCCACCGTCCGAGACGTTCGCGGTCGCGCCGCATCGCCCCCCCACGTCGCGCTCGTCCGCCCACCTCGTTCTCCCGTCCGTCATCGTCGACGTGAACGAGGAGCTCGGCGCGCTCGTCGACAAGGTCATCGAGATGGGGACCGACGAAGCGGCGGAGACGGAGCTCCTTCGTCAGGGGCAGAACGCGATGCCCGCGATTATGTCGCGCTTCCCGGGCCCGACGGTCGTCGACCGCGCGCGCGTCGAGGACGGCTCGCTCCGGGCGGCCGAGTGCGGGCCGGTGCTCCGGCTCATCGCGGGGCAGCGCCGGGCGGCGCTCCCGTTCATCTTGCCGATCGTCGGCGACGGCGAGCCGCAGCGGCGGTACTGGGCGACGTTCCTGATCACGGAGCTCGCGTATCCCGACGTGGTCGAGCCGCTCGTCCCTCGGCTCTTCGACCCCGATCCGTCAGTGCGTCGCGTCGCGCGGCTCGCGGCGAGGGCGCTCGGCGAGGTGGCGCCCGAGGCGCTGATCGAGCGGCTCGTGCGCTACTACCGTGACCCTTCGCTCACCGAGGAACGGCGGATCGAGATGATCGAGACGCTCGGCGAGCTCCGCGAGCGCCTCGCCGTCCCGCTCTTGATCGACGCGCTGGAGGAGACCGAGGAGCACGTCGCGGCGGCGGCGCGCCGCGCGCTGATGACGAGCACGCGCCAGGATCTCGGGCGCGACGCGAAGCGCTGGCAGGCGTGGTGGGCGGCGAACGGCGGGCGGCACCGGATCGAGTGGCTCATCGACGCGCTCATGCACGAGGTGCCGGCCGTCCGCCGCGCCGCGGGAGACGAGCTGAAGGCGATCACGAAGGAGTACTTCGGCTACTACGACGACCTTCCGCGAAAAGAGCGGGAGCAGGCGCAGCAACGGTACCGGGATTGGTGGCGGACCGAAGGGCGCCTCCGTTACCAGCGGCGCTAGCTATCCCTCGTCAGCCAGTCTCGCGCGCCAATCCGCGGGGAGGTCGAGGAACCCTTCGTTGTAGAGGAAGTCGTACGTCGCGTCGCAGATCAGCTCGCACACCTCGCTGAAGATCTGCGGGTCTGCCACGAAGCGGATCGTCTCGACGCGGAACTTCGCGTCGCGCGCGCGTACGCGCCTCAGCATCTCTTCTTCGACGTACGGGACGAGCAGGTGCAAAAACTGCTTCTCGTACGCGACGCGAAGGCGCGCGAAGCCGTCGGCGGAGACCTTGTAGCCGACGCCGAGCTTCCCATCGGCCAAGCGCGCCTCGCGCACGATGAGCTTCGTGATCGCCGGGATGTGAGGCGGGAACTCGACCGTGAGAAAGACGTTCAGGATCTCGTTCAAGTGCGACACGAGCTGGTTCAGCTCCGGCGTCGTGCGTCCGAGGTACTTGTTTCGAAGCTCGCGGACGATCCCTTCGTAGAGCCCCTTGGCGCGCTCGAGCACCTCGCCCGACTCGTACTCGAACGACTCGAGCTCGAGCAGCAGGTGCTGCTCGAAGCGCGTGAGCACCCGATACAGCGCCTGCTCGGCGAAGCGCAGCGTCTTCAGCTCCCCCTGCGAGCCGCGGATCTTCTCGTGCAGCTCGCTCTCGAAGAAGAGCCGGGCGAAGCGCTTGCTCGTCTCGGTGAGCTTGCGCTCGAAGACGCTCGCGAGCTTCCCCTTCCGGAATAGGCGCTGCAGTTGCAACGTGAGCGTGCCGATCAGCTCCGTCTCGAGCTGCCCCTTCGTCGAGGGCGGGGGGATGCTCCCTTCGCGCGCAGCGCTCGCCTGCAGCGCGTGCAGCTCGGCGACCACTTGCGCCGTGATCGCGTCGAGCTCCGGGTTGGTCTCGAGGTCGGCCCGGTACAGGGCGACCTTCGCCTGCACCTGCTCGTTCCGAAGGGCGTAAGCGAACTCTGCGAGCGACAGCTTCTCCGGCGTGGTCATGAATCCGTCGTTCGACGGCATCGGGGGGCGCATCGGAGGGAGCGCCGACACGTCCGGGCCTTCCCCGCGCCGCGGCGGATTTTCTCGCCGCGTGGCGAGCGGCGTTGGCGGCCGGGCCATGGCGGCGGCGGCGCGCTGCGTGGAGGCGCTCGAGCGCGCGGGTGCGGGGGGGGCGGGCGGAGCCGCTGTCTGCTCCGGTGCACGTCGAGGGGGAGCCCCGGACGCGCCGTCCGCCGGGCTCGGCACGGATCGCCGGCTGCGCGGAGGGGGGAGCGGGGGGGGAACGCGCTTCATCGCTTTGGGCGAGCGTATCCCCGGCGGGAAAGGTTGCGAAACTTCGTCGCGCTCGTCGTCGTCGCGCGCGCACGCAACACTGGAGGCCTACGCTGCGCGCCCGTCCGAGGTAGCTAGGCTCTGCCGGTCGGCGTACCTTTAGGGGGCATGTCCCCGGGTGACAGCCTTCACGAAGGCTACGTCGTGAGCGACCGCTTCGAGCTCCTCCGGGTCATCGGGCGCGGGGGGATGGGGAGCGTCTGGGTCGCGCGGCATCTGTCGCTCAAGATCGAGGTCGCGATCAAGTTCATCGACGGGCCGCTCGCGAACCGTCAAGACCTCCGTTCGCGCTTCGCTCAGGAGGCGCGGACGGCGGCGCGGATCCAGAGCCCCCACGTCGTGAACATCCTCGACTACGGCTTCGACGGCACTCGCCCGTACATCGTGATGGAGCTCCTCCAAGGGGAGCCGCTCGGCGCACGCCTCGCCCGGGAGAAGCGCCTGCCACCGACCGAGGTGGCGACGATCCTCGCGCAGGCGGCGAAGGGGCTCTCGCGCGCGCACGCTCTCGGGATCGTTCATCGCGATCTGAAGCCGGACAATCTGTTTCTCTGCCGCGACGAAGACGGCGTTCACGTGAAGATCCTCGACTTCGGCATCGCGCGAGACGACACCCCGTTCGGCGCGGCGTCGCACAGGACGGGGACCGGTCAGCTCCTCGGCACGCCGGCGTACATGAGCCCCGAGCAGGCGGTCGCCAAGACGCAGATCGATTTCCGCTCCGACCTCTACTCGCTGGCGACCGTGGCCTACCACGCGCTCGTCGGTCGTCTCCCGTTCGACACCGATGCCCTCGGCGAGCTCGTCGTCTCGCTCGCCACGACCGTGCCCCCCCCGCCGTCGTCGTACGCGCCCGAGCTCACGCCCGGGATCGACGCCTGGTTCAAGGTCGCGTTCCAGAAGGATCCGGCCGCGCGCTTTTCGTCGGCCAAGGAGATGGCGGACACGTTCAGCATCGCGTGCCGCGCGTCGTCCGCGGCGTTCGACAAGACGTTGCCGGTCGACGCCAGCTGGCGCCCGCCGACCTCCGCGGGGGCCAACGTCACCGCGAAGCTCATGACGCCGATTCCGGTCCCTCTCAGCGCGGCAACTGCGGATCTCACGCCGGTGCACATTCCTTCGTACTCTGGTGGGGGTGGTGGGGGTGGGGGCGGGAGCGCCCGCACGCCGGACACGTTCAATGGGCAGTACGCGACGCAGGACGCGGAAGAGCCGCGCCCGTCGAAGCGCGGCGTGCCGCCGGTCGCCCTGGCTCTCGCCGGGCTCATCGTCGTCATTGCTGCGGCGGCCGGCGGGAGTCTTTACGTGACGCGGTCGCATGCGACCGCGGGGGACCACGGGCTCGTCGGCTCGGCGACGGGGGCGACCGGGCAAGGCCTACAGGCCCCTTCGGATAGCTCGCCTGCGCCGCCCATGGTCACGGTCTCCGCACCCCCGCCGGCGTCTGCAATCCCGTCGGCCGCGCCGTCCGCGACGGCGAGCGAAGCGGCGCCTTCGGCGAGCGTGGCCCCTGGGCGGTCACCGCAGGCCTCTCCGCCTCGTCGCGCGAATCCTCCCACGCAATCCCCCACGCCACAGCCCGCACCTCCACCGCGACCGTCCAAGCCGGCCCCGAAGAACGACTATGGGCTCTAGATCTCCCCTCGTCGCCGCGGCGGTCCTCGCGCTCGCCGCGGCGCTCGCCCCCAGCGCGGCGCGCGCACAGGCACCGCCGTCCGCGCCGTCCGCGGAGGACCGGGCGTCGGCGCGCGCGATGGCCGTCGATGCCGACAAGAAGATCGCCGCCGGTGACTACGCGGGTGCGGCCGACTCGTTCGCGAAAGCCTACGCCTTCGAGCCAGCGCCGACGCTCAAGGTGGCCCGCGCGCACGCGCTCCTCAAGCTCGGGCGCATGATCGAAGCGCAAGCGGACCTGCTCGACGCCGCGCGCAGCGAGCCGCGTCCGGGCGAGCCCCCGTCCTGGGGAGAGGCGCGCAACAAGGCGGACGAGGAGGCCGAGGCGATGATGCCGCGCATCCCGCTCCTCAGCCTCGGCTTCACCGGCGCCCCGGCCGACAAGGTGACCCTCAAGATCGACGGTCTACCGCTCGCCGTAGCGACCCTTGGTGCGCCGCACGCGGTGAACCCCGGCGCCCACACCGTTCGAGCCGAGGCTGAGGGCTACATTGCCGCCGAGCAGGTCGTGACGATGGCGGAAGGGGACCTGAAGACAATCATTTTTCCGCTGGCCCGCAATCCCAATGCCCCACCTCCGGTGGCAGCGGCGGCACCACCTACGGAGACTCCCATGCAGCCGACGGTGCAGATCGGCCCGCCTCTGTCGCATCCGGTGGAGCTGCCGAGCAATGTCGTCTCGGACCTGGGATGGGCCGGCACGGCGGTCTTCGGCGCGACGGCGACGGTCACGGGGATCGTGGCGATCCTCCAGGCGAACAGCGTGAAGAGCCAGTGCAAGGACAACGTGTGCCCTACGTCCTCGCAGAGCGAGGCCAACACGTCGTCGACGCTCGGAAACGTCTCGACGGTCGCGTTCGTCGGAGCGGGCGCGTGTCTCCTCCTCGGGATCCTCGCGCACCGCAGCGCGCCGCATCGCACGACGACGGGATTCACGATCGACGTCGTCATGGGGCCAGGCTCGGTCGGGGCCTACGGTCGTTTCTGAGGCAGCGCACGTCACCGCGGATCGATCCATGTTCTTTCGCTTCTCACCTCGCTCCACGCTCCCGACCTCGCCCGCAGGGGATTCAAGCGCATTGAGGCGGCGGCTGCGGCGGGCTGCGGTGGTCGCCGGGGTGTGCGGGCTCGTCCTCGGGTGCAACCTCATCACGGGCGTTGGAAACCTCACCTTCACGAGCGACGGCGGTGCGAGTTCAGACGGGGGGAGCGTTGGGCTGCTCCCCGACGGAGGATCGCTGCCGCCGTCCGGGACGCTCCTCGTGGCGTCGTCGAACCTCCTCGTCTGGGGAATGACCAGCGACGGGTACGCCGTCTACCTCGACAACTCGTCGGACTACCTGAGCGCGATCGGGGTCGAGCAGCCCGACGGCGGCCCCCTCTCGTCGGCAAACGGTCCCGTCTCCATCGGCGCGGTGGACCCGAGCACGACGTACGTCCAGGGGGTGCTCGTCGAGTTCTTCTCGCCGGGCTCGGAGCTCGACGCCGGCCCGTCGCGCGTCGGCCAGCTCAACGTGTGGAGCTCGGCTCTGAACGTCCCGACGACAATCTCCGGATCCGCCGCCCTCGCCCCCGACTTCACGAACCAGTACATCCCGATCGCGTCGAGCGCGGACGGCCAGAATGTCGCCTTCTTCGCCGACCTCGACCCGACCGGCGTCAGCGGGACGCTCTACGTCGCGAATACCCAGACGGGGCTCCCGACGAAGCTGGTCGGCCCCGTCGACGTGGTCGACGACGCGTGCGAGCCCACGATCCAGTTCGGCGGCCAGTACCTGATCGCTTCGTATTGCACGGTTGGCGTGGGCGAGAGGATCGACGACCCGGCGCTGCCGGACGGAGGGACGAATTTCGACATCGCGACGGTCTCCGCGTTCGCCCCGAGCGGTGGGACCTGGCAGATGTTCACGCTGGCGACCAAGGCGGAGTCGAGCGTCGGGGTCGACGTGAACGGGACGACGGCGGTCATGCAGAACACGAGCGGGCTCGTCGCCACACCGATCCCGGGAGACGGCGGCCTCGTCGAGATCGACCCGGCCGGATCGAGCTGGGTGCTCTCGAGCGACGGGAAGAGCGTCGTGTACACGACGACGACCAACGGCCTGAAGCGCGCGAGCACGACGGCCCCCGCTGACCCGACCACGCTCGGCGGACCGCTGAACTACATCAACGGCCTCTCGGGCGACGGCAACTGGGTCGTGGGTGGCTTGAACTACGTGGCGAGCACCCAGACTGGCGACCTGTACGCCGCCTCCGCCCAGCCTCCCGGGCAACCCATCATCACGCTGTCGAAGGCGACGACCGCGGAGACGTACCAGAACAGCGTCTTCACGGCGGACTCGAAGTACGCGATCTACGCCACCGGCTACTCAGGGGGCGCCGGGGCGCTCGCCGCCTACGCGCTCGGGAGCAGTGCTGGTGCAACGACGCAGCTAGGACCGGGGTCGTTCTGGGTGCAGCCCTTGCGAGGCTCGCAGGTGGTGTTCAACACGAACTACGCGTCGAGCAAGGCGGACCTGCAGTGGCGTGACCTCTCCGGAACCGCGACCTCGGCGACACCGCTCGTGCAACAGGCGAACGGGTATTTCGTCGTCGGTCCGGCGGGGGACGCGATCGTCTACACGTTCAGCAACGGGGGGGATTCGGACGGGCTGTGGGTCCTCTACACGAGCGAGATCTCGCCCGGATGCACCCCCGAGCCGTTCTACCCGCCGGCCGGCGGCCCCGGGAGCTGCGGGCAGAACGAGATCGAGACGTATGACAGCGATTGCCTATCTTCGAGCGCGCCCGCCGATGGATGCACCACCGCGGAGAACGCGATCAGCTCCGAATGCTACCAATGCCTCGAGAGCAACTGGGGCAACTCGCAGTGGGCCGTCATCCTGACCACTCCGGGGGGGATCAACATCCTGAACAACGGAGGCTGCATCGCCACGCTGAGCGGCGATGCCGGCGCGAGCGCAGGTACTTACACGGCGTGCGGGTACGCCGTTCAAGCGCAGTTCGTCTGCGAGACAGCGGCGTGCCTCAGTGCCACGGACACGACGACGTTCAGCACTTGCACGACTGCCGCCGACAGCGCCGAGTGTGCTTGCTACGTCACGGCCGCCAACAATGCGTGCACTTCGGTGAATACCCCGGCGTGCTCGTCGGGCTCGACGACGAGCTTCGACCAGGCCTTCATCGCGATGGCGCAGGTGATGTGCGGCGACTGACGGCATCTCCACGCCCGATGAGCGCGTGCGTCGCCGCGGGCGAGAAGATCGGTCGGAAGACGAGGTAGACGAACGGCACGCTCGCCACGACGCGCGCGAGGGCGAGCCCCGCCCCCTCCCAGGTGGCTTCTTCGAACGCCATGCACGCGGGCCAGACGTTCCGCGTAGCCATCGTCAGGATGCGCGCGTAGATGCGGAAGGGAATGCCCAGGACCGGGATCCTCCCGACGGGGCGCAGCACGCGGATGAACCACGGCGGCTCCGGCCACGGGTGCGGCTCCCAGGCGACGAACGTGTTGGCGATCGCGAAGACGCTCGCCCAGTACGCGGTCCACACCGCTTCGATCGAGACAGCGAGCGGTGCCCCGACCACCGGGATGAGCCCCAGCGCCCACGCGATCGGGCTCACGAGGGTGAGGAAGAGGAGGAAGCGGAGCGCCCGCCACCCCTTCAACCAGAGCCAGCCGAAGTCGAGCCGGAGCTGCGGCGGTCCCGCGGGCTGCTCCCCGGGAACCCCCGTGAGGACGGAGATCTCGTACGCCATGACGTCGTGATGCTCCCGACCGATCCAGACCAGGATCCACTCGAGGATGCCGAGAGCGGCGAGGATCTTCGCGATTCGCGACGTCACGATGTCGAGTGCGGTGCGCAGCGCGGAGAGGCCTCCGGAAGGGGGTGACGGCTTCGTGGCGACGGCGGCTGCGACTGCGGGGGCTACGGTAGCTCCGGGCGTCTCGATCTTCACCCGGTCCGCGTCGTCGTCGTCGTCATCGTCGTCGTCGTCGGGGATATTCACGGTAACCCCGTTCTTGTGCACGCTCGTAGCGACATGCCGCGCTTCGGGACGCCCTACGGACGAAGCGATCCCGATGGCTGTCGCCAGCGCGACGCAGAGAAGCGGAGGGATCAGCCGCCGGGTCATGGATCGCCGGGTCGGCAGATCGCTCCATGCGATCCGCAGGATCGTGAGCGGGACGACGATGCCGAAGAGGAGCCTGTGCGCATGCGCTTCGCGCGGGGGAATCGCGAGGCGGGCGGCGCGCGCGTCGCGCAGCGCGGCCAGCACGCCTTCCTTGGACCGAGCGGCATACTCGGCGGTGCTCTTCAGTCCTGCCTTGGGGGGGAGCATCGCCCCCGCATGATCGCTCGCCCCGGCCACTTCGCAACGCCGGAACCACTTTTGCGCTTCGTCGCCCCCCCCGGCCTCCCGTACTGTGGGGGCCACGAAAGGAGGCCCTCATGGCCAAGGGAATCGAGAAAGGGAAGAAGGACAACAAGCCGAAGCTCTCCATCAAGGAGAAGCAGAAGAAGAAGAAGGAGAAGCAGGCGATGAAGTAAGCCGCTCGCGCCGGGACGCGGCGCGGGACCTACGAGCTACAGGCTTTGCCGGCGGGGTGGTCGACACCGCGTCGATTGGCGATACCATCTCCTCGTGAACATCACCGTGCTCACCTACCTCGAACGGGAGGGGGCGGAGACCTACGACGTCGTCGTCGATCAGGTCGCGCAGGCGCTGCGCAAGCGCAAGCACACCGTGAAGATTCTCGGTGTGCACGGCGACGTTCAGGAGCTCATCGCCGGACTCCGCCGGCAGAAGCCGCAGCTCGTCTTCAACCTGATGGAGATGTTCGCGAGGAACGTCCTCGGCGACGTTGCGGTCGCGGGGGCGCTCGAGCTCCTCGGCATGCGTCACACCGGCGGCGGCCCCGGCGAGCTGTACCTGCGGCAGGACAAGGCGCTCACGAAGGAGCTCCTCGCGTACCACGGCGTTCCGTTTCCAAACTACGCCGTTTTCCGCCGCCACTCCTACCCGGACACGATCGGGCGGCTACGCATGCCGCTCATCGTGAAGCCGCTCCGGATGGATGCGTCGATCGGGATCGAGAGCACGTCGCTCGTCCGCAGCACGACGCAGATGATGAAGCGCGTGATCGCGATCCACGAGAAGGTGAGGGACTCCGCGCTCGTCGAGGAATACATCGAAGGGCGCGAGTTCTACGTCGGCGTCATCGGCAACCGGAAGCCGATCGCGCTCCCCCCGATCGAGATGGACTTCTCCGGCATGCCCGAGGGAATGCCGCAGATCCTCGGGCGCCGCGCGAAGTGGGTGAAGAGCAGCCGCGAGTACAAGGGGACGTGCTCGAAGGTCGCCGAGATCCCCGACGAGCTGAAGCAACGCCTCCAGCGCGTGTCGGTCGACGCGTACCGCGCGCTCCGTGTCCGCGACTATGGGCGCGTCGATCTGCGCGTGACGCCTGGGGGCGAGGTCTACGTCATCGAGGTGAACGCGAGCTGTTATCTCGAGAAGTCGGCGGAGTTTGCGACCGCAGCAAAAGCGGCGGGGATTGCGTACGACGAGCTGGTGAACGCGATCGCGCGGCTCGCGATCACGCGGAGCAAGCGGGCTTACTAGTCTAGTCCGACCAGACTACGGCACGTACCGCCCGCTCTGCAGCCACGTCATCGCGAGCGCCGTCACGAGGCTCGTCAGCGCGATCGTCAGCCCCTGTTCCTCGTCCACCCGGTAGGTGAGTCCCATCACGTCGGCGCGCTCGGCGAGCGTGTCGAGCAGCCATCGCGTGCGCTCCGGCATGTGCCCCGTCCACTGAAACACGCTCCCCGGCAGATCGCGCTCGATCCGACGAATGAGATCCGAAGCGGCCAGCCGCACGCCTGTGGGATCGGTCTCGGCGAAGATCGCGCTGAGCATCTGCTCGAGCCCCTGGGGCCCCTCGCTCGGGGCGCCCATCGTCGCGTGATAGAACTGGTCGAGCGACACGCTGAGGTTCGAGACGTCCTCGTCGAGCTCGGACGCGGTCGTCACGGGGTCGCGCTCGAGCACGTCCTTCATGGTCCGGTCGCAGTACTCGAGCTTCCGGAGCGCCCCGGGCCACTTCGCGTACTGCGTCCGCCAGTCGAGCCCCGGCGTCATCCAAACGGCGAACGTCTCGGCCCAGTCTTCGTCCGGGTGCTTCTGCGCGTACCAACCGGGGAGGTGGTGCACGAACTCGCGGCTGAACGGGCGCGGCCGGTACTCCTCTTCGTACGGCTTGTTCATCGGGCCGAAGCGCTCGAACCACTCCTTCGTCTCGTGGAGTCGGTACGCGTAGTTCACGACGTGCCCCATCTCGTGGCGCAGGTAGCGAAGGATGTCCTTCGGCCCGGAGCCTTCGACGTGACATGCCTGCTCGGCCTGGAGGAGCGTCAGCTCCGGGCGCGCGAGGTAGAACGGGATGGCGATGGCGCTCGTCTCGTACGGGACGCCCCACTCCGTCGAGAGGTAAAAGCGCGGATGCAGCTTCTTGATCCCCGTCGTCTCGAGCTCCTTCTCGAAGGCGGCGAGGATCGGCTCGAGGCTGGTCCCGGCGATCGTCAGGTTGAGGTCGCAAATCGGGACCTTGAGCGCCTTGGCCTCCTCGAAGGTGGGGTTCGTGACCACGGCAGGGATCATTGCCGGATGGGGCGGGCAGAGCAACCGGCACGAGAATTACTCGGAAAAACAAGGGCCGCGGGGGGGGAGAAGGCGCCGCTTCGGGGGCCCATCCGGGGGGTGGGGGCCTGTGTGATACGGTCGACTGCGCAATGCGTCTCGGCGAGTTGCTGCTCCAGCGAGGGGCGATTACCCGCGAACAGCTGCAGAGGGCGCTCCACGAGCAGGGCCGCTTCGGCGGGCGGCTCGGGACGAACCTGCTTCGGCTTCGCTGCGTCGACGTCGATACCGTCGCGCTCGCCCTCGCCGACCAGCACAACCTGTTCGCCGTCCTGAGGCAGCACGTCGCGGCCGTCGACCGGAAGGTGCTCTCCATTTTTTCGCCAAAGGTCGTC
>JBKQKP010000378.1:0-5664 GCA_052147435.1 Polyangiaceae bacterium | reverse complement strand
GCAAGGGGGTTCGCGCGCGCTACCGAAGCCAGGCGACCGTCACTCCGTCTCCCCCTTCGTCCTGGGTGCCCGGACGCGAGTAGGCGACGTACGGGCTCTCGCGGAGCTCTTTTCGGATCGCCTCGCGGAGCGCCCCCGTGCCGTGACCGTGGACGAGGAACGCGACTTTGCGCCCGGCGTTGAGCGAGCGATCGAGGAACGTCGTCGCGAGCGAAACGGCGTCGTCGGCGCGGAGGCCGCGCAGGTCGCACGTGTTGTCGGTCGTAGCGAAGGGGGTCTCGAGCGGCTCGCGCGTGGAGGCGTCGTGGCGCTTGAGGCGAACGGCGGGGGCCGTGTGTACGGCCTCGGTCGCAGCGCGAAGCTCATCGACCGTCACCGTCAGCTTGAGCGCCCCCGCGGCCACGCGAACCTGGGTCCCCGCCACCTCGATTACCTCCGCCTCCGCGCGGAGCTTCTGGACCCAGACGCGAGCCCCCTTCCGCAGATCGGCCGCGCGCACGCGCTCCCGCGGTGCTTCGGTGCGGTCGGCCGGCAGGACGAGCGGCTCGAGCTCCCCCCCGATCGCCACTTCGCTCGCGACTCGCTCGAGGGCGCGCGAGGCGTCGCGAATCTCGTGCTCGTCGAGCTTCTTCGACCGGAGCTTCGCCTGCGCCGCGCGCAGCTCCTCGCGCGCGCGCCGGACCGACGCGAGCAGCGCTTCGGCCTCGCGCGAGACGGTTCGCTTGTCGCGCTCGCGCACTTCGGCGATCGCCGCGTCGAACCGCGCGCGCGTCGCCTCCGCCTCCCGCTCGCGCGCGTCGGCCGCCTGGCGCGCCAGATCGAGCGCCGCGCGCTCGTCGTTGAGCTTCTTCACGACGCTCTCGAAGCTCACGTCCTCGCGCGAGAGGAACCGCTCGGCCCGCTCGATCACCGTCCCCGGCATCCCGAACCGTCGTGCCACGGCGAGCGCGCTCGACCGCCCCGGCACGTCGAGCGCGAGGCGGAACGTCGGCGTCATCGTCGCGATGTCGAACCCGACGCTCGCGTTGCGGAAGCGCGCGTCGGCGAGCGCCAGCGCCTTCAGCCCTTCGTAGTGCGTCGTCGCGGCGACCGCGCCGCCGCGCGCGCAGAGCGAGTCGAGCACCCCGGCCGCGAGCGCCTCCCCCTCGCGGGGGTCAGTTCCGGTCGCGAGCTCGTCGAGGAGGACCAGCGCCCCGGCGTGCGTGTCCTCGAGGATCGTCGCGAGGTTTCGCACGTGGGCGCTGAAGGTCGAGAGGTTCGCGTGAAGACTCTGATCGTCCCCCACGTCGGTGAGCACCACGTCGAAGAGCCCGAGGGTGCTCCCCGGATCGCACGCCACGGGGAGCCCGGCGCGCAGCATTAGCGCGGCGAGCCCCATCGTCTTCAGCGCGACGGTCTTGCCGCCGGCGTTGGGACCGCTCACGACGATTGCCCGTCCGCTCTCGAGCGCGAGATCGCTTGGAACGACCTGAATGCCATCGATCGCAAGGAGCGGGTGGCGCGCGGCGCGCAGATCGAGCTTCGGCGCGTCGGTCACGCTGGGGAACTCGAGCGACAGATCGGTCGCGAGCCGCGCCGTCGCCGCGCGGACGTCGGCGCGCGCGATCGCGGCGACCGCCGCTTCGACGCTCGGGAGCGAATCGGCGAGCAGCGAAGACAGGCGCGTATAGACCGCGATCTCTTCGCGCTGCACCTCCGCTTCGAGCACCTTGAGGCGGTTGCCCATCGGAATGACGGCGCGCGGCTCCACGAACAGCGTCGACCCGCTCGCGCTCGTCGTGTGCACGATCCCGGGGAAGCGCTCGTGTGCGTCGCTCCGGACCGGGACCACCCAGCGCCCTTCGCGCTCGGTGATGAAGTCGTCCTGAAGGACCCCCGCGTACTTCTGCATCATCTCTTCGAGCCGGTGGATCATCCGCTGGCGCGACGTCTGGTACTCGCTCCGCAGCTCGCGCAGGCGGGGGCTCGCGCGGTCGGAGAGGGAGCCGTCCGGCTCGAAGCAGCCGGCCACCTCCTCGGCGAGGCCGTCGAGCGTCGGATCGGTGGCGCACGCTTCGTTGAGCGCCGGGGCCGTCGCGCGGCGCGCCTGGAGAAAGCGGCGGAGCGACCGCGCCGAGGCGAGCACCTTCGCGAGCGCCTTCAGCTCCGCGGGGCCGAGCACCCCTCCGACGCGGAGCCGGCTCACCGCTTCACCGACGTCGGGGAGCGAATCGACCGGGAGGGCCTCTCCCCCCGCGACGATCGCGCACGCCTCGCGCGCCTCGGCGAGGAGCGTCCGCGCCTCGGCGCGCGACGTGGAGAAGGGGAGCGCGAGCGCGACCTGCCGCCCCATCGCGGTGACCGTTCGATCGGCGAGCGCTCCAAGCACGCGGTCCCACTCGAGGTCGTGGCGCGTTTTGGCGGGGGCGGGATCTTGGCGGAGGGGCTCGGTCATGGCGATCGGCGGAGCGGACAGGGTGAGTTCCCGCGCGGCCATGCGCAAGCCCGCACACGCGCGGGGGGCGGTGGTAGCTTCCTTCGCATGAAGCGTCTCGCGTGCGCGCTCGTGCTCGTGGCGTGCGGAGGGTCCACTCCGCCCCCCTCCGCTCCTGCCGAATCCCAGTCCTCACCAGACGCCACCGCCCCCCCGCCGGATGTCGTCGACGCAGCCCCCCCGACGTCGACCCCGACCTCGACCTCGACCCCGACCCCGACCTCGACCCCGACCTCGACCCCGACCCCGACCGCGACCTCCGACGCCGGCCCTTCCTTCGACATGTCCGTCGTCTTCGGCGTCTACAAGGAGCACAAGGACGCCCTCCGCGCCGCCTGCTGGGACCACTCGAAATCCACCGAGAAGGCGTACCTCGGCAAGGCGAGCATCCGCCTGGGTCCCACCGGCAAGCTCGTCTCCGTTAAGACGGAGGGGACCGACGACATCGCGTCCGCCTGCGTGGACAAGCAGATCAAGAAGTGGAAGTTCCCGCCGCCGAACGGGACGGCGACGATCGTGCTGCCGATACACATGCATAGGGACTAACGCCGGCTGCCGGCGGCCCAGAACGACCGTGTCATCCACTTGGATGACACGCTTCCCCCTCGACGATCGCCCGGTTTCGCAATATCTCGTAGCGGTCGAATGTTCTCCTGCCGCTCGATCTCACTCTTCTCTGCCCCTCTCGTGCTCGCGAGCACGGTGATCCTCACGGCCTCCGCGGCGCACGCCGAAGAGCCGACCGTCGCCGAGTGCATGATGGCGCATGACGAGGCGACCGAGCTTCGCGCCGCGCACGATCTCCGCGCGGCCCGCGGTCAACTGCAGACGTGCGCCGCGAACAGCTGCCCCGTCGGCCTCCGGACCACGTGCGCCGCCGAAGAGCACGAGGTCGCCTCTTCGATCCCGACCCTGATCCTCGACGCGGTGGACGCCGCGGGGAACGACGTCTCCGACGTGAAGGTCACGATGGACGGCAAGCCGCTCCTCGATCGGATCAACGGCAGCTCGGTCGCCGTCGAGCCGGGGGCCCACCGGTTCGTCTTCCAGGTCCCCGGTCAGCCGCCCGAGGCGAAGACGCTCGTCATGACGGAAGGGGAGAAGGATCGCCGCGTCCGGATCGAGATCGCCCCTCCGCCCCCCGCCCCCTCCCACGACGGAGATACGCGGCGCATGATCGGCCTCGTCTTCGGCGCCGCGGCGGTCGTCTCCGCGGGCGTCGCCACCGGGTTCGGCCTGAGCGCCCGCTCGAACCTCGCGAGTTCGAAAGCCGACTGCGTGAGCACGAGCAACTGCATGAACGCCTCGCTCGCGACGTCCGAGCTCAACACGGCCAACACCGACGCGACGATCTCGACCGCCGGGTTCATCGGGGCCGGCGTCTTCCTCGCCGCGGGGGCGATGCTGTACTTCACGGCGCACCCGTCGAAAGCGTCGTCCTCCTCAGCGGTGAACATCGTGCCGGGCGTCGGCCCGGGGGTCGGCTCGCTCCTCCTCCGCGGCACGTTCTGAAGGGGCGCGCCGGCGATTTCAGATTCGGCGCGTGCGCGTCACTGCAGCACGACGACGAGCGCCGAGTTGTTGTCGCCCGGCTCCGTCGGCGTCGTCGTCGTCGTCCCCGGGTACATGATCCCGTTGAACGCCGTGGGAAACGCCACTTGCGTGCAGTTAGGAACAGTGACCTGAACGCTCACCTGTGAGCCGACGGGTATGTTGTAGATGACCGCAACCGACCGCGGCGGCGTGACGGCTTGAAACGACGTCTTCGTCGCATCGGGGACGTTGGCCGTGGAGAAGTACTTGAACGCGGCCCCCGCGGGCGACGTGACAGTGAGCGTTCCCCCGACGGCGCTCGCGCACGAAGGTTTGAGCGCGACGACGACCTGAACCAGTGCTTGCGTCGTCGTGTTGTTGAGGACCGACTGCTCGAGTGAGAACGTGGGGCTGTCGGGGATGACCTGCGGGCCGAAATCGAGCACGCCGCTCGGGCTCGACGGAGGAGTGACGAACGGGAACGTGAGGCGGGAGTAGTTCGGCCCCGTGATCATCGGCGCGATCGTGGTGACGCTCGCGGGCTCGGTGAGCGTCCACGTCCCCGCGTCGTTGGTCGTGGCGGTCACGCCGTTGTCGGTCACGGTGAGGCCTGGGACTGGATTCAACGTCTCGTAGTCGACCATCACACCGGTCAGCGTGATCGATCCGGCGTCGCCGCTCCCGGCATCGCTCGTGGTCGGGCTCCCCGTGTCCGCCCCGCCAACCCCGCCGGCGTCGTCGTGCGGGCTGGCCGGCGCGGAGCTCCCGCTGCTGCAGGAGAAACAAGAGACCGACAGGAGAAGGAGCGACGAGAAGAGCCCCAGGAAGACGGCGCCATCCCTACCGAGCGCGCCGCGCACATGTCCGAAATCATGCATGGTTGCCTCCGCTTATGCCTGGCTTGCCCGACCCGGCTGCGATACGAGCGACCGAACGGTAGTTTCCCCGCATGTGCCGGCAGCCGGTAGTCGCGTCCGCCAACATTCACTTTTGCGCGAAGCGCAACAATCCGCGAATCTCTCCCTACGCGAGGGTGATCCCATGAACCTTCTCGAGCAGATGGCGACGTTCGTGCGGGTGGTCGAAGCGGGGAGTCTCTCCGCCGCTGCCCGACAGCTCCGCCTCAGCAACGCCGCCGTGAGCCGCCAGCTCTCGACGCTCGAGGAGGAGCTCGGCGGCTCACTCATCCTGCGCACGACGCGGAAGCTCACGGTGACCGACGTCGGCCGCCACTACTACGAGCGCTGCGTGCGGATCCTTCGCGACGTCGATGACGCGCAGGGCTCCGTGAGGACGAAGGGGACCGTGCGCGGCCCGCTCCGCGTGAGCGCCCCCGCGGCGTTCGGGCTGCAGCTCATCTCGCCGAACATCCCCCGGCTCATGGAGCGGTACCCGGAGCTGCGGATCGATCTTCGGCTCGAGGATCGCCCCGTCGATCTGGTGGGCGACGCCGTCGACGTCGTCATCCGAGCTGGGGCCCTGACGTCGGACAGCGGGTCGCTCGTCGCGCACGCCATCCACACGTATCGGCGCGTCGCCGTCGCCTCGCCCGCGTACGTTAAGAAGCACGGGGAGCCGAAGGATCCGTCCGCGCTCCCGAGCCACCGCGCGCTCGTCTTCGCGCCCGGTCTCGGCAGGCCGGGGGCGTGGCGCTTCGT
>JBKQKP010000377.1:0-18600 GCA_052147435.1 Polyangiaceae bacterium | reverse complement strand
AGGTTCCGCTCGATCTTGTTCGTCTCGGGGTGCGGCGCTTCGCCGAGGTGCAGGACGGCCGAGTGGCTCAGCGACAGGATGAACGTCGCGAAGTCGATGCTCGGCAGCGCTGCGTCCTCCCGCTCCTGACCCGTGGCCATCTCAGTCCTCGCGCCCGCCAATGGCCGGCTGCGACATGCTCACCGGCTCCGCCTGCTCCGCCAGATCCGGCAGCTGCGTGATGTGCTTCTCGACGTCCTTGTCGGTCAGCGTCCCCGCCTTGAGCATGCGCTCGCGAACGCGGATGTCCCAGTCCCAGCTGTTGATCGTCTTGTTGCTCATGATTGTTCGCCTTCGCTTCTTTCTAGTAGCTCGCCCTCAGTTGACGAGGGACTTCTTTCCAAGAGAGACCAGGCCGCCTTCGCCCTGGCCGTGCGTGTGGTCGTGGTCGCAGTCGGGGCCGTGCACGTGCTCGTGCGCGGCGTCCATCGCCTTCCCCGCCTCCTCGATCTCCGAGTCGGTCGCGGCGCGAACGATCTTCACTTCGATCTCGTAGTGGAGCGTCATCCCCGCGAGGGGGTGGTTCGCGTCGACGAGCACGCCGTCTTCGTTGACCTCGACGACATGGAGGACCACCTCGTCCCCCTCGGGCGACGTCGCCACGAACTCGTCGCCCGGCTGGACGCCGTCGGGGAACTCGGTGCGGTCGATCTCGAGCATGAGCTCTTCGTCGCGGTCGCCGTACCCCTCTTCGGCCGAGACGGTGATGCTCTTCTTGTCGCCCGACTTCAAGCCGACGAGGGCGGCCTCGAGCCCAGGGACGAGCATTCCGTAGCCATGCACGTACTCGATCGGCTCGCCGTCCTCGGCGTTGCTGGCGTCGAGGATCTCCCCTTCGTCGTCCTTCAGGACGTATTCGACGGTGACGTGCGAGTTCGGCTGGACGACGCTCACGGAGACCTCCGGCAGGACGGGGCGAACGAGTAACGGACCCGGTGGGATGGCCCCGGCTTGGGGTGGCTCCAGCTGGTGTGGCCCGGGTGGGGTGGAAGGGGTAGCGCGAAGGGGGGCAAACGTCCAGGCCCCCGGGGAAAGCGCCGGAAAGGGGGGCATCGACGCGAGCGGATCTCTCGTGCGAGGGTGCGCCGGGTGCATACCGCGCGTGCAGCGGTCGCGTTTGCTGCCTTGGCCGTCCTCGCTGCGTGCGGTCGCGGGCACGCGGCGAGCGACCTCCCCCACGCGATCGACGCCACGGCCGACGCCCGCTCGACCGATACCATTCGACGCGAGGGGAACCACCTCGCCGGCGCGGGCTCCATCTACCTTCAAGAGCACGCCCACAACCCGGTCGATTGGTACCCGTGGTCGCCGGAAGCGCTCGCCCGCGCGCGCGCCGAAGACAAGCCGATCTTCCTCTCGATCGGGTACTCGTCCTGCCACTGGTGCCACGTGATGGAGGCCGAGGTCTTCGAGAAAGACGACGTCGCGGCATTCCTCAATGCGCACTTCGTGAGCATCAAGGTCGACCGGGAGGAGCGCCCCGACCTCGACGAGGTCTACATGCGCGCACTCCTGTCGATGAACGGGAGCGGCGGTTGGCCGATGTCGCTCATTCTCACCCCGGCGCTGAAGCCGTTCTTCGGGGCGACTTACCTCCCGCACGATCGATTCCTCGCGGTCATAGGCAAAGCCTCCGAGCGGTTCGCTTCGGCCCGCGCGTCGATCGAGACGAACGCCGACCAGGTGCAGCGCTGGATCCAGCGCGAGGCGCACGCGACGAGCGCCCCACCCATCGCAGCCAGTGACCTGCACGCCATCGCGACCTCGGCGCTCGATAACGTGGATTTGGAACGGGGCGGGTTTCGCGGGGAGACGAAGTTCCCGACGCCGGTGCGCTGGGAATTCCTCCTCCATGCGGCGCGCAAGTGGGGGGATCCCCCGCTGACGCACGCGCTTCGCGTGACGCTCGACGCGATGGCGGCCGGCGGCATCCGCGACCCGATCGGCGGAGGTTTCCACCGCTACTCGACGGACCCGCGCTGGGAGGTCCCGCACTTCGAGAAGATGCTCTACGACAACGCGCAGCTTGCGACACTGTACTTCGAGGCCGGCCTCGCGCTCGGGGAGCGCCGCTACATTGACGTGGCGGCCGACACGCTCGAGTTTCTTCTTCGTGAAATGCAAAGCCAGGACGGCGGCTTCTACGCGAGCCTCGACGCGGACAGCGCTGGGCGCGAGGGGGCCTTCTATGTCTGGACGCGCGACGAGCTCCTGCGCGTCGCAGGTCCGGCGGACGGACAGGTCCTGGCGCGCCTCCTTGGCGTCAACGGCGCAGGCTCGTTCGACGGGGCCTCCGCTCCCAACCGAGGCGCCTCTTTCGCCGAGGTCGCCACGGCGAGCGGTCGCTCGGCCCAGGCGGTCGAAGGAGTGTGGACGACCTTTCGCCCGAAGCTCCTCGCGGCGCGCGCTGCCCGACCCCGACCGCGGCTCGACACCAAGATTGTCACCGCGTGGAACGGGCTCGCCATCGAAGCGCTCGCGCGCGGCTTCGAGGCGACGGGCGACGTGCGCTACCGCGACGCCGCGGTTCGCGCCGAGGAATGGCTCTGGCGCGTTCATCGCCGCCCCTCGCAGGGTGCCCCCGGGTCGGCAGGGCTCTTTCGTGCGTCGAACGGGGGGCGCGCCGATGCGGGCGGCGTCCTCGAGGACTATGCATTCTTCGCGCGGGGGCTGGTCACACTGTTCGAGGCGACGAACGACGCCGCTCTGCTCGACCACGCGCTCGCTCTGGTAGGCGAGGCCGACGAGCGCTTCCGGTCACCCGAGGAGAACGGGTGGTACGGCGCGGCAGAGGGGGGGACGCCGTTCGCGCGCAGCGTCTCGATCGAAGACTCCGTCGAGCCCTCGGGATCCGCGGCGATGCTCGCCGTCCGGATCGCGCTCGGCGCACTCACGCTGCGCGGGGATCTCGGCCACACGGTAGACGCGACGCTGGCCACGCAGTCGAGCGCGCTCCGGGCGAGCGGGATGGAGTCGGCGGGCTGGCTCGACGCCGCGCTCCTCCGCGCAGGCCCATTCTACGATCTGGTCGTCGCAGGCGACGACGCGACAGCGGTCGACCGGCTCGCGGGCGTGCGCAGGACGATGTCGCCGGCATGGGCAGTATCCGCGCGCGTCCCCGGCGCGGGTCCGGACAGCACCTTCGAGCGGCTCGTGCCGGCGGCGCGCGGGAAGACGTCGGGGAGCGCGCCGGCGAAGGGGTACGTGTGCGTGGAGGGGGCATGCAAGGCTCCGACGAGCGACCCCACCGCGCTTCGCGCGCTCCTGCTCGACGGCTGGTCGTTCTGAGCCGCGGACGAGGTAGGCTGACCCGGGATGGCGGACGAGCAGCGGACCAAAGGCATCGTCCTCCATGCGATGCGGCTCGCCGTGCGAGACCTCTGGGGAGAAGCGGGGCTCGCGGACGTCGCGAAGCGAGTCTCGGACGACACGCGGGCGCAGACCGTGGAGGTCCCCGTCTCGCCGCTCGCGTGGGTGCCGGAGCGCTTCCTCGTGGAGTGGCACGAGGCGACGCTCCTCGGCCCCGCGAAGGGGGACGACGAGGCTCTCTGCCGGACGATCGATCGACGGATCGACTTCGGGTTCGGCCGCGTGAGAAAGGCGCTCCTCGGGCTCGTCGGGCCGGAGGGGGTGATTCGTCGCGCGGGGGAGCTGTGGAAGCACGACCACACGCACGGCTCGCTCACGGTGAGCGTCGGCCACGACGGGAAGAGCGTGTCAGGGACGCTGAGCGATCATCTCTTTTGCCAGGAGCCGATCGCCCGTCGCGCTTTGGCGGAGACCTTCCGCTACATCGTTCATCTGTCCCGCGGGGTGAAGATCGCGCGGGAGACGCACGGGCTTCAGGGGACGTCGCTCTTCATTCGCGTCACGTGGGACTGAGCCACTTCGTGATCCGCTCCGCGAGATAGTCGCCGCGGTCCTCCTGCACGAAGTGGCCCCCCCAGAAGCGCTCGTGAGGCTGCCCCTTGGCGCCGGGGACGTGCGCTTGCAACGGTGCGTCGGCGCCGCCGAGGATCGGGTCGTTCTTCCCGAACAGGGTGAGAAACGGCTTCTCCCATCGGCCGAGCACGTCCCACGCGGCGCGGTTCGCGGGGATGGCGGGGTCCGACTCGCTCGTCGGTACGAGGCTCGGGAACACGCGCGCCCCCGCCTTGAGCTCCCGCGACGGGAACGGGGCGTCGTACGCGGCGATGATCTCGCGCGAGAGCTTGGTGACGCAGCCCGAGGCGACGATGCGGCCGATTGGAAAGATGGGCGAGTAGGCGGCGAACGCGCGCCACGCGCGAAAGGCCCCGGGCACGCGCTGCCGGGCCGTCGGCAAGAAACCGTTCGCGACGACGATGCGCGCGAAACGCTCCTCGTTCTCCGCGGCGACGCGCAGGCCGACGAGCGAGCCCCAGTCCTGGCAGACGAGCGTCACGTTGCGCAGGTCGAGGGCGCGCAGCCACTGGGTCATCCAGGCGACGTGGCGCGCGTAGGTATAGTCGCTGGGGTCCGCCGGCTTGTCCGACCTGCCGAAGCCGATCAAGTCGGGCGCGAGCGCGCGAAACCCGGCGGCGGCGAAGACCGGGACCATCTTCCGGTACAGGTAGCTCCACGAAGGCTCGCCGTGCAGCATGAGGATCGGCGCGCCGTCCTTGGGCCCCTCATCGACGTAGTGGACGCGAAGACCGTCTCCCACGTCCGCGTAGCGCGGCGCGAAGGGGTACCCGGGGAGGTCGCGAAATCGTTCGTCAGGGGTCCGGAGGATCTTCATCGCGGGGATGCGATACCATTCGTCGCATGGCCGGCGGGGAAAAAGACTGGCGCGACGCGGCGCTTCGGCCGCTGGTCCGGTGGTCTCTCGCATTCCTCACCGTCTCGTTCGCACTCTTCGCCGTCGCGCCGACGTCCTCCAATACCCTCCTCGCAGCGTACGCAGTCACCTATGCCTGCGTCGCAATCGCGGCCGCGCTCCCTCTCGGGCAGCGTCGCAACCGCATCGCGCTCGTCGTCGTCGGGCTGTTCTGGACGTTCTTCCCCTTCATCCGGCTGTACGGGGTCACGCTCGGGATGCCGCTCGCGCTCATCGGCGCGAGCGTTCTCGTTCACCTCTTCTACGACTATCGCTGGGGACACGCGGTCACGCTCGCAGGGGCGTCGCTCTTTCTCGGCACGGCGGCGCTCATCGCCTTCGGCGGCTTCGTGCCAGCAAACAAGATCGGCGCCGAGCTCGAGCATCCGCTCGTCTGGGTCCGCTTCGCGTTCACGTTCGCGGCGGGGGCGACGCTCATCACGGGGGGCGTGCGCTTTGCCGTGCGGCGCGCCGAGAAACAGCTCGCCGCGACCGAGGACGCACTCGCGCGGCTCGAACGGGAGCGTGCGGAGCGCATCAACGCCGAGGAAGCTCGCGCGCGCGCCGAACGGACCGCGCAGGAGGTTCAGCACCGCGAAGCGCTGGGGCGGCTCGCGAGCGGGATCGCGCACGACTTCAACAACACGCTCACGGTCGTTCTCAGCTGGGCCGAGCTCCTCCACGCCCGCGCCCAACGCGACGGCGCCGCCGGCGACGCGAAGATGGTCGAAGGGCTCGGCGCGATCGTGCACACGGCCGAGCACGCCGGCCAGTTCACGCGGCAACTGCTCTCGTTCGCGCGACGCGAGCCGGGCCCTTCGAAGAGGCTCGCCCTGACGAGCATCGTGCGCGAGACCATGCGTGCGCTCGAGCGGGCGTTGCCCAACACGATCCACGTCGGGCTCGATCTGGTGGACGTGCCGGAGATCTACGCGGACGAGGCCCAGGTGGGCCAGGTGCTGTTCAACCTGGTCCTCAACGGGCGCGACGCGATGCCCGAGGGGGGCACGCTGAGCGTGGGGACGTCGGCCGTCCTGGACGACCGGGGCGAGCGCAGGGTCGCGCTCGTCGTGCGCGACACGGGGACGGGCATGACCCCCGAGGTGATCGCGCGGATCTTCGATCCTTTCTTCACGACCAAAGGGGAGAAGGGGACCGGGCTCGGCCTCGCTTCCGTGCGCGATATCGTCACCAAGTGGGGCGGAACCGTGAAGGTGGATTCGACGCCCGGCGTCGGCTCGACGTTCACCGTGACGTTCCCGGTGGCTCCCCTCGTCTCGAGGGTGAACCTGACCGAAGAGGCAGCGACGGTGCCGGTCGTCATCCAGGCGCGGATCCTCGTCGCGGACGACAACGCCGAGGTCCGGAGCGCCATGGCGCAAGCGCTACGGGACGCGGGGGCCGACGTGTTCGAGGCATCGACGGGGCCCGAGATCCTGGACGTCGTCCGCGCGCAAGGACCGATGGATCTGGTTTGCTGCGACTCCGTGATGCCCGGAATGACGGCGGAGTCGATCGTACCGTCGATACGCGGCGTCGCACCGCGAACGCCGATCCTCTTCTGCTCCGGCAATCCGGAGCAGTCGATCCCGAGCAATGACGACGACGCCTCTGTCTCGTGGCTCCCCAAGCCGGTCGGTCAGCACGCGCTCGTGAAGAAAGCTCGCGACGTCCTCATCCGAGCCCGCGGCGTGCACGTGCTCGTCGTCGACGACGATCCGATCGTTCGCGCGGTCGCCGCCGGGCTCCTGGACGAGCTTCTCTGTAGCTCGACGGCGCTCGCGACGGGAGACGAGGTGGACGCCGCGCTCTCGCGCGCGGCGCAGGGGGGGAGGCCGGTCGGGTTGATCATGCTCGACCTGAACCTCGAGGAGAAGAGCGGCGCCGAGGTGTGCCGCCGGCTGCGTAGCGCGGGGGTCAACGTCGGCATCGTGTGCATGTCGGGCGACGCGCATGCCGCGGACAATCGCGAGTACAGGACCGCCGGCTTCGATGGAGTCATCGACAAACCGTTGTCGCTCGAGAAGCTCCGCGCATGCGTCGCCCGGTTCGGGCGGCACCGGCCGCAGCGGAGCGAAGCGCGCGCGGGCTAGCTAGTAATACTGCGGCACGTAGAACTGCTCCGTCTTCGGCGGCCGCACGTAGTTTCCCGCGGGCTTGCGCGGGGTGAGCTCGACGGCCTCGGGCGGCAGCTCCTCGTAGGGGACCTTGACGAGGACGTGGCGCATGCAGTTGAGGCGCGCTCGCTCCTTGTCGTCGGACTCGACCGTGAACCACGGCGCCTCCGGGATGTTCGTGTGAAGGAGCATCTGGTCCTTCGCCTTCGAGTACTCGACCCACTTGTCGCGCGACTGGAGGTCCATCGGGCTGAGCTTCCAGCGCTTCATCGGGTCTTCGAGCCGCGCGCGGAAGCGCCGCTCCTGCTCGTCGTCGCTGACGGAGAACCAGTACTTGAGGAGAATGATCCCGGACCGCACCAGCATCCCCTCGAACTCGGGGCACGCCCTCATGAACTCGGCGTACTCGGCGTCGGAGCAGAAGCCCATCACGTGCTCGACGCCGGCGCGGTTGTACCAGCTGCGATCGAAGATCACGATCTCGCCGGCGCTCGGCAGGTGCGCGACGTACCGCTGGAAGTACCACTGCGTCTTCTCGTGATCCGACGGCGTGCCCAGGGCGACGACGCGGCAGCCGCGAGGATTCAGCCCCTCGGTGAGGCGCTTGATCATGCCCCCCTTCCCCGCGGCATCGCGCCCCTCGAAGATGAGCACGACTTTGAGCCCCTTGTGCTTGACCCAATACTGGAGCTTCACGAGCTCGATCTGGAGGCGCTTCAGCTCCTTGGCATAGTCGCGCTTGGAGGCCGGCGCGGAATCTGCCGCCTTCTCGAGCGCCTCGGCTCGACGCCGTTCCTTCTTTTCGCGCTTCTTCTCGCGCTTGGCCTCTTTGCCGTCTTTGCGCGGTTTCTCCTCCATCGCACCATCGACGGCGGAGGCGGAGGCGGTGGCGATCCCGTTCGTCTTTGCCGCAGTGACCATATTCGTCGGCCCCCTTCTGCCTTGGTCCAGATATGAAAAGACCCCTCGGATCGGTGGATCCGAGGGGTCGACCACGAATGGTCTTGGTCGGCCGTCATTACGGCGGCCGTGCACGATTCGTTGATTTGCTATCTCTTCGACTCACCGCGCTGCGCCATCGCAAAGCGTCGGTGGATGCGTAGTCGACGTGCACGGCGCATTCCATTGCAACGCGCCCGGAGAATCGCGGCTCAACGAAGCCGTCCGCGCGAAAGCACACTGCAAGCGCTTCGTTCGAACGCAGAGTCTGCGCCCCCGACCTCACGCCGCCTCGCGTACCCCATCGCGAGTCAGCTTCCATGCGCCCACCGTTGTCGCCATCGTCGCCACCATGATGAGGAGCAGCGCGAAGGCGACGTTGTTGAGCGCTTCGCCGACGCCGAAGAACGAGATGTTCGTCGGCTGGGTTATCCCCTCCGACGACAGAGCATTCGCGGTCACGATCACGCCGCTCACGAAGCCGAGCGCGCCGCTCACGAGCGTGGCCACGTTGAGCGCGACCAGGAGAGGGACGAACCTGCGCTCGGGCGATACCGCGTATTTCACGGCGACCCCAAGCAGCAGAAGGCCGAGCAATACCGTCGGATACATGCCCCAGCCACCATCGCGGAATCGGTCGAAGAGTGTCATCGGATTACCTCCGACGGGAGCGACAGCGGGCCCTGCCGGAAGTTCCCGGGCCTATCCGCCGCCCGGCCCTTCACCCGGTCGCTGCGATTCGGAGCCAAGGTTTACGACTCCGCGGATGTCCCATAGGCACTGCCTAGCGCCGAGGGCCATGCACTCGGTGTGCGTCGTGTGCGCGTTCTTCACGCCGACGGCGATCGCCGTCTCCGTGCACCAACCGGTGAGGATCCGGCAGAACGTCGCCCGCGGGACGAGGACGTCGCGCACCCCGAGACGCACGCAGCGCTCCTCCATGGTGAGAAGCTCCATGATCCCTTCGTCGTTGAACTGCCGCCACAGGCCGGTCGTGCGTTTCATCAGGAACTCCGGTCTCCCCCAGTAGAAGGCGATCCGCAGGAGCATCCCTTTCATGTTGGCGCGCGCCCCTGCCGCGCCGATTTCCTGCGCGAGCTTCCTTCGCCCCTCCCCGAGCTGCGCTTCCGCGACGTCGACGAACTCGCAGAGCTCCTCGGCCGGGTGCCAATTGATCGCGATCGCCGACGTGTACGTCTCGCGCGTCGCGTCGCTGCACGCGCGCACCACGCTCGCGAGCGCGTCGCGCCCGTAGACCTCCTCGATGTACTTGGCGGCGTTCAGCAGCCCTTGAGCCTTCACCCTCATCGCGTCAGCTCTCATGCTAGCGCGAGGGGGGAGCCCGAGACGGACCTACGTGGCGATCACAACAGTCGCTTCACCCACTTCGATTTCGCGGCCGTGTAGGGGGGGTACATCAGCGGCGGGTCCATCGCCGTCGGCTTGTGGAGGACGGCTTTGCGGTGGGAGAACGTCTCGTACGTCGTCCTGCCGTGGTACGCGCCCATCCCGCTCTCGCCGACCCCGCCGAAGGGGAGCCCCGGAACGGCGAGATGGAGCCAGGCGTGGTTGATCGTCGCGCCGCCCGAGCTCGTTCGGTCGATGACCCGCGTCTGGACGTCCTCGTCTGCGGCGAAGACGTAGAGGGCGAGGGGCTTCGGGCGGGCGTTGATGAAGGAGATCGCCTCCTCGGTGCCCCCCACTCGGAGGACCGGGAGGATCGGGCCGAAGATCTCCTCCGCCATGACCGGTGAGTCCGGCGACACGTCACGCAGCACGGTAGGGGCGATGTAGCGCTCCGACTCGTCGTTCTCGCCGCCGACGACGATCTCGCCGCTCTTCATCAGCTTCATCAGCCTGCGGTGGTGGCGCTCGTTCACGATGCGCGCAAAGTCGTGGCTCCGCTGCGGATCGTTCCCGTAGAAATCGCGAATCGTCTCCTTCAGCCGCGCGAGCACGGCGTCGTGGACCGCCTCGTGGACGAGGAGGTAGTCCGGCGCCACGCACGTCTGCCCGGCGTTGTAGAACTTCCCCCACGCGATCCGCTTCACGGTCACGTCGAGGTCGGCGCTCTTGTCGATGATGCACGGGCTCTTGCCGCCGAGCTCCAGCGTCACGGGGGTGAGGTGCTTCGCCGCCGCCTCCATGACGATCCGGCCGACAGCGCCGTTGCCCGTATAGAAAATGTGATCGAAGCGCTCGGCGAGGAGCGCGGTCGTCTCCGCGACACCCCCCTCGACCACGCATACGGCCCCGGCGTCGACGTACCTCGGGAGGAGCCGCGCGATGAGCGCCGACGTCGCGGGGGCGATCTCGGACGGCTTCACGACAGCGCAGTTTCCCGCGGCGATCGCGCCGACGAGCGGCCCCATGATCAGCTGGAACGGGTAGTTCCACGGGCCGATGATGAGCACGACGCCGAGCGGCTCGCGGACGATACGACTCTTGCCCGGCAGCGCGAACATCGGCGTGGGGACGCGCTCGGGCTTCGCCCACGACGGGAGCTTCTTCTTGATGAGAGCGAGCTCGGAGAGCGTGTAGTGGACCTCCGCCATGAACGCTTCCGGCTCGGGCTTCCCCACGTCGTCGTGCAGCGCGGCGACGATCTCCTTCTCGTTCTCGACGACCAGGCGGCGGATGCCGTCCAGCTGGCGGACGCGCCAATCGATCGAGCGCGTGCGCCCGGTCTCGAACGCGGCGCGCAGGTCGCTCACGAGGCCGGGGATGGCGCGAACCGTCTGACCGTTCGCGCGCCGCTCGGCGTCAGTCGTCACGGGCTGCTGTTGCATGATGTCCCTCCCTTTGCAGAGAGAGGGAGTGGAACACCCGATCGCGAAGGGCGCAATCCTCGCCGGCTTAGCTCAGCCTCTCAAGGGACCGCCCCCTGGTTGATCCAGCTCTGAATCTGCTGGACGACGACCGCCTGGCCGCCGTCGCCGATCTCGCCGGACTTCGGCATCGGGTCGCCGCACGGCGGGGCCGTCGTGTAGCCGTTGACCTTCTCCCAGAGGAGGCTCGTCGCGGCGCTGCCGGGCACTACACGGATAGGGCCGGGTGCGCCGTCCGCCCCCCCGCACGCGGCTCCGGCGGCGGCGACGTTCACGAGGTTGGCGTAGCCAGCGTCGACGGAGGACATGTCGAGCTTCCCGAACGCGAGGCCCGAAGCCTCACCGCCGTCGGCCTCGAAGCCGTGGCAGCCGACGCAGTGGTGCTGGATGATCGCGGCGTAGATGTCCGTGCTGAAGCTCAGAGGGCCCGCGTCGACCGTGGTCCCCGCGTCGGAGGGGGTCGTGGAGCTGTCGGGCGTGGTGGACGTCGAGGAGTCGGGCGTCGTGGTGCCCGAGTCCTCGGACGTCGACGGGTTCCCGGAGCTACTGCACGCGAGCGAGGTCGCTGCGACGACGAGCGCGAAGGGGAGCGGGGAGAGACGGACGGGAAGTTTCATGGACGACTCCTTGAAGGGCGCGAGCGCCATGGCTCACGCATTCGAGGGGACAACGAACGGCGCGCGGCGAATGGACGAACGGGTCGAAAAGAAAACGGCGCGGCGTGGCGACGGAGCTCCCGCTTACTCGGCGGCGGGGCTCACCACGATGAACGCGTGCGCGTAGCTCGTGTCGTTCAAGCCTTGAAACGCGAGCCCCGACGACGTCTCGATCACCTGGTGGAACGGCGCCGCAAAGTACGCCCCTTGTCCGGGAGCGGCCCATGAGATCTCTGTCCCGGCCATCGCCCCGGCCCCCTGGAGCGCCCCGCCGCAGCTCCCGGCATCGGCGCCTTCGAGTGGCAGCAACGGGCCGTAGATCACGAGGCTCAGGGGAACGGTCCCCGCGTCTTCGTCCGCCCAGACCTGGAACGTGAGCGACTCCCCTGCCGCCGCACTAAAGACCCACCCGTCGAGCTGCCAGCCGTACGGTGTCGGCCAGACCGATGTCGCGTAGCTGAACGGCACAGGCGTCCCGCGCGTGAGGGTCCCCTGCGACCTGCCGGTGACCGTCTGCACGCTCGGCAGCGCAGATGCGTCGGGATCGCCGGGGACCGACTGGGTACCGAGAGCGAGCGTCCCTTCACAGACAGGCGGCGCAGCCCCATCGCTCGCGGTGTCGGTCGGGCAAGCGCCGACGACGCAGACGGCGTCGCAACACGTGTAGCCCGCTGCGCACGGACAAGCCTGCTGCTCCTCGAGCGGGACGATCTGACCGCACCCGGCAACCAGGGCTACCGAGAGGGCGAAGAGCGTCAGTGAGAACCGCCTGTTGTGCATGCGCATGAAGGGAACGATCGAGGGGCGCGGCATGGACGGATCAAAAGCGCTGGGTGTATCCGACGTAGCCCCCTTGGGGGGTTGCGGCGGCCTGGATGTGCCCCGACGAGGGCCACAAGAGGAGGCCGGCGAGGCCCGCGGCGACTCCGACGGCTCCTCCCACATAGGCGACGCCCGCTCGCGTATTCATCGCGGAGATCTGCTCGTCGTGCTCCGCGATCGTGAGCTGAGAGGCGCCGGCGGTGGTCGAGTGCGACGTCTCGATCGCGGACGCGGAGAAATACGCACCGGCCCCCAGCGCGGCGACCCCGAGACCGACGGCGCTCCACTCGACGATCGACCGAATCGAAGGGGTGCCCCGCTTCGCGACGACGTCGACCCGGTCGCGTGAGACGGAGCCGGAGGTGAGCTCGACGAGGCCCGTCTGGCTCACGGGGTACGCGTCGACGACGGAGCGATCGAACGGGAGCGAGAAGAGGAGGTCGAACGCTTCCTGGGCCGCGCCTCGGGAGGCGACGCGCGGCGGGGCGCTCTGGAGATCGGAGAGGGCGATGACGCCGGGGGCCGCGGGGACGGTGAACTCCGTGTCGTCGTCGAGCCTCCGCACGTACACGCGGCCTGTCGGCGGCGGCCGTACGAGGTGAACGGTCTGACCCGTGGCGTTGTGAAAATCGAGGAGCCGGACGCCGCGCCCGTCCTCGACTTCGTAGTGCGCCCCTTGGACCCCTTCCACGTCGAGGCGTCGCCCCAGGCCGCGGCGGATATCGAGGAGGGTGTCGCTCTGCGCGGGGGGCTTGATGTGAACGTCGGGGCGGAAGCGATCGTTGGGGATCGCCTCGTTCGCGCGCGCGACGAAGGCGGCGATCTCGCGGTAGCTCACCCGCCCGTCGCCGTCTGCGTCGGCGGCGCCGTAGAGGCCGGAGCGGACCTCGTGGCTGAAGACGCCGGCCTGGAAGGCGTCCCACTCGTGGCTCTCGCGAGCCGACGACGTCGAGAGCAAGAGGCCGATGCGGGGATCGCTCGCGAGCTGCGGCTCGTCCTGGAAACCACGCAGGGGGCGGCGCTCGCCGCCCGGGCCGCGGCCATAGGCGAAGAGGTAGGACGCGCAGGCGTCGGCGATGACGTGGATGTGCGACGCGGGGATCGGGGCGAGCATCCGCGCGAGATCGCCGCCGGTGATCCGCATGTCCTCGAGTGTGATGTACCCCTCGCCGTTCTCGACGCTCCCGTGGCCTGCGTACAGGACGTAGAGCTCGGTCTCGAGGTGGCGGTCGCGCGCTTGCGCGACGTCGGAGCCGATCTGCGCCATCGCCCGCTCGAGGACCGCGCGGCGCGGCTCGAGGGCCTCGGCGGCCGCCTGCGGATGGAGGCGGCGCGTGTTGTCGTCGAGGCGGGTGAGGAGATACGTGCGCGCGCCGAGCAGACGGAAGAGGTCGAGGTTCCGGGCGGCGTCGTCGTCGGCGTATTTGAGCGGCGCGAGGTCGCGATCGACGGAAACGTTCGACCCGATGATGAGCGCGAACGTCGCGGGACCGCTCTCGTCGGCGAGCGCGTCGCGAGGCGCAGACGCGGCGGCGAGCGCGCACGCGAGGGCCATGACGAGGGGGCGGAGCGAGGCGAGGAACCTCATGGCCCGCTTCTCAAGGCGCGACGGCGAACGAGGTCGGGGTCTCGATCGCGCCCGGGATCGGGAGCGGGCCCACGGGGTTCTGCCGGAGCATGGCCTCGACCTGCGTGACGCTGAGCGGCCTGTCCAGGAAGAGCGACCGAATCTCGAGGCGCGAGCCGTCGAAGTCGTGACGCACGGCCTCGGGGAGCTCGTGGCGGACTTCGTCGTGCTCGATCGGGATGGCGATCGGATTGTCGGCCTGGCTCGTCCACGCCGGGTAAAACCAGTAGACGTGGTGGTGCTCATCGAGCCCGAAGATCATGAGTCGCTCCTTAGCAGCGCCGTTCTCGTAGGCAAACGCGAGCTCGTCGCCGCGGGCGACGGAGGCCGACGCGGGGGCTGCGGGCTTGCCGGGCTGAACGTCGTAGATGAAGACACGAGAGACAGCGGTTCGAGGCGTTCCGCCGCGCGCGGTGAACCCGATCGACTCGGAGCCGGAGCGGACGAATAGGAGGATCGCCGCAGCGGCGGCAACGAGCGTTGCCGCGCCGGCAATACTGAACGGCAGGAGCGCCGACCGGCTCCCGGGCAGCCCGAGCCCGCGCGCGATGCGCGTCTCCGGAGGGGGCGCCGCGGGGTCGAGACGCGACAGGAGGAGCCAGCGTTCGTAGTACGCACGGCATGCGTCGCATTCCGGAAGATGCTCTCGCATGGCCCGCTCGCCGTCGGGGGTGATCGTCCCTTCGAAGTGGCGATCGACCCTCCCTCGTTCGATGCACACGGTCATGACGATTCTCCGAGGACGAAGGTCTTGAGCAGGGACCTGATCCGCTCTTCCTGGTAGGCGAGCGTCGAGCGCGGCATCTTCAGCTCTTCCGCCGCTTGCCGCTGGGAGAGCTGGCGGAGGAAGCGCGCCTCGAAGACCGCGGCCAGGTCGGCGGGGAGGCTCTCGCGCCGGAAGCGTTCCACCATCATCTTGGCGTCGACCTCTTCGGACGCGTGCGGCGCCTCTTCGGGTCCGGCGGTGTCGGGCTGCTCGGGTTGTTCGCGGCGGTAGCGGCGCAGGTAGTCTCGCGCCGAGTTGGTGGCGACCTGCGTGAGCCAGGCGTCGAAATTGCCCCCCTGGAAGTTCTCGCGGAGCCTCGGGTTGGAGAGGAGCCGGTAGAAGACCTCGTGCGTCACGGTCTCGGCGTCGGCGCCCATGAGGAAGCGGCCGATGGTGCTCACCACCGCGCGGTAGTGGTCCCGGTAGCATTGCTCGAGCAGGCCCCGATCCCCGGCGTGGAAGTCGGCGACCCAACGCGTCGCGCGCGTCGCGCCCGAGTGCATGACCAGGGAACTGCCAAGGTATTTTGCTTCGAGCAAGCGGTATACGCCGCGCGCGTGAGCGCGGCCCCGTATTGGAACGAACGGGGGAGGGCGAATGGACGAACCGTGCGTGTCTTTTCTTCGAGCCCCCTCACCCTCCGACGTGAAGTCGTCGTTTGCGGTGCGCGACTCAGGGCTCGACGATCCCGAGCTCGACCAGCCTCGGTAGCTGCTTCGCGCGGAATGGCTCGACCTGCGCGAGGACGGCCCGAGCCCGTTCATGGTCGTCGTCGATCGCGCGATCGCCGACCTTCACGCGGAACGCCTGGCGCCTGACGAAGCCTTCGGTCCACTCCGGCCATTCGGGCTCGGGGACTTCGGTGAGCAGCCGGAGGGCCATGCCGTCGACCAGCGAGATAGGAATACCCGTCCCCGCGACGGCGGAAGCGAGGACGGTCGGGGCGTCGCTCGACAAGCGCTCACGCAGCATCATCCGGTTGTACGCCGACGGGATCCGAAGCCGCCCGACAGGGGCCGGCGCTGCGTGCGTGGGCGCGATCGTCGGCACGATCTGGCCGGCGAGGACGAGTCGAATCAGCGCGTCGCGCAGGCGCACCGTGCCGAACTTGGCGAGGGAGGGGGCGCGGGCAAGGTCGGCCAACGTCGTCGCGCCGGCGAGGAGCGCGGGGAAGAGAGCGTCGAAGACCTCTCCGACGAAGTGCAGTGTGTGGTGGGGGAGCCTGACGTCGCGCGCGAGCGTAGATCCCCCTTCGCGGGTGACCGTCCCGAACGGGGTCGACTCGAGGTAGGCCGACGCCGCCGCCTCGTCACGCAAGACCTTCCCTTTGACGAAGACGTCGCGCCGGAAAAACTGGTTCGTCGCATAGTCCTTCAACGTCTCGAACGTGATTCGATCGGTCACCTTCTGGAAGAGGGGCGCCGCCGACGCGGGGACCGCGAGGTCGCGGTAGTTGAGGTGCAACGGGAGTTGGCCGACGAAGTAAAGATCGTGCGCGGCCATCTCCGTCGCGACCTGGGTGAAGTACATCGGCACCCAGTGCGCGTGCAGGTACTCGTGCACGATGTACTGGAGCCCCATCTTCTCCATCGTGGCGAGCATCTCGGTCGCGGCGGGGTTCTCGGCGAAGTAGGTGGCCCCGGCGTCGCGAAGGAGCCTCGCGACGGCGAGCCCGTCGCGGGCGCGCTCGAGGCTCGTCCCCCCCACGGCGTCGCCGCGATCGAGCATCAGCTGCCGGAGCGGCTCCACCGCGGCCCAGCCGGGGAGGGCGTTGTAACCGACGTAGAGGAGGCCGCCGGGCTTCAGCTTCGCCGAGGCGAGCGCGAGGAGAGCCTTCCGCTTCGCCGGGCCGACCCAGCTGAGGACCCCGTGCGCGGTGACGTAGTCGAGATTGCCGACGTCGTCGTGGAGCATGTCCTCGAAGTCGCGCTCGAGGAAACGGATGTTGTCGAGGCCCCCCTCCGAGGCGAGGCTATTGGCGGACGCGATGTGCTCCGGATTGATATCGACCCCGAGAAAGCGCGCGCGCGGGTAGGCGGCGGCGAGGGTGGCGGTGGTGTCGCCGTGGGCGCTGCCGAGCTCGCAGTAGTCGAAGTCGTCGCGCGGGGGTTGGGGGAAGCCGTTCAGGGCGGCGACGAGGCGGAGCTGCAGCGGACTGAGATCGCCCACGAAGCAGCGCATGTACGGGACGTCGGTGATGTAGTCGCGCGCGGCGGTCATGCCTTGAATGCAGCAGCGTCTTGCGAAGAGGAACGCCAGTCAATGAGGAGGCGCGCGCGCTCTTCCGGACATGCTCGCGTTCGTGCGACGCCGTGACCTGCCTGGAACGCTTCGCATCGCGCGTGAGCTCGTCACCGCTCACGGAAACTCGCGATCGATGTTCGCCACGTCCGTCTTCGCCCCCTCCCCTTCCGATACATAGATCGCGCGCGCCTCCCTCGCGAGACGGCGCGCGCGGGCACGGTCGCCGTGGTCGGCGACGATCGCGAGCGCCAGCGCCTCCTTCGTCCCCGCGAGCTTCCCCGGCTCGGTGTCGCGCCCTTCGGCGAGCTTGAGCGCTCTCTCGAGGGTCGCCACAGCGCGCTTCGTGTACCCCTTGCCGAGGTATGCCTCGCCGAGCTGCGTCGCCGACGGGGCCAGGAGCGGCGACTCGGGCCCCCACGCCTTCTCCAGGAGGGAGAGGCTACGGGACGCGCTCGCGATGGCGTCGTCGTAGCGATCGAGCCGTAGCTGAACGTCGGCGAGGTTCCCGTAGGAGTAGTGCAGGTCGGTGTGGTCGGGGCCGAGGAGGCGCAGGCGGATGGCGAGCGCTCGGTCCTCGACCTGGAGGGCCTCCGTGAGATTGCCCTTCTGGCTGAGAGCGAGCCCCAGGTTGGAGAGAACGTTCGCGGTGAGAAGCGAGTCCTCGCCGAACGCCGCGAGCCTGATCGCGAGCGAGCGCCGGTAGGCGGAGACCGCCTCCTCGAATTTCTCCCCGGCCTGTAGCGCGTTGCCGAGGTTGTTCAGCGACGTCGCGATCGCCGGGTGCGCCGGGCCGAGGGCCTTCTCGCGGATGGAGAGGGATCGCCGCGAATACGCGACCGCCGTATCGACGTCCCCCTTCGTGACGATGTCGAGGCTGAGGCGGTCGAGGTTCTCCGCCAGCGAGGGGTGATCGGGCGGGAGGCGGCGCTCGAGGATCGCCAAGGAGCGCTTGTGAAGCTCGATCGCCTCGTCGATGTGATCCTCGCCGAACGCCACCTGTCCTTCGTACAATAGCAGCGTGGCGAGACGGTCTTCGTCTCCCCCTTCCCGCTCTAGGCAAGCGTGCGCGTGTCGAGCAGCCGATCGGCCTTCTGCGCTTCGTGCGTCCCCTGCATCGGCGCGGGTGAGCTCCGTCCACGCTGTCGTCTCGATCGACTCGTGGTGACCGGATTCAGCGGCCACGACGGCGTCTTCCAAGACGGCGGCGGCGTCCTTGTAGCTCCCGTTCAGGAGCAGCAGGTCTCCCTCCGTCGTGAGCGCTTCGGCCTCGAGCGGCTTGAAGTGAAGCTCGGTCGCGGCAAGTGCGGCGGTCTTCGCGAGCGCGAGGCCATCGGCCGGCTTCGACGCGTAGCCGACGGCGTGCGCCTCGGCGAGCTGGCTCCGGACGGCCTCGATCTGCTTGCGAGCCGCGGGGTCCTGGGGGAGGCGCGTCGGCGAACGGAGGGCGGCCTTGTCGGCGCAGGCGCTGAGCGGTTCGAGCGCGTCGGACGCCTGGAGCGAGCGCTCGACGATCTTCTCGTCGGCGCTCATGAACTGCGACGTCAAGGCGCGCAGGCCGGCGAGACGTCCGTCGAGGCACTCCATCCGCAGGTCCATCAGCTCGCCCGACTGCTCTATCGGCGACAATTAATAATACTAAGATCTCGGGAGCTGTAATTCCTATTGGAATTACACCCGGTAATTGGAATGTCAAGGTGAGCACAGGTGGCGGCACAAACATAACAA
>JBKQKP010000376.1:0-115592 GCA_052147435.1 Polyangiaceae bacterium | reverse complement strand
CGCCGGGGGGGGCGGGAGCGGCTCGGCGGGGGGGGCCGGCGTGGGGGCGGGGGCGACGAAGGGTGTGGGCGCGGGGGCCGGTGCGGGGGCGGGCGCGGGCGTAGTGGGTTGGTCCCAGGGGGGGACGGTGTCGCCGACCCCTTGCGGGCGCAGGAGCAGCGCCAGCATTGCGGCGATCTGGGGCGCTGCGTTCTTCGGGTCGACCTCGCGCGCGAGCGACTCGACCCGCCCCGTCGCGATCTGGCAAGCGTCGATCTCGAGCCTGTACGTCGCCCCGTGCACGTCCACGTGCCCGGCGACCGTCCATTGCGCTGCCGCGATCTTCCCCGCGGCGCGGTACTCGGCGCTCGTGTCGGCCACGCCGTCCTTTACCTCGCGCTCGGCCGCCGCCATCTCGGCGTCGCTCGGGAGCTCGTCGTGAACCTGGGCTACGGCGTCGCGCGTCGCTGCGCGCGCCGCGGCAAGCTCCCCGCTCGTCGTCCCGCCGCCGCTCGCGATGAACGGAAGAACCGCCACTCGCTCGGCGGCGATCGCCGCGCGCGACGCGAGGAGCGCCACGCCGACGAGGGCCGCGGTCACGAGAAGTCGCATGTCCTCAGCTCTCGGGCGCCGGCGTTTGCTTCCCGCCGGTCTCGTCCTCGTCCTTTTGCTCCCCGTCGCCGGGCTTGCGTTCCCCTTTGCGGTGCTTCGGGCGAGGAGCCTCTGCCTTCGTCTCCGTGAGCTTGCGCTCGACGTCCTCGTCTCCCTCTTCCGCGTCCTCGTCGTCGTCGCCGTCCTCGGCCTTCTCCTTCGCCTCCTTGCCCAGCTCCTCGACCGCGCCGGCGCCGAGCGTCTCCGGGCTCATCGCAAGCTTCGGCTGCTTGCGCGCGACGTCCCAGAACTGCGCGTAGAAGAACGACACGGCGAGCGCCGTGAAAAAGCCAATCCACTGGCTCGTCGACAGCTGCGTGCTCACGCTCGCGCCGAAGCTCGGCGGCTTGAGCGCGATGTACGCGACGACCGGCGGCACGAGCGAGGCTCCGCGCGCGATCCACTGCGCCGTCTTGTTCGGGATCCCGTTCGCGATCCCGAAGATGAAGCCGATCGACATGAGGAGGAGCGCGCCGGGGATGAGCACGTGCTCCGGCATCACGGGGCCGTACTCGCCCCTCTCGACGTCGTCGCGGATGATCTCGAGGAGGAAGCGGAGGTAGCCGTAGCCAAAGACGAACAGGAAGAAGATCTGCCCGCGGAACTTCTGCGAACGCCGCTGCAGGAGGAGAACCGTTAGGAGGGAGAGGCCGACGAGCGACTCGTAAATCTGCGTCGGGTGCACGGGGAGCGAGGCGTTCGCGCGGGTGAGCTCGGCGTGGAGCGGCCCGTCCTTGAAGATCTCCATGTGACGGATGAACGCAGGCGACCCGTCGCCGCTATCGACCGTCCCCGCGGCCCAGTGCGGAAACGTCCCCATCGTCTTCAGCCACTGCGGCGCGGTCTCGGGGAGGCGCTTTCCGAAGTCGCAGCCGAAGAGGTAGCAGCCGATCCGCGTGATCATCAGCCCCGAGGCGAGGCTCGGCACCGCCACGTCGGCCCACGGCATCAGGTTGATCCGCTTCGACTTCAGGAACGCCCAGCTGCCGATGTACCCGCCGAGAAAGCCGCCATACGCGACGAGCCCCCCGAGGCGGACCTTGAACATGTCGGCCGTCGAGTGAAACTCGTCGAGGTTCGTGAGCACGTAAAGGACGCGCGACCCGACGATCGCCGCGAGCGCCGTCACGACGTAGCAGTTGGCCATCGTTTCTTGCGGGAGGCCGTCACGCTTCGCGAGCGTGAGCGTGAGGTACCAGCCGACGACGAGCGAGAGCCCGAGCATCACCCCGTACGAATAAAGAGGGAGCGCCGGAGACTCGAACGACACGTCGCGCCAGAAGTACGAGCCCGCGCCGGCGGCGAATCCGATGATCCCTCCGGCGACGGCTCCTGCCTTGTCCTTGCTTCGCTGGGACCAGGCCGCGAAGCCGAACGCGATGATGGTGATCGCCACGAGCCCCCACCACAGCTTGAGCGGCGTGTGGGGCAGTGGGATGCGGACGAGGATGGGATGCATGGACCGGGCTTTCTCATACACAAAAGGCAGGAGGCGCGCATCCTGGGGCGTCGCGCCGCACCTGCTGGACCTCCCCGCCCGGGCAAATGGCTGTGATAAAGATGCCCCCGTGACCCCCCCTCGCGGCCTCCTCGCATTTCTGCTCCTGCCCGTCGCGTGCGTCCCCCCGGGGAACAGCACCCCCTCCGATGCGGGCTCGACCGCAACGCGCGAGGTCCCGGCGACCCCGGCCTTCAGGCCGTCGGTGAACATCATGACGGCGCCGTACGAGAGCAGCTTCGACCGCGATGGCGCCGCGGCCGCAACCCCCGCTCCCGTCCAAGAGCACCGGAGCGAAGCGGGCGAGGGGGAAGCGGCGGCGAGCAGCGCCTCGTCCTTGGGCCCCGACTGGGTTCAGGCGGGGACCGACGTGTGGCACATCGAGAACGGCAGGCTGTGCGGGAGCAACGCGCACAATCACGGCGTCTGGCTTCAGAGGACGCTCCCGGTGAACGCCCGGATCGAGTTCGACGCGATCAGCGACAGCGAAGCGGGCGACCTGAAGGCCGAGATCTGGGGCGACGGTCGCTCTGCCGCGACCGGGCGTTCCTACACGAACGCGACGAGCTACCTCACGATCCTCGGCGGGTGGAACAACACCCTGCACAAGATCGCCCGACTGAACGAGCATGGGACGGACGCGAAAGAGATCAAGGTCGACAAGAACAAGACCTCCGACGACCCGCGCGAGCAACCGGTCACGGCCGGGCAGGTCTACCACTTCAAGATCGAGCGGACCGACGGCAAGACCGTGAAGTGGTCCGTCAACGGGCTCGAGTACCTCACGTACCCGGACGCGCAGCCGCTCGCCGGGATGGGGCACGACCACTTCGGCTTCAACGACTGGGAGGCGAAGGTGTGCTTCGACAACGTGAAAGTGACGCCGCTTCCCTGAGCTGACGGCCTGACCGCCTCGGGTGCAGACCGAGCCGCGCTTCGCGCGGACCCGCCGTCCCAAAAACGCTGTTAAGCTGGAGACGCCGTGGAGCAAGCGGAGATCGAGATGCTCGTCGGGGAGCTGGAGACGCGCATGGACCGTCTCCGCGCGCTCTACGATCAGTATTTCATGGGCATCGAGCGGCTCGAGCCCCTCGTTCCTCGGAAGGACGTCGAGCGGCGGATGGCCGTGCTCCGCAAGGAGCAGATCCGGAACACCGGGCTGCGCTTCAAGTTCCAGACGCTCACGCAGCGGTTCAACACCTACCAGACGTACTGGATCCGCATCTCGAGACAGATCGAGCAGGGGACCTACAAGCGCGACGTCATGCGTGCGACGGCTCGGTTCGGCGTCGACCCCATGAAGGAGCGCACGGCCTCCGAGCAAGATTCGGCCTCCTCGTCGCCGTCGTCCGCGCCCCGCGTGTACATCCCCGACGAGCCGATCGAAGAGCTCCAGGATGGCACGGCGTATCTCATCCCTCTCGATGCCGAGGACGATCCCTTCGCCGATCTTACCGTCCCCCCCGCGGCGCCGGCAGCGCCGCGCGAGCGGTTCGCGAGCACCGTGAAGCTCGATCTCGACGAGCTGGCGGACCCATTCGAAGAGCACGACCCGTTTCCGAAGCCGGCGAGCCCGGCGTCCGCGCCGAAGATTCGCCTCGCGCAGCGCTCCCCCGTCCCCAAGTCACCGCCGCCCGAAGCGGAGCTGCATCGGGACACCGAGCGACGAATGCCCATTGCGCCTGTCTCGACGCCGATGCGCATCGCGCCGCGCGCGGCGACTCCGTCGGCAGCTCCTTCGTCGCCGGGGGAGCCGAAGATCGTCATCGCGAAGCGCGCATCGATCCCGGACGAGGCCGAACGCCGCGCCGTCTCCGGGCCCAGCGCCGCTCCCGGCGCTCCCGCCCCCCCTCCCTCCCGCCCTTCCTTGCAGCGGCCGGGGACCCTCCCTGGTGCCGGCCCCGCTCTCGGTCCGTCGCCCCGACCGCCGGCAGCTCTCCCGACGACCGGCTCTCCCCCGCGCGTCACTCTGCAGAAGCCCGGGACGCTCCCGAGCGCCATTCCGGCGAGCGCGTCACAGAAGCCCGCACCTGCGGCGGCCGCTCCCCCCGTCGCTGCGGCATCCGCTTCACCGCCGCCGCGCCCCCCCGCGGCCCACCCTCCGAGCGCGCCGACGATTCCCCGAGCCGCCCCCGCCGGCCCTTCCACGATTTCGGATCCCCCGGCTCCAGCCCCCGCTCGCTCGGCTCCTCCCCGCGTCGCTGCCCCGGCCCGTTCGGCCCCCGCACGCGCCGCCGTCTCGGCCCCCCCGGCGCCCGCGCCGAGCCGTATCGGCGACCTGTCGGGCGATCGCTTTGGTCAGATCTATTCGAAATACGTCGAGACGCGCCGTGCCCACAACGAGCCGACACACGCCATCACGCGCGAAGCGCTCGCCAAGCAGCTGTCGGACTCCACGGAGCGCCTGAAGCAGAAGCACGGCGGGAAGCCGATCGACTTCGAGGTCGTCGTGAAGGACGGAAAGACGATCCTGCGGCCCGTGGTGAAGTGAGCACGCGCTCGTCGGAGGGTAACGACAGTCCAGTGGACTGTAACGACCCTCCGCGGAGGGTACGACCCTCTGCGCCGCTAGCCGCCCGTGCCTCGGTACGTCATCACGAGGTTCATCCAGCACTCCTCGCTCGCCGGATTCACGTACGCATGCGGCACGTCAGCGGCGAACGCGATGGCGTCCCCCTTGCCGAGCTCGGAGCGCTCCTTGCCGATCTCGAGGACCAACCGGCCGCTGTTCACGACCAGGTTCTCGCGCGTCCCGGGGGCGTGCGCCTCGGCGTCCTCACGACCGTGACCCGCGAGCCATAGCTCGTAGAGCTCGAACGTCGCGCCGTCTTCGGGCGTGAAGAGCGCGCGGGACGAGAAGCGCCCGTCGGCGCCGGCGATGCGCTGCGCGGTTGCCGCGCGGAAGATCCGCGTCTCCCCGCGGTGCGGGCCCGCGAGCAGCGCCGAGAAAGGGACCTCGAACGCGCGGGCGATCTTCCACAGCGTGCCGAGGTTCGGCACCGCGCGACCGAGCTCGATCTGTCCGAGCATCTGCCGCCCGACGCCGCTCAGCCCCGCGAGGACGTCGAGCGAGTAGCCGCGCTGTGCGCGGAGCTCCTTGACGTTCTTGCCGACCACCGTGTCGAGCTCGGCGACGATGCCTTGCTCGGCCGGCTCGCCCTTCGGTTGCTCGATCGGGAGGCCTGCCGCCCGCCAGCCGAGCGTTCCGTCGTCGAGGCTGAACACCTCGGCAATGCCCCTCGCGTCGGCCATCTCCGCCGCGCGCCGGCTTCGACCGCCGCGCTCGCACACGAAGAGCACGCGACCGCCGAGTTGGGCCCCTTCCGGATCGGCGAGGAGCTGCCCCAGCGGGACCAGCCTCGCCCCCGGGATGTGGCCGGTGGCCCACTCGTGCGGTTCGCGCACGTCGACGACGTCGAGACCCCCTTTGGCGATGAGCTCACTCGCCTCGCGAGCGGGTACCGAGCGAATCACTGGGGCTGCCCGGCCTGCAACCGGTGCAGCGCCGCGACGAGGGCGTCGATGTCCTCGGGCGTGTTGTACGGCGCGAGCGACGCGCGCACCGTGGCCTCGAGACCGAAGCGACGGAGGATCGGCTGCGCGCAGTGGTGGCCCGAGCGGACGGCGATGCCTTCCTGATCGAGCATGCCCCCGATCTCCTCGGTCTTCTGGCCGCGGAGGACGAACGAGAGCACACCCGCCTTGGCCGGCGCGGTGCCGATCATCGTGAGGCCCGGCACGGTCAAGAGCCGTTCGGTCGCGTACTCGAGCAGCCCGTGCTCGTAGCGCTCGACGCGCTCGACGCCGACACGCGAGAGCCAGTCGAGCGCCTCGCCGAGCCCGACAGCATCGGCGATGTTCCCCGTCCCCGCCTCGAAGCGCGCGGGGGCCGGCTGGTAGGTCGTCCGTTCGAAGGTCACGTCCTGGATCATGTTCCCGCCGCCTTGCCACGGCGGCATCGCGTCGAGGAGCTCGCTCCGGCCGAAGACGACGCCGATGCCCGTCGGCGCGAACACTTTGTGGCCGGAGAAGACGAAGAAATCGCAGCCGAGCGCCTGCACGTCGACCGGGATGTGCGAGACCGCCTGGGCCCCGTCGAGCACGACGACGGCGCCGTGGCGGTGCGCCATTTCGATCATCTCCTTGGCGGGGGTGATCGTGCCGAGCGCGTTGGAGACCTGCGTGAACGAGACGAGCTTGGTCTTCTCGTTCAGGAGCTTCTCGTACTCCTCGAGGATGACCTGGCCGCTGTCGTCGACCGGGGCGACGCGCAGCCGCGCGCCTTTCTCGGAGCAGAGCTGCTGCCAGGGGACGATGTTCGCGTGGTGCTCGAGCCAGGTGATGACGATCTCGTCGCCCGCGGCGACGTTGCGCCGGCCCCAGCTCTGCGCGATGAGGTTGATCCCCTCGGTCGCGCCGCGCACGAACACGATCTCGCGGTTGGAAGGCGCCTTCAGGAAGCGCCGCACGGTCTCTCTCGCGGACTCGTAAGCGTCGGTCGCGCGCGCGGCGAGCGTGTGCGCCGCGCGATGGATGTTCGAGTTCTCGTGCTCGTAGAAGAAGCTGACGCGATCGATCACCGACTTCGGCTTCTGCGTCGTGGCGGCGTTGTCGAGCCAGACGAGGCGCTTACCGCGGATCGGCTCGCTCAGGATCGGGAACTCGCGCTTGAGGAGGTTCGCGTCGAACGGCTCGGCGTTGAGTGGGCGAAGCGACGCATCGCTCGTCGGCGCGATCTCGAACTGGTCGAACGTGAACGCGGTGGGCGCGGGCGCCGCGTTCGGCGGCGCGGCGGCGAGTCCGGCGTCCGGCGCGCGCATGTCGGGCGTGGCGGTGCGCGCGTCGAGGAGGGGGAAAGAGAGGCCTCGTGCGGCGTCCGTTCCGAAGAACGGATCCACGGGGCCGCCGATCGCGCTGAAGTCGAGCGGCGCGGAGAACGGAGCCGACGGCTCGGCGAACGGAGCCGGCGTCGCGGCCTGTGCAGCCGAGGGGGCAGACGGCAGGGGGGGTGGGGACGAGAGCGCGCCGGTGTCCGCGTGGGTCGGCGCGGGCGAGGGGGGAATCGGAGCCGCGAAGAGCTCGTTCGCCATCTGCGCGATCACGCGCGACATCGACATCGGATCGAGCTCGGGGAGCGTCGGCCCCCCCGGCACGCGCGCGCCCGCGAGCGCCATGCCGGGCGTCGACGACGTCGCGGACGGAAGGGAGGGCGTCTCGCCCGGGCGTGGGAGCTCGGTGCTCCCTGGCGCGAGCAGCGGCAGCCCCGCGCCCCCCTTGTCAGGCGTAGTCATGGAAGTGGTCGACCGTCACGCCCTCGAGCGCGCCGAGCGCGTCATGCGTGAGCACGGCGACCGAGCAGTACAGCGAGATGAGGTACTGCGCGGCCCCCTTCTGGTTGATGCCCATCATGCGAACCGAGAGGCTCGGGCTCACTTCGCCCGGCAGCCCCGGCTGGAACAGGCCGACGACCCCGCGCTTCCGCTCGCCGACCCGCATGAGCAGGATCTCGGTCTTCTTGTCCTTGATGGGGAGCTTGTCGCTCGGCACGAGCGGCAGCCCGCGCCACGTGAGGAACGGCGAGCCGAAGAGCGAGACCGTGGGCGGCGGCACGCCGCGGCGCGTGCACTCGCGACCGAACGCCGCGATCGCCTTGGGGTGCGCGAGGAAGAACGCGGGCTCCTTCCACACCGTCGCGATGAGCTCGTCGAGGTCGTCGGGGGTCGGCGGCCCTTTGCGCGTCTTGATGCGCATGTCCGGATCGACGTTGTGCAGGAGGCCGTACGTCTTGTTGTGGAGGACCTCGTTCTCCTGCTTCTCCTTCACCTTCTCGATGGCGAGCGTGAGCTGCTCTTTCACCTGATCCATCGGGCTACGAAAGAGGTCGGAGATGCGGGTGTCGACCTCGATGGTCGTCGTCACCGACGTGAGGACGTGCTCGCGCGGGTTGGGCTCGTAGTCGCTGAATCCGACCGGGAGCTCCTCACCAGGCGCGGGGCTGCACTTCACGTCGAACTTCTCGTCGAGCGCCTGGTTGACGCGGTAGACGCCCGCCTCGACAGGCGCCCACGGGATCATCTGCACGAGCCAGCGCGGGGTGGCGCCACGCCATTGCGGCGGGGTCTTCGTGGTGTTCGATAACTGCCGTGCTGCGCGTTCGCCGAGCGTCCGTTGGGCGGTCATTGTCGAGCTCCTTGCTGCGGCAACCTAGTTCGCCGCGGCGGTCGCTGGCAATGACCAGAACCAGAGAGAAGCGGTACGCCCGGTCCGATTCGAACGGACGACTCTCGGCTTCGAAGGCCGATGCTCTATCCAGCTGAGCTACGGGCGCAGGGCGAACGAGGCGAACGCCAGCGATTCCCTCGTAGCCCGAGGCGCGCGACGCGTCTAGATGGGCGCGAGCCGCTCGACCCATCCCCGGCCGCTTGGGCGGGCGCAAGGGGGGGAATCGGCTATAAAGCCGGCCATGCGTCTCGGGCTCGCGCTCTTCTGCCTGGCCTGCCTCCCCGCGGCGGTTGCCGTTGGGGTGGTGCAGGCGTGTGGCGGGACGGCCTTCGTGAGCGCCTCGGCCGACAGCGGACCGACCGGGGGCGGGGGTGGCCCCACGGACGCGGTGGCGGGGAGCTTTTGCGCCCTCGAGGCGGGGACGCACACGTTCTGCGACGACTTCGACGGGCCCCCGCTCGCGACCGACTGGAGCAGCATCGACCTGGCGGGGGGAGGGACGGCCGCGACCGACTCCACGCGCTCGTACTCGCCGCCGAATTCGCTCGAGTCCATCGCCCCCGCGAGCCTCGGTACCGAGACGCGCGGCAGGGTCTTCAAGACGTTCGGGACGGCGTCCAAAGTCGTCGTCGCTTTCGAGCTCTGGATCGACGCCACTCCCCCGAAGGGGGCCACGGGTGTCGTCAGCGGCGACAGCGTCGTGGGGATCAACGTGGGCCCGAGCTACTCGATCGGCATGAACGCACACACCGACTACGTCGGGTACTTCGAGCAGAACAGCCCCACCGACGGTGGCGCGTCGGAAATCCTCAGCAGCAACACGATGCTCGTCGCGACGCCGACGTTGCTGGGCGCGTGGACCGAGGTCGTGATCGAAGTTGATCTCGGGAGCTCCGACGCCCTCTCAATCACGATCGGTGGCAAGCCGGAGATCAGCGGCGCGCCGATCACCCCGCCGTCCGGGCAGACCATCACCGTGGACGTCGGCGCGTATTCGCACAATCTGCCAGCCTCGCTCGAGGCGCACTTCGACAACGTCACGATCGACATCACACAATGAGCCAGAGCCAACGCCAGCCCGAGAGTCTCCCCCCGTCGCCGGCGCCCGCATCGCGACCGCCGTTCTCGCTGCGCCGGCTCGTCACCGAACGCGCGAGCCGTCCCCCCAGGAACTTCGAAGCGCACGAGATCTACGGCCGCGCCGCGATCCGCCGCATCGCGCGCGCGCTGCCGCTCCTCGAGCGGGCGTACGCCGAGATAAGGTTCTCGATCTTCCGCCCGAAGCTCTTGAGCGTCATGGATCTGCTCCTCCCCGACGAGGGGCGCATCCTCGACGTCGGGTGCGGCTTCGGTCTCTTCGCCGCGTACTTCGGCCAGACCAACGCGCGCCGCGCCATCGTCGGCGTCGATCCGGACGCGCGCCGCGTCGCGCTCGCCTCGCGCGTCGCCGCGAGCCTCGATCTCGTCAATCACGAGTTCCACGTCGGCGACGTGCGAACCGCGCCGCTCCAAGGGCCGTTCGCCGCGGCGTACGTCCTCGACGTGATGCACCACATCCCGTCGCGCGATCAGCGCGGGGTCCTCGAGCGGATGCGCGATCTACTCGAGCCGGGGGGGGTCCTCCTCATCAAGGACATCACCACCGAGCCCCGCTACGAGCTGCTCTTCACTGAGCTCCTCGATCGCCTCATGGTCGGTTGGGACGAAGAGCTAGCGTACCGCCACCACAAGGAGTGGGGGGAGATGCTGGCCGAGCTCGGGTTCAAAGTCCGAATCGTGCGCGTGCCCGACATCCTGCCGTACCCGCACGTGGTGATCGCGGCGACGAAGCTCTGACCGGATCGCTCAGAGCTTCCCGCGCATCGCGTCAAACCGGAGCTTCCAGACGACCCCGATGGCCTCGAGGAAGATCTTCCGGCTCATCTTCGAGTGACCGGCCGTCCGGTCGACGAAAATGATCGGCACCTCGGTGACGCGCATCCCCTTCAGGATGGCGCGGTACGTCGTCTCGATCTGGAACGAGTAGCCGTTCGAGTGGACGCTCGAGAGGTCGATCGCCTCGAGCGCGCGCCGCGAGAATGCCTTGTAGCCGCTCGTGAGGTCGTGAACCCCGAGCCCGAGGATCGTCCGCGAGTAGATCGACCCTCCTTTCGAGATGAAGTGACGCCCAACGCCCCACCCCTCGACCCCCCCGCCACGGATGTTGCGGGACCCGATCACGACGTCCGCGCCGCTCTCGAGCGCGCGCATGAACGCGGGGAGGTACTTGGAATCGTGGGAGAGATCGGCGTCCATCTCGAAGAAGTAGTCGTACCCCTCGGCGATCCCCTTCTCGAAGGCCTGGACGTACGCCGTTCCAAGGCCGAGCTTGCCGGCGCGATGCATGACGCGCACATGGTCGTCTTTCGCGGCGAATCCATCGGCGAGGGCACCGGTACCGTCGGGGGAGTTGTCGTCGACGATGAGGATGTGTGCGTTCGGTGCGGCAGAGCGCACCTCGCTCAAGAACCGCGGTAGGTTCTCGCGCTCGTTGTAGGTCGGCGTGACGATCAGCGTCCGCGATGCTTCCTTGGGCGGCATGGTCGAGCAGGCGTACTTACCAGAAGCGGGGCGCGGGCTGCAGACGAAAAGGGGCGCGCGCTGGTAGCATCGATCCGTGACGCTCCGTCCTGGTCCCGCCGGCACTGCTACCCAAGAGCCGCGCGTCGCGGAGCTCGAGGCGGCCCTCGCGCGAGAATCGCGCATCGCGACGGCGCTCCGTGAGGTGGGGCTCGCGCTCGGGACGACGCTCGACCTCGACCAGCTCCTCGAGCTGATCCTGAGCAAGCTGACCGACGCCCTCGAGGCCGACCGGGCGACGCTGTACCTCCTCGACGAGGCGAACGACGAGCTCGTCTCGCGGATCGTCCAGGGGCGCGAGGTGCAGTCGATCCGGCTGAAGGTGGGGCAGGGGATCGCGGGGCACGTGGCGAAGGCCGGGAAATCCCTCCATGTGAAGGACGCCTACAAGGACACGCGGTTCAGCCCCGAGTGGGACATGCTCACCGGATACCGCACGCGGTCCATCTTGGCCGCGCCGATGAAGAACCACCTCGGACGCACGATCGGCGTCATCCAGGTGCTGAACAAGAAGCGGGGGGAGTTCACCGACACCGACGCGATCATACTGGCGGCGCTCGCCACCCAGGCTGCGATCTCGATCGACAACTCGCGCCTGTTCCTCTCGGTCACGCAGAAGAACATGCAGCTGCTCGACACGAAAGAGCAGCTCGAGCACCGCGTCCGCGATCTGAAGCTGCTGTTCGACCTCGAGAGCGCGATGGGGCGCGCGACGTCGCTCGACGAGCTGTTCAACGCGGTCCTTCACGAGGGGATCCGCGTCTGCGAGGCGCGCGCCGGCGCGGTCATGCTGCGCGAGGAGACAGGCGCGCTCACGCTGCACGTGCGCGACGAGAAGCACGCGAAGCTCCGCCGCTTCACGATGAAGGACGGGCAGGGGCTCATCGGGTGGTCGATGCGCCACGACGAGGTCCTCCTCACGAACGAGGCGATCGACGACCCGCGCCGCGACGCGGCGTTCGACGGCCAGGTCGGGTTCAACTGCGAGACGGTGCTCGCCGCGCCGATCGAAGGGGAAGGGGAGAAGCCCCTCGGCGCGCTCGCGCTCTACAACAAGCGCGACAGCGGCTTCACCGACGAAGACCGCGCGCTTCTCGTCCTCATCACCGCGAACGCATCGACCGCGATCCGTTTGCAGCAGGCGCGCGAGGCCCGGGAGCGCGAGGAGCGCCTCACGACGATCGGGCGGCTCCTCTCCGGCGTGATCCACGATCTGAAGACCCCGTTGACGGTCATCAGCGGCTACGTCCAGCTGATGCAACAAGCCGAGAGCCGCGACCAGCGCGACGAGTACGCCGAGCTCATCTTGCGCCAGTTCGACCACATCTCGACGATGCAGCGCGAGGTGCTCGAGTTCGCGCGCGGCGAGAAGAGCATCTTGGTCCGCAAGGTGTACCTGCAGAAGTTCTTCCAGGAGATCAAGGCGGCGCTCGAGCCGCAGCTCGCGCGGTACGACGTCGAGCTCGTGGTCGACGTTCAAGACAAGGGCGTCGCGCGCTTCGACGAGGGGAAGATCACGCGTGTCGTCCACAACCTGTCGCGCAACGCGGCCGAGGCGATGGGGGACCGCGGGGGGAAGTTCACGATCAAGGTGGCGCGCGAGAAGGACGCCGAAGACAACGCGGTCGTGATCACCTTCAGCGACAACGGCCCCGGCATTCCCAAGGACATCGAGCACCGCCTTTTCCAGTCGTTCGTGACGAGCGGGAAGAAAGGCGGAACGGGGCTGGGTTTGGCGATCGTGAAGAAGATCGTCGAGGAGCACGGCGGGACGATCAGCGTCCACTCGACGAGCCGCGGGGCGACCTTCAAGGTCCGCCTCCCGCAAAACATCGAAACGTGAAACGCGGCGCTCTTCTCCCTCTTCTCCCCGCCGTCGCGATCGCGCTCACCTTTGCGGGGGCGCTCGCGCGCGCCGATACGATCGTCCCCCCGTGGACGGATCCGGGCGACGTCCCGCTCCCCGACTGGGCCCGCTCCGTCGCGCCGCTGCGCGCCGACACGACCATCGTGGCATTGCCGGGTCACGCCGACGCGCACCGGGGGACGACGGACCCCCTCGCACGGCTACCGCTGTACGGGGCAAAGCGTGCTCCCGGGTGCGCCGGCCGTTGGCTGCTCGTCGGGCCTCTCGCGTGGGTTTGCTCGGACGCCGCCGATGTCTCGAGAGACGCCGCGGCCGCGCCGGCTCGGCGCCATGGGGAGGACGGACTGCCGTACCGGTACTTCTTCGTCGGGGCCGACGGGGCCGAGACGTTCCTCAATCGCCCCTCCGGCGCCGACCACGGCTCGGACATGGAAGCGCCGGAGGAGACGCTCGACCCGGACTTTTCGGTCGCGATCACCGAGGAGAGCGACGCCGCCGGGGCCAAGTGGGGGCACACGAGCCACGGGAAGTGGATCGCGATGAGCGAGCTCGTGCCGTTCCACCCGTCGCCGTTCGCCGGGGAGAACGCGACCGCGGGGGCGCTCGACTTCGCCTGGGTGACGAGCGATACCGCGCCCGTCTATGCCTCACCAGCACCGCGCGGGAGGCCGACGGGCAAGCGTGCTCGCTTCGAGCGGGTCGCTTGGCGCGAGGAGCGAGTCGCGCCGAGCGGCGGTGGGACGATGGTTCGCGTCTCGGATGACGGCGCCGCCTCCCCGCAGTGGATGCGCACCCGGGACCTCGCGCATCCGACGCTGTCTCCCCCTCCGGACGAAGCGGGGGGGCCGGCCTCGACGGAGCGGTGGATCGACGTGGACCTCGGAGCGCAGGTCCTCGTCGCTTACGAGGGGGCGCAGCCGGTCTTCGCGACGCTGGTCTCCACGGGCCGCGGCGAGAACGCTACCCCCGCGGGTGTTCACCGGGTGTGGGTGAAGCTCAGGGTCAGCGACATGGAGAACCTCGCCGACGAGAACGACGAGAGCTCGCGCGACCGCTTCTCTATCGAGGACGTGCCGTTCGTCCAGTACTTCGATCACGGGGTCGCCCTGCACGGCGTCTTCTGGCACCGCGACTTCGGGCGCCCCCACAGTCACGGATGCGTGAACCTCTCGCCAAGAGACGCGGCCTGGCTCTTCGGGTTCACCGGGCCCCATCTCCCCGCGGGGTGGGACGCCGTCTACCCCACGGAGCTCGAGCGGGGGACCGTCGTGCGCGTTCGAGGAGACGCGTTTCCAGTGGATCCAGCACACGGAAAGGCTATTCACGACAAACGACCCTCGGCAGGGTGAGTGAAAGCGGAGGTTCCTATGAAGCTCGGAAAGAACGTGTTCCTCGCGCTCACGGCCGTCGGCATGGCCGACGGGACAGCAACTGACGACGAGCTCGAAGCGCTCGCTCATGCCGCGCGAGAGAGCGGTCTCGAGGGGACGGATCTCGACGAGATCAAAGCGGCGGCCCGCACGTCGAAAGGGAAGTTCTCCGATGTGAGCAAGCTCCCGCTCACCCCGGAGGAGCGCCTCTTCGCGTACGCGATCGCAACCTGGCTCGTCCGCGTCGATGGGATGGTGATGCCCGAAGAGAAGATGGCGCTCGCGCAGCTTGGCGACGCGCTCCGCCTGGCCGACGGCGACCGGACGCGCGCATCGGCCGCTTCGTTCCGGGTATGGCAGCTCGATCCGAACGTCCGCCCGCAGCGCTTCGATCTGGGCGCCCTCGCCGAGGGCATCCGCAAGGCGCTCGCAGAGTCCCTGCGCCCCCCGACCGAGGGGTAGCATCGTGCCTCCATGGTGAGCGTCCTCAACGCGGTTCGCGATCTCGGCCGGCTCCGGGAGATTTCGGCCGTCCTCGTCCGCCACGGTTTCGGCGAGATCGTCGCCCGCGCGGGCTTCGGCCGTACCAAAAAGACCGATCCGCCGTCGGACGCGCCCGAGATCCCGAGCGAAGAGCTCGAGCGGGGCGAGGCCGAGAAGAAGCGGATCTCGATCGGCGAGCGAGTCCGGCTCGTTCTCCAGGACCTGGGGCCGTCGTTCATCAAGCTCGGCCAGATCGCCTCGACGCGCGGCGACGTCCTCCCTGCCGAGGTGATCACCGAGCTGAAGAAGCTCCAGGACGACGTCCCCGGCTGCAGCTTCGCCGAGATCAAATCGGTCATCGAGACGAGCCTCGGCGCCCCGCTGACCGACGTCTACGTCAGCTTCGAGGAGAAGCCCCTCGCCACAGCGTCGATCGGGCAGGTGCATCGCGCCGTCCTTGCGACGCCGGACGGGAACGTCGACGTGGTCGTGAAGGTGCAGCGCCCCGGCGTCGGCGACACGGTCGCGCGCGATCTCGAGCTCCTCCACATGATGGCGGCGGCGATCGAGCGCGCGATCCCCGAGACGAAGATCTATTCGCCCGTCGGTCTCGTGAACCAGTTCGACCGCTCGATCATGAGCGAGCTCAACTTCCAGATCGAGGCCGACAACGCCGAGCGCTTCGCCCTGAACTTCGCCGACAAAGGGTACGTCCGCTTCCCGAAGGTCTATCGCCAGGCCTCGAGCAGGCACGTGCTCACGCTCGAGTTCTTCGACGGGCAGAAGATCGAGCCGGCGATCGCCGCAGGATTCCCGGGACCCGCCATCGCCAAGTCCGCCGTCGGGCTGGTGATCAAGATGATCTTCGAGGACGGCTTCTTCCACGCCGACCCGCATCCCGGGAACATCTTCATCCTCGGCACCCCCGAGGAGCCGGTCATCGGCCTCATCGACGTCGGGATGGTGGGGCGCCTGTCGCCCGAGCTCCGCGATCGCACGATCGATCTGATGGTCGCAGCCGTGCGAAAAGACAGCTACGCCGTCGCCGACGCCCTCTACCAGATCGGTCGCCCGACGAAGAAGGTCGACATGCGCGAGTACCGCGCCGAAGTGTCGATGCTCGCGGAGAAGTATCTCGGCAAGCCGCTGAAGGAGATCGAGCTCTCGGCGATGATCCGCGATCTCGTCCAGGGCGCGCTCAAATACGGGATCGAAATCCCCACGGACTTCATGCTCGTCGGCAAGTCGCTCATGACGATCGAGGGGATCGGCAAGATGCTCGATCCGGACCTCGACGTCTTCGGCGAGGCGAGCCCGTACTTCTTCGAGCTCCTGAAGGCGCGCTACTCCCCGCAGCGGATCGGCAACGAGCTGTGGCGCGGCATGGAGCAGCTCTCACGCGCGGGCTACGACATGCCGATGCAGGTGCGCGAGGTCCTCGAGGACCTCCGCCTGGGGCGCCTCGCGCTCCGCACCCCCGACCCGGGCGTTCCACGCGCCGCCGACCGCCTCGGGCGGCGTATCTTCAGCGGCCTCGTGGTCCTCTCGCTCGTCGGCAGCGGGACGATCCTCGTGAACACCGCCGAGCACACCACGCTCGGGATCGTGATGCTCGTCCTCGCCGGGCTCGTGTGGATCGGTCACGCGGCGATGGACCTGCGGCGCGGTCTGAAGGAGCACTCGTAGTCCGACTCTTCGCGGGCGCGCCCGGCTCCCCTCCTCACGGGAGCGCGGGGATCGGCGCCAGCGCCCCGGTGACAGGATCGAAGTGGGAGATCGACGTGATGTCCTGGTTCATGAAATAGAACGAGCGCCCCGCGCCGAACGCTGCGGCGATACGCGCGTTGGTTCCCCCGTCGAAAGCGTGCACGTAGAGGACGTCGTCGTCGAAGCGGGGGTGGGGGTAGGGGAGCTGCCTCTCCCAGGTCGCCTTCGGCGTGGGGGCGACGGCGACGAAGACGAGCGCGTGATGGAGATCGTACTTCTCGGCCAGAGTCGTCGCACGCGCGTCGGGGCAGAGCGTCGCCCCGCGATGAAGCTCGCGGATGAACGGCGGCCATGCCGTGCAGACGGCGACCGCCCACGTGACGACGAGGAGCGCCGGGAGCCACGTGGCCCCGCCGTCGAATTTTTGCGCGCGCGCGTCGAGCTCGACGATCGACGCGGCGATCCACGCGCAGATCACCGACGCCACCGAGACGTAGTAGACGGGCCCTGCGATCGTCGCCGGCGCGCTCTCGTAGAAAAAATACGCGCCGTAGAGCGCCCCCACGACGAGGAGCGCCGCAGCGCGCATCGGAGAGCTGCGTGAAGGCGCGACGACCGTAGCGGCGGCAGCGACGGCGACCAGGACGGGGCACCCCGTGGCGACGATGCTGACGCGCGCCATGTTGGCGATCGTCTTGGCGGAAGCGGTGACGACGGTCTGCACGTCCCCCATCGGGCCGACGCCGAAGCCCATCGTCTTCCACCCGTGGTCGTTGTTGAACATCGAGTAGCCGTTTCGCCAGGGGTCACCCGAGATGGCCACGTTGAGGATCGGGTGGAGCGCGAGGAACGGAAGCGCGATGAGGATCGCGGGAAGAAACCGAGCGACGGTCTCCCGCTTGGTGCGCCCGGTCTCGAGGAGAAGGAGGACGGCGACAGGCACGATGACGGCCGCGTGGTCGAGCGGCCGGTTGTGTAGCGCGACGCTCGTCGAGATGCCCAGGACCCACGTGGCTATCGTCGATTTCTCGTCGCGCAGGACGGAGACGCCCCAGAGCGACGCCGCGATGCACGTCGCCGCGAGGTTGACGTTGAGGAGGGTCGCGCCGTTGATCACGAGGAGCGGGCTCGTCGCGAGGAGGGCGGCCGTCAGGACGCCGACGCGCTCGCTGCGAAAGAACCGCGCCGCGGCCAGCCCGGAGAGCCCAATGGTCAGCGCAAGCTCGACGGTCGCGGCGACCCACGGAGACCCGAGGAGGCTTGCCAGCGCGATGAGGGCGGGCTGCCCCCAGAAGTACTGCCCGCTCCAGCGCCCAGCGTGCATGACGAAGAACGGCGCCGCGAAGTAGTCCCCTTCGGGCGCGACCGGGATCGAGAGGTGGCCGAGCCGGAGGAGCTCAGCCTGGAAGATGTAGGTCTTCTCGTCCTCGGACGCGGTATGAAGCCCGGTGCCAAGGAGGGCGATCGCGAACGAGGTCGCGGCGCCGACGAGCGAGAGCGCGGCGTAGGCGCGCCTCGGCTGTTTCATCATGTCGCGCAACGCCTCGCGCAGCGGGCCGACGCTCTTCGGGGACGCGAGCGCGAGCGCCGCGGCGACGAGGATCGCCTGCACGGTCACGAGCGCCACGAGGAAACGCGCCTCGACGCCGCTGAAGGACACGAGGGTTGGGGTGGACCAGGCGCCGATCGTGTCGTCGGTGCCGAAGGCGGACCGGCCGAGCACCCACGCGGTCGCGACGCTCGCAATCACGAGGACTGCCGCGACGTGGCGCCCCGCGGGTCGGTGCATCGCGCGCGAAGATAGCAGAGAGCCGCGCGCGGAAGAGATCGCGAACAAAACGAAAGCGCCGACGCCCCCTAGGAGGCGCCGGCGCCGATCAGTCTTCTCGAGGCCCCCGCGCGATGGCGCGGTGGAGGGTCAGCCCCCGCTCGCGATGTTCCGGAGGAAGAACGCGATGAGGAATGCGAAGAGGACGAGCGACTCGATGAACGCCAGGCCGAGAATCATCGGCGTCTGGATGCGCGCTGCCGCGCCCGGGTTACGCGAGATGCCTTCGAGCGCAGCAGCCGCTGCGCGCCCCTGCCCGAGCCCGCCACCGAGGACGGCGAGGCCGATCGCAAAGCCGGCGCCGATCGCAGCGTATGCCTTCACGTCGTTCAGGTTCGAGCCACCATTCCCCGCTTCCTGCGCGAACGCGGAGGTCGCGACGAACGTGAAGAGGGCGGTGATGACCGCCGAGGGAACGAGCTTCTTCGTGATCGACATCTTCGGGGCTCCTTCCGAGGGTAACTCGGAGCTTTCCGCTGCTTTCAGCTTGAGGAAGAGTTGCGGCGGTGACTAGTCGGTTTCTCGCGGGCTGGCTAGTACTTTCCGTCCGCGTTAATGCGCTGCCGCGTGGGGCGCGGCGGCGTGTGCGCCGTCGTGCTCTTCGTGCTCGGTCGCGAGCGCGATGTAGATCGACGACAGGATGCAGAAGACCATCGTCTGCACCACGACTACCAGGGTCCCTAGGACCATGATCGGAATCGGCAAGAGGAGAACGAACATGCTCGCCGCGACGGTCACGAGGAGATGGTCGACGGCCATGTTCACCATGAGACGAACGGCGAGCGTCAACGGCCGGATGCACATCGAGAAGAGCTCGAGCGGGAACATGAACCACCAGAGCCACCAAAGGGGGCCCGCCAGGTGCTTGAAGTAGCCGAGGCCGTTCTCCTTGATGCCGTAGTAGTTGAACGAGACGAAGACGACCGTCGAGCACCCAAGCGTGATGTTCAGGTTCCCCGTCGGGGACATGAAGCCCGGGATGAGGCCGAGCAGGTTGCTGAAGAAGATGAAGCACGCGCACGTGCCGATGATCGGGAAGTATCGCCTGGCGCGCTTCGCCCCCATCATGTCGCGCATCAGGTTGTAGAACGACCCGATGAGCACCTCGAACACGGTGCGGAGCGTGAGCTTGTCGTCCGGAATGACCGACGCCTCGTGGTTCACCACTTTGCCGCGGACGGCGAGCGCCATCAGGATCACGAGGAGAGCCACGAAGAGCGCGGCGGTGATCGGCTCGGCGGCGTGTGCGCCTACGGCCTTCCCCGAGATGCTGTGGCCGAGGTTGTGCATGTTCTCGCCGAGGGCGGGGAACATGGCGATCAGGTAGCTGAAGTACGAGGTGTGCTCGGGCATCGTTTTCGTCGCGCGAATAGAGCCGTTTGTTCAGGGAGAAGGCGGCCCGACCGGCGGCGCCTCCTTACCACGACGCTCGTTTTGCCGTTCGGTTTTGTCGCTGAAGAGCGAGCCGAGCGCGACTCCGATCGGGAGCGCGCCCCAGCCGACGACGAGGCCCATCGGGTCGACGAGATGTGAGGCGAAGAGGAGCCAGACGCCGCCGAACAATCCGACGACCTTGAGCACCGCGAGGATCCCCCAGAGCCCGGCTCCGGCGTCCCCTTCGGCGCGCGCACCGAGGAGCGCGCCCACGATCCGCGCGAGCCCATAGAGGTTGGCTACGGCGATCAGCGCGCCGACGAAGACCGACACTCCGGACCGAGCTCCCCACCCGGCCGTCGCGCCGATCGCGAAGAAGGCTCCGATCGCCGCGACCCCGAGGATAGCCGTGCGGGTGCGCGGATCGAGGCCGCGCGGCGCGATCGCCTCGTCTCGTTCGCTTGATTCGTCGACGCCGCTCATAGGTGCTTCCCGTTCGCGTTCGCGTTCGCGTTGCCTTTGCTGGTTGAGGTAGGGGCGCTCGCGTCCGGTGGCGAGGGGGGGGACGCGGGGGGGCCCCAAGGATCTTCACCCCGCTCCCGGCGCTCGGCGCGCAAGATGTCCGCCTCCATGTGCTTTGCTGCGGAGAAAATGGCGCGAAACCCCGCGTAAACGCCCACCACCGAGCCGATCGCCGTAAGCCAGCCGTGCCCCCCCCCGACTTTTCCGTCGAGCCAGTGGCCGGCGTAGTAGCCGAGCATGATGCTGAGGACGAGCTCGATGCCCACCGACCCGTAGCGGCCGTACTCCTTCCACGGTTTGACGTCGCGGCTCATGTGCACAATGCAGGCAAGGTGCGCGTACCACCCGGTTCCTAGGCGGTCAACGCGCGGCCCCCTTCCATAGCGTATGATTCCTCAGGAGGTTCGGAGCGAATGCCGCATCTTGAGTCGCGACGGCTTGCCAGGCGTGGCCGCCTATCTAGGCTCGCCGCGGGCTCGGTCGTCGTCTCGGTGCTGGTCGTCGCGTGCCCCGCTCGCCTCGCTCGCGCCCAGCAGGCGCCGGCTCCCCTCCCGCCGCTCCCCCCCGCCGCCGCCGACGCGCCGCCGCAGTCGCCCCCCTCCGCCCCCCCACGCCAGAGGCCCGCGCCCGTCGTCGCCGCGGACGCTCCTCCGCCCCCGCCCCCTCCCCCGCCGGAGGGGTCCGTCTTCTATGGGCCCTTTGACGCCCCGCCCCCTCCTCCGTCCCTGCACCTTCCTCCCCCTCCGCACCCACCGAAGCACGCACCACGGCTGGCCCTCTGGACAGGAGCGCGGTTCGGCGTCCTCGGCTTCGGTGGGGGTTTCTATGGCGTTCCGGTCGGGAATCCGCCCGTCTCGACGACCGAGTGGACGACCGATCTGGTGACCCCCGGCCCGACGCTCCAGGCCGACGTCGGCGTGCGACTCGGGTATCGCTTCGTCCCCTTCGTCTTCTACGAGCGAGCCATCCTGGGCGTCGGCTCACGCTTCGCCGGCGAAAGTGGGACCTCCGCCTATTCGGAGCTCTACGGACTGGGCCTTCGCTTCGTCGCGGGAGACGTCAACACCGCGGCCTTTCTCACGGAGATATCGGTCGGCGAACGGACCGTCGGCGTAAGCGCCAACGGGCAGACGTTCAAGATGTCGGGCTTCGAGTACTTCAAGCTTGGTCTCGGCGCAGAGATCCGCCTGTCGACGCACCTCACGATCTCGCCGCTCGCCTCGCTCTCGACGGGATCGATGACCAGTACGTCAGGCTCCGTGACGTTCAGCACGGCCGGCAGCGCCGACGGAAACACCCATCCTCCGTTCGAGAACGGCGCATCGATCACCGACCAGCGCGGGTACGTGATGCTGAGCCTCACCTGCGGCGCGCACTTCGACCTTCTCGGAAGCTAGCCGACCTCTAGGCCTGCGGTCGCTCGACGCGCGCGATGGTCTCTTCCCGCTGCGCGATGATCTTCGCGAGCACCGGGCGGAGCGCGGTGAACGCACGGGCGCGGTGGCTAAGTGTGTTCTTCTCGGCCTCGGTGAGCTCGGCCATCGTCTTGTCGGCCCCGTCGACCACGAACAGTGGATCGTAGCCAAAGCCACCGGACCCGCGCGGCGTCCTCGTGAGCGTCCCCTCGCAGCGCCCCTCCACGACGATGGGCCCCGGATCGCTCGCGTACGGATCGATGATTGCGAGCACACAGCGGAAGCGCGCGCTGAGCGGGCGCGTGCCGACGGCGTCCGGGAGGGCGGAGAGCGCGGCCAGGAGCGCGGCGTTGTTCTCTGCGTCCGTCGCGCGAGCGTGCGCGAAGCGGGCCGAGCGCGTACCCGGGGCTCCGGCGAGCGCATCGACCTCGAGGCCGGAGTCATCCGCGAGCGTCAGCATCATCGATGCCGCGGCGACGGCGCGAGCCTTCTTCACGGCGTTGTCGGCGAAGGTTGCTCCGTCCTCGACGATGGTCGGCACCTTCGCGCACGCCTCTTCGATCGTGTGCACCCGGACCGGCAGGCCGGCGAGGAGCGCTCGGAACTCCTCGAGCTTCCCCCGATTCGATGTCGCGATGACGAGCGAGTGATTCACGTGCCCCGGAGTATAGACCTACCTTGCGATCGTGAGCGCGGCGAGATCGACCCCGGCGCTTGCGAGCACCGCGCGCTGAAGGACCACGAGGTCGGCGATCCCCTTCAACGCGATGTCGACCATCGCGTCGATCGTGGAGCGAGGGACCGCTTCCCCTTCGGCTGTCCCCTGCACCTCGACGATCCCGGCGGACGCCGTGGCCACCACGTTGAGATCGACGCGGGCCGCGGAGTCTTCCAGGTACATCAGGTCGAGCGCGAGCTCGTCTCCCGCGACCACGCCCACGCTCGTCGCCGCGACGGGCTCGCGCAGGACTCGCTCCTTCAGGTCGCCCCGCTTCGCGAGCTTCGACAGCGCCAGTGCGAGGGCGACGAACCCCCCTGTCACGGAGGCGGTTCGCGTGCCGCCGTCCGCCTCGAGCACGTCGCAATCGATCGTGATCGTCCGCTCCCCGACCTTCTCGAGCTCCACGGCGGCGCGGAGCGCGCGCCCGACGAGGCGCTGGATCTCTTGCGTCCGCCCGCTGGGAGGTTTCCCCCGCCCGTCACGCGCTTCGCGCCGCGGTGGGTTCGCACGCGGGTGCATCTGGTACTCCGCGGTGAGCCACCCTTTCCCCTTGCCCTCGAGGAACGGCGGCACCTTCGACTCCACCGACGCCGTGCACAGGACGACCGTACCTCCGGCACGGTACAGCACCGACCCTTCCGACGGGCGGTGGAACCCGGGAATCATCTCTACGGGACGAAGTGCGTCGAGCTTTCTGCCGTCGGGGCGTGCCATGGTCGTTGCCTTTAGCACTACGCCGCGCGCAGCGTCAGGATCACCACGGCCGGAGCGACTCCGAGTCGCATGGGCGGCCCGGTCGTCCCGAGACCAGGATGCACGTAGAGCCACGAGTCCCCCTGGCGATAGAGCCCGACGTTGAAGCGGTGCGCGACGCGCGCGAGGGAGATCCATCGGTAGAGAAACGGGAAGCCGATCTGCCCGCCGTGCGTGTGGCCCGAGAGCGTCAGCGATACGCCGAGCTCCACGGCGTGGGGGAACCTGTCCGGATCGTGCGACAGCAGGATCGACGGCAGCCCCGCCGGTCTGTCCCGTAGAGCGAGGGTGATGTCGTCGCGCTTGGTCCACGTGTCGTCGATCCCCGCCAGATAGAACGCCGCGGCGTTCCGCTCGATGACGGTCCCCTCGTTCCGCAAGACGCGCACGCCGCGCGCACGCAGGTGCGTGATGAGCGGCTCCCCGTCGCCGAAGTAGTCGTGGTTCCCCATCGAGACGAAGACGCCGTCCTTCGCGCGCAGCCCTCCGACGACCGCCGCGATGTCCTCGTGGTACGCCGTGCCGCTGGTCACGAGGTCGCCCGTGACGACGGCGAGGTCTGGAGTGCGCGCGTTCGCGGCCCGGGTCCATTTCTCCCCGCGCTCGCGAGGGGTCATCGTTCCGATGTGGAGGTCCGAGAGGTGCGCGATGCGGTACCCGTCGAGCTTCGGATCGAGCCCCCGGATCTTCACGTCGACTTCCTTCACGACGAACCACTTTCGCCGGACGAGGATCCCGTACCCGCACACGACGAGCCCGGGTACGTACGTCCAGAAGTAGAAACGGAGCGGCCACGAAATCGGCTCGTGGCGGACCATCTCGACGATCGGAAACGTGAAGAGCGAGCCCAGCGCGGGGAACATGCTCCACATGCACGCGCACCAGTGGATGAAGTACGGCGTATCGACGAGGCTCGACATCACGTGGCCGCCGCGCTGATCCATCGCGGCCGCGCGCGCCCGCCACACGAAGCACAGGACACCGAGCGCGCCCGCGATCCAGGCCACGGTCCACGGCGAGCTCCACCCACGAAGTATCCCGAAGTAGCCGACCGCGGCGACGAACGGGAGGTGCACGCCGGCCGTGATCGCGATGAGGACGCGCAGGAAGCGCGACATACGCGGACGCCCGCCGACCGAACGCGACGTGTTGTGCTTCGGGGCGAGACGAGCTCGGGGTGCGTCTGACGCCGTCGACACTAGGCGAGTCGTCCTTCGATGATCGCGCCGTCGTCGCAGATCGCCCGCACGAACCGGGCGGTCGCCCAGACCGCGACGATCGCGGGGGCGATCCCCACATCGCCGCTCATCCGCACCCAGGCCCCGTTGGTCCTGCGAAGAAGGCGTGCTTGCGCGGCTCCCGCCCAGGCAGCTCCGTCGTCGGCGATCGTGAGAGCGTGCAAGTCGCGCGTCGTCTGGACCGCCTCGAGGTGCGCCTCGAGGCGGGGCGAGATGGACAGGGCGTGCCCCCCGACGCCGACCGTCACCGCGCCGCCGTCCTCCGTCGCTTCGATCGACAGCAGGTGTCCGCCGCACACGGAGCCGACCAGCTCCGCCACGCCAAGCTCGAGCCGCACGAGGGACCCCCAGTCCCCGCACGCCAAGTACGTCCCGCCGCGCAAGCGCGTCGTCCCGCGCAGGCGGCTGCACGCGGTTGCTTCGCTGACGAGGCTCAGTCGATCGCCCACGAACTGGGCTACGGCGCCGACCGTGTTCGTGGACTGGGGACGGTTCGAGCCGCGCCCCGGGCGTTCGCCGACGAGCGTCGTCACGCCGTTCTCCTCCGTACATGCCCCGTGGAACGTGATGTCGCGATCCGGGATGCCCCACGCATCGTGCGCCCCCTTCGCCGACAGGCGCACCGCGAGCGAGTGCGCGCCGAAGAGAAGGAGGTCACCCCCCGGTAGCCTTCTCAGACCGCGAACCTCGCGGACGTCCATGCCGGAGGGGGCATCGACCGGCGCCCAAGCCCCACGAGCGAAGCGGGCGAGGCCGTTCGCTCCGACGGAGACGATCGACTCGCCGTTCGCCTCGAACACCGCCGCGCGGACGCTCGTGGCCTGCACGGGGGGACTCGCCACGCTCCACGACCACGCGGCGGGATTGGCCGCGGCGCTGTCCGACGCACGGACGCGCGAGATTGGCGCGCCCGAGTGGCGGGCGGCGTTCATCGAGGTGGAGGAGCTCCGGCGCGGTGGCGTCGCGGGGGGGGCACCCGTGAGCGGGCGACGCTCTGCCGACCCCTGCGGGGGCCCGTGCTCGGTCTTCGCGAAGGGGAGGGCCGCGTTCGGATACGGGGTGCGTGACCGTGAGTCAGTGCGGGGCGCCGTGCCGGGGGTGCGCGGCTCGTTCACGGCGCGGAGAAGCGGCTCGATCGCCTGCCACCAGTCTTGGACAGAGGCCTGGCGATCGTTCGGGTCGGCGGCGAGGGCTTGCGAGAGTTGCGCGTCGAGCGCTTCGATGAGGTCGCGCCGCGCGGCGAGCTCCGGGGCGAGCCCGTCGATCGCGCGGAACAACGACGGACGCTGGCCGTTCAGGATCCGCGTCACGATGAGGAGCGGGTTCTCCCCTTCCTTGTAGGGGAACGCGACCCCCCCGCTGAGCATCTCGAACGTGATCGCCGCGAGCGAGAAGACGTCGGTGCGGACCGATACCCGCTGGTTGCCTTGCTCGTACTGCTCCGGCGGCGCGTACCCGAGAGAAGCCCCCGCGAGCGACGTCGTTCGCTGCAAGTTCACGTCTACGACCTTCACGAGCCCGAAGTCGGTGACCTTCGCGATCTCCGTACCGGCCTCGTTCGCCAGGAGGATGTTCGACGGCTTCAGATCGCGGTGGACGACCTTCTGCGCGTGCACCACGTCGAGCGCGAGGACGACCTGGCGGACCAGGCGACGAACTCGCTCAACCGGCAGCCCTCGGCCGCGAACCGTCTTCAGGACGTGCTCGAGCGTCGGCCCGTTGACGTACTCGAGCACGGTGAACGGGAGCGAAATCAGATCGGCGCTGAGCGGCGACTTCACGCGAGCGACGGCGTGATCGAAGAACCGGACGATGTGCGGGTTGGGCCGCCCCTGCGACAAGAGCCGCAGGACCTCCGCCTCGCGCTCGAAGCGCTGGAGCGCCTCGTTGTTGACGGCGTCCGGGCGGAGCACCTTGACGATCACGACCAGCCCAGAGGGCTCGTCCCAGTTCGCCTTGAAGACCCACCCCTGCCCCCCCTCGCCGATTCGCTCGCGAAGGTGGTAGCTCGTGTTTCCGCGGAGGACCTGCCCCGAGAGAGCATCTCGCAGAGCGATCAGGCGCGGGTCGGGGGCGAACATCGCGTTTCGCGTTGTTTACGACAGATCGACCCGTTCGTCGCTCGCCTTCGTTGCGCGCGGCGGCCGCTCGGCAGCGCTCACTTCGCGAGCATTTTGAGGAGCGTTTCCTTGTTCGTGACACCGACGTGCTGGTCGATCTTCTGTCCCCCTTTGAAGACCATCACCGTCGGAACGCCGCGAACGCCGTAACGCTGTGTGATTCCTGGGGCATCGTCGATGTCGAGCTTTCCCACACGGTACTTGCCCGCGTTCTCGTCGGCGATCTTCTCGACGATCGGCGCGAGGACCTTGCAGGGGCCGCACCACGTGGCGCTAAAGTCCACCAGGACGGGCTCCTTGGACTGAAGTACCTCGGCGTCGAAGTTTGCGTCGGTGAGCTCGATGACGTTCTTGCCTGACATTGCGTGACTCCTCGCTTGCGGGAACTAGAAACCTAATCCTTGGATGCCAGGAAATCCACGGGGGGAGCGGGGGCACCCGGGGCTCCTAACGTCCCCCATCGTGTCCGGGGTCGCGTCCGGCATCTGAATGAGCGGGAAATACCTCGTCCGGTGAGGTTGGAACCACCCTTGCAGCCTTCTTGGGGGGGGCGTCGAGCGCGCGACTGACGACTTTGGCCAGATCGCCGGCGGGGGCGTGCGTCCTCACGAAGAGCGCGGTCCCTTGTCGTTCCACCGCAAGGTTGTCGATCAGCGGCCCGAGGCCCAGGAGCCGGTACGCGAGGTTCCCCGACCAGCCGAGGCGCGTGTGCAGAATGAGCGTCGAGACGGCGTCGCACGCTGCTTCGGTGTCACAGCGGAGCTCGGCGAGGAAGCGAGTCTCGTCCTGCCCCGACTGGTTTCTCCCCGCGTGGACTCCGAACGCCGCGGCCGCGACCCCGAGCACCCCTTCCATCGCCTTGACGGCTCGGTCACCTTCATGGGCCTCGAGCACCATCTCGTGCTCGACCCGCGCGCGCACGCTCTGGGGGAGGATCGCCGTCGCCCGGATCGCCTCCGCATCGACATCGCGCGCCGCGAGATCGGCCCGGAGAGACGCGTGGGTGTCACTCGAAGAGGAGAGCGTCGACGGAACCCGCCCATCGGCGGCGTCGATCATTCGCGTCAGCCACGCCCCCTTCCCGACGAGGTAAGGGCCACCGTCGCGGAAGGCCACCTCCGCCCCGCCCGGCGCTCGCCCGTCGGAGATGACGGTGAAGCTCCCTGACTGGCGCGCCATCGCCTCGCCCCCTCGCTTCTTGATGAGCGCCTTCGCGCAAGACTCGAGCGCCTCTCTTGCGAGCGAGCCCGATGCCGCGACGCCGAAGTCGCCGCGCTCCGCCTCTCCGGCCGCCCCCATGGGCCCCTCGGGGATCGCGAGCGCGACGGTCCGCAGGTGGGGGAGGGGGTCGAATCCGCAGGTGGCCGTGATCGAATCGACGCCGAGCAGGCTCCCCGCGCGAGCGCCGTTCTCTCCCGCGAGCGCCTGCCCGATCGGCGACTCTGCGAGCGAAACGACGTCGATCGTCACGACCATGAACGAGTCTGCAGGGACGGCGGCGAGGGGGTTGGCGCTCGCGCTCGAGCTGCGGAGGACCATGAACGCAATGCCGGCCGCTGCCGCGGCGGCGAGGGCCGAGAGTACGACTACGTCAGTGCGAGGCGCCTTCATCGCGATGCCTCCGCAGCGAGGTGGTCTTCACGGGAATCTCCCGCTCGCCGCGAGCAAGTCCAACCTCGCTTGTCTCGCCGCGTCCTCCGCCACGGCGGCCTGAGTCTCCGCGTCGCGCGCCTGCCTCTCGGCGTCGATGACCTCGAGGTTCGTCGTCGCTCCGGCGCGGTACGCCAGGTTTGCCAGCGCGAGCGCCTGCTTCCCGAACGCAGCCGACTGCTGCGCCTGGTCGAGCGCGATGTCCGCTCGCTGCATCTCTTCGAACGCCGCGCGGACGTCGCTCTTCGCTTGCCGGAGCGTCGCTTCGACGTCGAGCCGCGCTTCGCTGGCGAGCGCCTTTCGCTCGTGCTCCTGCCCGTAGCGCAGCCCTCCGTCGTAGAGGGGAAGAGTGAGCACCAGCTGCGCTTCCCAGCCGGTCTGGGGGACCGTCGGAACGGGCGGGTTCTGGTAGAACGGATAGGCGATCAAGTTCAGGTAGGGGAGATAGTCCGCGTAGGCCTGCCGCACGGTTCGATCGGCCGCCGAGGCTGCTCGCTCGCGCGCGCGCACGTCGGCGCGGGTCTTCTCGGCTTCGCTCAGGGCCTCGTTGAGGCTAGGCATCTTGCCGCCGAAAGTCTCTTCGGCGACGTCGACCGCGCCGTCCCCCGCCACGAGCACGCCGAGCGCCTCGCGCGCGTGAAAGAGCGCGACCTCCTGGTTCTGCAGTAGAGCCTCGTCCGACGTCAGCTCCTGCGCCGCGCGGATCTCGTCGAGCCGATTGCCGACTCCGCCGACGAGCTGCGCGCGCGTGAAATCGAAGTGCCCTTTCGCGTTGTCGCGCGCGGTGATCGCGGTCTCGAGGAGGCGCTTCTGCGCGATGATCGCGAGGTAGGCGCGCGCCGTGGAGACCGCGAGAGTGCGGCGGACGTCGGCTGCGTTCAGACGCGCGACATCGACCTGATCCTTCGCCTGCTCCCACTGCACCCAGCCGCGTGGGTAGACGAGCGGCGCGCTCAGCGTGGCCGTCGCGTAAACCCCGTTCTGTGGCACGACCACGACGCCGCTCGAGATCCTGTTGCCGTCGAGGCGCGTGTACGTACCGGTTCCGTTGAAGGTCGGGAGCGATGACGCGCGCACCTCCTCCATCAGCGCGTGGTAGCGGCGGATCTCCTCGGCGGCTTGCCTTGCGGTCGGGTTCCGGTCGAGCGCGCGCTTCACGGCCGCGTCGAAGCCGACGCGCTCCCCGGGCACGCCGTCCCTCCCGAGTGCGGGGACCTGCGGCGGGCGCGGGACGTCGAATGCCGGCGTGGGGACGACCGGCGCGCCGGACTGCGCCCCGGCGCTCTCAGCCAGGAGGAGGAGAGGGAGGAACAGGAAGATCGGGAGGGCGGAAGTTGAGAGTGATCGAGCCATCGTTCTTCCGATCTTCCGATCTAGCTGTGATCTCCCCTCTCCTCGATGCCGCTCAGGCTTCTATAGGGTCGCCCTTTCGGCGTCCACCCGCGGTCCTTCGCCCTTCCGGTCGCGGTGGAAACTCGCGGCGGTCGTTGACGAGGCGGCGATCGACGCCGTCCGAGCGACGCTCCGGCGGCGGCGCAGGGGTGGAGGGCTTGCGCGGGCGACGAGCCATGACCCTGGCACGATCCGACGGGAGGCCGGCGCGGGCCAAGTTCCGAGCTCACCCCTTGACGCCGCCCGCCGTGAGCCCCGCCACGAGCTGTCGCTGCGCCACGTAGAAGAGCGCCATCACCGGCACGCTCACGAGGATGGCCCCCGCCGCGAATGCCCCCCACGCCGCGTCGTGCTCACCGACGTACCTCTGGAGCACGACGGGGAGCGTGAAGGCGCTCTCGCGCGACAGAAGCGTCGCCGCGAGGATGAACTCGTTCCAGGCGCTCATGAACGCGAAGAGCGCAGTCACCGCGATCGCGGGGCGCGCGGCGGGCAGGACGACGTGAAAGAAAGCCTGCGCGCGGGTGGCGCCGTCGACCATCGCCGCCTCCTCGATGTCCACGGGGATCGAGAGGAACGCCCCCCGGAGCTGGAAGATTGCGAAGGGGACCGCCGTCGACGCGTAGACGAGGACGAGGCCCGCGCGCGAGTCAAGAAGATGAAGCGCGTCGAGGAGCAGATAGAGCGGCACTGCGCTCGCGACCGCGGGGAACATCTGCGTCGCCAGCAGCCCGCGCATGCCGGCGCGCGCCCCGACGAATGGGAATCGCGCGAGGGCGTACGCGGCTGGCGTCGCGATCGCCACCGCGGCGGCAGCAGTCGTCAGCGAAACCACGAGCGAGTTGAACGCTTGGGTCAGGAAGAGCCACGTCCGCTCCGAGCTCCCCAACCCGAGGACGAGCCGGAAGCTGTCGAGCGAAGGTGCCCGTGGCACCGGCAGGATTCCAGAGCGCGCTCCGAGCCCACCCGGGGTGAGCGCGATCGCGATGACCCAGAGGACGGGATAGAGCGCGAACATGGTCGCGGCGATCAGCAGCGCGTGGACGAGCACGGACTCGACGGCGCGTCCGCGCTCCGCGCGGCGCGGTCCACACCAGAAGCGGCGAGTCTTCACGACACCGCCTCGCTAGCCGCGCCGTTGATGCGCCTGCCGAAGACGCGCGCGGTTCCGGCGAGCAGCAAGAAGATGAGCACCGCGTACGCTGCCGCATAGCCGTACTGCGCATCGCGGGTGAACGCCCACCGGTACGCCTCGCTCACGAGGATGTCGGTCGTCTCGTCCGGATCGCCCCCCGAGACGAGGAAGATCACGTTGAACATGTTGAACGTCCACACTGCGCCGAGCACGATCGCGGGGAGGAGCGTCGGCCCGAGCAGCGGCAACGTCACCAGGCGAAACCGCTGCCATCGCGTCGCGCCGTCGACCTCCGCCGCCTCGAGCACTTCTTTCGGTATGGACGTGAGGGCGCCGAGGACGACGACCATCATGAACGGGAACCCGAGCCACGTGTTCGTCGCGACGTTGGCCGCGAACGCCGTCGAGAAATGCGCGAACCACGACACCGGCTCGGCGCCCAGCGCGCGGAGGAGCGCGTTCACGGCGCCGAACTGCCGGTGGAACATCCCTTTCCAGGCCAGCGCGGTCACGTACGACGGGACGGCCCAGGGGAGAATGAGAAGCACGCGATACACGGCCCGCATGCGCATGAGAGGCCGCGAGAGGGCGATCCCGAGCGCGAGCCCCATCGAGAGGTGGAGGGCGACGTTGACGACGGTCCACACCACCGTCACGAGCAGCGTCATGTAGAACGACCCGTGCGCGAGGAGCGAACCGCCGCGCGCCGTCAGGATGCTCAGGTAGTTCGCGAGCCCGACGTAGCGCATGTGATCGTGGGGCCCCGCAAAGAGCGACGTCGCCGCTCCGGCAGCGAGCGGAAGGACGACGAGGAGCAGAACCGCGAGCACCGCGTGCGCGACGTACCGGTAGGCGGGGAGCGACTTCCTGAAAGACACGCGGAGCCCGGTCATCCGCGCGCGACGGACGCCGACGAACCCCCCCACGACGAGGAGCGCGCCGAGGAGCACGAGGAGGGGCGTCGGGGATGCAGCGGGGGGGAGCGGACGGGTCACGTCCTCGAAGCGGTGCAGCGCCTCCTCGAGCGCCTCGTTTGCCGTCATCTCTCCGCGAAGCACCTTCAGGATCGCCTGGTTCGCCGGCACCCAGGCCGCGCGAAGCGCGGTCGACGTCGGCATCGGGAGCGCCTCGGCCGCCGCTTCGTGGAACGCGCGGAGCACGGGATCCGCGTCGGTCCCCATCTTCGCCCACGCGGCTTGCAGCGTGACGACCTGATGCCCGACGCGCGCCCGAACGAGCGCTCCGTCTACGTCCTGTCCGAGCCACCGCGCGAACGCGCGCGCCTCCGGCCGCTCGGCCCCTTGCGGTGTCGCGACGACCGCCTCCACCGTCAGGAAGGGGCGCATGCGGGCCCCCCCCGCGGCGGCGATCCGTGGCAGGGGCTCGACGCGGTAACGCACCCCCGACTTCAGATCGCCGACGAGCCACGGTCCTTCGATCGCCGTCGCCGCGTGCCCCGTCGCGAAGAGCTGCGCCACGAGCGAGCTGCTCGGCTCCTCCGGCACGTCCTTGTTCGTCACGAGCTCGTGAACGAAGTCGAGCGAGCGGGCGGCCTTGTCGCCGAAGAACGCGAAGTGTCCGTCCGCGTCCAGCATCGACCCGCCGAACGCATGGAGAAACGGCGCGTGGAAGAACGCGGTCGTGGTGTCGTAGACGACGGGGTACGTGTCCGGCGGGAGGCTCCCCTTGAGCGCGGCGATCCCTTCCATCGTCGGAGGGGTCTTCGGGAGGAGGTCGTCGTTGACGAAGAGCGCGAGGCACTTGGTCGAGAGGGGCACGCCGTATCGCACGCCGTCGAGCGTGATCGCGCGGACGGCGGTCGCGTCGTACGTCGCGATGTCCTCGTCGGGGAAGCCGGCGCCGATGGGGGCGACGAGGCCGTCGCGCCGGTACACCTCGAGCCTCTCGTGGGCTTCGATGTACAGGTCCGGTCCGTGCGCGTGGGGGACCGCCGCCTGCAGCTTCGACGAGTACGCCTCGAACGGGATCGCGAGCAGATCGAGGACGACGTCGGGGTGCTCTCGCTCGTAGCGCTGCGCGAGCTCCACGAGCGCGCGTTCTTCGTCCCCGCGGTACGAGTGCCAGACGGCGATGTGAGCGCGCTCCGTGGCGTCGGCGCACGGCTCTCCCGCGACGAGCGCCACGAGCGCGACGACGAGCGCCAAGTACGGCAGCACCCACTTCGACATCGCGCTTCTCGTCAGGGCGACGTTGCCGAGTGGTCGTCGAGCGCGCGGCCCGTCGTCGGATCGAAGAGGTGAACGTGCGAGGGGGAGACGACGAGCGGCAGCGCATCGCCTGCCACTACGCGCTTGGCGTCCTGCGCCTCGAGCCGGACGATGACCCGCGGCCCGCTCGCGCGCAGCCAGCCGTGGGCGAATGCCTCGAAGCCGAGCGCCTCCACGATCTCGACGTTCAATCTGGTCGCGGTCCGGTCGCCGTCGCGAGCCGGCGCAAAGTCGTGGGGGCGCACGCCGATGGTGACCGGGCGCCCCTCGACCAGATTTGCGCGGAAGCGCGCCTCGTCGATCGGCGCCGTGAGGCCGCCCCCCTCGGCGACCCAGTCTCCCCCCTCGCTCAGGCGCGCGAGCTTCCCGTCGACCAGGTTCATCTGCGGCGAGCCGAGGAACGTCGCGACGAACTTCGTGCGGGGCCGCTCGTAGACCTCGAGGGGTGACCCCTTCTGCTCGACGAGCCCGCCGTTGAGCACCCAGAGCGTGTCGGCGAGGGTCATCGCCTCGACCTGATCGTGGGTGACGTAGAGGGTCGTCGCGCCGAGCCTGTCGTGGAGGCGGCGGATGTCGACGCGCACCTCGGCTCGGAGCGCGGCGTCGAGGTTCGACAGCGGCTCGTCGAAGAGGAAGATCGCCGGCCGCCGCACGATCGCGCGCCCCATCGCGACACGCTGGCGCTGCCCGCCGGAGAGTTGCTTCGGTAGGCGATTGAGGAGCGCCTCGAGGCCGAGCATGGCGCTCGCCTCGCGGATGCGCTCGTCGATCTCGCGCGGTGCGCTCCCGCGGAGCTTGAGGCCGAACGCGAGGTTGTCGCGGACGGACAGGTGCGGATAGAGGGCGTAGCTCTGGAAGACCATCGCCACGTCGCGCGCGCGCGGCGGCTCGTGCGTGACGTCTCGCCCGGCCAGCTCGATCTTGCCGGCGTCTGCCTCTTCGAGCCCTGCCACGAGCCGGAGCAGCGTGCTCTTCCCACATCCGCTCGGGCCGACGAGGACGGCGAACGTCCCCTCCGGAATCTCGAGGTCTACTCCGCGCAGGATCGGGTTGCTCCCGAACGCCTTCGTCACCCCTCGCGCCGCACAGCGGATGGGACGCGCGCGCACGCTCGCCGCGGCGGTGTCCGCGGGGGTCTCGGTCGCGACGGGGCGCGACGGAAGACGACTGGGCTGCAGCAAGGCGTCCGTCATGGCGAGAGGGCGATGGTACGCGCCGAGGGCTGTCGCCGGCGGCCGCCGTTCGCTCGTGTTGACGTAACGCACAAGCGAGTCACTCGCGAGCGGGAAATGTTCGACGCGGCGCGTCGTCGAGGGTCCCGTCGCGTCGCCCCGCGCGACCGACGCGTCGGTTCAGCGTCCCATCGCGTCCTCCCGGGCAACCGACGCGACGGTTCGTCGGCCGGTCGCCTCCGGACGCCGGCCCATCGCGTCGGTTCGTCGGCCGGTCGCGTTCCTACGCGGGGCGGTCGCCTCCCTCCACTCTGGATTAGGGACCGGCCCTAGGCGGCGTCCGCGAGCGACGGTCGACCGCTCAGAGCATCGCCCAGCTCGAGGACCCGCTCCGCGGCGGCGCGCAGGACGAGGCCCGCCGCTCGCCTCCCCATCTCCACGAGAGCACCCGCCGCGTGAAGCGCCGCGATCGCCTCTCCGACATCGTCCGGCGTGGACGCAATTCCCCCCCCGCCGTCCACGACGAACTCCTCGTTGAGAGACTCATTTCCCGGTACGGCGGCGACGATCGCCAAGGGGCGTCCCGCCGTCATCGCTTCCGAGATCGTGAGCCCCCCCGCCTTGCCGACGACGACGTGGGCCTCGCCCACCCGCGCGGCCATGTTTCGTTCGAAGCCCACCACACGCGCGCGCACCCCCGCCTCCGCCGCAACACGCGTCACCCTCTCGACCAGCTTCGTCGCGCGTCCACAAACCACCACGAGCTCGACTCCGTCGATCCCGGCAAACGACTCGACCACTCGCGCGATGGGGCCCACCCCGAACCCTCCGCTCGTCACCAGGACGCGTAGCCGTTCACCCGGGGCCGGTGCGCGCAGCGATCGCACCCGCTCGAACGCGGCGCGCACGGGGAGCCCCGTCACGGCGATTCGGGGGGGCTCGATCCCGTGCAGCATCAGCTCGTGCCGCGCACGCGGGCACGGCACGGCGAACGCGTCGACGCCGCTCTCTGCCCAGCACGCGTGGGCCGTGTAGTCGGTCACCACGCCGACGAGTGGCGCATCGAGCCACCCTTTGCGTCGCGCGCGGCCGAGGACGACGAGCGGGAGGTGATGGGTCGCGAAGACGACACGCGGCTTCAGCGCGCAGACCCGCTTCAGGAGCGGAAGAAACGCGACGTGATCGACGCCGCGCCGCAGCGGATCGAGCGCGCCGCCACGATGGTTCGCCGCGGAGTACGCCGAGCCATACAGGCCCGGAGCCGCGTTCTGCCCGGCGAGATGAGCGCCGAGGTAGGCCCCGCCGAACAACTTCGGGGCATGCTCGAACGCGTCGAGGAGCAACGCGCTGTCGCCTCGTGCGCGAGCGGCTTCGACGAGAGCGAGCGCTGCCGCTTTGTGACCGCCACCGACCGGACTGTAGACGACGACGACATCGGCCATGCTCCGGGTACAGCAAGGGGCGGACCGTGACAGTGACCGCTGGCGAGCGAGTCTTTCCGGGCGCTTCGACCCCTGCGCGTCATCCGAGCCGCACCTTCGGCCGTTCGCGCTCCGCGCAGACGCCTACGCGCCGAACAGGTCTCTCAGCCGTTCCATGAACGAGCGCTGCTGCGGCTGTACGTCCTCACCGAGCTCCTTCGCGAGCTGCTCGAGGAGCTCGCGTTGCTGCGCGGTGAGGTGCGTCGGAACCTCGAGCATCACCTCGACGCGCTGGTCGCCGCGACCGAGCCCCCCGCGATGGGGAACGCCTTTCCCCTTGATGCGAAGGGTCGTCCCGGGCTGCGTCCCGGCGGGGACGCGCATCTTCCCCTTCCCCTCGAGCGTGGGGACCTCGATCTCGGCCCCGAGGGCGGCCTGGGTGAAGCTGATCGGGACGGAGCAGACGACGTCGTCCCCCGTGCGCTTGAAGAAGGGGTGGGGGCGCACTTTGATCGTGATCTCGAGATCGCCCGCGGCCTTGTCGGCGCGCGGCTTGTTGCCCGCGCCGTCCACGAGCCTCGTCGCCCCCGACTCGACCCCCGGCGGAATGGTCACGGCGAGCGTGTTCGTCGAGGTCACCAGCCCGCTCCCCCGGCACAGGGCGCAGGGGTCCTTCACGATGTGGCCGATGCCGCGGCACCGCGAGCAGGTTCGCTCCACGGCGATCGGGAGGATCCCTTGCTGGAATCGAACCCTCCCCCTTCCGTTGCACGCCCCACACGTCTCGGGGGACGAGCCCGGCGCCGACCCGCTTCCGCGGCAGTCGCCGCAGGGGGTGACGCGCTCGTAGCGCATCTGCTTCTCGCACCCGAAGGCTGCCTCCTCGAAGCTCACCTCGAGGTCGCGTTTGACGTCCCCCTTGTCCCCCCGGCCGACGCCGAAAACCCCAAGCAAGTCGCCGAGAATCCCGTCGAAGGCGATGTCGCCGATGTCGACGACCCCCCCGGCGAACGGCCCCCCGGAGCTGAACGGCGACCCAGGCTCCTCGGCCCGGTGGCCGAAGCGGTCGTACATGGCCCGGCGCTGCGGGTCGGACAGGACCTGATAGCTCGCGTTGATCTCCTTGAAGCGCAGGGAGGCGCGGGGGTCCCCCTGGTTCTTGTCGGGGTGGTGCGTCGAGGCCAGGCGCCGGAAGGCGATCTTGATCTCGTCCTGGCTCGCCGTCCGGTGCACCCCGAGCACTTCGTAGTGGTCTCGCCCGTCTGCGTCCGCCATCGCCGCCATCGCTCAATTGGTGACTAGCACAAGGTCCCCGCAATGACCCCCCAAGCGCTCGGGTCCATGCTAAGTACCGGCAGTTACGAAGATGTCGCACTCTTCCCCAGCGCATGCGCAGCCGCGCGCTGCCGTTGCCTCACATCGCGGCGCTTCGGCCCCTGTCTATCGCCGTATGGACGCCTCCCGGCAGCACGCCCTCTTGCAGCGCATCGTCGAGCGTTGCCAGTTCGACCCGACGCGCGACCGCGCGAAGCCGACCCCCGTGGTCGTGTTCGATCTCGACGGCACGCTCTTCGACAACCGCCCGCGCACCCGCGTGATCCTGAACGAGCTCGCCGAGAAGTGGCACGCGGCCCACCCCGAGCACGCAAAGCGGCTCGCGCGACTGCGGCAAGAAGAGATGGCGTACCTCCTCGCGGACACCCTCGAGCGCGTTGGCGTGACCGAGAGCGAACGAGTCGCCGAAGCGCAGGCCTTCTGGCGCGACCGCTTCTTCGCCGACGGGCACCTTCATCACGACGTGCCGCTCCCTGGCGCCGTCGATTTCGCCAAGGCCTGCTACGACGCGGGGGCGATCCTCGTCTACCTGACCGGGCGCGATCTGCCGCTCATGGGGATCGGGAGCTTCCGGAGCCTGCGCGACCACGGTTTCCCCATCGGGCTCCCGGGTACGGAGCTCGTCCTGAAGCCCGACGCCGCGATGGCCGATGAGGCGTTCAAGCGGCTCGAGGCCCCCAAGCTCGCGCGCGTCGGTTCGATCGTCGCGTCGTTCGACAACGAACCGGGGAATTGCAACACGATCCTCGCGCAGAACCCGGACTGCGAGAGCGTCCTCGTCGATACGCAGCACCTGCCGGGGGCGCCGCCGCTCGATCCGAGGGTGCACGTGATCGCCGATTTTCTTCGCGCGTGATGCGGGGGGCGCGCGCGCTCCTTCTGGCCGCGCCTGTCGCGTTAGCCGCGTGTCGCGGTGGCGCGGGGAACGACGTCCCCGACGCAGGGGTGAGCCCGCAGGCGAAGGCCGAGCCGGCCCAGCTCGAGAACGTCGCCCTGACCTCGAGCGCGCAGCCGCTGGCGCCCGATGCAGGCCCGCCGCCCGTGCCGCTTCGCGCCGACGAGGAGGCGCCCGCCGATTCCGTCGGCAAGGATCTCGCGGGCTGGGAGATCGACGCCACGCTCCGGAGCGCGGAGATCCCGCCGGCGTTCCGCGGACCGGAGACCGCGATCGTGGCGATCGACGCGGCGAAGAAGAAGACCGAGCCACGCCTCACGATCGACATCACCCCCTCGCGTGCCCGCATCGTCCTCCGCAGCAGCGGCTTCACTCTCCCCGAGGACAGTGAGCTTCGCGCGCGGAGCGATCGTTACGGGCACTTTCTGCTCCTCCCGAGCACGCACCAGTACCGCGTGGCCGCGCCGGGCTCGCTGCGCGCGCTGCTCGGAGAACGCCGAATGGACGTGGAGCCGCTGATGCTCGCGAGCGTCGTCGAGCGGGGGGAGGGGGCGCGGCGGCTCGGATATCGGACGCATCGAGTCGAGGTCGCGAACCGCGCGGCGACGGTCACCTTCGAGCTCGCGCGGGTCCCCGAGGCGGGAGAAGGGGGCGTGCTTCTCTGCCGGGCCTTTCTCGACCTCGCGAACGCGCCGCTATCGACGGCCGCTTGCGGGGTCGACGAAGTCCCTCTCCACGCCGAGTGGCGATGGGCGACCAAAGGGGGGCTCGCGTTCGACACGATGAGCATCGACCGTCGATCCGACATCGCAGCTACGACCATGACGGCTCCTCCCGCGAACGCGTCCTTCACCCAGCCCGCGCTCCCCGAGCTGACGTCGCAGATGCTCATCGAGCCCGGAGAGCTGGCGGCGTTCCGGACCGCCCCCGCTTCTGACGTCCCTGCGGCGCTCCCCGACGCCTCCGTCCTCCTGCCGCCGGCGGGGCTCGTCCTCGTGAACGCGAGCGACGAGATCCGTTTCGCGTGGCTCGATGGCGCTCCTGTCGCCTGGCTCGCACCGGGCGCGAGGATTGTGCTGCCGTCGCTCCTTCGCGGTCGCTACGGCTTCGCGTGGCGGACCTTCCTCGGAGACGCGTACGACGCGCCTATCACCATCACGGTGCCGGGAGCCGAGACCGCGCACGCGGCCGACGCGGGCGCGCCGTGACTACTTCCCGCGGTAGTCGTCGGGGCCGAACGAGACGTCGCCGTTTCCGTCGTCCTGCATCTTGGCCCGGAGCGTGTCCACGGCGATCTCCACGACGTCGAAGCGCGTCGTAGGCGCGTAGTACTCGTCTTCGTCGATCTCGCCGAGCGACGCGAGTCGCTGCTCGAGGATCTCGCGCTCGCCAGCGTCGGCCTCGAGGTGGGCGTGCCATCCGTCGGCGGTCGCGAGCGTCAGCGCCTCGCGCGCCATCCCGATCGGGTTCAACGTCAGGTACACGAAGGTGAAGTCAAGCCGCCACCCGTCGTAGTCGCCGTCGCAGAACCACGTCGCCCCGAACGCGCGTCGCATCGTCTCGCCCAGGTAGGCGCCGATCGACGCCTGTAGGAGATCCAGCGTCTCCGGCTTCACCGCGAGCTCGGCGCGCCCATCCCGCACGTATTGATCGACGAGCGAGAGCGTCTCCGGCTCGAAATCGAGCGGCACCTTGTATTTCGCGGCGACGAACCGCACGCACGCGGCCGCTAGCTCGGCCACGGCCACCGGGGGCGGGGCGTCGCGCGGATCGGGGCTCGGCTCGAGGTCCGCTTCCGGCTCCGCGTCGTCGTGAATCGCGCCGTTCGTCTGGTCCTTGGGCTCGTTGCGCTCGTCTGTAGGCATGCGATCTCGTGGTTCCCGTGCGTGTCTTGCACTCTTGCACGATCCGCGCGGCGCGTCTGGCGTTACCGCGCGACAGAACGTAGGCTGGAGGACCCGTCGTCGTGCAAGTGAGCACGAGGACGCTCGTGAGCACTTCAAATGCGGCTGGGAATCTTCAGCGACATCCACGCGAACTACGAAGCCCTGAGCGCCGTCATGGAGGCGTACAGGAGCGAGAAGATCGATATTTTCTACTGCCTCGGCGACACCGTCGGGTACGGCGGATCGCCCAACGAGTGCGCTGACCTGGTGCGCGAGGTCGCGAAGACGACCATTTTGGGCAACCACGACGCCGCCGTGAGCGGCCGCATGGACTACTCGTACTACTACGAGGCCGCCCGCCACGCGCTCGACGCGCACGCCGCGATTCTCAGCGAAGCGAACATGCAGTGGCTGAAGGCGCTCCCCTACCAGGAGAAGCTCGAAGACATCGACGTCCTCCTTTGCCACGGATCGCCCGTCCGCCTCGAGGAGTTCGAGTACATCTTCGCCCCCGAGCAGGCGCGCGAGTGCCTCGCGATCTGGGACCGCATCGGGCACATCACGCTCATCGGCCACTCGCACCTGTGCAAGGTCTTCGCGCTCACGAAGAACTCCGTCGAGGAGCTCCCCTCGATCGACTTCGAGCTCGAGCCCGAGAAGAAGTACATCGTGAGCGTGGGCTCGGTCGGGCAGCCCCGCGACTTCGACAACCGGGCGAGCTACACCGTGTACGACAGCGACGCCAAGCGCTTCGAGTTCAAGCGCATCGAGTACGACATCGAGCTCGCGGCCGACAAGGTCCTCCGCGCTCGGCTCGAACGGAACTTCGCCCACCGGCTGTTCATCGGGGTCTGAAGCGCCGTCCGCGAACGCGGACGATCCAACCTCAACGCATCGCGAGCCAAACGCCGATCGCGATCGCCAGAGTGACCGCAAAGGCCACCAGGAAGCGCGTGGGGTCCGCAGTCGTGCGGCGCGGGGGATCGGTTACCGCCTGTCGGTCGGCGGTCGCTGGAGCGATGAGCGGGGGGGGGGCGTTACTCGAGCTGAGGCGCTTTCGCGCTTCCGCCAGCGCCTCTTTCGTCTCGTTCGGATCCTGGATGGTCGTCGTCGGGGTGAGATCCATCACCCGCTGCTTGGGGCGCGAAATATGAGAATGCGCCGGAGGGGGATCGCTGCGCTTCGGGCCGATGTCGCTGGTGGGGGCCTCCGACGGCGGAGGGACGCTGCTCACGCGCTTCTCGCGCTTCGGCGGCGGGAGCGACTTCTTGGGCAGGCTCCCGGGCGAATCCTCGAGCACGCCGCGGACGTCGATGCGCATCTCGCGGGCCGTTTGGTAGCGATCGCCGGGATCCTTCAGGAGTGCCTTCATGCAGATTGCTTCGAGCTGAAGGTCCACGCGGGAGTCGATTTCCGAGGGGAGCGGCGGCTCCTCTTCGATGTGCTTGAGGACGAGCCGGATCTTGCTCTTCGCCTCGAACGGGAGCCGCCCGGTCATCATCAGGAACAGGATGACCCCCAATGAGTACAGATCGCTCCGGGCGTCGGCCGGCTCGCCGCGCGCCTGCTCGGGCGACATGTACTCGGGCGTCCCGATGAGCGTGCCGTACGCCGTGAGCGTCCCCGTCTGCGTGGCGGTTCGCGTCGGCTCGGGGATCCCGTCCTCCCCGGCCACGTCGACCGGCGCTTCGCGGATGATCTTCGCCACGCCGAAGTCGCACACCTTCACGAGCTCGATTGCGTGCCCCTCGTCGTCCTTCGACTCGAGGAGCATCACGTTCTCGGGCTTCAGATCGCGGTGAACGACCCCCATCTCGTGCGCGACGGCGAGCGCGGCGAGCGCCTGCGACATGATGCTCACGATCCGCTCCGTGGAGAACGGGAACTCCTCGCGAAGCACGGTGAGGAGGTCCTTCCCGTCGACGAACTCCATCGCGATGTAGAGCAGGCCGTCGGGCTCTTCGCCGAAGTCGATCACGCGGAGCAGGTTCGGGTGCTCCATCCGGGCGGCGGCCTTGGCCTCTCGCTTGAAGCGCGAGACGTACGTGGCGTCCTTCTTGTCCGGGTGCATCACCTTGATGGCGACGCGCTTCTTCAAGTTGAGCTGGGTGGCCCGATAGACGGAGCCCATCGCCCCCTTGCCGACGAAGGACTCGATCCGAAACTTCTCGGCAAACGTCCTGCCGACGAGCGCTTGCGTCAGCGGGTCGGCCTGGGCTTCCGCGGCTTCGGGCATCGAGCGGACTAGCGTATCTCGAAATCCCCCTCACCGCTTGTCTCAGACCGCGCGAATAGCCATGAACTCCTACTCCGCGCCCACCCCGCCTCGCATAAGCTCACGTGTCACGCATGGATCCGCTGCGACCGAAAACGGCGGCCGTCGGTATCGATCTGGGAACGTCGAACACCGTAGTCGCGTACGTGCGCGACGGGCAGGCGCGCGCGATCACCGACGATCTCTCGAAGGAACCGCTCATTCCGAGCGTGTGTGCGTTTCATCCCTCGGGGGCCGTGCTCGTGGGGCGGGAGGCGAAGGAGCGGCGGCTTCAGGATCCGAAGAACACGGTCTTCAGCACGAAGCGTCTCATCGGGCGAGCGTGGGGCTCGAAGGAGATCGCCCAGGCGCGGGCGCGGCTCCCGTACGAGCTGCGGCAGGGGAAGAACTCGAGCGTCTTGGTGGCCGCGCGAAACAAGGAGTTCACGCTCCCCGAGATCAGCGCGTTCGTGCTGCGCAAGGCGAAGGCGATCGCCGACGTCGGGCTCAAGGCGACCGTCGATCGCGCCGTCATCACCTGTCCGGCGAACTTCGACGACCTGCAGCGCGGCGCGACGAAGCTCGCGGGGAAGCTCGCCGGCCTCGAAGTCCTTCGGGTGCTGAACGAGCCGACGGCGGCGGCCCTCGCGTACGGTTACGGTAAGGAAGGGCAGGAGCGGATCCTCGTCTACGATTTCGGCGGCGGCACGTTCGACGTGACCATCCTCGAGCGGCAAGGGGACTTCTTCCAGGTGCGCGCGACCGCGGGCGACAGCTACCTCGGAGGCGACGATATCGACGCCGCGATCGCGAACCGCATCGCCGAGGGGTTCGCCGCGAAGCACTTCTACGACCCGCGCGCGGACAAGCAGGTCTTCGAGCACGTCCGCGAGGCGGCGGAGAAGCTCAAGATGAAGCTCTCGCGCGAGGAGCGCTCGACGATAGAGCTCGTCGACGTAGCGTTCGGCGTCGGGGGAAAATCGCTCCAGTTCGAGTTCCCGATGACGCGCGGCGAGCTCGCGAAGATCGCCGATCCGTTCATCGAGCAGACGTTCAAGGTCTGCGCGCGAACGCTTCAACAAGCGCGTCTCGGCGCGGGCGACATCGATCAAGTGCTCCTCGTCGGAGGCAGTACGCTCATTTCCCGGGTACGCGAGCGGGCCGCGGAGTTCTTCGATCGCGATCCGGCGGAGGGGGTGAGCCCGTTCGAGGCGGTCGCTCTTGGCGCCGCGATTCAGGCGTACGCGATGACCGAAGCCAGCACCGACGAGGAGGGGGTCCCGACGCAGGAAGCGCTCCAGGTGTCGCGGAAGATCGTCACGTTGCCTCCACCGCCGAAGCGACGCGCACCCCCTCCAATCCCCGTCGCCGGGCCCGGGCCCGTCCCCGCGCCCGTTTCCGCCGCCGTCCCCGTCTCCGCTACCGTTCCCGCTTCCGCAGGCGGGTCCGCTCCCGTCTCCGCAGGCGGCCCCTCGCGCCCTCGGATCGTCATCGAGAAACCCACGACCTCCGTCGAGCCCCGCTCTCGCCTCGGTCCGCTCCTCGTGGCGCTCGCGATCGCCGTGATGGCGCTCGCGTGGTTTCTCATGCGGTGACGTCGTGCGTCTCCGGCGCCTCGTTTTTCGCCAGATAGAGAAACATCGCAGGCACCAGGAACAGCGACAGCACGGTCGATGACGTCAGCCCACCGACGACCGCGAGCGCCAGCGGCTGGTTCGCCTCGGAGCCGCGCTCGAGGCCCATCGCCGTCGGGATGAGCCCGATGACCGTCGCCAGGCTCGTCATCGCGATCGGAACGAACCGCGACCGCGCCGCGGCGACGATCGCCTCGAGCGTGCCGATCCCCTCGTGGAGCCGCCTGTTGGCGTCGTCCACGAGCAGGATCCCGTTCGATACCGCGATCCCGATGACCATCAAGATCCCCATGAGCGCCGTGATCGAGAACCCCTGCCCGGCCGCCATCAGCGCCAGCACGATGCCGACGAGCGAGACGGGGATCGCGAACAGCATGACGAACGGGAGACGGAGCGATTTGAACTGCGACGCCATGATCATGAACACGACCATCACCGCGAGCCCGAGCGCGAGGCCGAGACCCGAGAACGTCGTCCGCATCAGCGCGATTTGACCCACGAACGACCAGTCGATGTTCTTCGTCTGCGGATCGCGCCGCAGGGCGGCCTCGAGATCGCGCGCTGTCGTCCCCAGGTCGCGCCCTTCCGTTTGCATCAAGACGTGCGCGGCGCGTTCGAGGTGGTTGCGCTCGACGGCGATCGGCCCCACCGCGCGGTGGATGTTCGCGTAGCTGCCGAGGAGCACCGCCTGCCCTTGCGCGCTCACGCGCACGGGCAGCGTCGCCATCTCCTGGGCGTCAGCGACGCGCGTCCCGTCGTACGACGTGACGACGTAGTACGACTGGCCGTTGTTCGCGTCGATCCAGACGCCCGGCGTGTTGATGTTGCCGAGCGTCCCCTCGAGCGTCGTCTCGGCGGCGTCCTTCATCCCCACCCCCACGAAGCCCGCCTTCTCCCGATCCGTGTCGACGTGGACCTCCGGGTAGTCGAGCTCGAGCGAGGTTTTCACGTCGCGGACGCCGGGGATGCTTCGCGCGACGTCGGCGATCGCCAGCGAGCGCTCTTGTAGTTTCTCGAGGTTCTCGCCGCGGACCTCGATCACGAGCGGCGCCGGGTAACCGTTCGCGAACACGCTCGCCACGAGGCCGCCGGGGGCCTCGAGCGTCTCCACCCCGGGGAAGTCGTGCGTGAGGATCCGGCGCGCGGCGGCGGCGAGGGCCCCTTGCGACATCTTGCGCTCTTCGGGATCGCAGAACGCGATCCGGAGGAAGCCCGTGTTGGGGGCGACGTTCGGGCTCACCAGGAGCGCGCGGGCGTTCTGCGGCATCCCGACGTTGGCGATGACCATCTTCACCGACCCCTCGGGGAGCTCGCGCGAGAGCGCCTTGCCCATCGCGCTCAGCTTCGCCGCCGCCTCCGCAACCGACACGCCCGGCGCGAAGCGGACGTAGATCTGGTCCATCGACTCGTCGATCTCGGGGAAGAACGTGCTCGGCAGGCGCATCGCGGCCCATCCGCTCGCGACGACGAGCGCGAACGAAGCGAGGACGATCGCCGCCCGGTGTGGGAGCGCTCGACGCAGGGCGTGCGAGTACCCCTCGGCGATCCGATCGATGACCCCCTCGACCGCCTTGCCGAAGCGCCCGTGCTCCCCGTGCCCCAGGAAGAAGCTGCAGGCGACCGGGGTGACCGCCATGCTCACGAAGTACGACGCGCTCATCGCGACGGCCACGGTGAGCGCGAGGGGGGCGAAGAGCTTCTTGGCGAGCCCCGCGAGGAGGAGCACCGGAAGAAGCACGGCCATCGTGGTCAGGGTCGATGCGAGCACCGGGAGCGCCACCGCGTTCGTCCCCTTGAGCGCGGCGTCCTTCGTGGAGAGGCCCATCCGCTGGTGACGGTGGATCGACTCCAGAACGACCACGGCATCGTCCACGAGTCGTCCCATCGCCAGCGTGAGGCCGCCGAGCGTGAAGGCGTTCAGCGTCTCGCCGGAGGAGTAAAGGACGATGAGCGTGATCGCGAACGACAGCGGGATCGCCACCGAGACGATGAGCGTCCCGCGGATGCTCTGGAGGAAGAGCAGGATGACGAGGGCGATGAGGACGAGCGCCTGGAAGATCTCTTTCTTCAGGCCGGCGTAGGTCGTCCGCACGAAGGTGGACTGATCGAAGAACGCTTGCACCTTGACGCCCGGGGGGAGCCCCTGGAGGTGCTCGACCACGCGCTTCACGGCGTCGACGATCTCGATCGTGTTCCCCCCCGGTACCCTGAGGACGTTCAGATAGACGGCTTCGCGGCCGTTCACGGAGACCGACTGCGTGAGCGGAGTGCCGCCGTCGACCACGTGCGCGACGTCCCTGATCAACACGGCGCTGTTCCCGTTCACCTTCACGGGCGCCTCGCCGATCGTCGCCACGCGCCTCGGGATCGCGTTCGTGTAGACGTTGGCGTCGAACTTCGGGGCGATGAACTCCCCAGCGGGCAAGAGCGCGTTCGAGCTGGAGACTGCCGCGGCCACTTCCGCCGCGGTCACGCTCCGCGCCTGTGCTTTCGCAGGATCTACGACGACGTTGATCTGCCGCATCTGGCCGCCGTCGGGCGCGGCGCTGGCCACTCCGGTGATCCCCTCGAGGAGCGGCTCGATGTCGTTGAACGCGTAGTCGTACAGCTGCGGACCCGTGTATCCCTCGCCGCTCACGACGACCTGGACCACCGGCGCGTTCGACGGGTCGTACTGCAGGACGAACGGGGGGAGCACGCCGAGCGACTTCGGCACGGCGGCCATCGCGAAGCCCGCCTGCGACTGCACCAGCGTCTGCGCGGCGTTCAGGTCGGTCCCCCACTTGAGCCACACGTAGATGACGCTGAAGCTGTTCCGCGACAGGCTCTCCACGTGCTCCACGCCGGGCGTCGCGCTCACGTACTTCTCGAGCCGCCACGAGATCGTCTTCTCGACGTCCCTCGGGCCGAGCCCCGGCGCGAGCGTGCCGATGATGAGGACGGGGGGGGTCAGCTCGGGGAACGTGTCGACCGGCATGCGCGGCGTGACGACCCCCGCGAAGACGACGACCCCGATGCAAAGCATCAGGATCGCGATCGGGTTGCGCAGCGATAAACCTGTCACGGCTTCGCCCCGGCAGCAGCTTCGGGCTCGAGCGCGGCCAGGACGGCGTCGCCGTCTCGCAAGACGGCGCGCCCTTCGGTGACGACGCGCGAGCCGGGGGGGACGTCGGCGGGGGCGGCGTAGATCGCCCCTTGGGACTCGCCGAGCGAGGTGAACGTCTTGGCGTGGGCGGTCGTGCCGTCGACGACGAAGATGGTCGCCTTCGTGTCGCGGATCGTCGCGGCAGAGAGCGGAATGCGAACGGCGGGGACGGGCTCACCCGCGTCGATATGGAGCTCGCCCGTGGTGCCGACCGGGATCTCACGCTTCGGATCGGGAATGTCGACCTCGACGTGGACGGTACGCGTGCCCGGATCGGCGGCGGGGGCGCGGCGCGAGATCGATCCTTGTAGCTCCTTCGACGTCGCGTAGATGAGGACGCTCGCCTTCTTGCCGGGGGTCACCACGTCGAAGTCGTTCTCCGGGACGTCCGCCGTCATGCGGACCAGATCGCGATCGACGACCGACACGATCGCAGTGCCCGGTCGGACGAACGCGCCGGGGTCGACCGTGCGGGTGGCGATCTCGCCGTCGAACGGGGCGCGCAGGACGCAGTCGCTGACCTCGAGCGAGCTGCCGATCATCTTGGCCCTCTCGGCGAGGAGCTGCGCCTGCTTCGCCGCGCTCTCGGCGCTCGTCTGCTCCGCCTCGTTCGGGGAGACGAAGCCGCCGTCGAGCATGCTCGTGACCCGCGTCGACTGGTGCGCGAGCGCCGCCTGCTGCGCGTCGAGCGCGCGCGCTTGCATCTCGATGGCCTGCTCCGTCGCGCTCGCGTTCCGGCAGTCGAGCGTGGCGAGCACGCGTCCCCTCTTCACGACGTCGCCGGGGCGGACGAGCACCGTATCGACGTACGCCGACACGAACTGGGGGCCCACGCTCGCGGAGATCCACGGATCGAGCCGCCCGACGTACATGCGCGACGCGCGATACGAAGCCGTCTTCGCCTCCACGACGGTGACCGGCTTCGGCTCCGACGAGAGCGCGACCTTGTTCGTCTCCGACTCCGAGTGATGGAGGACCACCGCGCCGCCACCGACGAGCGCGACGACGGCGACCGTGATCCCGATGGTGATCGGGGAGAGTTGCGCCATCGTCAGATCCCTTCCGCGATCGTTCTGCCGAACGACGCCCGCGACCGCGCCACGTCGAACACGCCGAGAGCGAGCTGGATCTCCGCGTCGGCGAGTATCGCCTCGGCATCGGCGAGCTCGACGGCCGTGCCTAGTCCGCCTCGAAAGCGCGCGTCCGCCTGCGCGAAGTTCGCGCGCGCGGCTTCGACCGACTGCTGAAGCGCCGGCAGCGCGGAGCGGGCGACCACGACGGCCACGTACGCGCGGCGGATCGCGGCGACCTCGTCGAATTTCGCCTCCGCGAGCTCCTTGCGGCGAACCTCCTCCTCCGCGCGCGAGGCCTCCGTGCGCGCGCGAACCGCCGGGTCGAAGACCGGCCAGGAGAGAACGAGTCCTACGTCCCAGTTCGCGATGCTCGGAGTGAGACCGTCGCCCCTCAGGGCTTCGCCCGACGAGGCGGTCGCCCCCCCTGCGCGCCCCGAGATCAACGCCGTCGCATAGACGTTCGGCCGCATCTGCGCGCCGATCGCGCGCGTTCTCTCCTCGTCCGCGCGTAGCTCGGCGAGCACTTGGAGGATGCGTGGGTCGCGCGCCTCGGCACGCGAGATGGCGTCATTCAGAGTGGGGAGATCGGGGGGCGCGGCGGGGGTCCCGGCGACGTCGAGCGCGGCGTCCGGTGCGCCGATCGCTGCGGCGAACATCGCTTGCGCCGTGATCGTCCCGCCTCTCGCGCGAATCCGTCCCGCGTCGAACCGGGCGAGATCGGCGTCGGCGCGCGTCAGCTCGATGGGAGAGCGCATGCCGGAGTCGACGCCGGACTTGGCTAGGTCGCGGTGCGACTTGGCACGCGTGTAGGCGTCCTCGGCGGCGGTGAGGACCGCCTTCGCGGCGTGCACTGCGAAATAGGCTTCCTCGACGCTGTAGGTCACGTCGAGCAGCGCGTTCGCCGATGCTTGCTTCTCCACGTCGACGAGCTCGTCGGTCGCGGCGACCTCGGCGGCGATCCGCCCGAAGTCGTACACCTCCTGTCTCGCTCCCGCGCCCACGAATGTCGACGCTTCCGGCTGCCACGAGCTCCCCGTAGAGACGCTCTCGCCGCCGATGCGAGGGATGTCCACGGACCCCTGGGTCACATAGCTGGCCGTCGAGTTGTTCGCCGTCGCGGCGAAGGTCTGCAGCGTTGCGCCGAACGACGGGTACCACTGGGCGCGCGGAACGCTCGCCGCCTTCTGCCGCGCGGTAACACGCGCGATCCCAGTGAGCACGGCCGGCTGATGGGCCTTGGCGTACGCGATCGCCTCCGCGAGCGTCATCGCGCGGGGAGTCGTCATCGACGGGGGGATCTCCCCCTGCGCGTCCGCCTGAGCCGTTGCGAGCATTCCAGCGACGATGACGAAGAAGGTCAGAGTCGCTCGCATAGTAGTCTTCCTCCCGTTCAGCAGGGGACGTTGCGCGCGTCTCATCGCCCCCCGTACATCGCTCCCCGCCCCACGACATCCCTCACGAACGTGTCGATCTGCAGCTTCACCTGATACGTCCCCGCCGGCGTCTCGATGGTCCCGTCGATCGTCGCCGAGAGCGGCGCGCCGCGCTTGGGGTCGGCCTTCGGGACGACCACGACGAGCGAGCAGTGCGAGCTCGGACAGGTCATCTCGGGGATCTTCGGAACGGTGAGGTCGAGCTTCGTCAGCTTCGGCGCCCCCGCCTCGAACTCGACCATGGCCGTGAGATGAGGGCGCTCGACGCGCGAGGGGAGCCGGAGCGCCGACTCGACGTCACGCGCGAGCACGATCCCCGCGCCGCCGAGCGTCACGGCCGCGACCACGGCGCCTCCGACCACGGTCGAGGAGAGATCGACGTCGGTGCTCGGCGGGTCTTTCGTCCCGCCCACGCCGTGGATATCGAGATGCGCGCGCGGCGGCGTCGTGTCGTGCGCCTCATGCTCGCCGGCGAGGAGGGTCCGATCCCTCTCCATCTCGTGCGCGCACTGCGCCCGCTCGTCGCCGACCCCCTTTCCACAGCGCGTCTGATCGCCGCTCGCGAGCGCTTCGCACGTCGCCTGCGTCGAATCGAGCGACGCCCCGCACGTGCGCGGATCGCGCGTCGCGATGGCGAGACACGACGGGTCGCGCCCGAGCTGCTTCTCCGTCGGGGAGTACCAGGGGCACTTCTCCGGATCTTGCAGCGCCATCGCCACGAGCGCCTCGCACCGGTTCTGAAGCGAGCTCGCCGTGATCGCCATGCACGGGGTCGGATCCTTCAGCTTGATCGCCTGGGGAATGCGGCAGGCGTCGCGAAGGAGGGTGTCGTAGCCGATCGAGCGGACCGCATCGCCGATCAGCGGATCGATCACGGCGTGCTGAGCAACGCATGCGTCGAGCGTAGTGAATCGTTCCACGTCGTCTCGAAGGTCACCCGCGGGGGGGAGCGGGTCTGGGCGCTCGAGGGCGAAGCCCGCGTCGATCTCCGGCCGTCGCGCGCTCGGGGTGGCGGGCGTCGGATCGGAGGGGATGACGCGGTCGGCCTCGAACGGCGATTTCTCGCACCCGGCGCCCGCGAGGAGCCCCAAGGCGGCCGCCAGCGCGACCTCCGCGGCATGTCTCGAGAGCGACGCCATCTTCTGCCTTGCCGACGCTTACCGCGCTTAGCCCGCGAGCGGGGAGACCGACTACGGGGCGGAGTCGTACGTTCAGTCTTTTGGAAACTTGCCAACTGAACGCGGGGCCAGTACTCTCCCTTCAGCTGGAGCCGCTAAGCACAGCGATTCGTCACACCGGAGCAGCCACCATGGAAGACAAGAACAAGTCGAAGGCCATCGAGCTCGCCGTAGCCAGCATCGAGAAGGAATACGGCAAGGGATCGATCATGCGCCTCAAGGAGGGGCAGACCCTCACGCCGGACACGGGGGTCGTCCCGAGCGGCAGCATCGGCCTCGACATCGCGCTGGGCATCGGCGGCTACCCGCGCGGGCGAATCATGGAGATCTACGGCCCGGAGTCGAGCGGCAAGACGACGCTGACGCTCCACGCGATCGCGCAGGTGCAGAAGCTCGGAGGCGTCGCCGCGTTCATCGACGCGGAGCACGCGCTCGATCCGGCGTACGCGCGGAAGCTCGGCGTGAAGACGGACGAGCTCCTGGTCTCGCAGCCGGACTTCGGCGAGCAGGCGCTCGAGATCGCCGACATGCTCGTCCGCTCGGGGGCGGTCGATCTGGTCATCGTCGACTCGGTCGCGGCGCTGGTGCCGAAGGCTGAGATCGAGGGGGACATGGGGGACAGCCACGTCGGGACGCAAGCGCGCCTGATGTCGCAGGCTCTCCGCAAGCTCACGGCGACGGTCGCGCGCTCGAACTGCCTGCTCATCTTCATCAACCAGATCCGAATGAAGATCGGCGTCATGTTCGGCTCTCCAGAGACGACTACGGGGGGGAACGCGCTCAAGTTCTACGCGTCCATCCGCCTCGACATCCGCCGCATCGGCGCGATCAAAGAGGCGGCGGCAGCGACGACCGCGGGGAAAGATCCCGCCGTGGTCGGCAACCGGACGCGCGTGAAGGTGGTGAAGAACAAGATGGCTCCGCCGTTCCGCGAGGTGGAGTTCGACATCCTGTACGGCCAGGGAATCTCCCGCTCCGGCGACGTGATCGACCTCGCAGCCGACCTGAACCTGGTCGAAAAGAGCGGGGCGTGGTTCTCGTTCCAGGGCGAGCGCATCGGCCAGGGGCGCGAAAACGCGAAGGTCTATCTGGAGCAGCACCCCGAGATCATCGACAAGCTCGAGGCGATGATCCTCGCCAAGCACGGCATCAAGCGCGGGGGGCCGGCGGCGACGAATGGCGCAGCGCATTCGGAAGAGGACGCGCTCGCGGCGCGCCCTGCACCGGGAGCGGACGAGAAGGGGAGCGCCAAGGCACGCCCCGCGGCCAAGCCCGCGAACTGACGGCTCCGGAGGGGAGCGCTCGAGCGGCTCTGCTTCCTGGTTCCATTGCCCGCACGGAGCGGCTACGAGCCTCTCCGTGCGCCTCTACATCATGCGCCACGGTCCCGCGGAGGATCACGCGGCGAGCGGGCGAGACTTCGATCGGGCCCTGACCCCCTCCGGCCGGGAGCGGGTGCGTGACGTCGCGCGCGCAATCCTCGAGGGGGACGAGGCCCCCCACCTGATCTTCACGAGCCCGCTCGCGCGCGCATTGCAGACCGCCGAGATCGTGGCCGGAGTCGTCGCGCAACGGGAGCAAGGGGAGGGGAAGGTGGACGCAACGGTCGAGGTCCGTCGCGAGCTGTCACCGAACGGCGACGCCGTGGCGCTCGTCCGAGAGACGATCGCAGGGGGGCAGAAGCGCGTGATGCTGGTCGGTCACGAGCCCGACCTCGCCGATCTCGCAGCGCATCTCGCCGGGAGAGGTTTCTCGGCCGGCCTCCAGAAGGCGATGGTCGTCGGTCTAGGAACCGACAAGGAAGACCCCCACCGTCTCCCGATGCGCCTCCGCTTCGTGCTCGATCCGAAGTCGCTCGAGTGGCTCGAGGACGCTCGGCGGGCCAACCGCCCCTGACCCCGCGACCGGGGTCCGTCAAGCGAGAATCGTTTCGCGCCGAGATGCGTGCAAGACGCATACAAATAGGGGCTCTGGGGGCGGTGGGCCTCGGGGTTAACTTCGCGAAAAGACGCGGCGAAATCCACTTCCTTGACCACCCTGGGAGCATCTCCTAAGACGCCAAAGGAGGGCTGAGAATGGCGGCTCGGAGCGCGTTCCGGTTGGTTCATGCGGCAAACGCCGGCGCCCCCCGCCTGGCGCGCGGAAAGCCGCTGGCGAGACCGATGGGCGCCGTCGCGATCCGGCTCCCAGAACGGATGAGCTCCCACCTGGCGATGGTGGTGCCGCAGGTATCCCCGCGGCTGTTCGTGCACGAAGGGGCCCGACAGGCGCTCGAGCGGAAGCTGACCTCCGCGTACCCGGCTCCCGTGAACCTGTCGATCACCGACAACCGGCAGTCGATCATCTCCCACTCGATCGAAGGGGGGGTGCTCCGTGTGCGGATTCACCACATGTTCCTAGATGCGCCCCCGAGCGTGCTCGACGCTCTCGTTCGCTACGTCACCGACGGCGATCGCGACGCGAGCGTCCTCGTGGGGCACTACATCGAGGCGAACGCCGGGCGGCTCGCGCGCCGGTCGCGGCAGGTCCCGCTCGTCACGAAAGGGAAGCGACACGATCTGCTCGAGATCCTCCAGGACGTGAACGACCGGTACTTCGACGGGACCGTGAACGTCCTCATCACCTGGGGGAGCGCCAAGCGGATGCGCGGCGGGCGAAGGGTCAATCCGCGCCGGACGATCAAGCTCGGGAGCTACGCGGCCGTAGACCGCCTGATTCGCGTTCACCCGTCGCTCGACCGGACCTGGGTGCCGCGGTACTTCGTTGCGTACATCGTCTACCACGAGGTGCTCCACCACGTGATGCCGGCTACCCGCGGTAGCGGGCGCCGGAACCTGCATCCGCCGGAGTTTCTCGCCCGCGAGCGGGAGTTTCGGTACTTCGAGCGGGCGATCGGCTGGGAGAAGGGGCACATCTCTCGGCTCCTGCGGAGTTAGAGCGGGAGATCATTGATTGCCGTCGTCGCTCTCTCCGCGGTAAGCCGGGGCGCGATGATTCACGGAATGACGAGGTGGGGCTCGCTGGTTGGGTCGCTGATGATCGCCATCGGCTGCGGCGGGTCGCCGAAGAGCGCCGCTTCGGCGCCAGGCGGCGCTGCCTCCGCCTCCTCGAGCGCCCCGGCAGACGCCGCTGCCCCCGCCCCGGCCGCCGGTGCCTCGGCTGCGGCCCCCTCCGTGGCGGGCGCCGACCAGCCGTCGTCGCCTGCTCCCGCGTCATCCGCGAGCGTTGTTGCGGCGCCGGCCCCTGCCGCCCCCCCCGCGCACCCGTTCGCGAGCAACGCCGTCGAGGCGACGTCGCTCATCGACGACGCGATCACCTCGCGCGCGAACGAGCTCGACAAGTGCGTCGAGTCCGCGCGCACGCGCCGCAAGAGCGTACACGAGAAGCTCGTCGTGGAGGTGGGCATCGACGAGGAAGGTCACATGCTCGGCGTGAAGCTCCCCAAGTCGGAGAAGCCGGACAAGGCGTTCACCGATTGCGTCCTCGCCGCGCTCCACGGCGCCCCGTTCCCGAGGAGCCACGCGGGCGTCATCACCGTGCGAAAGACATTCGAGGACAAGGCGGTGTACCGGTGACCAACGCGGGGCGGTGGACGCGCGAACGCCACGTCATCGCTCCCGCCACGTTCGCCACGCTCGCCACTTTCGCGAGCCACGCCGGCTGCGGCGCCGGCGGCGGCGCGACCTGCGACTGCGCCGACCCCGCGATCACGATCAACGTCCCCGCCGACATCGCCTCGTCGGTCACCGCGGTGAGCCTGAGCGGCCCGGCCTGCACGAACCTGACGGCGACACCGACGAACTCGACCAACGGAGGCACCGCGTACACGTTCACGGCGAACGCGCCCGGCACCTGTACGATCGAGGTCGACCTCGCCAACACCACGTTCACGGACACGTTGACCATCGTTCAAGAGAGCGGATGTTGCGCAGGCTTCTATGCGTCGCCGGCCAGCGCCGCGCAGGTCGACGTGCCCGAGTCCGGAGACGCAGGGTGAGAACGAAGTCCGCCTCGAAGCTCGCGCTCGCGTGCGCGCTAATCGCCAGCGCCGCGGCTTGCGCCAGCTCGACGGCGCTGCCGAAGAACGTCGGCGTCGCCGTCTCCGCCGCGCCGACGCCGCTCCCGACGAGCGCGCTCCCCCCCGCGAAGGACCCTCCCCCGCCTGGGGTCGAGTCGCACCCGCTCGCCGGCGTGCCCGACGGAAGCATCGGTCCGTTCCTCGCGCGACGAGGCGACGTCGTGATGGGGGCGTACATCGGCACGACCGCGGAGGGGGCGCGGCGAGTCGTCAGCGTCCCGCTGTCCGCGAACGGCGAGACGCGGACCGACCCGCGCGTCATCGCGACCGTCGCCGCCGACGCGACGATGCTCGTCGTCCGCCCCTCGGCTGGCGCGAAGCCTGGGTTCATCGCGGCGTGGACGTACCTGACCGATCGCGGCGAGGCGCTCGCCGTCGTCGGGATCGCCGACGACGGCCACGCGCGCAGCGACGCGATCGAGCTCTCCCACACCACGGACGACATCGTCTGGATCGACGTCGTCCCCACGCCGCGCGGGGCGATCGCGCTCTGGGTCGAACAGCCTCACGGCGGAGGCGCCAACTTGCTCGCCGCCGCGCTCGGCTCCGACGGAGCCATGCGCGGCGTCCCTGCGCGGGTCGCGCGCGGCGTCACGGGGTGGCAGGTCGTTCCCACGGCAGACGGCGTCGGATTGGCGCTCGTCACGCGCGCCGGCGCGGGAGACAAGAACGGGAGCGAAGTCGCCTGGCAACCGCTCGACGCCGATGCCCGCGCAACCGGCGGGCCGGTGGTCGTCGCCGCCGGGCTGAGAATCGCCGGCGACGTTGACGCCGTCCGCGTGGGCGACCAGATCCTCCTCGCCTGGACGGACGCCTCGCAGCCCGATCCACAGCCGATGCTCGCGTCGATCGATGCCGCGGCGCACCTTCACGGACCGAAACGCGCCATCGAGGGGGGCTTCGGCGGATCGCTCGTCGGGCTCGCGGCGGGGCCGGCCGGGGCCGTCGTTGCGTGGGAGGAGCCTTTCCGCCGCGGTCGATCGAGCAAGCGAATCACGCTGGCGCGCGTCGACCCCGCGGGGCCGGCCGTGGACGCGACGACGGAGCTCCCGCTCGACCTCCAGGGGCGCGGCGTCCCCGAGATCGCAGGGCTGGCCGACGGCTTCGCCTTCCTCGCGCCGGCGCGCGTGTGCGCGGCGAACGCCCCTTGTGACGATCCCCCCGTGGTCCCAACGTACGTCCGCCTCGACGCGAAGCTCGCCGTCACGCAGGTCGAGCCGCTCCGCCTCGGCGTGCTGCGCGATCGCGCGAGCGCCGGGTGGGGGTTGGCGTGCGATGGCGGAAAGACCTGCCTCGTCCTCGCCGCCGCTCCGTCCGCGGAGGATCCGTCGCAGCGCGTCGCGGCCGTCAACTTGCCGCTCCGAACGACGGTCTACCGCCCACCGACCGCGCTCCCCCCTCCACGCGGCGCCCCTGTCGTCGAGTCGCTCGACACCATCGCGAGCGGGCAGCCCTTCGCCGACCTCGCCTCCGCGCGCCTCGGCGAGGGCACGGTCATCGCCGTCCTCGCGTCGGCGAACGACCAGACCGCGAAGCGCGACGACGACGGCACGATCGCCATTCACGTCTTCGACGGCAGCGGCGCGGCGGTGGCGCCCCCGCAGCAGATCACGAAGCGGGCGCTGGCCATCGGCGGCGTCGCGATCGCGACCACCGATCGCCCGGACGACGGCGCCGCCGTGGCGTGGGTCGCGCGTGACGCGGGAGATCCGCAGGTCCACGTCGCGCGCGTGGACCGCCACGGGAAGCTGGTTCATGACGTCCAGCTCACGAACGCGAAGGGGGACGCCACCGACGTCGCCATCGCCTGGAGCGGCGGCGGTGCGGGTGGAGGCGGAGACAAGTGGATCGTCGCTTGGGTCGACACACGAGACGGCAACGGCGAGGTCTACGCCACGACCCTCGACCGCGACGGTCGCAACGTCGGTCACGGCCAGCGGATCACGAACGCTCCCGGCGACGCCAGCGACGTGGCTCTGCTCGCGGTCCCCGATGCACCGGGCGTCTGGCTCGCGTGGGCCGATCCGCGCGAGAGCCCGCTCGACGGCTTCGCGGACATCTACGTGACCACGCTCCGCCCCCGCGACGCTTCGCGCGCCGGCAACGAGGTTCGCGTCCTCGCGACCGCCGCGCATTCGCGTTCACCGGCGCTCGGTGCCACCGGCAAGGACGTCGCCGTCGGGTGGATCGAAGAGGCGCCGATGGGGGCGGACGCGACTCGTACGCGCGCCTACGGTGCCATGCTGGCGTGGCTTGGACCGGGGGGGATCCCGGCGTCGGAGCCCCAGCGCCTCCCGGTGACCGGCGACGGCTTCGCGACCGCGATCGCGCTCGATGGCGCAGGAACGCACGGCACGCTCCACACGATGCTCGCGCGCGCCGCCTCCGACATGATGGTCCTCGATGCGCTCGATCTGGAGCGTGAGTCGCGCGATCCGGTCACCCCGTTCCCCATCATCACGCTCGACGGCCCCCCGTCTCTCGACGTGGCGCTCGGTCTCACGGGGGACGCCCTCTTCTTCAACGATGAATCGGCCGACGCCGACGTGCGGCGCATCCGGCGCGCCACCGTCCGCTGGAGGCGATGATCTCGTGTGGCGTGGAGGGAGAGGGGCGATCTTCGCCCTGCCGTTTCTCCTGACTCTGCTCGCCTGCCCGCGCGCCCCCGAGTCGGCGACCGATCCCCGAGCCCCGTGCGCGTCGCTCGATCACGCCGCGTGCGAGCGAGCCCGCGCGCTCGTCGCTGCCGCAGCGACTTACGCCGACGAGGTCCACGACTACGTGCTCGCGTCGCCCGGCGTCTCCCCGGCGGGCGCGCTCTCACGCACGAAGGACGGGTGGCGTCCGCTGCCGCTCGCGTGCGCACGCGCTCGCGCGCCGGCACCACACCTCGACACCGGCGTGGTCGATTACGCCTTCGTCGGCGTCGCGGTCGACAGCACGCTCGTTTCCGCGGACGCCGACATCGGGCCACTGCTCGCGCGCCCCGAGCCGCGGGCTCACGACGTGTGGCTCGTCGCGATCGCCTTCGCGCGGGACCTCGCCCCGCCGTCGTTCGATCGAGGCGAAGCGCTCCTCGAAGCGCCGAGCGGTGGCTGCACCTGCGGGGAGGCGAGTCATTTCGTCGGGGCGCCGAAGTACGGCGCGCTGCTCGCGTATTCGTTTCGAGCTTCACGTGCCGGCCCCCACGTGCGCGCGCTCGACTTCGTGCGCGCTGCGCTGGGAGACGCTCGCCGGAGCGTGCGCGAGTCGCGCGTCGGCGGCATGACGATCGACGGTCTCGCGCAGCTGCTCTCGCGAGACGCCACCGTCCCGCTGACGTTCCGGTTGACCGACGCGCAGCCGATCGCCTTCGAGGCCGCTCCGATCGCCGAGCTCTGCGACTTTCCCGCGCCCGAGGTCTCCCCGTCGCCGCTCGACTTCGGCGTCGCGCCGTACGGAACGGAGGCGCGACGGACCGTGCACGTCGTCAATCGTGCTCCGATCGACCTGCGCGCCATCGTCGGCGCCAGTACGTTCGTGCTCCCGGCGAGCGGCGCGATCGACATCCCTCTGCACTGGACCCCCGACGGCGACGCCCCCGGCTGCGAGACGCAGACGCGCGACGAAGCGATCCCGTTTCTGCGCTCGGGCGGCGGGACTCCGCGCGCGGCGCGCGTCCTCGAGACGATCCGCACCGGGCGCCCGACAGTGGAGCGGACCGAGCGGATCGCGGCGGACGCGCCGTCCGTGGAGCGCGACTGGACGTGTCCCCGCGACTTCGTTCGCACCTCGTGCCGCGCCGACGCTGTCGCGGACGGCACGTCCGCGCCGGAGGCGCGGCGCGGTCCACACGAGGTCGTCGGACCCCATCCGGAGGTGACCGCCGAACCGCGCGGGGACAATGCGTGTCATTTCGCGTGTCGCGGGGTGAGCGCTCCCGGGCATCCGCCGTCCTGCCGGTTCGACGCGACCATGCAATGCGCGCTTCACTGCCCGCCGTGATCACTTTTCAGGCAACACCCGACGCGGGGTGACCGATGGGACTAGTAGGACGCGCGATCGGCGCACGCGCCCCGACACCCGCATCGACAAACCGCGCTAGATTGGAGGACGGCATGGGAATCGATGGAATCGGCAAAGGGGGTCCCCCCGCCCCTCCGACGCCCGCTTCGGGCTCGGAGCGGCCGGAACGAGCGCGAGGAGGCGAAGCGTCGCGACCGTTCGAGGTCGATCCGTCGAAGACAGCTGCCGCTGCGGTCGCGCCCGCCGCGCCCGCAGGGACGAGCCCGCTCGAGCGGCTCCGGGCAGGGGAGATCGACCTCGACGGGTACCTCGATCTCAAGGTGAGCGAAGCGACGGCGCACCTGAAGGGGCTCCGCGCGCACGAGATGGAAGGGCTCCGCTCGCTCCTTCGCGAGCAGCTCACGGGCGATCCGTCGATGGTCGATCTGGTCGAGCAGGCAACCGGCCAGCGTCCCATCTCGAAGGAGTGACGGCCGTCTCGGCTCTCGGTGTGCGACGATACGCGCGTGCTCACTCGTCGCGAGCTCCTCGCCTCGCTCACGGTCCTCGCCGCGTGCTCGCGCAGAGAACCCCCGTCGCCGGTCGTCGCCGTCGCCCCCGCGCCGAGCGCTCCTCCCATCGATTCCGCGCCGCCGCTCGGGCAGACGCAGCTCGTCACGTGGACGCTCCCCGAGCGCGGGGCCAACGGGGAAGCCGTCGTCATTCTCCCGGCCGACCCCTCGCTGCCGTCCAAGCGATGGCCGCTCGTCGTCGCGCTCCACGGTCGCGGCGAGGCGCTGAAGCCGCCGCGCGACGGCGCGATGGGCTGGGCGCATGACTACGCGCTCGTGCGGGCGATCTCCCGCGTGAACAATCCGCCGCTCGGCGCGGACGACGTGGAGGGGTTCGTCGATCCGGAGCGGCTCGCCGGGTACAACCGGCAGCTCACGGACCATCCCTTCCAGGGGCTCGTCGTCCTCTGCCCGTACGTCCCCGACACGAACCTGCGCAACCACGCCGACCTCGCCGACTACGCCCGCTACCTCGCCGACGTGGTCGTCCCGCGCGCGCGAAAGGAGCTCCCCGTGCTCGCCGCCCCCGAGGCGACCGGGATCGACGGCGTATCGCTGGGCGGCGCCATCGCGCTGCGGAGCGGGTTCGCGCGGACCGATACGTTCGGCGCGGTCGGAGCGTTGCAGCCTGCGGTGGCAGACGATCAGACGCAGGAGTGGGTCGAGCTCGCGAAGGCGGCGCGCGCCAAGAGGCACGATCTTCCGATCCGGCTCACGACGAGCCACGACGACGTCTACCACGACGTGATCACCCACCTCTCCGACGCGCTCTACAACGCCTCCGTCCCGCACGACTTCGCCGACATCCCCGGCCCGCACGACTACCCGTTCAACCGCGGGCCGGGCTCGATCGAGCTTCTCCTCTGGCACGATCGCGTTCTGTCGCACGCCGGATAGGCCGCGTGGTGCGTATCGTCTAGAGTCGCGCTCTGTCATGACCTCCTGGCTCGTGCCGCTCGAGGCGATCGCGCGCAAGCGCGGCTCCGACGGCGCGTCCACGCTCGGAGATCTCCGCGCGATCGGGGGGAAGGCCGCGGGGCTCGCCTGGCTCGTGCGCCAGGGGTTGCCGGTCCCCGACGCCTGGGTGCTCCCCGCCGACGCGTTCGCCGCGGCGCTTCGCGAGCTCCCGCCGGGGTGCGAGCCGCGGTCGCTGCTCCGGGCGGCGAGCGGTCGCGCCGGGTATACGCGCGCGGCCGAGGCGCGGCAGGAGATCCTCGCGGCCGAGCTCCCCCGTGGGCTCGCCGAAGAGCTGGCGGACCTGTGGTCGCAGGTCGCGCACGAGGCTCCGTGGGGGCTCGCCGTCAGGTCGAGCGCCACGTGCGAGGACGGCGCGCTCGTCTCGATGGCCGGCCTCGCCGAGACGAAGCTCGGTGTCCGCGGAGGGGCAAACCTCGCCGACGCCGTGCGCGCGGTGTGGGCGTCGCTCGCGTCGGGGCGCGCGCTCGCGTACCTCGCTGCCCACGGCGTGCGCGACGTCGGCATGGCCGTCGTGATCCAGCGGGTGGTCGAGGCGGAGGCCGCGGGGGTCCTCTTCACGCGCGCGCCGGACGCGCGTCTTCGCGCCGACGAGCGGATCGTCAACTGCGGCATCGGGCTCGGCTCTCCGGTCGTCGACGGGGTCACGACGCCGGACATGCTCCGGTTCGACGCGCGCGGGCGGATGCTCGAGTCGGTCATCGCGCGCAAGGAGCGGGCGACGGTCATCGGCCCGGACGGACCCGCGGAGATCGACGTCACCGATCCCGATCGCCCCGCGCTCGATGCCGCGCGCATCGCCGCGCTCGCCGAGATCGCCCTCCGGCTCGAGAAGCTCGACTCGGTCGGGTGGGACGTCGAGTTCGCGTTCGATCGCGCCAAGCTGTGGGTCGTTCAGGCGCGCCCGGCGACGGGGCGAGGGTTCCCCGAAGGGGGCGACGCCGAGACCGTCTGGAGCAACGTGAACGTCGGCGAGGCCATCCCGGGCGTCGCCACGCCGCTCACGTGGTCGGTCGCCGGCGCGTTCAGCGAGGAGGGGTTTCGCCGCGCGTTCTCGGCGCTCGGGTGCACGGTGCCGAAGCACGCGCGCCTCGTCGGCAACATCTACGGGCGGTTCTACCTGAACCTGACGCAGTTCATGCGGATCGCCGCGCAGGTCCCGTGGCTCGACGCGCGGGCGCTCGTCGAGCTCGGCGGCGGCGCCGGGGGGGACGAGCTGGCGACGCAGGTGGCCGACGTCTCCAAGCGGGGGTTTTACGCCCGCTTCCCGATGACCGCGGCGCGCCTGCTCCGCGAGCAGCTCCGGCTCGACGACATCATCGCGCGCTTCGAGGACGCCGCGAACGTCGCCGCGCGCGCCCACTCCGCGCTCGATCTCGCGATCCTCCCGGACGAAGGGCTCGCGCGCACGATCCTCGACATCCAGGGGCTCCTCGAGAAGACCGGCACCGTCATGCTGACCGCGGCGTCGAGCACGCTCGGCGCACACCTCGCGCTGACGGCGATCCTCTCGCGCGTCGCCCCGATCGGCGCGGACCGGCTGGCGCAGGGGCTCACGAGCGGGATCCGCGACCTCGAGAGCGCGCGCCCCGCGATCGGGATCATGCGCATCGTCCACCTCGCCCGGCGCGACGCCGACGCGCGCGCGGCGCTCGAGAAGGAGTCCACCGTCGGCCTCGACGCGATCCCGGACGGCCCCACGCGCCGCGCCATCCAGAACTTTCTCGAGCTGTACGGCGACCGCGCCGTGCGCGAAGCGGAGATCTCGACCCCGCGCTGGCGCGAGGACCCGCGCCCCGTGCTCACGATGGTCCGCGTCGCGCTCCGGGGGGAGTCGCGCGAGGTCGACCTCGAAGGGCGGGTCGGCTTGCACCAAGCGCTGCGGGGCAAGGAGCTCGCCGACGCGGAGATGGCGCGCCTCCTCCCGCGCCTCGGGATCGTCGAGCAGACGGCCGTGCGCCACGTCGTCGCCCGCGCGCAGAAGGCGGCGCGCCTTCGCGAGCGAATGCGCGCATGGGTGACACGCGTGCTCGGAATGCTCCGTGAAGCGGTGCTCGACGCCGATCGCCGCCTCCTGCGGCTCGCCCCGGATCTCGACGCCGACATCCGCGCGCTCGGCGACTCGGGGTCTCCGGTCGCGTCGATCCCGAGCGCGTTCTTCCTGACGCTCGACGAGGTCATGCAGGCGCTCCGGAGCTCGCGCACCGATCTCGCGCCGCTCGTCCGCGCTCGTCGGGCCGAGTACGCCCGCGACTGCGCGCGCCCCGATCCCCCCGTGACCTTCACCGGCTCCCCTCCTCCGGTGCAGCTCCCTCCGTCGGGGGGCGACTCCTGGCGCGGGCTCCCGGCGAGCGCGGGCGTCGTCGAAGGGCGCGCGCGCGTGCTCCTGGCCGCGAGCGAGATGGGGAAGCTCGAGCCGGGCGAGGTGCTCGTCGTGCACACGACCGACGTCGGGTGGACGCCGCTTTTTCTCATCGCGGCCGGTGTCGTCACGGAGCTCGGGGGCCCGCTGTCGCACGCCGCCGTGGTCGCGCGCGAGTTCGGCGTACCGAGCGTGGTGAACGTGAGCGGGATCACGCGCGCGATCCGGACGGGCGATCGCTTGCGCGTCGATGGCGACCGCGGCGTCGTCGAGCGGCTCGAGCCGGCTCCCCGTCAGGGGCGCGTCGTCGCGGAGGCCCGCCCCACGTCATGATGATTCGCCGCTGGGTCGTACGCGCCGGGGACGGCGAGACCGTCGGTGCGATCGTGCCGCGCGCGGCCCCGGGGGATGCGAAGGCGATCGCCGAGGGGCGCGTCTTCATCGGGCGTCGGCGCGCGCTCGCGGAGGCGGACCCGGTCGCGGTCGGCGACGAGGTGACCGTCTCGACCCCCCCGCCGGTCCTCACGGCTCCGGTCCTGGCGCGCGGTGAAGGGTGGGTCGCGATGGACAAGCCGGCCGGGCTGCCGACGATCCCCGATCAGGAAGGGGCCGCGCACGCACTCCTCTATCTGGCCGCGCGCTCTCTCTCGATGGATCCCGCGCGCCTCCACGCCACGTCCCGCCTCGACCGCGACGTGAGCGGCGTCGTCGTCTTCGCGCTCGACCGCGACGCCGCCGAGCGCATCCGGCGCCTGCGCGAGGAACACCGCTACGGCCGTCGCTACCTCGCGATCGCCGCTCGCCCCCCCGAGCCTCTCGCGGGATCGTGGAGCGTCCCCATCGGTCGAGCCGACAACCCCAGGCACCGCGCCGCGAACGGCCGCGACGCCGTCGAGGCCACGACCCACTACGCGGTCGTCGACCAAGCTCCTCCCTACGCCCTTCTCGCCCTCTCCCCGGTCACGGGCCGTACCCACCAGCTCCGCGTGCACGCCAGTCACGCCGGGGCGCCCCTCCTCGGCGATCGGGCCTACGGCGGCCCCTCGCGCGCGACGCTCTCGAACGGGCGAGTCCTCGCGTTCGACCGGATCGCCCTCCACGCCGCCCGGATCACCCTCGGCGACACGGTCATCGAGTCCCCCGTCCCCGAGAAGCTCCGTGCCCTGTGGCTCGCACTTGGCGGCGACGGCGCGGCGTGGGAGAAGGCGCTCGCGTGCTCTCTCGACCAGAACAAGTGACTCGAAGCGTGACCGTCGCCCGGATCACGGTCTTCGCCGCGCTCGTCGCGCTCAGCGCGGGGGCGCTCATGGCCTTCTCCCGGCTCGCGATGGCCGACAAGGCGCGGACGATCGTCTTCCCGGGGAACGACGCCGCCGCGCTTCGCACGGACTCGGGGATCATCTCGCGCATCCCCCCCGACCCCCCGCCGATGACCTCGCGCATGCAGTGGGTGTTCGACCTGCGATGGTCGAGGGGGGCGCCGTATCTCCTCGCCGTCCACCCGCTCGACCTCGGGACTCCGCAGGAGACGGCGCGCGCGATGGGGCGCTTCGCGATCGAGCTCTTCGAAGGACCGACGCTCATCGAGCGCGTCCGGTTCGACTTCCCGATGCTCGGTCCCCCCGAGGACGCCGGCTACATGGCGCCGCCGTCGATCCAGCGCAACCTCACGACGCGGATCGGCGTCCTGTTCCCGGCGGTGAACCGGGGGACGCGGCTCGAGCTCTGGGATCGGGCGACCGGGACGCGCTGGCCGCTACCGTGGCCGCCGGGGGGGGACGCGGGGGGCTGAAGGCGCTGCGCCTCCGCGGACGTGCGGTCACCAGACGCTCACGCGCGCCGACGGCGCGAGGAAGAGCGGGTCGGTCGGCTTCACGTCGAACGCCGTGTACCAGGCGTCGAAGTTTCGCACGCTGAGCGCCCGGTACATGCCCGGTGCGTGCACGTCGGAGACGAGGCGCGCCCTCAGCGCCGGCTCGCGGAGCTTGGACTGCCATATCTGCGCGAAGCTCAGGAAGAACTGCTGCTCGCCGGTCAGCCCGTCGGCGATCGGCGCGGGTGCCCCGCCGAGCGACGTGATCCACGCGTCGTGCGACGCCGCGAGCCCCGCGAGGTCGGCGATGTTCTCGCCCAGAGTCTGCTTGCCGTTGACGGCGGCGTCCGGGAAAGGGCGGTAAGCGTCGAACTGGGACGCGAGCGCGGCGCCGGACGCCTGGAAGTGAGCGAGGTCCTCGGGCGTCCACCAGGTCGCGAGCTTGCCGGAAGCGTCGAAGAGCGCCCCCTGGTCGTCGAAGTCGTGGCTGATCTCGTGCCCGATCACGGCGCCGATCGCGCCGTAGTTGACGGCGGGCGTCGCGTCGGCCGTGTAGAACGGCGGCTCGAGGATCGCGGCGGGGAAGTCGAGCGCGTTTCGCAGCGGGAGGTTGTTGGCGTTCACCGTCTGCGGATTCATGAACCACTCGTGCCGGTCGGCCGCCTGCCCGAGCTGCGCCACCCGGCGCCGGTACTCGAACTTCTGGGCGCGCTCGAAGTTCCCGAGCGCGTCGCCCCGAACGATCTCGAGCGCGGCATAGTCGGTCGGCACTTCGGGGTAGCCCACCTCGACGACGAGCCCGGCGACCTTCGCCTTGGCCGTCTCCTTGGTCTTGGGGCTCATCCACGTGAGGGCGTCGATGCGGCGCGCGAAGGCCGCCTTGATCCCGTCGACCATCGCCTCGATCGCGTGCTTGCGCTCCGCGCCGAAGTGTCGCTGAACGTAGAGCGCGCCCACGGCCTGTCCGAGCGCGGCGTTCGTCGCCGCGACCCCGCGCTTCCAGCGTTCCTGGAGCTGGAGCGTGCCGCTGAGCGCCGTGCCGTAGAACGCGAAGCTCTCGTTGACGAAGGCCTTCGGAAGGTAGCGCGCGTCGTCGTCGAGCGTCTGGGCGGCGAGCCAGTCCTTCCACGACTCGAGCGGCTCGCTCTTCACGAGCGCGGCGAGCCCGGTGATCGCCCCCGGCTGCCACGCGATGAAGCCCGTCTGCTTCTCGAGCCCCGCCCCCTTGAAGAATGCGGTCCAGTCGATCCCGGGGGCGCGCGTCGCGAAGTCCTTCGCGCTCCACGGGTTGTTCCCCTTCTTCGCGTCCCTGGAGTCGACGGGGGGCGCCTGGATGGCGGCGATCTTCCGCTCGAGCGCGAAGACGCGCGCGGCGCGGGCCTCGGCGTTCTTCAGCCCGGCGAGCGTCATCATCGCCGCGACGTGCGCCTGGTACTTCGTGCGCAGGTCGGCCATGCGAGGCTTCTCATCGAGGTAGTAACTGCGGTCGGGCATGCCGAGCCCCCCCTGAAGGAGGTACGGCACGATGTGCGACGGATCGTTCAGATCTTGCTCGGCCCAGAGGCCGAGGAAGTGGTTGGTCTGGAACCTCGAGTGGTTGAGCGGGTCGACGTCGGCGCGGATGCTGGCGCCGAGGGCGGTCGCGAGGGCGCGCTTGTCGCCGATCTTCGCGATCCGCTCGAGCGCGGCGGCGACGGGCTTCGTCCCCTTCGCCTCGATCGCGGCCTCATCCATGAAGGTCGCGTAGTAGTCGCCCGCCTTCTTCGCATCGCCCGTCGCGCTCGTCGTCGCCGCGCTCGCGTCGTCGAGGATGGCCCGCGTGCGCCGCTGAGACAGCTCGTCCAAGATCACGAAGGCGCCGGTGCCGCTGCGGTCGGCCGGGATCTCCGTCGCCCGAAGCCACGCGCCGTTCGCGTAGGCGAAGAAGTCGGCGCCGGGGGAGACGGACCTGTCCATCGCCGCGACGTCGACCCCTTTCCCGGTCCAGGTCGGAGCGACCGGCGCGGCGCTGGGCGGCGCGCTCGGGGCGGGTGGCGCGGGGGCGACCGCAGCGACAGGGGGGGGCGCCGACGCCGTGTCCTCGCCGCACGCGGTCAAGAGGCCGAGCGTCGCAACCAAGAAGGGACCCCGCACGAGAGATAGACGGACCACCATGACGACTCCTCCGCGACCGGGGGGTCATGTACGAGCACCGTCCCGGGATGTCCACCGGCCAGGGTATCCGCCTCCTGGAGGCGCAATCGTTGCTCTTCCTCGAGCTCGTCGCCCCTCAGCGAGAGGCGATGGCACGCGAAGAGCGTCTAGTCAGGTCGCTCGAGGAGCAATCGTTGCGGCTCGAGCGACCTCACGGGCGGCCGGGACGTGCTCTGGAGTCGGCGGAGGAGCAATCGTTGCGCGTGTGGTGACTGAGTCGCTCGCATTTCGAAGGAACCTGGTCGCTCCGAGGCCCGGCTCGTCCGTTCGAGGAGAAACGATTGCGCTTCGAGCGAGCCCGCATGACCGTCCTGCCGCTCATCGGACCGCAAGAGGGCACTCGTCATCTCGTGGAGGAGCAACGATTGCTCCTCCAGGGGGCGGTGGGACCGTCCGACCGACGCCGTTCCTTCGTTCAGGAGAAACAATTGCGCGTCGAGAGCCCCCGCTACTCCTTCCGCAACACCTTCCCGTGCGGCCGCAACGACGCCGACACTCCGCCGACGTTCTGCTCCCTCTCCAGGAGCGTCGCCCGCGTCATCCCCTCGACGCCGAACTTCCCCTTCACCTTCGCGACCAGCTCCTCCACCTTGCGCCGCTTCTCCGCCTCTTCACCCCCCAGGAGCAGCCGCGGCGGCGGCCCCTCCACGAGCCCCGCGACGCTCACCCCCGTGAGCCGCACGCCGTCGCGCCGCGGCGGAAACTCGTCCATCAGGTGCCGCGCCGCCTCGTGAATGGACCGCGCGTCGAGCACCGGTTCGTTCAGCGTCGCGCGCCGCGTACGGAGCGTGAAGTCGGCGTACTTCAGCTTCACGACGACGATCCTCGCCGAGAGCCCCTCTTCCACGAGCCGCTGCGCCACCCGCTCCGCGTGCACGAGCAGCGTCCGCTCGATGTCCTCCCGCGACGTGAGATCGCGCTCGTAGGTCTGCTCCGCGCCGACCGACTTCGCGAGCCCGCTGGGATCGACCTCGCGATCGTCTTCCCCCCGCGCCAGGCGCGCCACCTGCATTCCCCACGAGCCGAGCGCCCGCTCGAGGTCCTTCGTCCGCGCCCGCGCCAAGTCGCCGAGCGTGGCGTAGCCGAGCGCGCGCATCTTCGGGGCCGTCTTCTGACCTATTCCCCACATTCGCTCGATCGGCATCGGCGCGAGGAACGCGGCAACGTCCTCGGGGACCACGACCAGCCCGTCCGGCTTCTCCAGATCGCTCGCCACCTTCGCGGCAAACTTCGACGACGCGACCCCCGCCGACGCGGTGAGCGCGAGCTCGTTCCGGATCTCGTCCTTGATTCGCCGGGCGATCGCCTTGCCGTCGCCGAAGAGCGAGCGGCTCGCGGTCACGTCGAGGAACGCCTCGTCGAGCGACAACCCCTGCACGAGCGGCGTGTACCGCCGGAAGATCGCGAACACGTCCGCGCTCACGTCGACGTACCGACTCATTCGCGGCTCGACGACGACGGCGTGCGGGCAGAGGCGCAGCGCTTCCGCCATCGGCATCGCCGAGTGGACACCGAAGCGACGAACTTCGTACGACGCGGCCGAGACCACGCCACGCCGCGATCGACCGCCGACGACGAGCGGCTTTCCGCGGAGCGACGGATCGTCCCTCTGTTCGACGGACGCGTAGAAGGCGTCCATGTCGACGTGGAGAATCTGGCGCACGGCCGCGAGCCTCAGTTCGTGACGGTCGCGAGCCCGATCGTCACGGACCCCGAGAGAAGCTGGAAGTTTCCCGTCTGCGACTCGGTCACGAGCTTCACCGAGCAGCCGCTCATCGCGCCGGTCATCGCCACCTTGCCCCCCCCCGTCACGCCGTTGATGAAAGCGTAAGGCGCTGTGCTCGACGTCGTCGTGACCGCCGTGTCTCCCGGCCATCCCGTGCTCGCGTAGCTCACGACGGCCTCCGGGTGGCCCGTCACGCTGAGCGTGACTCCGGACACGGTGTTGCACGGGGCCGTTGCTGCGGGGTCGACCTGGATCACGATGGCGATCGTCGCCTGGTTGCCGCCGTCTTGTTGGAAGCCGGGGATCGACGGGGTCACGTCGTAGTTGAAGAGGGTGACCGCGGGGGCGACGTTACCCGTCGCCGGGATCTCCGCGCCGATCGCGCCGATGGTCGTCGTACCGTCGTTGTAGAACGGGGAGGCGGGGATCCCCTGCGTGAGCTGCGTCGACACGCTCCCCGTCGCGCCGGTCGTGACGTAGAAGCCGGTGCACGTGCTGAAGCCTACCTTCGCCCCCGCGAGCGGCTGCGTGCTCCCGCTCACGTCGAGGGCGGTCAGCGTCGCCGTGAAATCGACGAACGGAGCGGCGGTGCACGCCGTCGCCTTGATGTCCCCGTCGTCCGGGGTGACCGTGCCGCCGGAGTCCGACGGAGGGGTGGAAGCGTCCGATGCGGGGGGGATCGACGCGTCGGCGCCAGCGTCCGCGGCCGGTCCTGCCGGCGTGGGGGTCGCGTTGTTCGACGAGCATCCGGCGACCAGCGCGCCGATCGCGATTGAAAGCCACATCGAGGACGACGAGGAGCTGCTCACAGCGCGCAGCGTACCAGCCCCAGGTGCTAACGTCCCCGCTGCCATGAGCGAAGAACACGCGCTCCACGCCTTCCGCGCCGTCCCTCGAACCGGGGTCATCTACGTCACGAGCGAAGCGGTCAAATCCGGCTTCTCGATGGGGGACGCCGAGTGGTGCAACCTCGGCCAGGGGCAGCCCGAGACCGGCGAGCTCCCCGGCGCCCCGCCGCGCGTCCGGACCGTCGCGATTCAAGTGGACGATCAGGAATACGCCCCCGTCGCCGGCCTCTGGGAGCTGCGCGAGACGATCGCGTCGCTCTACAACGCCCTGTACCGCCGGGGCCTCCCGTCGCAATACTCCGCCGAGAACGTCGCGGTCTCCGGCGGCGGTCGCGCCTCGCTCACGCGCGCGGCCGCGAGCCTGGGTCACATCAACCTCGGGCACTTCCTCCCGGACTACACCGCGTACGAGGAGCTCCTCGACATCTTCAAGGCGTTCACCGCCATTCCGATCCTCCTCGAGCCGGAGCGCGGGTACTCGTTCACCCCCGAGGACCTTCGGCGCGAGATCCTCGGCCGCGGCCTCTCCGCGCTTCTCCTGTCGAACCCGTGCAACCCCACCGGGAAGCTCGTGGAAGGGGACGAGCTCGATCGCTGGGTCGAGACGGCGCGCGAGCTCGACTGCGCGCTCCTCCTCGACGAGTTCTACTCCCACTACGTCTACCGTCCGCGCCGCGGCGCCCTCCCCATCGAGAGCGCCGCGCGCTACGTCGAGCACGTCGATCGCGATCCGGTCCTCATCCTCGACGGCCTCACGAAGAACTGGCGCTACCCGGGGTGGCGCGTCACCTGGTCGATCGGGCCGAAGCAGGTCATCGAGGCGGTCGCGAGCGCCGGGTCGTTTCTCGACGGGGGGGGATCGAAGCCGCTGCAGCGCGCGGCGATCCCGCTCCTCGAGGAGGCGCACGTGACCGCCGAGACGATGGCGGTCCACACGGTCTTTCGCGAGAAGCGCGATTTCCTCCTCTCGCGCCTCGAGCGGCTCGGCGTCCGCTTCGATCGCACGCCGGACGGCACGTTCTATTGCTGGGGGAGCGTCGCGGGGCTCCCCCCGTCGATGAGCGACGGCATGTCGTTCTTTCGCGCGGCGCTCGAGCACAAGGTCATCACCGTCCCCGGCGAGTTCTTCGACGTGAACCCCGGCAAGCGCCGCAGCGGTCGCGCGTCGCGCTTCCGCGACTACGTTCGCTTCTCGTTCGGACCGTCGCTCGCGACGCTCGAGAAGGCGGTCGCGCGCTTCGAGGCGATGGTGGCGACCGCCAGCTCGTAACTTTCTGGCGATCCCGGTGCTGATTGAGACGTCGTTGCGCCGGCGAGACGAGCGCGCGGGGAGCGCGAGCGCGTATGAAGCACCGGTCAAACCGCTCGCCGCGTAGTAGGAGATCTTCCCATGAAGCTTTTGGTTCCGTTCGCCTCGTTCGCCTCCGCCTCCGTCTTCTGCGGCTCGCTCATCGCCGCGTGCGGCGGCTCGTCGTCGAGCAATCCACCGGGAGGGGCCGACTCCGGTACGTCGACCACGGACAGCGGCGCGCAGCCGCTCAGCGACTCGTCGACTACGGGGGACTCTTCCACGACCCCGGGGATCGACGCCGCGGCCTTCGCGTGCACGCCGACCTCGGGATGCACGGCCCCCGAGACATGCTGCATCACGCAGACCGCCTCTTCGTGCATCGCCGCGGGAGCGACGTGTAGCGGCGCCGCGATCGCGTGCGTGAACACGGGGGGCTGCACGGGCGGTGACGTCTGCTGCGGAGTGTACTCGGGCGGAACGACCGGCTCCGCGTCGTGTCAGGCCGCCCCGTGCGCGGCGGGCGACTACCAGCTCTGCGCGTCGTCCACCGAGTGCCCATCCGGCGAATCGTGCCACATCGTCTTCTCGACGTACGGGTACTGCGTCGCCGGGGCCGATGGCGGAAGCACCGACTCGGGATCGACCGACGCCGCCTCCGACGCCTCGGGCGACTGACGCGGACGAATGCGACGAATGCGACGAATGACAGAGTAGTCTGCGCGGTCGGCTTAGACTGCGCCGATGACCTATCTGGTCTCCGCGCGCGCGCTCGCCGAGGCGATCTTCTCCACCGAGTCGGGTGCACCCCCCGCGGAGCGCCTCGACTGGCTCATGCGCGAGCTCGACGACTTCCTCGGTCACGCGGGGCCGCGCGCGCGCGTGCTCTTGCGCCTCTCGTTCTTCGCCGTCGCTTGGCTCGCGCCGCTCCTCACGTTTCGGATTCGCCCGCTCCGCTCGCTCGCGCTCCCCGCTCGCGTCGCTGCCATCGAGCGCCTCGAGCGGAGCCGGATCGCGATGCCGCTCCTCGCGACGAAGGCGATCCTCTCCGTCCTGTATTACGAGCACCCCGACGCCGCGCGCGAGATCGGCTTCGACGGCGCCTGCCTTACGCAAGGCGCGCCATGACGCCGGTCGTGATCGGCCGCGATCAGACGACAGACGTGTCGATCGCCTGCGACGTCGTCGTGATCGGATCGGGCGCGAGCGGCGCCGTCGTCGCCACGGAGCTCGCGGAGGCGGGGCAAGACGTCGTCGTCCTCGAGGAAGGGCCGCACGTCCCCCCCGAGTCGTACGGCAAGATGCGCCCGAGCGAGACGCTGCGGCACATGTGGCGCGACGGCGGGACCACGTTCGCGATCGGACTCGGCGACTCGCCGGTCATCAACGTCATGATGGGGCGCTGCGTCGGCGGCTCGTCGGTGCTCACCGGCGGCGTGTGCTTCCGCATCCCGGACGACGTCCTCGACGAATGGGTGCGCGACCACGGCCTCACCGACATGACCCCGGCTCACATGGAGCCGTGCTTCGCGGCCGTCGAGCGGGCGATGCACGTCGAAGAGGTGCCGATCGCCATGCGGTCTCGCTCCACGACGCTCTTCGTGGAAGGGGCGAAGAAGACCGGCTTCGAGATGAGCTCCATCCGGAGGAACACGCGCGGCTGCAACGGCTGCGGGCGGTGCAACTTCGGCTGCCCGCACGGCGCCAAGCAAAGCGTAGACGTGAGCTACCTCCCGCGCGCTCGCGCGAAGGGGGCGCGCGTCTTCTCGGACTGTCTCGCGCAGGAGATCCTCTTGAACGGCGAGCGCGCCGTGGGGGTCGCGGGGCGCTTCCTCGACGGACCGCGCGCCGGCAAGACCACGAGCTTCACCGTGCGAGCGCGTCGCGTCGTCGTCGCGTGCGGCGCGTACCACTCGCCTCTCTTGCTCCGGCGCTCCGGCATCGGGCGCCGTTCGGAGCAGGTCGGGCGGAACCTGACGTTGCACCCGTCGTTTCGCGTGATGGCGCGGTTCGACGAGCCGGTCCACGGCTGGAAGGGGGCGCTGCAGAGCGCGTGGTCGGATCGTTTCCACGCCGACCGGATCACGCTCACGGGTCTCTTCGTTCCTCCCGGCGTGCTCGCCGCCACGATGCCCGGGATCGGCCCGGCCCACGCCGACCGGGCGCGGGCCGTGCCGCACATGGCCGTCTTCGGGGGCCTCATCCACGACAAGGGGAGCGGCGTCGTTCGTCGCGGCTTCGGGCGCGAGCCGATCGTGACCTACCGCATGGCCAAGGAAGATCGCGCGGCGATCCCCGTGCTGATGCGACGAATGGCGGAGATCTTCTTCGCGGCAGGGGCGCGCGAGGTCTTCCTGCCGATCCTCGGCGCGCACGGCGTGAAGCCGGACGATCTCGCCGCGCTCGACCTGTCGCGGATTCCCGCGTCGCGCCTCGAGTGCGCGTCGCAGCACCCGCTGGGGACGTGCAGGATGGGGGTCTCGCAGTACCGCTCGGTCGTAAAGCCCGACGGCGAGACGTGGGACGTCAAGGACCTCTACGTCGTCGACGGGAGCGTGCTTCCGACGAGCCTCGGGGTGAACCCGCAGGTGTCGGTCATGGCCGTCGCGACGAAGATCGCGTGGGGGATGCGCGAGAAGAGGTTGCCGAGCTAGGCGCGTCGGCTCGGCGCAGAAGAAGCGGCCTATGGCCCGTCGTACGGCTCCGCGTCGGAGAGCGACAGCTCGTCTTCGAGCAGATCCACCGAGCTGTCACGCGCGCCTGCCCCCCAGGGGAGCGCCGCGAGCAGCGTCCGGGCGTGCAGTCGCCTCCGCGGATCTAGCTCGCTCTTCACGGCGAGCCGCATCGCCGCCGCCATCTCGAGCGCCGACTCGAACCGGTCGGCTTGATCCTTCGCGAGAGCGATCGCCAAGACGAGATCGACGTCGGGCGGGAGGGCGCGCACGAGCGAGGTCGGGCGGATCGGGTTTCGGTAGACCACCTGATACAGGGTCTGCGGCGTGTCCTCCGCCGCGAACGGCGGCTCGCCCGTGAGCGCGCGATAGACGACCGCGCCGAACGAGAAGATGTCGCTCCGGTGCGTCGTCACGCCCCCCCCCGCCTGCTCGGGCGACATGTACCCCGGCGTCCCGACGATGACGTCCTTCGTCAGCGTCCCCCCCGAGTCGGTCAGCCGCGACACGCCGAAGTCGAGGATCTTCCAGATGGGGACCGCGTTCGTCTGCTGCGCGAGAAATAGGTTCTGCGGCTTCAGGTCGCGGTGCACCACGCCCCCCACCCGCGCGACCTCGAGCCCGGCCGCCACCTGCTCGACGAGCGACAGCACCTCTTCGAGCGAGAGCTGGCCCCGCCGGCGCAAGTGCCACGCGAGGTCGTGCCCACGAAGCAGCTCCATGGCTAGGTAGGGAGCCCCGTCGTCCATTTTCCCTACCTCGTAGATCTGCACCACGTTCGGCGCGTGGAGCTTCGACGCCGCTTCCCCCTCACGGAGAAAGCGCTGCATCAGGAGCGAATCCGACTGCATGTCGCCGTGGAGGAGCTTCACGGCGGCGAGCTCGCCGCTCTCCGCGTGCTTCGCCGAGTACACCTCGCCCATCGCGCCGCGACCGATTCGATCGCGAAGCATGTACGGCCCGGCGCGTGCCCCGATGTGCACGGCGGACTCGCCGGCGTTGAGGAGCTTGTCGAGGTCGCGGTTGGCCTCGTCGAGCTGCACCTCGCGCTGGCGCGCTTCGCGGAACCAGTCGTTCGAGCGCTGGATCGCGTTCAATGTCGCGCGGCGACTGATCCGCGCGTGCCAGAGCGTGGCCGCGTACACGAGCGGCACGAGCAACACGATCGCGAAGCGCGCTCCAGGGCTCGTGTCGAGCGCGCGCACGAGCCCTGGGTCGGGCAGGTCCTCGGCCAGGATGAGCGAGGCGACTGCCGCGTAGGAGAGCCCCGCGAGCCCCGTGAAGCCGTACGCGACGAGCTTGTCCTCTCCGAGCCCGAAGAACGCGATGGCGAGCGTCGTCAACATCGGCGCGGGGGAGAACACGCCGAAGCGGTAGGTGAGCATCGTGGCCGCGATCCACGAGGCCGCGGCGAGCTGGCGCGCGACGGGCCTGGTGTAGCGAAGCGGGTCGGCGGTCGAGCGCCAAGCGTAGGTCGCCGCGACACCGAGCGCGACGAAGCTCGCGAGCGTGAGGACCTGCGCCCCGGGCGAATCGTCGAGGACGAGCTCCTCGAGGACGACGAGCCCGCACAGCCCGAGCGCCGACGCCGCGAATGCGCGCGCGCGCGAGGCTTCTTCTTGCCGCAGCTCGTGCGCCGCGGAGCGGGGGTTCATGGTCGCCCGCCCGACGAGGAGCTCGCTCGAGCTGTCGCCGCCTCCCGGTAGCCCCGGCGCACCGCGCGGCCGAGCCGCAGAGCGGGCCGCGTTCGGTAGCGTCGGTACCTGGTCGAGCTCGGACGACCCCTCGCCGCCCCGTTGGCGCGCGCCGGACGATTCGCCGTCCTGCGTCACCCGGCGCTCCACGCATGGATCGTAGCTCGGGATTGCATGTGCCCTCTTAGAGTACCCTCCCACATCGCGATGCGCGCCCTGCCTCGCGCGGGGCGGTGCCCCTAGACCCTGAAGAAACCTGAAATAAGGGGTGAGGTCGTGGCGACTATTCAGCAACGTCGATGCTCGAAGCGCTCGCCCACCTTCCGGTCCCGTTCCTCGCGGTGCTAGAACAGCGAAAAGAGAGCGATTTCGCCCGCGAGGCCGCCTCGCTGAGGCCGCTTGTCCGCGCCGTGGTCGCGAGCATCATCCGGGAGCCGATCGACCACCCCGACGTCGAGGACTGTACGAATGACACCCTCCGCCGGGCCCTCGAAGGGCACGAGCGGCTCCGTGAGGGGGAGGCCCTTCGCCCCTGGGTGGTCGGGATTGCGCGTCACGTCGCGCTCGACGCGCTGCGGGCCCGGAAGCGGGCGCGAGCACGCGACGCAGGGAACGGCGGGGGGGGCGAGGAAGGGGAGGTGCTCGCGCCGCTCGTCGAGCGCCTGCCCGATCCGGCCGACGACCCCTTCGAGCGCGTGGCCAAAGCACGTCGCGACGCGACGGTCCGCACGGCGATCGAGTCGCTGCCTGACGGGCAGCGCAGAGCGCTTACGATGTTCCATCTCGAGGGGCTCGGGTATCAGGAGATAGCCGTACGCCTCGAAGTACCGCTCGGTACCGTGGCAACCTGGGTGATGCGTGGGCGCAAAGCGGTCGCTTCGGCGGTCGCAGATCTGGCGAGGGAGTGATGGCGCGCGAAGAGCTTCCGAAAGAGCTCCTCTGGGAGGGCAAACACGCGAGCGAGCTCGCGCTGAGCGCGTTCGCCGACGGCGAGGAGTCGCTGCTCTCCAAGGAGATCGTTCTCCACCTGCACACGTGCACCGAGTGCGCGATGCACCTCGGAGAGACGGCGCTCGTCACGCGCGGAGTGACCCACGCGGTCAACTCGGTCAAGCCGTGGCTCCCCGCGGAAATGCTCGTCCCGTCCGTCGCACGCGCGTCGGCGAAGCGCTCGTCGCAGTCAGTCCCCTGGCGCGCGGTCTTCGCGGCTCTCGCGCTCACTGCCGTCGGCTCGGCGCCGACGCTCATGGAGCTCCCGCATCGCATCGCCGCGTTCGCGGTGAGGCTGCTGCACGCCGCGCCGGTCGTCTCGCACAGCGGAGTGCAGGTCTTCCAGCAGGGGCTCGGGGCGGAGTGGGCGCAGGCCATGGGCGTGTGCGCCGCGCTCCTCATCGCTTCAGGATTCGCCCTGACGCGCCTTCTGCCGCGCCCGACGGTCTCGTGAACCACTCAAGGAACGTGATGAAGCTCGTGACTCGAAATACCCCGATGGCGTTTGCGGCGTTCGCGGCGCTCCTCGCCGTGACGACGTTCGCCGGAGCGGCGAGCGCCACGGTGAAGCACGAGGGGGAATGGCCGGCGACGGAGCCCGCGGTCTCCCTCGACGCCACGAACCTCCCCCCGGACGACGCCATCAAGCGCCTCGCCGACGCGGCGGGGTGGAGCGTGGTGGTGAAAGAGCAGGGGGACGGAAAGGCCCAGCAGCCTCTCACGCTCCACGTGAAGAACCAGCCCCCCTCGAAAGTGCTCGATCTGATCCTGTCGAGCGGCAACTACGTCGCGAAGCGCGACGGGACGATCGTGTCGATCGAGCGCGCTGCCGCCTCGGACCAAGAGACCGCTGCTTCAGACGAGGAGGAGCTGGAGAAGAGCGCGAAGGCGACGGCGTCTGCTGCTCTCGCCGCCGCCGCGTCGGCGTTGGGTAATCAAGGGGCCTCTCCCACTCCGCCCACTCCGCCCACCCCTCCCACGCCTCCCACGCCTCCCACGCCTCCCACTCCTCCCGATTTCGGATCGCACGGTCACCACCACGGACATCACCACGGCACCGATCGCACGGTGACCGGTGGGCACCTGACCATCGAGAAGGGGGAGTCGGTCGGCGACGTGACCGTGCTCGGCGGCTCGGTGGACGTGCTCGGTGACATCGAAGGCGATCTCGCCGTCTTCGGCGGCTCGGCGCACCTGCACGACGGCGGCGAGGTTCACGGCGACGCGGTCACGCTCGGCGGTTCGCTCGACGTCGATGACGGCGCGACGATCGACGGCGACGTCACCCGCATCGGCGGTTCGTTCCACTCGAGCAACAAGGCGCACGTCGGCGGCACCTCTCACGATGGGAAGGGGGGCCTGAGCGTCTCCGTGTCCGACGACGACGACGACGACGAATCCACGAACGAGAAGTCCGTCGCTCCGAAGTCCCCGGCAGAGGTTCACAGCCACCTCACCCACTTCGCGAAGGAAGTCGGCGCCACGCTGACCGAGTCGTCGCTCCTCTTCGTGTTCGGCGCCGTTCTCCTCGCGCTCGCCACGAAGCGGATGGAGTCGCTCAAGGTCGAGGTCGCGTCGCGCCCGATGCGAAGCTTCGCGCTCGGCGTCGTGGGGAGCCTGATCGGCCTCGTCGCGCTCACGGTCCTCTGCATCACGGTCATAGGGATCCCGCTCGCCATCGTCGGCGTGCTGGGGGCCGTCGTCGCCGTCTACGGCTCGATCACCGCGGTGCTGACGACGGTTGGCCAGGCGCTCCTCGGGCACAAGACACCGAACCCGTACGTGCACCTCGCCGTCGGGTGCCTGATCCTTTTCGTCGGCGGGTCGATCCCGCTCTTCGGAGGGTTCCTCATCGCGGCGGTCGTCCTCACCTCGATCGGTGCGCTCGTCGCCACCCGCGCCGCCGGCTTCGTCCCTCCGCGCGTCAGGATCACGCCGACCGACCCGTACCGCTCCGCGCCGGGCTGAGCGCTGGTCCAGGTCCTCAGTCGTCGTGGAGGATCGGCGGGCGCACCCTCATGAACGCGCTCACGGCGCGCTGATGGCCCGCCGGGAGGGGCTTGAGCGCGATGCCCATACCGGGGGGCGCCTCGATCGACGGCGAGAACTCCCGCACCCACCGGACCGTCCCGCTCACGAAGATCGGCTGGTCGAGCTGCGGAATCGACAGCCGGACGCCGAGCGCAGTCCCCGGCGCCTTCACGACGAAGGTGGCGATGAAGAGCCCCACTTCGTTCCCTGATACGTCCGAGTAGAAGTTCGACTCGCTCGCATACGTGAGCTCGAGATCGAGATCCGCCGTATCCATGTCCGCGTCGGCGTCCTCTCCGGCGGAAGCGGTCGGCGAGAAGTCCAGCTTCACGGCCTCGACGGGGTCGAAGGTCAGAACCTCGGGAGGTCCGGAGAGAGTCACGCCCGGCATCGCGTGGTTGTCGCCCGGAGGGGGCGCGGTCGGCGGGTGAGACAGGGGGAGGCCGGGCATGGGGGCCTCGGTGCTCGGCACGCTCGAGAGGCTCGGGACCCCTTCCATCGCGTCCGCGAGCGCCTCCTCGTCCTGGGCCGACACCTCCACCAGCGAGATCTCCGGCGGAACGGACCCGGGCTTCGAGGACGGCGATGGGGCCGCCTGAAGCACAGGCTGGCTCTCGGTGCGCCGTGAGGCCTCTTTCCTCAGCCGCCGCCGCACCCTCGCCACCGACGCGAGCGTCGGGAAGCGTGCCTCGGGCTTCTCGTGGTGAAAGAGGAAACGTCCTGCGCGGCAGACCTCGTCGTAGAGCGGCACGAGCATCGCGAGCGCGCGGTGTAGATAGCTCCGCCACTCGTCGTCTTCCTCCGATAGCGGGCCGAGGAGCGCGAGCTCCAGGTGCGTCGCCAGCTCGCGCGCCTCTCTCTCTGCCTCGGGCCGGTACGCCGCGCCCGCTTCGGTGTGGAGCGTCTCGGCGTAATCGCGCCATAGGTCGGCGAGCATTCGAAGATCGTAGACGTCGTCGGCGGAGCCCTCGCCAAGTCGAATCGTCACGATCCGCCCGTGCGCGTCGTCGATGTCCTCGAGGTAACGCCCGACTGTCCGAAGGAGATCCTCCTTCAGCGCCTTCACCTGTGCGAGGAGCGACACCATCGGGAAGGTGTCGCGCTGATCGAGCTCGGGACCGAGCTTCGGCAGGATGCGAAGGACGAACCGCGCGGCGACCGGCAAATCCTCGAGCGCGTTCCCGTCGAAGAGCTTCGCTCCAATGAGCGGCGCGAAGCGCTTGCGCACGGCCTCGTCGCTCGCGAAGTTGGCCACCATGAGCGCGGCGACCGCCGCCGTCCGCGGGTCGACCGCCGGCGGGTCCAGAGCCGCCGCGCTCATCGCCTCGAGCCGCGCCGTCAGCCTCTTTCTCGCCGCCTCGTCCCTCGCTTGCGTCCCTTTCCCCTGCGCAGGGATGTTCGTCTTCGAGCTCGGCCGCGGCGGAAGACTGGGCAGGCGGTCAAGGAGCTTGGGCGGCTGATCCATCGAGACGGACCAGGCTACGTCTTCTCGCTCGCCGTCGGAAGGGCGCGCGGGTAGGGGAAGGCCTCCGTGGGCTCCGTCGGGACGACTTCATGGAAGCGACGAATGTCGAGCACGAGATTTCCATCCTCGGTCTCCGAGAGGATGTCGGCGTGGCGAGCCCCCCAGAGGATGTCCATGTGCTCGTACTCGTGGCGCGCGTGAACCGGCTGGTACGAGGTGTCGTCGGTCCCCGCGATCGTCGCCATCAGCTCGACCTCTTCCTTGGCGATCGACTCAGGCGTGGCGCCGAAGAGCGGGCTCCCCTCCTCGATCTTGTGGAGGACGGTCCACGAGCGCGATACGGCCGGGCTACGCTCGCGTACGAGCTTCAGGTCGAGGAGCTTGTAGAACATCACCCCCTCGGCCGTGCGGATGGTGCGCGAGAGCGTCATGTGGAGCGTCGCCTCGACGATCGAGTTGCCGCGCTCGTTCCCGACGCGGATCATCAGCGTGGGCACCCCTTCCATCGGGGCTATCACCGCATAGCGCGAGAACGCCACACGCCCGATCGGGCGCGCGAACTTGGAGAAGACGAGCCCCGTGGCGAGCGCCGTCACGATGAGGCTCACCACCGCCTCGGTGACCACGATGTTGTTCGCCCCGGTCGACTCCGGGTACATCGCGCCGTAGCCGATCGTCCCCATCGTCTGCACGCTGAAGTAGAAGGCGTCCGTGAACGACCCCGGCCTCGCGTGCGCCACCCCCCCGACCCGGAGGTAGGCGACGGCGAAGAGCGCATTGATCCCGAGGAACGCCACGGAGATGAACGCGACGAGCGCCGTCCACGTCATTCTCAGGAGGGCGTGGTACCAGTCGCCGACGACCCGGCGCGCCCCGACCACCTTGACGCTGTAGGAGCGCTTGGTCCCCTTCTCCCGTTTTTCCCGTTTTTCCCGTTGCGCCCCCCTCGAAGCGGCGCGTGCCTGAGAACCCTTGGCCGACATGCGGCGCGATAATGAACCCGTCCCCCCCCTGGGCACTGCATGATTTCGCGCGAAAACGCTCCAATCGATGTAGGCTGCGCCGGCTGGGGGTGTCGTTGACCCCCTCGAAACCGACTCGGCGCCTCGCGCGTACTCAAGGCGTCGGTGCGTGCCGCCTCGTGCAGCCCGCCCCCGGCGCGATACGTCGACGCCTCCAAATCTAAACGAGGAGATTTTCATGAAGATCACGAACGCTTTCATTGCAGCTGCGGTGGGTGGCATCCTGGCGGGGTGTGGCGGGGACTCGAGCCCCCCCCCGAACAGCGCGGCCTCGGCCAACTCGACAGCGGCCCCCGCGGCCTCCGGCTCCGCCGCGGCGACGCCGGCGAAGCACGCCTGCAAGGGGCAGAACGCCTGCAAGGGCCAGGGCTCCTGCAAGACCGACAAGAACGCCTGCAAGGGGCAGAACGCCTGCCAGGGCCAGGGCGGCTGCAAGTCGGCCTGATCAGTTTCGTGACTTCGTGACGAGAGGCGACGCGTCGGCGAGAGCCGCGCGTCGCCTCGCGTCTTTTCAGGGTCAGCCGTGGCGAACCGCTTCAACCTCCCCAACCTGGGCATCGGGCTCGGTCTGCGGACCGTGCACTACGCGCACATCCTCGAGCGCCGGCCTCCGGTCGCGTGGTTCGAGATCATCAGCGAAAATTTCATGCAGACCGAGGGGAAACCCCTCTACTTTCTCGACGCGATCGCCGAGCGGTATCCGATCGTCATGCACGGGGTATCGCTCTCGATCGGCTCCTCCGACCCGCTCGATCGCGCGTATCTGGCCGGCTTGAAGGCTCTGCGTGACCGCACGCGCGCGCGCTGGGTGTCCGATCACCTCTGCTGGACCGGCGTGTCGAAGAAGAACACGCACGACCTTCTCCCGGTCCCGTACACCGAGGAGTCGCTCCGTCACATCGTGAGCCGGGTTCGCGCCGTGGAAGACATCTTGGGGGCGCCGATCGCGCTCGAGAACCCGTCCACCTACGCGGAGTTTTCGGGCTCGACGATGAAAGAGTGGGAGTTTCTCGCGCGGCTCGCCGAAGAGGCCGACTGCGGGATCTTGCTCGACGTGAACAACGTCTACGTCTCGGCCAAGAACCACGGCTTCGATCCGATGACGTACCTCGACGCGGTCCCCTGGGACAGGGTCGTTCAGTTTCACGTCGCCGGACATACGGACCACGGCACGCACATCGTCGATACACACATCGGGCCCGTGGCCGATCCCGTATGGCGGCTCTTCGGCGCGGCGTACCCGCGCGCCGGTGGATCGTCCGTTCTGCTCGAGTGGGACGCCGAGATCCCGAGCTTCGAGGAGACCTACGCCGACGCGCTCCGAGCCCGCGAGTTCGTGAAGGGGGGTGCGCCGTGAGCAACGACCGCCGGCCGTCCCCGCAGCTCGGAGGAGCCTCCGAGGCGCTCATCCACGAGCGCGCGAGCGCGACCCCCTCGGCGCCGGCGCACGCGCACCTCAGGGATCACGACGACGCTCATCGCGCGCCGCCGGCGATACCCGACGGCACGTCGCTCGCCGCCCTTCAGGCGTGGTTCGTCGAAGCGGTCACCTCTCCGTGCCCGGACGACCGCCTGGAAGAGGGGGCGCGTCGCGTTCTCACGCGCGGGCCCAAGCTCGGCGAGCTCGGTCGACTCGGGATCTACCGCTACGCGTACCGCGCGAGGCTCGTGGAGTGCCTCGTGGACGACTACCCGGCCCTGCAGTTCGCGCTCGGTGCAGAAGCGTTCGAGGCGCTCTGTCACGAGTACATCGAGCGCCACCCTTCCTCGGCACCGAGCCTCAACTTCTTCGGGCGGCACATGGCGGACTTCTGCCTCACCGAGGCTTCGGAGCCGTTCGCGCTGCGCCACTTCGCCGCGGATCTCGCGAAGCTCGAGTGGGCCCTGGTCGAGGTCCTTCACGCGCGCGTCGCCGAGGCTCTGTCCCCCGAGGCGCTCGGTGCGATCGCGCCGGAGCGATGGGGCGACGCGCGCCTGCCGCCGAGCCCCGCCGCCCGGGTACTGCGCTTCGACTACCCGGTGAACGCGTTCTTCCAGTCCTTCAAAGCGGACGAAGAGCCGCTCGTCCCCGCCAAGGCGCCCTCGGCCGCCGCCGTGTACCGCACCGACATGACCCTCTGGCGAATGGCGCTGACCCCCGCGATGGCGACGCTCCTCGAGGGGCTGTTCCGAGGGGAGACGCTCGGAGAGGCGCTGGGAAAGCTCGAAGATGGATTGAGTGAAGCCGATGCGTCCGAGGCGGAGCGGAACGTGATGGTCTGGTTCCGTGAGTGGGTCGCGGGGGGCCTCTTCGCGCGGGTCGAGCTCGACGGGTGAGCGTCGTCGTCGCTCACATGTCTCCCCACGGTTCTCGCGCCGAGGGGTCCATCACGGCGTAAGGGAGGGAGCGCGTGGCCGGGTCGCGCAGCCATTTCTCCATGTGGTGGATCTCGTTCTGGTAGCGAAACGTCGGCGGAGAGTGTGCGGAGAGCGTCACGCGAGCGCTCTCTGCGAGCCCGACGGCCTTGGCCCCGTTCGAAGGATCGCTGCGCCACAGTGCCCGCGCACTGGCGAAATCGAGCTCGGCGCGCGAAGAGGGGCTCAGCTCGGCGCGCGCCGCCGAAGCCGTCGCGCGTTCGAGCAGGGCGCGCGCGTCGGCCACCGCCCCATCCTGTAGCTCGGTGTTCGCGAGCTCGACCTGCGAGACGATCACGTTCGAGTGCTCGGGGGGGAAAGTCTTCTCCGTCTCGGCGAGCGAGCTCTTGAAGTACGCCACGGCGGCGGCTCCGTGTCCCGTCGCGCTCTCGAGGAGGGCGAGCTCGGAGACGGGATCGTCGGTCGCCGGGGCCAGCTCTTTCGCCGTCTCGAGCTCCTTCCTTGCCTCGTCATAGCGGTGAAGGAGCCGAAGCGCGGAGCCGGTGTACACGTGGACCTTGCCCATCAGATCCTTGGTGGCGTCCTCCGGAGCCTTGGCGATCTCGTCTCGCGCCGCGGTGCACTCTGCGACCGCGCCGTCGAGATCGCCGTAATCGAGCAGCCCTTTGCAGAGGTAGACCCGCATCTCCAGCGTCTTCGGATGCGTCGCTCCGTAAGCGTCGACGGCGTACTTGTACCCTCGCTTCAACCACTCGAGACCCTTCTCGAGCTCACCGGCGTCTTCGGCGGCGAGGCCGATCGTCACGAGCTCCCAGTCGTCGAGCGGGCGCTGTCGCTCGATCTTCGCGGTGTATTTCTTTAGGCACTCCAGGCGAGATTGAAGCGCGCCCGATTGCCACATCGCCACGCACCGGACGTGCGCCAGGAAGTCCTCGGAGTGCTGGTCGGGCCCGCTCCGCGCGATCGCCGCGTCCGCGACCTCGGCCCACGCTCGGAAGTCGTCGAGCTTCTCCGCGTAGACGTACTCCTGCGCGAGGCGCACGGCCGACTCTCGCATGATGCGGTCGCTGCGCGAGGCGAGCCCTTCGCTGAAGGCGTCGCGATAGGCCGGAATGGATCGGTCGGTGTCCCCCAGCTCCGCGAGGGAGCGTGCTCGCCAGTAGTTGACGTCGGCGACGAGCGGCGTGTAGCCGATCGGCGTCGCGTCTCCGAGCAGGACGTCGCCGAGCTTCGCCGCGTCGTTCACCTTGCCGACGTCGTAGTTGGCTCTGACGATCGCGAGGCGCTTCTCGAGGTCGTCCACCTTCGTCGCGGTGAGCGGATCGCGCGGGCGCGGCGTCGGGCTCCGCAGCGCCGCGATGTCGGCGCAGTCGGAGAGCGGAGTGAGCGACTGCGACGCGCGAGAAGCCTGCTGCACCGTCTCGACATCGGCGTGACGGACGACGTCGACGAGCGCCGTCATCTCCTTCATGCGATCCGAGAGGCACGCCATGCGAAGATCGAGCACCTCCTCCGACTGCTCGCCCCGCAACCGAGTCGCCTTGCAGGCGTCGTCGTCCATGGCGGCCCAGTCGTGCGCATAGAGATCGAGCGCTCGGCTGATCGTGCCCGTCGCGGTCTCCGCGTACGCGACCCCAGTCTTCGCAAACGCGCGCCCTACGTCCGCGCGCACCTGCGCGTTCCACACCGCGTTCACCTCCGTCTCGCCGCCGTGGCACAGGGCGCGCGTCCGGTTCTGGGACCTCTCCACGACGAAGAGCCCCCCCGCTATCGCCGCGGTGGCCGCGACCCCGACCGCGATGCGTCTCAGCTTCTGGCGGGGGTCGTTCGTCAACGCCCGGAGGAGATCGTCCATCGACGGCCAGCGGGCGGCGGGGTCCATCTGCATGCCCCGTGCGATCGCGCGCTGAATCCACTTCGGGACGGCGGTGCTGCGCGGCATCGGGCGCGGAAAACGTGTGACCGTCGTCAGCGTCGTCAGGCTCAACGTCGAGATTTCCGACTGCGCGGGGGCGCGGACGTCGTACGGGCGCTCTCCGTAGACGGCCTCGTACAAGGTCACGCAGAAGGCGTACTGGTCGGCCCGCTCGTCGGTCGGCTTGTGCAGCATCTGCTCGGGAGCCATGTAAGCGGGGGTCCCGATCAGCTGATCGGCGCGCGTCACCTCCACGAGGGCCGGGTTCGACGACGGCACGAGCGGCACCCCCCCCTCGCTCGACGGCGGGTCGTCGATCGTCGGAGACGACAGCGGGATGCTCCCGTCGAGGACGCTCGCGAGGCGCGCGAGCCCGAAGTCGAGCACGCGGACCCGCTTGTCGTCGCCGATGAGGACGTTGTCCGGCTTGAAGTCCCTGTGGACGAGCCCCGCGGCGTGCGCGGCCGCGAGGCCCCGCCCGGCATCGAGCATCACAGCGAGCCTCTCGCGCCAGGTGTGCTCCCCCTGGAGCCACTTGCGCAGCGTTTTCCCCTCGACGAACTCCATCGCGACGAACGCCTGATCGCCGACGGTGCCGGCGTCGTACACGGGGACGACGTTCGGATGCGACAGGCGCGCGAGCGCTTGAGCCTCGCGCTGGAGGCGGAGCTTCCCCTTCTCGCCGAGCATCGTCATGCGCATCAGCTTGAGGGCGACCTTGCGATCGAGCTCCGGGTCGTAGCCGAGATAGACGACGCTCATCCCCCCCTTGCCGAGCGACGAGAGGAGGACGTAGCGGCCGACGCGATCGCCCGGCAGGAGCTGAGGCTCGTCCTCGCCGGGGCCGTGCTCGGGGGGGTGCTCGTCGTTCTGCGTGTCGTAGCCGGGCGCGCGGTCCGTAATGGCGACAGCGCCCGGACTGCGAGCCGTCGAGTCAGCCACGGGGCGGCCGCATCGTCCCTCGGACCAGGAGCCTCATCAGGTCTGGCGAGAGGACGAAGTAGATCGGGTACGAGCCGAGCACGATCACGTCGCCGCTCGCGAGCTCGACGCGCTCGTTCTCCTTGAGTCGCTCCCCGTTTCTCCAGGTGCCGTTGCGCGACCGATTGTCGCGAAGGCGCCACTTGCCCGGTGAGGGCTCGATGACCGCGTGCGTCTTCGAGATGCTCGCGTCACGAATGATCACGTCACACGTCGACGCGCGCCCCAGAAAGAGGAACCCGTCGTACGGGTTTCGTGGGGACTTCTCGAGCTGGACGACGTGGGTTCCTGGATCGGTCGTGACCGCGACGAGCGCGGGGATGCTCTCCGGCGCGCTGAGCGTCGACGTACGAAACTCGCGCGCGGGGCTCGCCCCCTTCCAGAACTCGACGAGGAGCACGGCGGGCGCGTCCAGCGGCATCGCGCCGGCAGCGGCGAGCTCGCGCAGTTCGCTGAGAGGTCTCACCTGAATCCAGCCAATTGTAGACCACGTAAAGGTACAGCCGCGGAAGGGGGCGCCTCGGACGAAGCTGGGTCCACTGGACAGTCGAGGTGCCAGGCCCCCGCCCTTCGGGGCTCCGGACCACGCCGCCGGGGTCGACCCATGAGAAGAGCGTACGGCCCCGCAGCGAACCATCACAGCGTGATTTTCCATTCGCGCGGAAGTGTTCGTCGAGTGCGACGCATTGCGCGAAAATCGGCGAAAACGCTCGGCACGCGGGGTGCTCTTACCCTCCACATGCCCGACCCGAAGCACTCCCCGCGAGAGCAGGGGACCCCCGCGCCGCAAGGCGTATCCTCGTACATTCGATCACACGACAGCCACGATGTAGCGGTTCCCCCTTCACCGTCTCCGCTGGGAGCCGAGGCCGATGGGGAGCGCCAGGGGGCCGAAGCGTTCCTCGAAGACTGGGCGCTTCGGCACTTCACCATCTCGGTGAAGATGCACGACGTCGGACGGGTGAGCGAAGACGATCCGGAGCGCCTTCTCGTGCTCGAGGATCTCGGCTTCGTCCAAGGGATCCTTCTCGAGCTCCATGACTTCGCATCGACCGAGCCTCGCGTGCACGCGATGATGGATCGCGAGCAGATCCTCCAGAACGGCGTCTCCGCTCTGTACAGCTGGCTCGACGAGGTGCTCGACGCGGCATCGCGGCTGCGCGTCACGCGCGGCAAGCCGAGCTTCGTGGACGCTCCAGGCGACGAAGCGTTCAACGCGATCCTGCGAGCGCTCGAGCGCGTTCACCCCGATCTCGAGACGCTCACGCGCGTCGATGCCGGTCTCGGCGACGACGACGTCGCGCACAAGCTCGCGCTCTGCTTTCGCCAGATCGGTGCGGCGGTCGTGAGGGTGAGCGGCCGAGCGGTGTCGTCGCATCCGCCCCGCTAGCCTGCGTCACGTTTGCGCGCGTGAGCCGAGCCGTAGCGCGTTCGCGATCACCGAGACGGAGCTGAGCGTCATGGCGAGGGCGGCGACCATCGGGCTGAGGAGCACGCCCATCAGGGGATAGAGCGCCCCACCCGCCACGGGGATTCCAACCAAGTTGTAGGCGAAGGCGAAGACGAGGTTCTGGCGCACGTTTCGCATCGTCGCGCGCGCCAGGTCGTGGGCGCGCGTGAGCGAATCCAGGCTGCCGCTCACGAGGGTGACTCCCGCGCTCTGCATCGCGACGTCCGCGCCCGTGCCGAGCGCGATCCCGACGTCGGCTCGCGCGAGCGCGGGGGCGTCGTTGATGCCGTCGCCGATCATCGCGACGACGCGTCCTTCGGCGCGGAGGCGCTTGATCACCGCGTCCTTGTCGGCTGGGAGGAGCTCGGCGTGAACCTCGTCGATCGAAAGCGTACGCCCGACGGCGGCGGCGGTCGTTCGTGCGTCGCCGGTCAGCATCGCGATTCGGAGGCCGCGCGCTCGCAACGCCCGAAGCGCGGGGATGGCACTCGGCTTGACCGGATCGGCGATGCACAGCAGCCCAGCGAGCCTGCCGTCGATCGAGACGCAGACGACGATCGCTCCGTCGCGGCGTAGCTCATCGGCGGTCTCTGCTGCGGCGGTCGCATCGACCCCCTCGGCCGCGAGCATCGCCGCGGTCCCCACGGCGACGCGCTTCCCGTCCACCTCCCCCTTCACGCCCGCCCCGGCGACCGACGCGAAGCCGGTGACCTTCCCGAGCGACAGAGACCGCTCGCCCGCGAGCGCGACGACCGCACGCGCGAGAGGGTGCTCGCTCGCCCCTTCGAGCGCCGCAGCGAGCGCGAGGACATCATCCTCCACGAAGGGGGGGAACGCCTTCAGGTCGACGACGCGAGGTTTACCCTCGGTCAGAGTCCCGGTCTTGTCGAAGAGGAGCGTGTCGGCGCGCGCAAGCGTCTCGATCGCCTCCGCGTTTCGAAAGAGCACCCCCTCGTTCGCGCCCCGTCCCGTGGCGACCATGATCGACATCGGAGTGGCGAGGCCGAGCGCGCACGGGCACGCCACGATGAGCACCGAGACGGCGGCGATCAGCGCGTGGGCGAAACGCGGCTCCGGTCCCCAGACGAACCACGCGAGCGACGCCGCGAGCGATACGGCGATGACCGCAGGGACGAACCACGCCGCCACGGTGTCCGCGACGCGCTGGATCGGAGCGCGGCTCCGCTGAGCCTCGGCGACGAGCGCCACGATCCGCGCGAGGAGCGTCCCTTCTCCGACGTGCTCCGCGCGGACCACGAGCGCTCCCGCGCCGTTCAGCGTCCCCCCCGCGACGTTGTCGCCCGCGCGCTTTTCTCTCGGCATCGGCTCGCCGGTGAGCATCGACTCGTCGACGGCGCTCTCGCCGTCTTCGACGACGGCGTCGACGGGGACTCTCTCGCCAGGCTTCACGCGGAGACGATTCCCCACTTCGATCTCGTCGAGCTCCACGTCCGCCTCGTCCCCCGCGTCGTCGATGCGGTGCGCGGTCGCGGGAGCGAGGCTCAGCAAGAGGCGGAGCGCGTCACCGGTTCGCGCGCGGGCTCGCAGCTCGAGCACCTGGCCGAGAAGGGCGAGCGCGATGATGACGGACGCGGCCTCGAAGTAGACCGGCGGAGACTGCATGTCTCCCGCACCTCGAGGCAGAAGGCCGGGAGCGAGCGTTGCTACGAGGCTGTACGCATAGGCGGCCGCGGTGCCGAGCCCGATGAGGGTGAACATGTTCGGGCTGCGGTGAGCGAGCCCTTCGACGCCGCGCGCGAAGAGAGGCGCTCCTCCCCAGACGACGACCGGGGTCGCGAGCACGAGCTCGACCCAAGAGAGGCGCGCTCCCGCTGCTAGCGTTCCTAGCGATCGCGCGACCGCCCCGTCCGAGAACATGTCGGCCATCGCGAGCGCGAGAAGCACGGCCGCGAGGGGACCGGCGACGCGAAAGCGCGCTCGCATCGACGCGAGCTCGGGATCCTCTTCGGCGTCCGCGGTAGGCACGTCGCGCTCGAGCGCCATGCCGCACTTCGGGCAGCTCCCCGCGGAGGGGGCTTGCACCTCCGGGTGCATCGGGCACACGTACGTCATTTGGCCGCGGAGCCGTCTGCACGCGCGAGGACGGAGCGGAGCGTCGCCATGTCGATGTTCGCGCCCGACATCACGATGCCGACGTTGCGCCCGTCGAGGCGACCGCTCTCGGCGATCTGGATGAGCCCCGCGAGTCCCGCGGCCCCCGCCCCCTCGACCAGGTTGTGCGTCGTCCGGATCAGCGTCACGCAAGCGTCCGCCAGCGCGTCTTCGCTCGCGGCGACGAACCCCGCGAGGCCGTCTCTCAGCGACTCGAACGTCAGCTCGTACACCCCCCTCGTCGCGAGACCGTCGGCGAACGTCCGCGCCTCGGTCTTCACGACCGGCGACCGCGCGTGCCACGAGTCGTGGATCGCGGATGCGCCGACGGCCTGCACGCCGAAGGCTTCTACCCGGGGGGCGAGCGCGCGAAGGACGACGAGCCCCCCCACAGCTTGCGACCCACCCCCCACGGCGTAGACCACCGCGTCGAGCGAGGGGACCTGCTCGATCATCTCGAGCGTCAACGTCGCCGCGCCGGCGATCACGTCGCGGTCGTTCGTCGAGTGCACGATGTGCATCCCCCGCTCGGCCACGAGGCGCTGCGCGACGAGCACCGATTCGTCGTAGTCGCGCCCCTCTTCGACGAGGGTCGCCCCGTAGCCGCGAATCGCCTCGTTCTTCTCTGGGTTGTTGCCGCGAGGAACGCAGATCGTGACGGGGATGCCGAGCTCGGCCCCGGCGAAGGCGAGCCCCATCCCGTGGTTTCCACGAGTCGCGCCGACGACGCCTCGCTGGCGCGCTTCGGGGCGGAGGTTCGTCATCGCCGAGAGGGCGTTTCGCGCCTTGAAAGCGTTCGTCGGGAGGTGGTTCTCGTGCTTCACCCAGACGCGGATGCCGTGCCCCACGCGCTCGTCGAGCGCGGCGTAGCGGCGCATCGCGGTCGGGAGCGCGAGGAGCGGGCGAATCCGGCCGCGCGCCGCGACGACGTCGTCGAGAGTGATCGGTGCCTGCATGGGGAATCGCGTGCTAACGCGTGGGATTACTGGGCGGCATGCAGCCTTCCGGCAGCTTCCAAAGGACAGCCCCTAGTAGGGGTTGTCGTCTGCTGCCGCGGGCTTCGGCTTCGGCTTCGGCTTGGGGGCCGGAGCCGGCGTCGCTGCCGTGTCGGTCGCGGCGGCCGTCGCCGTAGCGGTTGGCTTCGGTGCGGGGGCGGGCTTCGGTGTAGGAGCCGGAGCGGCGACGGTCGGCGTCGGCGCTGGAGCCGCGACGGTCGGCTTCGGCGCAGGGGGCGGCGGTGGCGTGGGTGTCGCGGTCGTCGCGGCGACCTGCGCCGTCGTCGTCGGCTTCGCGGAGGCGCTCGCAGCGGCGGACGGGGTGGCGCTCGGGGCCGGAGCCGCGGACGCCGACGCGCTCGGCGCGGCGGAGGGGGCCGCGGAAGGGGCGGCGCTCGCCGTCACCGGCGGCGGGGGCGGAGGCGCAGGCGCTACCGTCGGCGTGGGCGTCGGAGCGGGAGCGCCGGTGCCGAGGATGCTGTCCTTGTAGACGAACGCGACCCCCCCTGCGACGACGACCAGGACAGCCACCCAGATCAGGCTGCTGCCGGACTTCTTCGCGGGTGCCTCGACCGCCGCGGCTGCGGCCGGCCGTGAGGACTTTCCTGTTGCGGGCGGGTCGGTCCTGCGCTGGCGCGTGGGTCCCGTGTCCTCGGACGTGGATTTCGAGCCCGATGTCTCCTTCGCTGCTGCGGGAGGAGTCGACGCCACCTTCTTCGGTGAATCGGATGTCCGCTTCGCTGCGGCTTCCCCGACGGGGGGATCGCTCTGGGGTTTTGCTGCCGGCGTGGAGCCTGAGCTCGCGGCGGGGGCTACGCCGAGAAGCGTCGCCTTCCTCTTGTTCTTGTCGAGCTCCGCGCTCGTCCCCACGCGCGGAGCGAGCTTGTTCCCTTCGGTGAAGAGGGGGTTGTTTCCGATCTCCTCCATCGAGCCGCCGGCTTCCTTCAGCGCCTCTTCGAGGAGCTCGGCCGCCTGCTTCATCACCGTCTTCTCTTTGACCGGCCCCGTTTCCGGCGCGCTCCCCGTGCTCGGGAACATTCCGGCGCCCGTCGCTCCCGCGGCGCCAGTCGCTCCGGCCGCTGCGGCCCCCGCTCCCAGCGCGACCTTCGGCGGCGGGCTCGACGAGCCGATCCCGATGATCGTCTCCTTGCGTATCTCGCCCGGGCGGAGCGATCCCGGCGCGCCGGCGACGACCTTCGAGTCGGAGACCGCCTGCGGATGATCCGAGATCGGGCGCGTGGCCGCCTTCACCGACGCGTCCGTCCCGTCTTGCTCGGAGGAGTAGGCGGTCCCGGCCCCTTCCTTCTCGGCGACCACGCGGTCGATGACCTGCCGCGACGAGTCGTCGATCTTGATGAACTTCACCCCCATCCCCGAGGGGCGCTCGCCCGCAGCCTGGTTCGGCTCGCGCTTCCAGACGACGCGGCCGACGCCCATGATGACGGCCTTGTCGTTCGCGATCCGGATCTCGAATTTGATCAGCGTTCCCGGCGGGAACGGCGTCGGCGTCTTGATGAAGATGCCCCCCTTGCTGACGTCATGCGAGTGGTTCTCGATGAACTCGTCGACCGTCGCGCTCTTGTAGCGGACGTTCAGACTGACGATCTTGGCGCGTTTGTCTTTGCGCGTGTCCTCGCTCATCTCCCTTGCCCGCTTTCCATAGCTTGGCTGATGGTATCAGGGGCCCGCACGGAATGGCCAACGGGAGCGCGGAGGGGGCCCGAGAGGCTCCTTCGGGGGGCCTGGCGAGGGCCCGGCAGCCCCAAAACCCCCCCCCTTCTTCGTGATAGCGTCGGTGTGCGTGACCGCTGTGGCCCGCTTTCGCGCGCACTCACGCCGCAAGGTCCGCCTGTCGGCGGTGATCCGGCACGCGCGGGACGGATGGCACCGCGAGGCGGAGGTCGCCGACCTGGGCCTCGGCGGGGCGTGCGTTCTTCTGATGGAGACCCTCGTCGTGGGAGACGATGTGACGCTTTCGCTCGTCGCTCCGACGCTGTGGGATCCGCTCGCAATGCCCGGGCGGATCGCGTGGGTCGGACCGGCGACGCGGATCGAGCCGGGGCGGGCGGGGGTCGCGTTCCAGCCGAGAGAGGCGCCGGCGGTTCTCGCGCTGTACGAGCTGATCGGGGCGCTGGTGTACGAGGACTGAGCGCCAAATCGCCGCGAATGATTCGACGCGGAATGAGCGACGGCGATTTAGGGGGCGAGATCTTCGAGCTTCGCGGCGAGGTCGAGGACCGCTTCTTCCGAGCCAGGGGGGCCCATCACCTGAATCGAGCGGGGGAGCCCGTTGGCGTAGCGGCCAAAGGGGAGCGCGACGGCGGTTGCGTCGGTGAGGTTTCCTAGCTTCGTGAACGACTGCCAGTTCCGCGTGAAGATGCCGCGGCCGTGCCTCGGGGGGGGAACCGTCGCCGTCGGCGCGATCACGAGCTTCCCTCCGCCCGGCGCGTGCCAGATCGCGTCCATCGCGTGGCGGAGGCGACCGACGGCGGCGTCGAAGCGCGAGGGATCCCTGTAGATCGTGAGGTTCCCGGTCTGCACCAGGAGCAGCAGCGCCGCGGTGTTCGTGTGGATGCGGCGATCCAGTCGCCCCTGCGACGCGAGCGCGAGAGCGACGGCGGCCACTGCTTCGGGGACAGGGAGCTCGTTCGTCGACTTGAGCTCGTCCATATGCGCGCAGAGGTACGCGTTGAAGAGATCGTTCACCACGGGCGGCGGAGGGAGCGTGCGGTCAATGTCGAAGCGGACGCCCGCCTGCATCAGCCTCAGCGCGAGATCGGAGACGAACGTCGGCCACTCCCCCTCGGTCTGCGCGTCAGGGGCATAGAGGAGCACGTCGTTGGATCGCGTCGTCGGAGTCCCCACGTCGGCGCGCATCGCACGCGCGGCGCGCATCACGGCGCGACAGCACTCCACGTTCTTCGCGAGCGGCCCCATCCCGAGCATCGGGAGGAAGAACTCGGCGAGGGTAGGGAACTGCTCCTTCGACGACGGCCATGCCACGCTCGACATCCGGATCCCGACGATCCCGCAGCAGGCGGCGGGAGAGCGGATCGAGCCGCCGAAGTCCCCCCCCCAGTCGAACGCCGCCATGCCAGTGGCGATCGCCGCCGCCCCGCCTCCGGTGCTCCCCCCCGCGGTTCGCGTGGCGTCGAACGGGTTGTTCGTCGCGCCGACGAGGTGGTTGTCGCTCTCGGTGGAGAGGGCGAGGTCGGGCATGTTCGACTTGCCGAGGAGGACCGCGCCGGCCCCAGCGAGGACACGGTGAATCGACCCCGACTCGCGCGGCACCCGCTCGCGATGCCGCCACGACCCCCCGGTCGTGATGATCCCCGCCGTGTCCCACGTGTCCTTGAGGACGTACGGAACACCGTACAGAGGAGCGCTCTCCTTCACGTGCACGTCCCGCTGCGGCTCGTCGAGCACGCGGAGGAGCGCGCGCACGTCACCGTTTCGCTCGTGGATCCTCCTGCGACAGTCTTCGACGCGGTAGCTCGAGAGATCCATCATCGTGTCCTCACGTTCCCCCCGCCCTGCCTGCGGGGCGGGGGGCCAGGGGGGTGGGGTGGGGCTAGTGGGGTGAGGTCGCTCCGCCCGTCAGAGTCCTTACCGCTTCTTCGTCGCCTTCCCGTTCTTCTTAATCTTCGGCAGCGGATAGTCCATGGTCGGCGCAAGCTCCTTGGCGCGCTTCTGCACCTCGCGCTCGAGGTTCGCGACGGCCAGCTTGCGCGCGTCGTACAGGCGCCGCGGCTTTCGATGCACCGTCGGGTCGCTCAGGAGCGCGTACGTGAGCCAAGGGAACACGGCCGTCACGTCGCAGTGCACGTACACCGAGCCGTACTGCACGCTCTCCGCCGAGACCTTCCCCCACGTGTGACCTTCGCCCGCCGGGCACGACGACAGCGCGCCGTTGTCGACCGGGTCTACGCAGAACTGCACGTCGAAGTCGAAGCCGGTCGTCGGCACGCCGAGGATTTGATCGAGGAGGGGCTCCCCCTGGAGCGTGTAGTTCTTCGGCACTCCGCCGCCGAGGATCCAGACGGCCATCTTCTTGTCGAGCGTGCCGAAGCAGTGGTGCTGCATCGCCCCCATCTCGAAGACGTCGTCGTTCACGTCGATCTCGAGCTTGAACTCCTTGCCGAGGAGCCGCTTCATCTTGACGATGTTGAGGAAGATCGAGCCGTCTTGCACGGCGCCGACGAAGATCGGAACGCCGTAACGGTACGCCGTTGCGAGGAGCGACGGGCTCTTCACGCCGAGCGCTTCTTCGATCTCGGCGACGTTCCTCCCGAGCAGGTAGTGAAGCTCGGGGGTCGTCATCTTCCGCTGGAACTCGGGCTTGCGAAGGATCGCACTGAAGAGGCGATCGGTCTCGAGGAGCGTCTCCTCCCAGAAGCCGAGGTCGTAGATCCTGATCACGCGCGCGAGGCGGTACTGAAGGTCCCCCGCGTTCGGGTCGATCTCGCGGATGGCGTGCCCGATGATCCGGTGCGCGTCGTGGTAGAGGTTCGCGCCGGTCGTCGTGAGGCAGTCGACGAGCCCGCGCTCGATGAGCGGAATGAGGCACGACTGGTGGAGCCCTGCGGGCGTCATGGCGCCGCTGAACGTCAGGAAGGTCGTCGTGTCCTCGCGCGAGCTGCGCTGCATCAGCTCGAACGCCGTGCGCTCCTGCCGCCCGACATAGGCCGGGAACATGTTGCGCAGGATGTCGCTCGGGCGCTCCCTGCCGGTGATGCCGACGGGGTGGACCGTGCGTGACTTTTCGAAGTCTTTGCGTAGGGATCGCTTGGAGGTGGCTCCGGGCGAGGCCGGGCCGGTCGTGGGGGAGGCCATGATGAGGTGGCCACGTTTCGCAGGACGCGCGCGGGGGGTCAAGGGAGAGGCGCCAGTTCGCCCCACTCTCGTCTCCCCCCGTCCGCCCCGCTTGCGCCCCAGGTAGCGTGCGTACACGCTATCTCCCGATGACCGCGCCTGCCCCCTCCGCCGTCGCGCGCGCCGTACCCCGCCGGTTCGAAGAGCTCTCCGCGCTCCCCGACGACGCGATCGACGTCGCCCTCGGTGCCGCCCTCATCGCGCGCGACGTCCACGCCGGCCTCGACGCCCACCGGATCGTCGCCCAGCTCGACGAGATGGCCGCGCCGCTCGTGAACGAAGGGCTGTCGCGCGCGACAGCCGAGCACCAGGCCGCGCGCCTCGCCGCTCACATCTACGGGACGCTCGGCTTCCACGGAAACGAGAAGGACTATTACGACCCGCGCAACAGCCTCCTCAGCGACGTCGTCGAGCGCAGGATGGGGATCCCGATCACCCTGGCGATCGTCTACTGCGAGATCGCCCGCCGCGCGGGCGTCCCCGCGTACGGCGTCGGCTTCCCCGGGCATTTCCTCGTCCGGATCGAGCGGCCGGGCCTCCCGGGAGAGCCGGCGCAAGAGCCTCTCTTCATCGATCCATTTTACGCCGGCCGCTCGCTCGACGAAGCGGCCCTCACGCGGATGATTTCGCGCGCCCTCGGGCAGGAGTCCGTGCTCAAGCCGGAGCACCTCGTCGCCGCCTCGTCGCGCGCGATCCTGATGCGCGTCCTCACCAACCTGAAGGCGATCTACCTCCAGCGCGGAGACCACGCGCGCGCCCACCTCGCCCTCGACCGGATCGTTACGCTCGCCCCCAACGCGGCCGGCGCGCTGAAGGAGCGCGGCCTCGTCGCCGCGAAGCTCGGCGCGGCGGAGGCGGCGCGCGAGGATCTCTCGCGCGTGCTCGAGCTGGATCCCTCGGCTTCCGACGCGGCCTCGATCCGCGCGCAGCTGGCGAGGCTGTCGGCCATGGCGACGGCGCGACGCACGCTCAACTGACGCCGGGCGGCCGCGGCGAGGGCGCGACGGGCGAGGCGCGAGAAGCGGAACGCAGGCCAAACGCCGGTATCTTTCCGACGAGGGGTGGCCTTGCGCCCACAACAGAAGTGCTAGGTTGCGCGCCGTGATTTCGGCCAAAAGTACCTTCTTCGCTTTCGTCACCGTCGCGCTCGTCCTTCTCTCCGCCCCTCGAGCCGCGGAGGCGCAGGTGCACTGGGACGCGAGCCTCCAGGCGGGGGGATCGGGGCGGATCTTCAGCAACGGGGGGCTCCCAGGGAGCATCGGCCCCGTCGTCGGCGTCGAGGGGGACGTGGCGCTCATTCCGCTGCTCCGTCTCGGCATCTACGGTGACTACGAGTACGCCGACACGACGGAGCCCAAGTTCTCTTCCGTCGTCAGCTTTGGCGGTCGCTTGAAGCTCATGCTCCCCGGCAACCGGAACAACGTTCACTGGTGGCTCTTCACGGGGATCGGCGCGGTCATTTGGGAGGCTCCCGCCTACACGACGCCCGATCCAACCTCGTCCACCGGCTTCACCACGGCGACGGCGACGAACGGTTACTTCGCCGAGATCCCGCTCGGCATCGGCATGGGGTGGCGTGTCCGGCGCCCGTGGGAGGTCGTCGCAGAGCTCCAGGGGCGCTTCGGCTTCGACATGAACGGGAACTACTTCGGGCAGGACCCGAGCTACACGGACGCCGACGGCACGAGCCCCGGCCCCTGCCGCCCTACCGCCACCGCCGGCGGTGCCCCATGCATCGCCACGGGGACCGACGTCTTCGCGGTTATGCTCACGGTGGGGATCGGTCTGGACCAGTAGATTTCCAGCGCCGTATGATACGAACGGCTCCCCGTGATACGCCCGGACTTCACGTCCGGGGCCTCCCCGGCGTGGTCCACACCAGGGTGCGTTGGACCGTTGATGAAAGACGACCCCCTCAAGGCAGGTAAGGAGACCACCTCCGATCGGGGACGCGCATCCGGCGAGAAGAAGGTGACTCCGCGCCCAGGGGGCCCGCAGGCGCTCATCGGCTCGGTGCTCTCTGGTCGTTACCGCATCGATCGCCTCCTCGGCGAAGGGGGGATGGGGGCCGTCTACGAGGCGGAGCACACCCACATGCGCAAGCGCCTCGCGGTGAAGGTCCTTCACCCCGAGATGAGCCGCCTCCCCGAGGTCGTCGCGCGGTTCGAACGCGAAGCGCTGGCCGCCGCGCACATCGATCACCCGAACGTCGCCGCGGCGACCGACTTCGGTATGCTCGAGGACGGGTCGTTCTTCCTCGTGCTCGAGTTCGTCGAGGGGCATTCGCTCCGCGAGGTGATTTCGCAGGGGGCGCTCGAGCTCGGGCGCGCGCTCCACATCGCCAACCAGATCGCGAGCGCGGTCATGCGCGCGCACGGCCTCGGCATCGTGCACCGCGATCTGAAGCCCGAGAACGTGATGCTCGTCACGAAGGACCTCGACCCCGACTTCGTGAAGGTCCTCGACTTCGGCATCGCGAAGGTCCCCGTCGGCAGCATCGCGAGCGAGGAGCCAGCGGCGTCGGCGGCGAGCGGGGCGCCGAAGATCCTCACGCAGCTCGGGATGGTCTACGGCACGCCCGAGTACATGGCCCCCGAGCAGGCGCTCGGCCAGTCGGTGGACGCGCGCGCCGATCTCTACTCGCTGGGCGTGATCCTCTACGAGATGCTCGCCGGCAGCCGTCCGTTCGACAACGACAGCAAGGTCGCGCTCCTCGGGATGCACGTGACCGCGCGCGTCCCGCCGTTCGTCGAGCGATGCCCGGAGGCGCTGATCCCCCCCGAGGTCGAGGCGATCGTGATGCGCCTCATGAAGAAGGAGTTGACCGAACGCTACGACGACGCGAAGGAGCTCATCGAGGCGCTCGTGAACGTGATGGCCCTGCTCATCGAGCGGGGGCGGATCGAGCCTCGCCTCGGGGCCGTAGGTCTCCTGGGCCCCACCCCCTCGACGAGCTCGCCGAACCTGAAGCCGCTGATGTCGGCCCCGAGCGGGCGCGGATCGCAGGTGACGATCTCGCCTGTGGCCTCGAAGGCGCCGCTGGTAGGCGTCGACGCGCGGGCAGCGACGGTAGACGCGCGGGTCAACTCCGAGTCGGGGGCCATTCGTCTCCCGCAGCCGGCGGCGCGGGGGAATCGTCTCGCGGCGATCGCGGCGACGGTTCTCGCGATCTTGTCTCTGATCGTCGTGATCTTCGTCGTGATGGGGCGCTCGCCGAAGCGAGGGGTGAACGTCGGGCCGGACGGGGGAGTGCTCGCGGCCGGCACGGGCTCAGGGGAGCAGGTGCAGGGGGCGAGCGAGGACGACGACAAGATCAACGGGGCCCTCGCGAGCATCGACAAGGGGGACTACGGCACGGGGATCGCCACCCTGACCCACCTCGGGCCGGCGGACATGGGGCGCGCCGACGTGCATCGCGCGCTCATGAAGGCCTACCTCGCCACGAGCGCGACCGCCGACGCCATGCGCGAAGCGGGACTCCTCGTGAAGGCGGACCCTGGGTCGGCCTCGGATCCGAAGCTCCTCGAGGACGTTCGTAATGCGGCGCTCGCCGGAGGCGCTGCGGCGGACGAAGCCTTCGCGCTCCTCGAGTCGAACCTCGGCTCGGCCGGCCCCGACATTCTCTACGACCTCGTCTACACGACCCTCGCGTCGCAGTACCCGGCTGCCGCAAAGCGCGCGACTCGCGCCCTCGCGAGCACGGACGTCCGGACGCGCTTCAACCCCGGCCTCCAGATAGCGCTCGATCTCCGCGCCGCCGGCACGTGCGAAAAGCTGAAGGCGCTCCTTCCGCGCGCGACCGACCAGGGGGGCTCTCGCGCTCTTGCGGTGCTCAAGGCGCTCGTGCCGAACCGGGGCTGCGGCTTTCTGGGGACGCGCGACTGCTGGCCGTGCATCCACAAGGACGGATCGCTCGCGAAGACGATCGCGGCGATCGAGGACCGGACGGCGAAGCGGTAGACGCTACGGCAGCCCGAACCGCGCGCGATCCTTCCGCACGATCTCGACGTACGCCTCGCACTCCTGATGCGGGGCGATCTCGCCCGCTTCGATCGCCGCTTCGAGCGCTCGCTTGATGTCGCCGATGAGGCGGGACGGCTTCAGGTCGAACGCCTTCATGATCGCGTCCCCGACTCCCGACGGGAGCGGCGGGACTTCGGCGTCCTCGGCGGCGAGCTTCTGGATCCGCGCCGCGAGCTCCTCGATCTGCGAGAGCCCGCGCCGCTTCTTCTCGGGGCGCTTCGTCGTGATATCGGCGCGCGACAGGCAGAGGAGATCGTCTAGGTGCTCGCCGATCTCGCGCGCAAACCGCCTGACCGCGCTGTCGGTCCACGACTCCTCGTACTGGTTGGCGCGCAGGTGATGCAGGATCAGAAACCGCACGGTTTCCTTCAGGGAAGGCTCCGGCGCGAAGAGGACGAGACGGCGGTCGAGCTTCTCGAACATGCGCGTCCCGACCTCGGCGTGGCCGAGGAAGTGGACCTTGCCGTCGGGGCTGATCGACCGGGTCTTCACCTTGCCGATGTCGTGGAAGAGCGCTGCCCACCGGACCTCGAGCCGCTGGGGCGACTGCCGCACGACCTGCTTGGTGTGCTTCCAGACGTCCTTGTGCCGCCACTCGCCGTCACCGAAGCCGACCATCGCGTGGACCTCGGGGAGGATTGCCGCGAGGGCGCCGTTGAAGAGGAGCGTGTCGAGCCCGAGCTCGGGATCGTCTCCCATCATGACGCGGTCGAGGCGCGCCCGGAACGCGGTGGGGTCGAGCTTCGCCGCGGCGACGAAGTCTTCGCCGCGGGGGAGGCCCGGGAGATCGCCCGGCACGACCCCTCGCTCGGCCGCCGAGGCTGCCTGCTCGAGTGCGTCGAACGCAAGGTCGCGCGATGCGGGGGCTAGGGGCTCGGTCGAGGGCATGCGGGGGCGCGGTCCTTAGCATGACCTGTCGGCGAGAGCACTTCTCTGCCCTCTCCGGAGGGACGCCCAAGAGACGGCGTGACGCGCTTTCGCCGACTGGGTTCGCGCGCTAAGTCAGGGCCGTCGAATGCTTCATTTCCGCCTGTTTGCCACCTCGGCGGCGTGTGCGCTCTTGGCGGCATGCGGCGGCGCCGCCGAGTCCCCCCTCGACGCCCCCGGTTTCACGAGCGGTACGGTCGACGCGTCCAGTCCGACCACGCTGGCCGACAGCTCCGCTTCCCCGCCGGTGGCCTCTCATGACTCGGGGAGCGGCGATAGCGGCACGAAGCTGGACGCGGCCGTCCCGGATTCCGCGTCCCCCCCGCCTGCCGACGACGACTCGGGCCCCGACGACGACTCTGCGCCGCCCCCCCCCGCTGACCCTGGCATCCCGTGCGGAACCAAGAAGCCGTGCGATCCGACCACGAAGGTCTGCTGTGTCGGCACGGACGGCAGCGGCGATCAGACGTTCGAGTGCGAGAGCGCGAACGATTGCAACAACAACGGCGGTCTCTCGCTCCCCTGCGCCAGCGCGGCGGACTGCGCCCTCGCCGGCAGCCCGGCGGGGACCGTCTGCTGCGTCACGGAGGAGAGCGGAGGTTCAAGCGCCGCGAGCGTCGCGTGCGCTCCGGCGTCGCAGTGCGCCGATACGTCCACGGAGGCCTGGATGTGCGACACCTCCGACACGCAGTGCCCGCCGGGGGAGACGTGCACTCCGAGCACGCAGACCATCCCCCCGTATTCGATCTGCGTGGCACCATAGAGGTCACGGACGTAAAGCAGACGTGCGGACGTGGGAAGGTGTGTTTGATGCGTGCTTCGAAGCTTCTGGGGCCGCTCTTCCTCTCGATCGTCGCGCTAGCCTGCAGCGGAGCCAGCGACGCCTCGGGCCTCTTCGGCGCTCCTGCGGGCGGCACCGACGCCGGGAAGACCGGGAGCAGCTCGGGGAGCAGCAGCGGCAGCAGCTCGGGGAGCAGCAGCGGAAGTAGTAGCGGCAGCAGCTCGGGGAGCAGCGGCGGGAGCAGCTCGGGGAGCAGCAGCGGGAGTAGTAGCGGGAGCAGCTCGGGGAGCAGCAGCGGAAGTAGCAGCGGGAGCAGCTCTGGGAGCAGCAGCGGCGGCCAGGACGCCGGAACCGACCCCGGCATCTACTGCGGCGTCACGGCAGGCACGGGCGCCGACAAGTACTGCAAGGTTGGGACGGAAGCGTGCTGCGTGACCGGCCAGGGGACCGGCTCTACCCCGACCTACCGGTGCGAGTCGTCTTCGACGGCGACGTGCGCAAACGCTGGCGGCCTTCCGATCGAATGCGACAACAGCGGCGAGTGCTCGGGCCAGCTGTGTTGCGGCACGCTCGACACCACCTCGGACACGTACACCTCGGTCGAATGCCAGGCGACGTGCGACCCGACGCAGAACGAGTACGTCTTCTGCGACCCGAGCGCCGTGCCCAACGTCTGCGCCAGCCTTCCAACGAACGGCGGCGCCGCCTACACCTGCACGGAGAGCACGATTCTCACCGGGTACTACCGCTGCAGCAACCAGTAGCTGCTGCCTCCAAGAACCTCAGGCCTGCGCGGTCTCTTTCGTCACGACCGGCGGGGGAACGATGCTCGGCCCGTCTTCGGTGAACGCGCGGAGCTCTTCGCTCACCTTGCGCAGGTACGCCTGCTTCACGTGGAAGGGGAGGAACGCGCTCTTGAAGCCCGCGAGGCAGATCTGCTTGATGTCGGCGAGCGTGAGCCCAAGCTGCGTATGACAGAGCCACAGCTCTTTCGAAACCGTGGTGTCGGTCACGAGGCGGTTGTCGGTGTTCACGGTCACGCGCAAGCCGAGCGAGTGGTAAAGCTTCAGCGGGTGGCTCGCGAGGTCGCGGATGGCGCCGGTCTGAACGTTCGACGACGGGCAACACTCGAGCGGGATGCGGTGGTCGTTCACGTAGTGGAGGAGATCGCCGTTCTCGCGTAGCCGGCAGCCGTGGCCGATGCGATGCGCTCCGCAGATGTGGATCGCTTGCGCGATCGACTCGGGGCCGTAAGCCTCGCCGGCGTGGATTGTGACGTTGATGTTGTTGTCGCGAACGAGCTGGAACGCGGCGCGGTGGTGCTTCGCGGGGTGGTCGTACTCGGCCCCCGCGAGATCGAACCCGACGACGCCGCGGTTCTTGTACGCGACGCATAGCTCCGCCATCTCGAGCGAGCTCTCGGGCGATACGTTCCGGATGCCGCAGAGGATGACGTTGGACTCGATCCCGTGATCCACCTGCGCTTGCCTCAGTCCGGCGAGCACGGCCTCGACGACGCTCGTGAGCCGCAGCCCCTTCCGCGTGTGGAGCATCGGCGAGTAGCGCACCTCCATGTAGCGGACGCTTTCCTTCGCCGCGTCCTGCGCCAGCTCGTACGCGATCCGCGTGAGCGACTCCTGGTCCTGCATCACGCGAAGGGTGATGTCGAAGGCCTTCAGGTACTCGACGAGCGAGCCGCAGTTCTTCCCGAGGTTCATCGACGACCGGAGCCCCTCTTCGTCGTGAGCGGGGAGCTCGACGCGCTGCTTCTGCGCGAGGTCGAGGATCGTGGACAGGCGGAGGGAGCCGTCCAGGTGGACGTGGAGGTCGGTCTTGGGGAGCTTCTCGAACGTCTCGAGAGGAATCTGCTTTGCCATGTCCAAGTGTATCACAAGGCCAATCCGCGGGCCGATCAGCGCTCTTTCAAGCGCAGAGCACGCCCTCGTCCGCGGCGTGGACGCGCCTTCAGTGCAGCGCCCCGGTGTAGATATCGAAGCTCCCGGCGTCGGCCTCGGCGCCGCGGAACCAGTGCCAGAAGGCCACGGCCCATTCGTCTCCCCCTTTTTCGTCAGGGTGCACCTTGTCCGGCTTGCGGTGCATTTCGATGTCGGTCGAGTCGAATAGGACGCACGGGGCGACGTGCGCCTTGATCATGTCGATGACTGGTCTGCCGTTGACGCGCCACTTGGGGGGCCCGATCCAGACGCAGTCGCGCGGGTGGGCTTTTTGGGTCATCGCGACGATCTTGTCGATCTTCTTCCCGAGGTAGTCGGTCACGTTCCCGCCGACGTCGTTGGCCCCCATCGTGAGAAGGACGAGGTCGGGGTCGTGCTTGGCGAGGAGCTTGGGGAGGCGATCGGACTCGCCGAAGTCCTCGATCGAGCCGCTCTCCCAGACGTCGCGGATGAACTTGGTCCCCTCTGCGGCGAAGCGCGGTTGGAGGGCGCGGCAGAGGCCGCCGCCCACCATCGAGTCGCCGGTTTGGAGGACGGCGCGGTAGGTCTTGGCGGGGAAGGGGGTAGCGGCGTTGGAGCTGGGGGTCGAGGCCGGGGTCGGGGTCGGGGTCGGGGTCGGGGTCGCGGTCGGGGTCGGGGTCGGGGTCGGGGTTGGGGTCGGCTGGTCGGCTTTGGCGCGCGAGCAGGCGGCGAGGAGGGAAAAGGCCAACAAGGTGAAGCGGCGCATCGACCCGGATTCCTAGCGCAGCGCCGCGGTGGGCGTCCAACTCCGCGGGGGTTACGGAACCTTCACCGCTGCCGCCTCCGCGTTCTGCGGGTCGAGCTTCAGCGCTTCGGCGAGGTGGGGTCGAGCGTCGGCGTTGCGGTGTAGCGAGACGAGCTCGCGCGCGAGCAGCGCATGCGCGGTGGCGGCGTCCGGCGGCTTTGGGTCGCACGCGAGCGCGCTCTCGAGCTCGAAGATCGCCTTGTCGTGCGCCCCCGTGGCAGCGAGGGCGCGCGCGTAGTTCGTGTGCATCAGCGGGCTCTCGACGTCGACAAAGATGGCCGACTCGCCAACCTTCCTCGCCTCGTCCCACTGTTTGCCGTCGACGAGCATCTGAAGGAGCAAGGCCCATGCCTCGCGGTTGTGCTGGTCGAGCATCGCGAGCTCCCGGAGAAGGTTGAGCTTGTCGCCGGCGCGGTTCTCGGCCTTGGCCAGCTTCAGGAGCCCCACCACGGCCTCGATCTGCGACGAGTCGAAGCGGTGTGCGGCTTCGAGCGCCGGGCGGATCGCCGTAGCGTCCTTCCGCTTCTCGGCGATCTCGGCGAGCCCCATTTCGACCTGATAGCCGTCCCCCCCCGCGCTCTTGATCGCGTCGAGGTGAACCTTGGCGATCCCGGGGTCGTCCATCGAAAGCTTCGCAGCGACGTAGTGCGCGGTCATGTTCGTCGGATCGAGCCGGAGCGCCGTGTCGAGCTCCATCTTCGCGTCCTGCGCCTTGGGACCATGCAATAGCGCCATCGCCAGCTCGACGTGCGCCTTCGCGTCGTTCGGCGCCGAGGCCACCTTCGCCTTCGCGTCGTCGAGCGGGATCGCGCGCTCGCGGTACATGAATTGCCCCTTGTACCGCGCGAGCTTCTGCATCTCCCATGCGCGATACCGCGCGTCGTAGTCGCCGGCCGAAAGGCCGAACGCGCGCTGGATGACGTCGGGCGTCCGCACCCCTTGCCCCCATAGCTTGAGCGCGTCGACGACCTTCGGCATCCCGAACTGCTCGACCGTGAAGACGAGCATCTGGCTCGAGGCGTAGTACGCGATGCCGATGTCGCTCACGTCCGTCGCGTGCGTGAACGCGTGGTTCATGTCCGCGGCGCTCGGGAGGCGGTTCTCCGTCAGCGCCATGTACAAGTCGGGATCCATCTCCCTCTTCCACTCCGGCCGCCGCGCGATCGTCTCGTACTCGCTCAGGCCTTCCGTGAACCAGCGCGGCACGTGGTTCTTCGAGAGCTGGATCGCGAAGACGTGGCCGAGCTCGTGCCAGAGGACGTTGCCCCAATTGTTTGGCGCGGCGCGCGGGGATGTGGCCGCGAGCATATGCCCGAAGCAGACTCCGTCGATGCCGACGTTGGGCAGGCCGCTCGTCCGTTCGGCGAACTGTTCCCGCTTCGCGTAGAGCTCGACCTGCACGGGAGTCGTCGGCACGAAGTTGTAGCGGGCCTTCATCGAGCCCCACGCCTCGTCGAGGAAGCGAGGGATGTAGCGCTCGAGGATCTTCTTCTCGTCCTTCGGGAGCCGTACACGGATGGGGATCGTCCCTACGGTCTCGTAGTGAAGATCGATGTCGTCATAGAGGTTTAGCGTGTTCAGGACGCGAACGTTGAAGTGGTCTTTCGACCACGCGCGCGTGAGCGCGTCGCGCCCGCTCGTCTCGTCCCCGCTGCGCGTCTCGGTCAGCCCCAGCATCGCCCAGGCTTCCGCGTCTTCGGGGTCGAGCTGAACGGCCTCCTTCATCATCGCGACGATGTCGTCGTAGCGGTGCTCCCATTCCGCGTACGTCGCGATGATCGAGTACATCTGCGAGAACTCGGCGTTTCGCGCGAGCACCTCCTTCTTCGCGGCTTCGAAGCCCGGGCGATCGTCGGCGAGAAACCGCGTCGCTGCGCGCAGGCTCAAGAGCTCGAGGTCGTTCGGGTTCACGGCGAGCCCCGCGCTCACGGCGGCGTCGGCCCCCGCGAGGCTCATGTCGCGGAGCGCGAGCCCCGCGCGGATTGCGAAGGCGGCACACAGCTTCGGGTTGACGGCCAGCGCCTTGGCGACGAGCTTCTCGGCGCCGTCGAAATCGAGCGCGTCCTCGAGCGTCGCGCGCGCCATCGCGACGAGCAGCTCCGGGTCGTTCGGAGCCACTCCGAGCCCCTCGCCCAAGACTTCGCCCGCGTGACCCGTGTCCTCCTTCTCGAGGAACAGGTCGGCGCGCCAGAGCAGCGTCTCCAAGCGTTTTCCCGCCGCCTCGCTCTCGTTGAAGGCTCGATTGGCATCCTTCGGCACGCGCAGCAAGTAGGCGGCGCGCCCCGCGATCGCCAAGCCTTCGGAGTCCGTGTTCGCGATCGTTCCGTCGTTGTACTCCTCGACGATCTTCATCAGCGGATCGTCCGCGTCTGCCCGGTGGCCGCTCGCGATGCGGTACTCGCCCAGGAGGAGACGCACCCGTCGCGCCCCCACGCCCGTGCCCCCCGCGTTGGCCTCCAGCAGCTTGATCGCGTCGGCGACTTTGCCGACGCGAAAAAGCGCCTCGGCGCGTACCGGGATCGCGGCGAGTCTCTCTGCCGCCGTCCCGCCAACCTGTTTCGCGGTCTGCTCCGCAATATCGTAGCGCCCGGTCCTGATCATTGCCCGCGAGAGCGCGACCTGCGCCGCGGGGGCGTCGGCTCCGTGGATGGCCGAGAGCGTCTGGATGGCGCGCGCGTAGTCCGACGTACGGAGCGCCTCGAGGCCAGTCGCCAGTGGCGAACCGGTCGCTGCGGTTGCGGAGGGGGCGTTGTGGGCCGTCTGTGCGCGAGCGAACTGGGCGGCCAGGGCCACAGAGGCGAGCGTCGCGATCCGGGCGAACCGATGCATCACCCCTTCTTTAACACTCGGCGGGCGACCTGGCTTTGAACTCGCGGTCTCAGACATCGATCCCGGCCTCGTCGACCCGCGAAACGCGCGCGCCGGTGGCGGGATCGAGCTCCAAGAGCATCTCCACCGCGTCTTCCCCATCGGTGTAGTACCCGCGCCGCACGTTGCTCGCGGCGAATCCGAGCTTTCGATAGAGCGCGATCGCGGCGGCGTTCGACCTGCGCACTTCAAGGAGGATGAGACGGACGCGCTCGACAGCGGAAAAGGCGAGCGCCTCCTCGACGAGACCGCGACCGATCCCCTCGCGACGGTGGAGCACGGCGGTGGCGACCTGGAGGATGTGGAGCTCGTCGACCACGTGCCACGACAAGAGATACCCGACGACGCCGGAGCCTTTTCGAGCGACCCAGCCGCGCGTCCAGGGGCGCGTGAGCTCCTCGCGAATGTGCTCTTCCGCGGGGCGCGTTTGCGGGAAGGACGCCTCGTCGATCGCCGCGACCTCCGCCACGTCCCCCTCTGCCATACGCTCGAAGCGAACGCTCACACGGTCCCCGCGCGGCGGCTCGACGGCGGGGGGCGCGACGGAAAGTCGCTCGCGCGTCCATCGGGGATCCGGCCTAGCGCACGGGCGCGCGGCGCGAGCGCATACGTGTCCACCGCGAGGCGAAGCTGACCATCGCCTCGCAAGATCGCCCCCGCGAACGGCCCCATCGACGCGAGCAGCATCCCCAACGGGCGCAGGAGGACCTCCTCGGAGCGCCCCACGTCGTCCACGCCGAGGACGAAGGGGCCGGCGCGCTCCGAGTCGTCCGCGTCGAGATCGATCGCGAAGAGCGCGCGCTCGTTCGGTCGCGGTTCCACGCAGGCCGACAGGTGCGGGATCCGATCGGCATCCGCTCGGTCGTTGCGCCTCACCCCTCGAACGCTCGAAGCGAGGAGCGCGTACTCGTCCCCCCCCGCGGTGACCCAGAGGACGCGCGCCAAGCCGCTCTCGATCGGCAAATCGATCCGCGCCTCGAACCCCTCGCCGTGCCGGCTCGAGAGACGAATCGTCCCGCCGAGGCGCTGGACCGCTCCGAGGGCGATGTCTAGCCCGATGCCGCGACCCGCGAGGAGATCGGAGCTCTCTCGCGTCGAGAAGCCGGGGAGGAAGAGAAGGGCGAGCAGCGTGTTGTCGTCGGCCGCTTCGGCGAGCGCGGGGGTGACGGCGCCGGTGTCCGTGGCGCGGGAACGAACGGCGGCGACATCGACCCCCTGGCCGTCGTCGGCGATCACGATCCGGAGGCGCTGGCCGACCTTCTCGGCTGACAAGGTGATCGTCGCCATCCGCGGCTTTCCCGTCGACACCCGCGCGCTCGGCGGCTCGATCCCGTGCGCCACGGCGTTTCGCGCGAGCTGGAGGCACGGCTCGATGAGCGCGTCGCCGAGACGCCTGTCGATGGTCGCGTCTCCGCCGAGCGTGCGCACGATGACGCTCCGTTCGGAACGGCGCGCCTCGGCTTCGATGGCGGTCGCGAGACGAGCGAAGATGCGCCGCAGCGGCGTCTGTCGCATCGCGGTCAGGTGCGCGCGAGCTTCGACGGCGCCGTCGCGCAAGGCCTGGTCGGTCGAGCGGAGATCGAGCGCGGCCTGCTCGAGGTCGTCGCCGAGCGCGCCCAGGCTCACGATCGCGCGCTGAACGCGGCGGAGCGCGGCGGCGGGAGCTCCCCATGGGCGCGGGGGGCCAATCAGGCGCAAGGCCTCGGCGAGGTCGGATCGGAGACGGCGCACGGTGCGCGAACCGTCGCGAGCGCGCTCGCTTCGCACCGACACGCGCTCGCGCGCCACACCGAGGGCGACGAACCGATCGATGAGCCGATCGACCGATGCAGCCGCGACGCGCACGGTCGCCTCCTCTGGCACCGAGCGGGGCTCGTCGTCGAAGGGGCGCACGCTCGGCGGTTGGGCGGGGAGCGAGCTGATCGGCCTGCGCCCGTAGGTCGCGCGCAGCGTCCGGAGCGCGCTCTCCGGGTCCTCTACCAATCCGCCGAGCACGCCACGCAGCCGCGCGACCTCTTGAAGGGCGTGCGTCGCCGCGTCCTTGCTCGCCGACGCGGGGCGAAGACGCTCCTCGAGCCCGTGGCAAAACCAGGTCATCGGCTCGTCCCCGACGGCGCTCCCCGCCCCCTTGAGCGTGTGCACTTGGCGGTAGATCACGAGCGCCGCCTCGATCGGATCGCCCGCGCTGCCGAGCGCGACATCGACCTGCGCGAGCCGGTCCGCGACCTCCGCAACGTACTGCGCTCGCGTCCCGGCTTCGAGCGGCAGCGCGACGAGCCCCTCCGGTGGAAGAGGCCACTCCGCCAGCATCGCGCTCTCGCCGGCCGCGAGGCGCTGGATGGCCGTCCGTACGACCTCGACGACCTCTCGTTGCGCGTCAGGGTCGTCGTTCTTCAGCCGCCTTTCGAGCCGTTGCAGAGCGCTCGCGAGCTCGGCCTCCCCTGCGAGCCCCGCGGAGCCCTTCAGCGCGTGAACGGCGCGATGAACCCCCTCTGTATCGACGTCTCCCACGAGCGTCTGCAGATGGCGCTCGAGCTCGAGGAGCAGAAGCCGGCCGAGCTCGGGATCGCGCGCGCTCACACCGCGGGCTCCTCTTCTCCCGCCTCGTCTTCCGCGAGGACGCGCGCGAGCGGCTCGAGGACCGGGCGAAGCGCGGACACGAGTAGCGCGCGCGGCACCTTCCCGCTCAGCCCTCCGAGCGACGCCACGAGCGCCCTGGCGTGCTCTCCAGCTTCGGCGATCGCCATCACCGTCTCCGGATCGCGGTCGGTCGTACGGCGTAGCCCCTCGGACATCTCCATGAGGAGCCGGTCCGCCTCCGCCCCGGCCGCCGAGGCGCGCGCCGCTTCGTGGGCGACATCCGACGCGAGCTCGCGGACCTGATCGAGCTGCGTGTTGAGCTGCCCGAGCTCTCCGCTGATTTCCGCGAGCGTCGTCGCGAGCTCGCGTGCGCTGTCCCCTCCGCGGGAGGTCTGTGCGCGGACCTCGTCGCTGACGAGCAGGAGTGACCTCCCCACGCTCTCGCCAAGGCGCGCCCCTTCGAGCCCGGCATTGAGCGCGACGAGACCGAGGCGGTCGAACGAGTCGACCACGCGGGCGAACGCGGTGGACATCTCCTGCGCGCGCGCCCCCGCCGCGCGTGATCGATCGCCGAGCGAATCCACGGACCCCCGCTGCTTCGCGATTCCGGACGCGATCCGCTGCGTTGACTCTGCCCCCTCGCGAACGACCGTGAGCGCTCGCTGATGCGCGAGCCAGATGGCGTTCTCGTCCGCATCCCCCTCGACGCCCCCCTGGAGCCGCGCCGTCTTCGCGGCCCGGCGGATCAGCTTGAGGAGGCGGCGCTTCGGCGTGTCCCTCACCATCCGCTCAGAATACGCTCGCAACGCGACGCCGGGGCGAGCGCGTTACTTGGGCGGGTCGATCGGCACCTGAATCTCCGCCCCCCCCTTCACGTTCCGCGTCAGGTTCGAGCTTAGCCAGAGGTCGTAGAACGTGGGATCGAGGTAGATGCGCGCTCCGTCCGAGGGGTCGTAGACCAGGACCCAGTCGTGATCGGCGAGGCCTTTCAGAGGGACCACCTTGTTGAAGACGCGCCCCTGGCTCCGGACGCGCACCGCCCGTGCCGTGCTCCCTGCGCGCTTGGACGCGGCCTCGAACACCGCGACGAAGAGGGCGGCGTACTCGACGCAGTTCCCCCCGCGTTTGCCCGCGCCGAAGTCGAACGACGTCGGGTGACCGAGCGACAGCGAGAGGCTCTGCGCCGTGTAGTCGAGCGCGAAGTCGATCGCCTGGTCGCGATCGAACGGGCGGTTGAAGTCGAGCTCCTGGTCAAGGTCGGCGCGCTTCTCGGGGCTGAGCGTGGTCCCCGTGGAAGGGAAGACGGTGTGGGGTGCGATCAGCTTGAACGAGACGCGCGCGGCGACGATCGCGGCGAAGAGCGCAAGAAACAGCACGAAGGAGACGATGAACCCCCACGGACGGCGCGGCCCCCTGCGCTTTCCGTGCGGACGAGCGAGAGGCGATTCTCCATCCCTCATGCGCGCCATCGCCCCGCCCACCCCTCGCCCTGGACGCGCGCGTAGATGGCTGAGAGATCGAGCGTGCGCGCGGTCTCCCCCTCGTGGCGCACGGAGTCTGCGGCCGCGGGGTCCACTTCATAGAGACCCGTGGCGACGATCGAAGCGCCGAGGAGCCCGACCTTCTCCCCCAGGTACGAGCAAACCAGCATCGACCCATCGCCGAGCATGGCTCGGTCCACGCCTGGCTTTCCGATCGAGACGACCGGGACGACGTCGCCGTCGTGGAGGGCTGCCCCGAGGAGCGCTTCCGGCGCGCCGGGGACGCGGGCGATCTCCGGCACGGAGGTGATGGCGAGCGCGACGGACGCGGGGACGAAATACAGCGCTCCGTCGAGTCGCAGGATCACTCCGCCTCGCTTCGGTTCCACCGTCAGCCCGCTACGTTTGGCGGCGGCGGACGATCCGCGCCTCGAGGAACTGCAGGAGGATGCGGCATGCGTCGAAGCTCGACATGTGACTCGCGGCGATGATGTCCCGCACCGTCCGGTCGCCGTCGATCGCTTCGAGAACGATTCGCTCCGGGCGCGCGAGGTCGTCGAGGCGGAGGGCGTCGATCGCGACAGGGTCGCGCACGAGCTTCGATTCGAAGCTCCCGAGCCCCTGCTCCACGAGGCGCCACTCATCCACGCGGCGAAACCCCTCCATGACGACCGAAGCGACCGGCAGCCCCAGCTTCGCCTTTCGCGCGAGCATCGGAGCGAGCGCGATCCGGAACTCGAACCACCCTTTCGGCCAACGCAGCACCTCGTAAACGAGCTCGCTCGATTGACGCGCGAGCGCGCTCTTCAGTTGCTCCTCCGTGATGAGGCCGGACTGGAGGAGCGCGTCACCGAGGAGCACCCGCTGCTTCAGGGCGGCCACCTCTCCCGACGACGACCTCGCCGAGGGGATCGAAGAGATGCGGTCGGACGTAGGGGTGGGGGCGTCGGCGAGCGAGGGGGTCTCCCCCGTGCGGCCGTTCGCGCCGCGCGCGTCGCGGAGGAGGGCGTCGATCTCGTGCGGGGTCACGAACCCTTCTTCGACGAAGAAGCGGCCGAGGCGGAACTCGTCTCCGGCTCCGCGTGACTGGACGAGATCGATGAGCCCCGAGCGCATCGTGACGGTGACTTCGCTCCCCTGGCCGTTCGAGACGAGGAGGACCCCTGTCTTGCACTCGACCTGGAGCATCTGGAGGATCGCACCGATCGGGACCGTCGCGAGGTCTCCCGCGAGGGACAGCGAACCCTCCCCCACGTCGATCCGGCGAAGCGCCACGGAGACGTCGCGCGCTACGTCGGCCGATAGCCCAGCCGCGAGAGCGCTCGCGATCTGCCCGCGATCGCCGATGGCATCTTTGGGGACCTTCGCGATCAGCGGCGCGATGGCGGCGGCGATCTTCGAAGCGGCTTGCTGGGCGACACGCGCTTTCAGCTGTCCGATGTCGGTCGCGGCGCTCACCTCGAGGTCCTCGGTGTCCATCGGCAGTCGCGCGGCCGAGATGCGCCCCTGGCTCACGCGGCGCAGGGCGTTCTCGATCGCGACGATGAGCGCCTGCGCGTCGAACGGCTTGCTGATGGCATCGACCGCGCCGGTCTGATCCACGAAGTGGTCACGGATCTTGTCGCTCTTCGCGCTCATCAGGACGACCGGCAGCATCGCGAACCGCTCGCTCGTGCGGACAGCGCGGCAGAACTGGAAGCCGTTCATCTTCGGCATCACGAAGTCGAGCAAAACCAGGTCGAACGGGACCTCGGCCTTGTTCAGGGCATCGAGCGCGACGATGCCGTCGGCGGCGGCGATCGCTTCGTACCCGTGACGCTCCAGGATGCTGGTGACGACCTTTCGGAGAGTCGGGCTGTCGTCGACGACGAGAATGCGCGCCATACCGTGAGAGCGAGCGTGTACGGGAGGGGGCGCCCGGTCAAGGGAGCATGCTAGAGGATGCGCGTGCAGACGCTCGTCCGTGGGGGAACGGTCGTGACTTGCGACGCAAAAGACCGCGTCGTCGAGGGGGATATCCTCCTCGAGAACGGCGCGATCTTGGCCGTCGGGCGCGTGGATGCGGCGCGGCGTGGCGTGGCGAGGGTCATCGACGCCCGCGGGTGCGCGGTGATCCCCGGGTTCGTGCAGGCGCACGTGCACCTGTGTCAGGCCTTGTTTCGCGGGATGGCAGACGACATGCCGCTCCTCGAGTGGCTCCGGTCGCGGATATGGCCGCTCGAGGCCGCCCACGACGAGCGGTCGCTCGCGGCGAGCGCGGAGCTCGGTCTCCTCGAGATGACGAGCGCCGGGACCACGACCATCCTCGACATGGGGACGGTGCGCGCGCACGACGCGGTGATGGACGCTTGCCTCCGGAGCGGGATTCGCGCCGTCAGCGGCAAGACGATGATGGACATGGGGGAAGGGGTGCCGAAAGGGCTCCGTGAGTCCACGCGGGAGAGCCTCGACGAAAGCGAGCGTCTCGCGCGCGAGTGGACGGGGAAAGGTGGGGGGCGGATCGGGTATGCGTACGCGCCGCGGTTCGTCCTCTCGTGCAGCGAGAGGCTCGTGCGCGGCGCCGTGGAACGGGCGAAGGGGGACGGGTCGCTGGTGCACACGCACGTTGCCGAGCACGCGGCGGAGCGGGAGGCGGTGCGCAAGGAGCTCGGGGACGACGATGTGGCGGTGCTTCGCGCCTGGGGGGTGAAAGGGCCGCGGGCGATCCTGGCGCACGGGGTGCAGCTCAGCGTCGGAGAGGCGAACGTGATCGCGCGCGAGGGGACGCGGATCGTGCACTGCCCCAGCGCGAACCTGAAGCTCGGATCGGGCATCGCGCGGGTGGCCGAGCTCGACGCGCTGGGGGTGCAGCTCGCGCTCGGCGCGGACGGGGCGCCGTGCAACAACAACATGGACCCCTGGACCGAGCTTCGTCACGCCGCGCTTCTGGCGAAGGTGCGCACCGGCGTGACGACGTTGCCGGCGCGGCGGGCGCTGAGGTTGGCGACGATTGACGGGGCGCGCGCGCTCTCGCTGGACGCGGTCACGGGGTCGCTCGAGGTCGGGAAGCGGGGGGACCTCGCCGTCGTCCGGCTCGACGGGGCGCACGTGGAGCCGGGGGGGGACGTCTTCTCGCGGTTGGTCTACGCGTGCGGCGCTCGCGACGTGGTGCACGTGCTCGTCGACGGCGAGCCCGTCGTTCGCGACCGCGAGAGCACGCGGTTCGATGCTGCCGCCGTCACCGCGACCGCGCGCACCGAATCGACCAAGGTCCGCGCCCGCGCGAAGCTCTAGCCGCGAGAGCTCAATCCAGCGAGCGCGACTCTGCGTCTTCGATCTGTTGGAGCGCGACTGCCAGCGCGTCCTTCGCCTTGTCGAGCGACGCTCGGTCCGACTCCCACTTCGCGAATGCCCGTGCTGCGCGCGCCGTCTCCGTGTCGAGCTGGCGTCGCGTGTCGGAGAGCTCGCCGCGCGCGCCGGACAGGTCGATCTCCATCTGCGCGATCTTGTCCCGCGCCTCGCCGAGGCTCTTCTGTGCCTGGTCGCGCGCCTTCTCGGTCTCGGCCAGGCTCTGCTCGAGATCCCTGATCCGAGTGTCGTTCGCCTGGTCCGTGGCGAGCTTCGCGTCGCGCAGGGTCGCCAGCGTCTCGCGAACCTCGCCGAGCTGGCGCTCGAGCGACGCCACTTGCTCGTCTGCCGCGGCCTTCTGGGCCTCGGCCACGGCGCGCCCCTCGTCGAGCTCGCGCGCAAGGCGCGCCTCGATGGCCGCCACGCGGGCGTCGCGGTCGTTCTCGATCGACGCCACCTTCTCGTCGGTCTCGCGCTTCAGGCGTCCGAGGCGATCGTCGCGGTCTGCCTCGATCGTCGAGACCTTCTCCGCGTGCTCGCGATTCAGGAGATCGAGCCGCGACTGGTGATCGCGCTCCATGCCGGCGATCTTCTCGTCGCGCTCCTGCTTCAGCGCCGCGACCTCGCCGCTCCGACGAGTCTCGAGCTCGACTTCGCGCGCCGCGAGCTTCTCTGCCCCAGTCTTCTCGGCGTTCGCGAGCTTCTGCGTGTGGTCGCTCTTCAGGCGGTTGAGCTCGTCGGTGTGCGCGCGATGCAAGGCCGCGAGCTTCCCGTCGGTCTCCTGGCGTAGCTCCCGCTCTCGCTGCAGGAGCGCGTCGCTCCGTTCGCGCGCCGCGTTCACCTTCGCCTGCTCGAGCGCGTCTTTCGCGGCGACCGCCTCGGCCATCCGCTTGGCCTCGGCCTCCTCGAGCGCGCGGTCGCGTTCTTCGCGCTCGCGATCGAGCGACTGTTGCGAGTCCGCCCGGAGGGTCGCGATCTCCGCCTCGGCCCTGGCCTCGTTTTCCTGTGCGCGCGCCTTCGCCTCGGCGAGCTCCTTCGTGCGCACGTCGAGATCGGCCTGGGCGCGGGCGTGGCGGGCCTTGAAGTCTTCGCTCGCCTTCTTCGCCTGATCCTTGTCGGCGGAGAGGCTCTCGATCTTCTGCTTCGCGTCGCCGAGGTGGCGGTCGAGCTCCCCGGCCTTCTCTTCGAGCTCGGACTTGGCTCGCTCGAGCGCGAGGAGGTTGTCGGCGTTCTCGAGGACCTCGCGCTCCTTCTTCGTCACCTGCTCGCGCAGGTTGAGGATCTCCTTGTCCTTCTTGTTCAGCGCTTCGCGCAGGTCGAGGAACTCGCGGCTCGAGACGCCCCCAGTCGCCCCCTTCGAGGCGGCGATGAGCTTCGTCTTCAGCTCGTCGAGGTCGCGCTGCATGCGCGTGACCTCCGCCTCGGCGCGCGCGGCACGCTCGGCGTCGTCTTCGCCGTGCGAAGCGGCCTCACGCGCTTGGGCGATCTCCCCCCGGGCCGACGCGAGCTCTCGCTCGAGATCCGCGGCGCGCCCCTTCGCTCGCTCGGTGTCCGCCTTCGCGCGCTCCACCTCCGCCTTGAGCCGCTCGAGCTCGATCGGGTCCGCGCCGCCGCGCGGGATCGTGGAGGGGCGCGTCGCGGGCATCGACGGGGCGCTCTGGTGCCTTAGCGCAGCCGCTTGTGGAATCGGCGGAGGACCGGCGCGGAACTGCCCCGTCGGCGGGCGCGCGAGAGGGGGAGGAGGCGGAGGGGGGGGCTCGCTCGGGGCGCGGCCGTGGCCGTTGACGGGCTCGAGGCTCGGCGCTTCGTTGTTCCCCTCGAGCATTCCGAAGGCGGCGTCGGTGAACGCGTCGATGTCGGCGTCGACCGTGTTCTTCGCGGTCGTCGAGCTGGGGGACTGGCCGCTGTGCGAGGGGGGCGAGCCGAAGTTCGGCGGCCTCTTGGCGATCTGCGTCCCTTCCTCTTCCATCTCGGCCACCATCGAGATCTCGTCCTCGATGACGATCTGCCCCTCGCTCCCGACCTGCCCCTCGAGCTTCACGAACTGCTCGATGTGTTGCGCCAGCTCGCCGAAGGCGATCGGCTTGTGGACGTAGTCCTCCGCGCGGGTGCGAAGCTTGCGGTGCTGCTCGAACGTCTCGTCGCTCGACTCGCTCGACATGATGAGGAGCGGGACGTCCTTCAGATCCGGGTCCTTCTTCAGCTTGTTGCAGACCGAGAACCCGTTCATGCGCGGGAGCTCGATCGAGAGGAGGATCAGGTCGGGGCGCTCGGCCTGCGCCTGCTGCAGGCC
>JBKQKP010000375.1:0-4739 GCA_052147435.1 Polyangiaceae bacterium | reverse complement strand
CCCCCCGCCCCGCAGGCAGGGCGGGGGGAACGTGAAGGCCGACATGCACTTCGAGCTCAACGAGACGCAGCGAATGGTTCAGCAAGCGGCGCGCGACTACGCGACGCGCGTGATCCAGCCGCAGGCTGCGGACATCGACAAGCACGAGCGCTTTCCGCGGGAGATCCTGAAGGGGCTCGGGGGGCTGGGGCTCCTCGCGGTGAACGTGCCGGAGGCCTACGGCGGAGCGGCGGCGGGAGCTGTCGCCTACGCGCTCGCCATGCAGGAAGTGGCGCGCGCTTGCGCGTCCACGGCCGTGACGATGGCCGTCACGAACATGGTGGGGGAGGTGATCGCCCGCTTCGGCACGGAGGAGCAGCGGCAGACGCACTGCCCGAAGCTCGCGAGCTTCGCGTACGCGGCGGGGGCGTTCGCGCTCAGCGAGCCGGAGGCAGGGAGCGACCCCGGCGGGATGGCGACGACGGCGACGCGCGAAGGGAACGAGTGGGTCCTGCGCGGCGCGAAACAATGGATAACGAGCGGCGCCCACGCGGGCGTGATGGTCGTGTGGGCGCGGACGGGCGATCGCGCGACGCACCCGGGTACGCGCGGCATCTCGTGCTTCCTCGTCGAAGGGGGAGCGCCGGGGCTGAAGGTCGGGCGCCCCGAGGACAAGATGGGCATCCGCGGGTCCAACACCGTCCCGCTCGAGCTCGACGGCGTGCGGCTCCCCGAAAGCGCGCTCCTCGGCGAGCCGGAGGGGGGCTTCAAGATCGCCATGATGGCGCTCGACGGCGGCCGTATCGGCATCAGCGCCCAGGCGATCGGCATCGCCCGCGCGGCCCTCGAGGAGTCGGTCGCCTACGCGAAGGACAGAAAGCAGTTTGGTCATCCGATCGCGGACTTCCAGGCCATCCAGTGGAAGCTCGCGGACTCGAAGACCGAGCTCGACGCTGCCCACCTCCTCTGCATGCGCGCGGCGTGGCTCAAAGAGGCGGGTCGCCCGTTCTCGCGCGAAGCGTCGATGGCGAAGCTCTACGCCAGCGAAGCCGCGAACCGCATCTGCAACCGCGCCGTCCAGGTTCACGGCGGCTACGGCTACACGCGCGAGTTCGCCGCGGAGCGCCACCTGCGGGACGTCCGCGTGACGACGATTTACGAAGGAACGAGCGAAGTTCAGCGGATCGTCATCGCGCGGAGCACGCTGCAGGGGTGAGCTCGACGACGAGAACGCGCTCCTCGTCGTCGGCTGGGCCGCACTCGACGATGAGCGCCGGCCTCTCGTCGACGAGTGCCGGACTCTCGTCGATGAGTGCTGGGCTCTCGTCGACGAGCGCCGAGCCCTCGTCGATGAGAGTTCCGCGTAGCCCGGTTACGCGGAATGTGCGCCCGAAGGAAAAGCTCGGACCAACGCGCCTTTCGTAAGACGTCGGTTCAACTTCATTTTTCGCCGGCGCCTCGCCCGCACCCAAGCATCCCGGGGCCGAGGCAGGCCGGGCGGCAGAGCCACCCGTTCCGTCTCCCCGCGGGCGCCGCGCCCCCGGTGGGGAAGATCCACCAGCCGCGCGCGTAGCACTGGGTCGAAGGCAGCTCTTCACAAGGACCCACCCCGATGAAGCTCGGACTTATCTCCTCCTCGACGACCTTGGCCGCGCTCGCGCTCGCGATCGCCAGCACCGGATGCAGCAGCTCGAGCTCGAATCCGCTCACGAGCGCTCCGCTCACGCAGAGCGACGGCGGCGTCCAGCCCACGAACGAGCCCCCCCACGCCCTGGGGACCATCACCATCGGGGAGAGCCACCTCTCCGGCGCGAACGGCACCTTCACCCCCCAGATCTCGGCGTCGTTCATCCCCGACGCCTCGCAGGTCAGCCAGTGCAACACCAACATCTCCGGCTGCACCATCGCCGCCCCGGCCATCTGTGACGGCACGACCGGCCCCCTCTGCCAGGCCGACCAGACCTGCACCCTCGACGCCAGCTGTCAGCCGACCTGCCAGGCGGCGTGCACCGCCCAGTGTCCCACGGGGGAGGTTTGTTACTTCCCGACCCCGAGCACCCAGGCCTGCCAGCCGATCCAGTCCTTCGACGCGGGCGACCTGATCTTCTCCGGCGCCGGGATCGCTACGCCGGTCACGCTCATCCCGCCGTCCTATGCGCTCACGAACACGGCCCTCACGAACCCCCTCGTCTGGGGGCAGGAGATTCAGATCACGAGCTCCGGCGCGGCCGGGGCAGGCTTCCAGGCCTTCCAGGAGACGGTCAAGGCGACGACGCTCCTGCAAACCGTCCCCTCGATTTCCACCCTCACGGCGGCCAACGTCTACAGCCCCGCGGGTCTCGCCCTCGGCTGGACCCCGGGAAGCGACGCCATCTCCGTCAGCGTCACGGGCCCCAAGGGGACCGCGCAGTGCCCGGCAACCGACGCGACGGGGGCCTTCACGGTCCCGGCCGCGGTCGTCTCCGCGGTCGCAGGGGTGGGGAGCCCGGCGATCTCCATCTCTGTGATGCGTCAGCACCTCGAGCAAAAGACCGACGGCAAGACGCAGGGGTCGCTCTCGGGCGTCACCGTTCAGCCGCTCGGCTACCTCGACCTCTCGACGATCTCCATGGAGACGACGACGGTCGAGGGGTGCGGCTCCGACACGACGATGTGCAGCGACGGCTGCCAGGATCTCGAGACCTCGGCCACCGACTGCGGATCCTGCGGCCATTCCTGCGGGTCGGGCTACTGCGAGAGCGGCACCTGCTATGGGACGACGGGCTGCACGAGCCCCCTCACCAGCTGCAGCGGCGTCTGCGTGAACCTCGAGACCTCGAACACGAACTGCGGCGACTGCGGCTACGCCTGCCCGAGCACCGACTACTGCTCGGAAGGGCTCTGCGTCTCGGGTACGACCTGCACGAGCGGCTACACGAGCTGCGCTGACGGCTGCCAGAACCTCCAGACCTCGAGCACCGACTGCGGCTCCTGCGGAAACTCGTGCGACGGCGGCACCTGCTCGAGCGGCGTCTGCCAGTCCTCGACCGAGTGCTCCAGCTGCGAAGTCTCCGCCGAGAGCGCCACCTGCTCGTCGCAGTACACGGCGTGCAACGGCGACGCCAACTGCAGCAGCTTCGAGTCGTGCATGTCCGACTGTACCCCGGGCAACACGTCGTGCGAGGACACCTGCATCGACGACTACTCGACGGGCGCAACCGAGGCTCAGAACCTCCAGACCTGCATCTGCCAGACGGCATGCGCGTCGTCGTGCTCGACGAACACGTACTGCACGCAGGTGCTCTGAGCCTCTTCGGGGGGGATCCTTCGCTGCGCTCAGGATGACAAGTTAGGCTCGGGGGATGACCAGCACCCCGAGCCGGTGGGACCCTGCGCAGTACGAGCGATTCAAGGCGGAGCGGAGCCGCCCCTTCTTCGACCTCCTCGCCCTCGTTCACCCGCGCCCCGCCATGCGCGTCGTCGATCTCGGCTGCGGCACAGGAGAGCTGACGAGCGAGCTTCACGCGAAGCTCGGCGCCCGAGAGACGGTCGGGGTCGATAGCTCGGAGACGATGCTCGCCAAGGCCGCCCCCTTCGCCCGCGACGGCCTCCGCTTCGTGCGCGCGCAGATCGAGGACTGGCAGCCGGACGCGCCGGTGGACCTCGTCTTCTCGAACGCGGCGCTGCACTGGGTGGAGGGGCACCACGCGCTCTTCGCGCGACTGAAAGAGGCGCTCGCTCCCGGCGGCCAGCTCGCCGTCCAGGTCCCCGCGAACGACGATCACCCGTCCCATGCCGTCGCCGGGGAGGTCGCCCGCGAGCCTCCCTTCCGCGAGGCGCTCGGCGGCTTCGTCCGCAAGTCGTCGAACCTCGCGCTCGAGGAGTACGCGACGCTGCTCGATCGCCTCGGCTTCACCGAAATGAACGTCCGGATGCAGGTCTACACGCACCGGCTCGCGTCGCGCGAGGACGTGATCGAGTGGGTGAAGGGGACGACGCTCACCGACTACGCGAAGCGAATGAGCGCGGAGATGTATGCGGCGTTCCTCGCGAGGTACCGCGAGGCGCTCTTCGCGCACGTCGCGGACGCGAGGCCGTTCTTCTACACGTTCAAGCGGATGTTCGTCTGGGGGCAGGCTCAGGGGCTTCCAGCCGGAACGGAAAGTCGTGACTCGGCCTTCGCAGGCCGATAGGTTCCGCCCCCAACACGGCGGGGCTCACCATCGTGCCCTTAGGAGGGAGTCTGTGATGAAGGACTATCGAATCGTATTGGGTATCGGTTTCGTCTCGTCGGTTCTCGTCGCCGCGATGGCCTGTACGTCGTCGACGACGCCGAACGCGCCGGAGACCGACGGTGGTGGCTCCAGTGGAGGCTCGAGCGGCGGTTCGAGCGGTTCCAGCAGCGGCTCGAGCAGTGGCGGCTCGTGCATACCGGCAAACGGGACCTACTCGGTCGTCTACATCAGCGGCTCGGACTCCGGCTTCTGCCAGACGCCGTCCAACGCGACGATCACCCTCCCGGTCGATGCCGGCCCCCCCAGCACGGTGGACTCTGGAATCGCGTGCACGACCTCGAGCAACTGCACCACGACCTGCACCGGCAACGTCGAAGGGCTCACGATCACCTCGACGTCGACCGAGTCTGTGACCTCGAGCGGCTACTCGGGCACGAGCACGGAGACCGAGACGTACGCCGACGGTGGCGTGCTCTCGAACTGCAGCTACTCCTACACCGCGACGAAGCAGTAACTGTCGGACCGCCGTTCGTGATCGCGGATCAC